>NZ_KB899209.1 GCF_000378065.1 Porphyromonas gulae DSM 15663 | reverse complement strand
TACCTGAACGGACAATCGCTCAAAGAACGCCCGGCAAAGTTACGAACAGAGCCATAAATATCCAATTCTGCCGACCATGTTTTTTCTCCATCAGAGTTGAACATTTCAGTTGGAGTACCCAAGTAGTCTGTAATAATGCTGTATGATTTATCGCCAACTATCTTTGCCGCAGGTATGAATGTACCCTCTTCGAAGAGCCACGTTATCAGGCTTTCGCCTCTTCCATCTTCTGTCTGTTCCGTTACTTTTTTCTCTTCCTCCGTCCACTCGTGAAGGGGGGCATCGTCTTAAAAGCGGTAAAAAAATAAGCAGACAGACCGTGTATTTAGATTAAAAGAGCTACATGTTATATTCCTCTATATTCATTAAGAAAATCTCTTGCAAATCGCCATTTATAGCATGTCCATTTATGTTAAGCTCAAAAGAACCATCTTGATTTTCATACGAAGATATATTGTCTAATTTCCCAAATATTGTAGAGACCACATCTTGCATAACCAGTTTTACAAAAAAATGCAATTGTTTTTTCTGTTCATCATTCAAACTATGGTATAAGGCTTTGCTATTTTCCCAATACTTGTCTGTTCCTACTACTGGAGTTGGAAGCGTTTCAAGATAGTAATTATACGTATCCTTGAAAACTTCTTGACTTACGTTTTTTACAAACTCTTGTGCTGTCATACTTACTTTGATTTAATGGTGCCCCGTTTTAGGCTTATTCATTTCGGGGTACATCGATTTATTTAAATTAATAAGTTCTTGAAGTTGTTTATTAGAAATAGTATCGCCATATACCCTCCGTAATTCCCTTATATCTCTTGCCAATAATTCTCTTGCATTAGTAAACGGCTTACCAGTCTTAGGATTTATAGGACTTCTTGAAACAATGCCTACACCATCTTTTGTTCTCGTATGACCAACTGAAGGAACTAAAATTGCAGGGGCTTTCATTTCATCATAATTAGCTACTAACTTATCCATTAGTGCTTTTTGTCCTACGTGATGTGAATCCAATCCTGTGCCTGCATTTATTTTAATTAAATCTTCATGTAGTCCTACTTGAAATGGTATTCCTGTTCCTTTTAATCCCCAAGAATCTATCCACACATTTGTATCGTGAACGTAAGCATACAGTGTAGGATTATTCCCTGCAAGTCTTATTGGGTCTTGACTGATATAGATTCCGCTATCAGGCGAATAATACCTAAACCGATTGTAATACAATCCTGTCTCCTCATCCTCATACTGTCCCTGATACCTGAACGGACAATCGCTCAAAGAACGCCCGGCAAAGTTACGAACAGAGCCATAAATATCCAA
>NZ_KB899208.1 GCF_000378065.1 Porphyromonas gulae DSM 15663 | reverse complement strand
CCCCCCGCCGCGCCCAAGGCGCGCCACAGAGAATATCCGCAGGTTATATTCGTTTTATTCATACGTCGAACAGCTGATGCTTCTATTGCAGTCTGTGCAGTAAAGATTCTTTTAAAATAAAAAAGCCGAGAGTCGAAACCGAAGGCGATACCAGTCTCTTACATAGAGACTACTACCTTCAGAAAAATCTCCTTATCGTTTCTCAAGAACCATCCTTGCTTCTCAAGTCCGAACTCCAGAAAGGAGGTGTTCCAGCCGCACCTTCCGGTACGGCTACCTTGTTACGACTTAGCCCCAGTCACCGGTATTACCCTAGTGCGCCCCTTGCGGTTACGCCCTTCAGGTACCCCCGACTCCCATGGCTTGACGGGCGGTGTGTACAAGGCCCGGGAACGTATTCACCGCGCCATGGCTGATGCGCGATTACTAGCGAATCCAGCTTCACGGAGTCGAGTTGCAGACTCCGATCCGAACTGGGGAAGGGTTTCGAGATTCGCATCCGGTCGCCCGGTAGCTGCCCTTTGTCCCTCCCATTGTAACACGTGTGTCGCCCCGGATGTAAGGGCCGTGCTGATTTGACGTCATCCACACCTTCCTCACGCCTTACGACGGCAGTCTCGGTAGAGTCCTCAGCTAAACCTGTTAGCAACTACCGATGTGGGTTGCGCTCGTTATGGCACTTAAGCCGACACCTCACGGCACGAGCTGACGACAACCATGCAGCACCTACATAGACGCCCCGAAGGGAAGACGGCTTTCACCATCCGTCGTCTACATTTCAATCCCGGGTAAGGTTCCTCGCGTATCATCGAATTAAACCACATGTTCCTCCGCTTGTGCGGGCCCCCGTCAATTCCTTTGAGTTTCACCGTTGCCGGCGTACTCCCCAGGTGGATTACTTAACGCTTTCGCTGTGGAAGCTTGACGGTATATCGCAAACTCCTAGTAATCATCGTTTACTGCGTGGACTACCAGGGTATCTAATCCTGTTTGATACCCACGCCTTCGTGCTTCAGTGTCAGTCGCAGTATGGCAAGCTGCCTTCGCAATCGGAGTTCCTCGTGATATCTATGCATTTCACCGCTACACCACGAATTCCGCCTGCCGCCTCTGAACTCAAGCCCGGCAGTTTCAACGGCACGCTGAACGTTGAGCGCTCAGTTTTCACCGCTGACTTACCGAACAACCTACGCACCCTTTAAACCCAATAAATCCGGATAACGCTCGCATCCTCCGTATTACCGCGGCTGCTGGCACGGAGTTAGCCGATGCTTATTCTTACGGTACATTCACAGCAATACACGTATCGCCCGTTATTCCCGTATAAAAGAAGTTTACAATCCTTAGGACAGTCATCCTTCACGCGACTTGGCTGGTTCAGGCTCTCGCCCATTGACCAATATTCCTCACTGCTGCCTCCCGTAGGAGTCTGGTCCGTGTCTCAGTACCAGTGTGGGGGATAAACCTCTCAGTTCCCCTACCCATCGTTGCCTTGGTGAGCCGTTACCTCACCAACCAGCTAATGGGACGCATGCCTATCTTACAGCTATAAATATTTCCTTGCCCGATCATGCAACCAAGCAAGTGTATGCGGTATTAGTCCG
>NZ_KB899207.1 GCF_000378065.1 Porphyromonas gulae DSM 15663 | reverse complement strand
CTGAAAAAATTATCCTTGACGATAATTCGATTTATCAGGTAGTACACCTCGGTTTCTTTTTCCCTCTCGGTCTTTTCTTTCTCTTTGACAGAGTAGATTTCCTTAAGAAGTCGAGAGTAAGATTCATCATATCCCCTTCGTTTTCAGCCTGCTCTTTAAATATTAAAAGCAGATGCAAAAGAATGAACGAAGCCTTTTCTCTCGCCTCTTTTTCTTGTACTACACTTTTGTTCTTCGTATGAACAATGTCAATGATCGCTGTCTTTTTATCCCCTATCCTCTCATCACGGCACGGAGCCGATCAAGCAGCGGACAGTGGGTGCAAAAGTAAAACCTTTTTCCGAATCAGCAAAACTTTTCGGACGAAAAAACTCCACTTTTCAGTTCAACAAATTCGGCGATGACGGGTAAAATCCTTTTTCACAGGGATTTACCAGGAATAAGAAATTGATTTTTTTAAAGAAAACAATCTGCAATAGGACTGCTTTTGAGCAGAGACAGCTATCATAGATCGTGCCGACAGCTATTGAGCGCAAGGCTTTTTACTTGAGTTCTTCTACCAAAAGAAGAGAGAAGAACAGAAAAAGGAGACAAGGAAAGGGACGCTGAAATCCACAATAAAACCATGATATATAGAAACGATGGTATAATCGGATCCCGAGCAACGAACAATGATAGGCAGCGTGGTGTCCATGGAGGTGGCTCCTGCTGCTGCAATGGGGGCCAAGCGCCCGAAAAAGCGCACCAAAACGGGTGCCACCAACAGTGCAATAACCTCTCTTATAATATTGGACAAAAGTGCTATGGTGCCGGCCTCTGCACCTCTATACTCTGTAATAAAGATGCTGGAAAGGGAATAGTAGCCAAATCCTGATCCTATGGCCAGGCTCTGCGCCATAGAGCTGTGCGGCAAGAGCAATGAGACAAGGGCAGAAGCGCAGAGCGTACCCATAATAGTAGCAAGCGGGAGGAAAAACAAGATCGGCCTGATCTGCCGGAAACTTCTGAGCAGAATGGGATTATGGCCGATGCTCAGGCCAACGCCGAACATCAAAGCCCCAAGCGCATAAGCACTCCATCCCTGATCGACTATTTCCTGAGGAAATACCTCCACATACCCGCAAAGGGCACCTCCAAGGAGAAAAAGTATAATGACCAGACTTCCTTTCATCAGAATCTCCTTTCTTGATCATGAGCCTTCGCATCTGAGTCAATCGAACGATTCAGGAATCGCCATAGCAGTTTTGCAAATACGGCACTTCCCATGACTCCCGCAATCGCGATCAGCGAGGCATCCAAGCCCAATCGAGGCAAGGCAGAGATTACTTCCCGATTACCCCCGACCTCTACCCCCAACAGAAAAACCAGTATCCAGACAAGGAACGTTATTAAGAGGTTTATCCTACGCAGATTGCGACGTCGGCAGAGATAACCCACCAATATGCCGGCAAAAAGACAAGCTATAACAGAAAACATAATCTTCCGAAAGTCAGGTAAAAGGGTCGATCCTTCCTTTATCTATATACTCAATGTTGTCCTAAATAAGAGTCCATTGCGCAATGCCATGGTTATATCACTATGTTCTTTCAAGTCATTTTTGCCTATTGAGGCAGTGTTTCTCCGCGGTGGTATTCTTCTT
>NZ_KB899206.1 GCF_000378065.1 Porphyromonas gulae DSM 15663 | reverse complement strand
GATAGGTTCAAAAGGCCCAGCAAATTTGTGATTGTTGTATTCAAGCCCAATACCTCGGTTCCAAGGGAATCGATAAAAACTTTACGGGAAAAGAAAGTAGTCACCAGTATAAGAAGAAAATAGAACAGAGAAACTTTTGTGTTCTGTATGCTATTATCTGTGCGACTTTGCTTTTGTGCCTTCATGAAAGTTTATAAACGTACTACAACTTATAGCATTTTTCTCCTTTGGGATGAATACCTTTCACGTCGTAGATAACAGTATTGGCTGTGCATGATTTTTCGAGATCGATAGCAAAGAACTCTCTATGACCTACAGCAATAACAATAGCATCGAATTTCCCCTCAGGATATTCATTACAAACCTTTATCCCATATACTTGCTCTGCTATAAAAGGATTTGCCCAAGGGTCGTGTACTACAATATTTTTCGTGTATTCCTGGAGGGTACTGTATATGTCTGTTACTTTAGTGTTACGGATATCCGGACAGTTTTCTTTGAATGTGAATCCTAATATAAGAATGTGTGCATCTTTGACCATGATGCCGGCCTTATTCATTTGTTTGATAGTCTGCATGGCCACGTAGGAACCCATGCTGTCATTCAGCCTTCTTGCCGACATTAATATTTGGGGGTAAACACCAAATACTTGTGCTCGCTGGATAAGGTAATATGGATCTACTCCAATACAATGACCACCGACCAAGCCCGGCTGAAAAGGTAGAAAGTTCCATTTTGTGCCTGCAGCCTCTAATACTTCGTGAGTATCAATTCCCATTGCATTGAAAATCTTTGCGATTTCGTTCATAAATGCAATATTTACATCTCGTTGCGCATTTTCTATGATTTTTGAAGCCTCTGCAACTTTTATCGAAGGCGCTTTGTGTGTGCCATTGACTAACACGGTATTATATACTCTATCCACATAGTCCGCTATTTCCGGAGTAGAACCGGAGGTTACTTTTTTTATGTTCTCTACTGTGTGAACTTTATCCCCCGGATTAATTCGTTCGGGGCTGTATCCGGCAAAGAAGTCCACATTGTATTTGAAACCCGAAACTTTCTCGATAATCGGAATACATTCGTCTTCGGTTACACCCGGGTATACTGTGCTTTCGTACACCACCACATCTCCTCGGTCGATTACCTTTCCGATTGTTTCGCTGGCTGCCAAAAGCGGCCTTAGGTCGGGGGTGTGATTGTGATCTATAGGGGTAGGAACTGTTACAATATAGAGGTTACAGTCTCTAATATCCTCAATTTTTGCTGTGCAAAGCAATCCTTTTAGTAGGGCCTCTTGTAATAACCCATCTCCAATTTCCCCTGTGCTGTCATGTCCTGACAATAATTCTTCCACACGGCTTGGATTGATGTCGAAGCCGATTGTGGAAAATTTTGTAGAAAATAGACGAGCTAGTGGGAGACCTACGTATCCCAAACCGATGATAGCAATCCTAATGTTATTCATCTCTTTTGATGGATATTATCAACGTCTCACAGAGTTTCATTATTCCGCGATGAGGATCGTTTTTCTTGTGTATATGGTGCGGTTCCTCATACTTGAAATGTATCAAAATGTTTAATTTCGACATCTAATCTGAGGTGCTGTGCAAAGGTAGAATTTTTAGGAGGAAGGAAAAAGGAAAGGCCTATTAAAAAACATGAAAGGAAGAATAGTGAGAAGGGTGCGCCGGATCTTTCGGATCGACGCACTCCTTTCGTTGTTTAGTCTTGTGGATTGTCTATTGGTACCCGGATCGTAGTCGGATTAGAGTC
>NZ_KB899205.1 GCF_000378065.1 Porphyromonas gulae DSM 15663 | reverse complement strand
CGTAACTTTGCCGGGCGTTCTTTGAGCGATTGTCCGTTCAGGTATCAGGGACAGTATGAGGATGAGGAGACAGGGCTGTATTATAACCGTTTCCGTTACTACTCGCCTGATGAGGGAATGTATATCTCCCAAGACCCTATAGGATTGGCAGGTGGAAATAAATTGTATGCTTATGTGTCCGATGTCAATGTCTTGATAGACCTATGGGGGTTATCAGTTATTGAGGGACAAGTTGGAGCATATGGAGATTTAGTCAATGCATCCGATCCATTTGATGGCTTTCAGATTCACCATATTCCACAAGATAAGCTTGGATATTTACCCAGAAAGGAAGGTATTGCTGTAGTTATGACAGATATAGACCATGCTGAGACTCGGACATTTAAGTCAAAAGGGAGAGCGACTGCAGCAATTGATAAGGATAGAGCATTTAAAGATGTTTTAAAAGACGATTTAATTGATCTACATAAGATAGGAGGGGGCAAATTTGATAGTTCCATCAAGCAAATTATAAAAGAATACGAAGATTTAGGTATGTTAAAAAAAGGAGAGCTATCTTTAAACAAGATAAAATCACACCATTAGAGTTTTTGATAAAATTGAAAAAGAAATAAGGATTATGAGAAAAGAGTTTTTGGAATTACTAAAATTGGGAAGAATGCCAAATGAATCCATAGATGATGATGAATCTGTGGACAGTACTATCGCTTTATATGACTCTGTATTAGAAAGCATAACTCTACCTATATCTTATGAAGAGGGAGAAGTTTTGATAAGTCTATTTCCCGACAATGCTTTTTATGATTTACAATGGACTTTACTTAAATTAGTAGAGTCATTGATTAAGAGTGTAGATAATAAAAAATATAGGACATTAATAAATCAGTGCCCAAGTGAAGAATGGAGAGATAGCTTGGCCGCTCGCTTTAACAATTGGCTGGAAAAACAAGGCAATATATCAAATTAATTTTTTGCAACGTAGTATTAAAACTGCCGTTTTTTGTTGGAAATTACTTTTACGAAAAGCATCCCATAGCCTCGATTTCTTTCGGTTTGACTCCTCGCTACTAGTGTCGAGTAAATAAAAATATCTTACTCATACTTCGCAGCAAGCTGACGAGATAGTCTACTATAGTTGAAACTATGGAAAACACAAAACATATCTCCTGCATTAATATTTTTTGACATTCCATATAAAAGGGCGTATTTCCAAGACCTATCAAGGCAAGACCACCCGTTGGGTTTGGGATGGCAACGTACCGTTGCACGAGTGGACGGAGGAAGAAAAGAGAGGAGGAGCAGGAGATGAAAACCTTATAACGTGGCTGTTTGAGGAGAGTAGTTTTGTCCCTTGCGCCAAACTTCAAAACGGAGAGAGCTACAGCATTGTAACAGACTATCTCGGCACACCGACCCATGCTTTTGATTGTAATGGCGCAAAAGTTTGGGAAAGAAATCTCGACATTTACGGCAAAATAAGAACAGGAAATAGTACCTTTGTGCCTTTCTTATATCAAGGGCAATACTTTGATGCGGAAATAGATCTTTGTTATAATAGATTCCGATATTACGACCCAAATTTAGGGAATTATATCAGTCAAGACCCGATAGGACTTGCAAGTAATGAATTAAACTTGTATTCTTATGTTCACGATCTTAATTATTGGGTCGACCCCAATGCCCTGTCTCCTTCTTTTGGTTCAGGGAAAGGATCACATATTGCTATCGTAAATGTTTATGATAGTAGTGGCAATAGAATAAGCAGAGATGTCTTAAGAAGTGGTAATATGACACCTGCCGAAAAAGCTCTTGGTTTTCCTCGATCTACACTTGCTACTCACACTGAAGCAAGAGCGATGAAAAATATTCCATTAAGCGAAGGACAAAGAATGGAAATTTTTGGCATGTATCCACCTTGTAACTCATGCAAAGGAAAAATGAACGCAAAAGCTAAAGAAGTTAATGCAGATATAACTTATATATGGAAAGATAAAGAGACTGGAGAAATAAAAAGATGGAAAGCAGGAAATCATTAAATTATGTAGTATGAAAATAAAATTTACGGCAAATAAGATTGCATATGAGTCAAATGTGGGCGAAAATTACAACATGATCGGATTTTCAGACAATGGAGATGATCCTAATCAATATGTTATTATACAAAAGGCAATTGCTTTTGATCCCCAAGATATTGAACTAGGTATGGATAGTTATTACTTTGAGTATATAGACCAATCAAATTCTGGCTATGATATATGTAGAAATGCTTCTGCAAATAAAAATGGCATATTATTTGAATTAAAAGAAAATGCAATTGAGGGGATAGAGTCTATAGAAATTGTAATTGAAAACAGTTACACAATAGAGAATTGGGAAGAATTTAAAACTATTTTTGACGAAATATTTTCGGACATATAATCTGTTTATTTATCATTTGACTCTTTTTATATTTAGCAATTTATGTAACTGATGTTATTGGTCGACAGGAACTTTTCTGCGCCAAACTTCAAAGCGGAGAGAGCTACAGCATTGTAACAGACTATCTCGGTACACCAACTGAGATGTTCAATTCTGATGGAGAAAAAACATGGTCGGTAGAATTGGATATTTATGGCTCTGTTCGTAACTTTGCCGGGCGTTCTTTGAGCGATTGTCCGTTCAGGTATCAG
>NZ_KB899204.1 GCF_000378065.1 Porphyromonas gulae DSM 15663 | reverse complement strand
AAAAAATTACGCGCCACACTTTCATGGCTGTAAAGCCGGCAATTTTTGGAGCCTAAACCATCGCAGGGGGAGGGCGTAGCGATGTGTACTTTCTCAGTCTTCCGAGTACAGGCTCAGGCACTGTATTGAGCAGGTTGCCCCGGTGTCTCAGGTATTGGTCGTCTTAGGGCGAAAAACGCCGATTGCGGGGCATTAAGTCGCCGTTAGCAGTCGCAAACCTATACCGACCGATCGAAACCTCTCTTCGAAGCATGGCTCGCAGAGAAAGAATAACCCTCTAAAGCCGTCTTTCGACAGGTTTCCTCTGCTCCTGAGGTAATGATAATAGTGGACTCGTAATTTAATGTCAGTTCGATCTAAGTGCAAATGGGGAACTTGGGCTTAGATCGAACTGACGTTACAATGAGATGGAGATTGAACCTTTTCACCCTTTCATCTCCTCATTCAAACACAGCCAATGTTTTGGTAAGAGGCTAATTGACAGTCATTTATGGAGATCTCTTCCTTGTCGCTTATATTGAAGTCATGTACTTTGCAATCTTAAACTCTTCTTAACTCGAATTTTTTCTCTAAATTGCGCCGCAACAAAACACATTGAGAAGGGTACCAACAGAAATAGAAGATAGTATTCTTGCCTTATAAATTCCTTTTCTTTTGTTGTCTTGTTCTTGAAATGAATCTTATTTGTGGACTTTTTTGTTTTTTTTAACCCGGCCGTGGTTCTCTGAATCACGACCATAAATTGTTTTAAAGTATGAGGAAATTATTATTGCTGATCGCGGCGTCCCTTCTGGGAGTTGGTCTTTACGCCCAAAACGCCAAGATTAAGCTGGATGCTCCGACTACTCGAGCGACATGCACGAACAATAGCTTCAAGCAGTTCGATGCAAGCTTTTCGTTCAATGAAGTCGAGCTGACCAAGGTGGAGACCAAGGGTGGTACTTTCGCCTCAGTGTCAATTCCGGGTGCATTCCCGACCGGTGAGATTGGTTCTCCCGAAGTACCTGCAGTTAGGAAGTTAATTGCTGTGCCTGTCGGTGCCACCCCCATTGTTCGCGTGAAAAATTTCACAGAACAAGTTTATTCTCTGAACCAATATGGTTCTGAAAAACTTATGCCGCATCAACCCTCTATGAGCAAGAGCGATGATCCGGAAAAGGTTCCCTTTGTTTACAATGCTGCTGCTTATGCGCGCAAAGGTTTTGTCGGGCAAGAACTGACCCAAGTAGAAGTGTTGGGGACAATGCGCGGTGTTCGCGTTGCGGCTCTTACCATCAATCCTGTTCAGTATGATGCAGCTGCAAACCAGTTGAAAGTAAGAAATAATATTGAAATCGAAGTGAGCTTCCAAGGAGCAGACGAAGTTGCTACGCAGCGTTTGTATGATGCTTCTTATAGCCCATACTTCGAGACAGCTTACAAACAGCTCTTCAACAAAGATGTTTATACTGATCATCCTGATTTGTACAAGACACCGGCTCGTATGCTTGTTGTTGCAGGTGCAAAATTCAAAGAAGCTCTCAAGCCTTGGCTCACTTGGAAGGCTCAGAAGGGTTTCTATCTGGATGTTCATTACACAGACGAAGCTGAAGTCGGAACAACCAACGCCTCTATCAAAGCATTTATTCACAAGAAATACAATGATGGTCTGGCCGCCAATGCTGCTCCCGTATTCTTGGCTTTGATTGGTGACACTGATGTTATTAGTGGCGAAAAAGGGAAAAAAACGAAAGAGGTCACAGACTTGTACTACAGTGCAGTCGATGGTGATTATTTCCCCGAAATGTATTCTTTCCGTATGTCTGCTTCTTCCGGAGAAGAACTGAAAAACATCATTGATAAGGTGTTGATGTATGAAAAGGCTACCATGCCGGACAAGAGTTACCTGGAAAAGGTACTTTTGATTGCAGGTGCAGACTATAACTGGAATCCCAAGGTAGGTCAGCAAACCATTAAATATGGTATGCAGTATTACTTTAACCAAGAACATGGTTATACAGACGTGTACAGCTATCTCAAGGCTCCTTATACAGGCTGCTACAGTCACTTGAATACCGGTGTCAGTTTTGTAAACTATACGGCGCATGGATCTGAGACATCATGGGCTGATCCGTCCCTGACCACTAGCCAATTAAAGGCTCTCACAAATAAGGACAAATACTTCTTAGCTATTGGTAACTGTTGTATTACAGCCCAATTCGATTATCCACAACCATGCTTTGGAGAGGTAATAACTCGTGTTAAGGAAAAAGGAGCTTATGCCTATATCGGTTCGTCTCCAAGTTCTTATTGGGGTGAGGACTACTATTGGAGTGTAGGTGCTAATGCTGTGTTTGGTGTTCAGCCTACTTACGAAGGCACGACTATGGGGTCTTATGATGCTACATTCTTGGAAGATTCGTACAACACTGTGAACTCTATTATGTGGGCCGGTAATCTTGCTGCTACTCATGCTGGAAATATCGGCAATATAACTCATATTGGTGCTCATTACTATTGGGAAGCTTATCATGTCCTTGGCGATGGTTCGGTTATGCCCTATCGTGCAATGCCTAAGACTAATACTTATACGCTTCCTGCCTCTCTGCCTCAAAACCAGGCAACCTATAGCATTCAGGCTTCTGCCGGTTCTTACGTAGCTATTTCTAAAGATGGAGTTTTGTATGGAACAGGTGTTGCGAATGCAAGTGGTGTTGCTACTGTGAATATGACAAAGCTGATCACAGAAAATGGTAATTATGACGTAGTTATCACTCGTTCTAATTATCTTCCTGTTATCAAGCAGGTTCAGGCCGGTGAGCCCAGCCCCTACCAGCCAGTATCGAACTTGTCTGCAACTGTAGAAGGACAGAAAGTGACACTCAAATGGGAAGCTCCTGCTGCCGGCAA
>NZ_KB899203.1 GCF_000378065.1 Porphyromonas gulae DSM 15663 | reverse complement strand
CGTCGTCTGGCAGCGGGTCGCAACACGGTTGTTTACACGGCTCAGGGCGGCTCCTATGCAGTTATGGTGGTTGTTGATGGCAAGTCTTACGTAGAAAAACTTGCTGTAAAGTAACGAGCTGATTATTTTTCGATCGGTGTGCTCTACCAACCGATCGCTTTAACCGGTCGCCCGGCTTCCATAAAAAGGAGTCGGGCGACCCTTTTGTTGCAACCGAATAAGCCATAGAAAGAGCTATTCCTTTGATTTTTTGTTACTTTCATGGTGTGAGAGAATACGAACAGAAATCAATCGCAATTTTAATCCCGACAAAAACTATATGAAGTGGATCAATGGAAATGACGATCAGTCGAACTATGAGGACAGGCGAGGTCGTCGCGGCAAACGACTTGCAGGGGGAGGACTCATTACCATTATTATTGCTATCATAGCAGTATTCCTTGGCAAGGATCCCGACGCACTGTTTCAAATTGCAGATCTTTTTGTCCCGGGCCAGGAGGCGGTAAGTGATGACATTTCCGGGAATGAAAACGAGGATCTGAAAGTCTTTTCTCTTCGAGTTTTCAATAGTTGCAACGATGTATGGACGGAGATATTCGATCGTGAGTTGGGCAAGACCTATAAGAAACCGACTTTTGTCACCTTTTCAGGGGAAACGATGAGCGGCTGCGGTGGAGCCACTGCAGCCACAGGGCCATTCTACTGTCCGGCGGACGAAAAAGTCTATATCGACCTCGATTTCTTCCATGAATTAGCCAATCGTTTCCATGCCCCCGGAGATTTGGCCATGGCCTATGTGACGGCACATGAAGTGGGACACCATGTACAGCATCTGTTGGGGACATTGGATAAACTGCACAGTATGCGTGGGCACGTGAGCGAGGCGGAATATAATCGCATGAGTGTGAAAGTGGAATTGCAAGCCGATTTCTTTGCCGGTCTGTGGGCTAATTATGCGCAGAAGATGAATATTATCGCTTTGGAAGAAGGGGATTTGGAATCTGCAATAAGAGCTGCGGAGGCTATCGGTGATGACACTCTTCAAAAACAATCGCAGGGCTATGTGGTACCTGATGCTTTCACTCATGGCACTTCCTCTCAGAGAATGTACTGGTTCAAACGAGGGTTCGAGACGGGAGATTTCTCCGCAGGTGACACATTTGCCGAATTGAAATAGGGAAAACGATGAAACTTTTTCGCTCGTAAAGGTGTTTCACCGATAAATTAACGTCTCCCCTTTATATGATATGAACAGAGGGGTGACAAAACCAATGCGAATGAATATTGAATTCAAACCGGTAGAACCTACTGACAGATCGGCCATAACGACTATCACTTTTTCTTCAGGGGCAAGAATTTGCGACCTGGCTTTTTCCAATCTCTATTGCTGGAGTTTCGTCTATGGCACGTCTTGGGCTATTGTGGAGGACTGTCTGATCATCCGTTTCAAACCGAAAAGCCGTAGTCATCCGGTCTATCTCTTTCCTGTGGGAGCCGATCCTGAGCGAGTAGTGGCTGCTGCCCATCGACTGAAAGCGGAAGTAGTGCACGAAGATTATCCCTTGATATTTATGGGTGTGACTCCCGATATTCACCGATGTATCGAGGAGCATTGCTCGGCTGAGTATTACTTTATCGAGGATGAAGCCTATTGCGACTATATATACGAACGTGAAAGTTTAGCGACTTTGTCAGGTAAAAAGTTGCAGGCCAAGCGCAATCATATCAATAAATTTCTTTCTCTCTACCCCGACTATACATACGATCCTGTTAAGGATAGCGATGCCGAAGAATGCTTGATGCTGGCACATCTATGGCTCGATAACCGAGGTGATCAGGACGGAAGAGAGCTGGAGGTAGAGATGGTAGAGCGTGCTTTTCGACATCGTCAGGAGCTTGGGCTTTCGGGAGGAGTACTACGGGTCCGTGGAAGGGTAGTGGCTTTCTGTTTAGGCTCCCCTATCAATGCCGACACTTTTGGAGTACATATCGAAAAGGCCGATGCTATGGTGGAAGGTGCGTTTACGATGATCAATAGAGAATTTGCCCGTTCGATACCGGACACATTCCGCTACATCAATCGCGAGGAGGACTTGGGGCTGCCGGGGCTGCGTCAGGCCAAACTATCTTATCGCCCTGCCATTCTTTTGCCAAAGCAAACAGCCATACTGCGGCGCGATCATGACCGAATCCAAGCGTGAAGCATCTGTGCGACTATGGCGCATCTGCTTCGATGACCCCGAGCCTTTCATTGACCTTTATTTCCACAAAGTTTTCCGTGATGATGATACGTTGCTACGGTATAGCGAGACGGGGGAGGCTGTAGCACATCTGCAAATGCTCCCTTATCAACTGCGAATTTTTGGCACTTCTTTCTCGGCCGGCTATATTTCCGGAGCATGCACACACCCCGATCATCGTGGCAAAGGCATTATGCACACGATGATGACAGAAGCTCTTTCGGTCATGTATGACCGTGGCGATGTCTGTAGTTTCCTTATTCCGGCCGAAGCTTGGCTGTACGATTTCTACTCTCGCAGCGGTGGCTATGCGCCGGCCTTTGGTCGGAAACAAATCCTATATAGACCGAATTCTATCCCACGAAAGTCTCCCAGAGGCTATACCTGTACGATCGGACAAGGAGATTACAGCTTTCTCTCAGCCGAGGAGCAAATGGATATTCGCTTGGCCGTACAGCATACCTTCGGGCAGTGGCAAACGGCTTTGAAGGATTTTTCTTTGGCTGGGGGGGATGTTGCCATGTTGCAGGACGGTGCCGGTAAGACTGTAGGTCAGGCTTGTTTTGTCCCGAGAGAGAATAGTCTTGATGTCAGACTGCTTGTAGGGGATACCGAAGTGGCATTCATACTTGTCGATCACCTGCTCCGGTCTTTGGATTGCGACCATGCCTCTATTCTTGCACATTCGGGAAGTACTCCATACGGAATGCTCAGGATCCTGCGCCCTATACCCATACTCGAAGCCTTTGCTCAATACCATCCTGCAGAAGCTCGCTCTTTTGTATATAGTGACCCTCTTTTCCCTCAGCACAATGGTACTTATCATATCAGTAAGGGACACATTGCCTTTTCGGACAATATACAGCCTGAGATATCTTTACTTCCACATCACACTCCCGACTCCTTAGTCAAGGATCTTTTTTCCCCTTTCCCCTCCACCCTTTTCCTCATGCTGGACTGATATTAACCTCAGTCCGCTCTTCTTTTTCGTTGTAAGTAAATGCAACGTAACAACTTCAAGTATTGCTTTCAGGCAATACTTTTTACAAGGCCCTGACATACAATGTCGTCAGTTCGATCTAAGCCCGACTTCCCTATTTGCGCTCAGATCGAATTGATATCTCTGATCTTAATGCGGTAAAATCTGCCACTTCGATAAATTACGAACCGAAAATGC
>NZ_KB899202.1 GCF_000378065.1 Porphyromonas gulae DSM 15663 | reverse complement strand
TCATATCCCTGATTGTAAAACTCGACAGTAGCTCCTACATCTTGATTAGCCCCGGGATTACGGAACAACAATGTCCCGGTCGGATTGTCTTTCGACGATTTCACGACGATAGTACCGGCAGCCTGATTGTTATCCTCAACTACTCCGTTAATCATTAACTGATTGCCCGTAGTTATTACCAAATTCTTGTCGGAATGATTGATCAGATTACCGATAACACGTCCCTCCGTTCCATCTTGTTCGATATCGTCCAGATGTAGATCTTGCTTCGCAGGACCAGACTTAGGATTATTCGCTTGTGTTGGATTATTTTGCTCTGTAGCGAATTCGATATTCTCACCAACAGCGGGAACGATGTTGTTCGTCCAGTTATTGGGCTCATTCCATTTATTGAGCATACCCAGCGTACCCCCTATCCAATAGTTGGCCGCAGGTTTAATGAGTATATAAACCGTAGCCTTATCACAGGCCTTTGGCGTTCCATCATCGCACACACAATAAACAAACCGGTCGGGTCCAACATAGCCATTAGTGGGTGTATAAGTGAAGGTACCATCAGCACTAATAACGACATTACCGTACTGAGGAATAGCAACGAGTGTTGTATTCACAATCTGATTATTCCCTTGAGCATCATAGTCATTAGCAAGGACATTACCTGTTACGGGAGTATACTTAGTTGTTATAAAGGCATCGTCAGCTGCAAAGGTCGAATTCTCTGTATCAGGTAGGACCTTGATCGTAACAACGGCATCGTCACAACGATTCAAGTGGTCGCACACTTGATACTTGAAGTTTACTTCTCCTACAAATCCTGGATTCGGCACATATGTAAATGTTCCATCGGCGTTGAGTGTTAAAGTTCCATTTGTTTGAGCAGTTCCACCATCTACCAGTGTAACGCTGTTCGGGTTAAGATCTCCATCGGGATCAAAATCATTAGTAATGACATTTCCGTTAAGAACCCCACCCTTAGGCATAAGATAATTGTCATTAACAGCGACAGGAGGATTATTATTCGTTACTGGCAGAGGAAGAACCTCAATTGTTACCGTGGTCGAAGTACATGCATTATGGTTATCACAGACCTCATACGTAAAGGTATCTTCTCCTACATAATTGCTTGATGGCGTATAAACATAAGATCCGTCAGCATTGATAGTCACATGACCTCCATTCTGCGTCGGTATATTTACCTGAGGAGTGACATGTATCGGGTCCTTCTCTGGATCATAGTCGTTAGTAAGAACATTACCTCTAACCGGTATATCCACGAACGTAGTATTCACGTCAGGAACAGCTACGGGCGGACGATTTTCCAAATAAGCGAAATAAGTAGTCTCGAATAGATGCTTCCAGCTAATACCGATATTTGCTCCGTCCAAAGTAGATCCCGGCACCTCCGTAAAGCGATAAAATTTGCCATTGTAGGTAAAGTCTTTTGCACTGGGCGTAACAGAGAAATACTGAAGATTATCATTTGTTTTGTCCAGCTTTATCCATTTGGGAGCTATATAATCGTTTCCAGGAGGAAGGAAGAAATCCGGAGAATGGACGATTTGGGCTGCACTCAAAGACCCGACTACAGTTCCATCTGCCAATATAGGTTGGCCATCCATATTAACCAAGACATAATTACGCTTTATGACGCCATAGCCTGGTTTTACGGTTGGACGCGGAAACAGCAAACACTGATTGGCTTCTCCGTTGGAATTGGTGTAATTAAGCTTGGCTTCTTTATTGGTATCATATCCGCCCAAATCAGGACCTATAGTCGAAACATTATTGATTTGCGCTTGATCCATATTTTCAATGTCCGCAAAAATACGGTAGGTCAGCGTAGCTTCGGATGAGCTCAAAATAGTACCCGTTGTCCATGTCAACTTTCTAGTAGTGATATCATAATGTACGGTTCCATTGGTAACCTTTACCAGATGAGTAACATCACCCGACTGAGTCACATTTTTAACGATGAAACCGGGAGCGACAAAGTCTGTCACTACACCTTTCTGTATCCCTATATTAATAGTCTGAGCGATATTATCGAAAGCTGCAGCCAAATTTTGGGGGGTCGCAGTAAAGAAGTGATTCTCGTCTGTAGCGGTTAATTTCAATGAATTATTAGCCAAGGCAAAATTTCCCAAGTCATAGCCAATAGTATGAATTGTATATCCTGAGCTTTTTGCGAACTGAGCTTCATTGATGGCTGCATTACAAGGGAAATAATAATAATATGGATGGCCAAACTTCGGTTCATACACCAATGCACCGGCAACACCATCAAAAGTAATTCTTGCGCTCAGACTACTATAATCGAATTTGGATTCCGGCAGATCTCTCCGCCCAACTTTAGAAGATTGAGTTGGATAATTTGGAGTAAGAGGTGTAGATGGATTGTTGGAAACATAATTTGTAGGAAAATTGATTGCTCCTTGTATAACCAGATCAATGGGGTCATTTGCATTTCCAGTTTTGCCAATGAAATCTGCAGTAGTTACATTTTTAACCGGATACTGCTCGGTCGCTAATCCGTCAGACATCAAGATAATATGCTTGTCGACAGCATTAGAGGTAGCCATAATATTTCTTGCCACTTTAAGCCCCCCTTGAGTATGTGTTCCCCAAATAGGAGTTAAAGCCCTGATTTTTTGACAGAGAAAAGCAGTGTCTTTGGTAAAATCAGATAAGAAATGAGGCTCATGGTCATAACTCACAAGAGCGATACGCACCCCCTCTGTAGCGTTTCCCTTAGGCAACATCTTTTTCACGAAACGCTGTCCTGAAGCAATAGCGGATTTTAATCTAGCAATGTTTTGCCCACCCATTGATGAAGACTGGTCAATAACTATCACCACGTCAACCGGTACCGTTACTGCTTCGGTAGTGATTTTTAGCGTTACATCCCATGCATTAGGGTTATCAGGATCAGTAACTGGAACCGCATACTTGTCAACGGCAACGGGAACCACAGGAGGAGGTATCCGTAGATTTTCTGCGAAAAAAGACTTCTCTTGCGAGGTTAAACGATCAGCATGCTTTATTTCACTCACTGGCGAAGCAACTAATCCACTGTGTTCAAAAACAGATTGGCATACAATTCCGGCATTAACTAAGTCACCCTTATTTGTAGTCGTCAATTTAGAATCCGTTGAATGGTTCGGAGTCCAAAGCTTCTCTACATCTGCCACTCTTTCATAAGGGCGAGCTTTTATCTGAAAGGCAAATACCGTGCAGAATAAAAGAAACACCGCAAGTATTATTATATATCTTTTCATCATTACTATTATTTCGTTAGTCGCTGCAAATCAACCCAAACAACACGCGCAATCAAACACATGTAATCAACTCCTATTTTCACCTAAAGACTTTCTTTTTTCATATCCATTTAGTCTCGTCTACCATATCTCGCAAGACTTGAATAAAATATCAAATCTCGACTTCATACTTATACCAATGGTTTCTCAAGACCTTCTCGGGTAATGGCAAACGATAAAGTTCAGGCCCGAATTCGGGAGGAGGA
>NZ_KB899201.1 GCF_000378065.1 Porphyromonas gulae DSM 15663 | reverse complement strand
GGGCACGAGTATCTTCCCTGGTTTGGATTGGTCAATATGAATGCCCGACTGTACGACCCTGCTATCGGACGCTTCCTCTCGCCGGATCCCTATGTGCAAATGCCGGATTTCTCTCAAAACTTCAACCGCTACAGCTACTGCCTCAATAATCCCCTCAAGTTTACGGATCCGAATGGGGAATTATTTGGTATCGACGACTTGATCGCTGCAATTGTTGGAGGAACAATCAACGTTGTTGTCAATATTGTTGAAGGAAATGTGACAAGCTTTGCTCATGGTGCAGCACTATTTGCTGCAGGTGCAGCATCAGGAGTTCTTACAATATACATTGGGCCTGCTGGCAGTGCAGCTGTTTTAGGTGCGACAAATAGCGTTATCAATCAAGGCTTCTCAAAGGGATGGAACAATATTTCCGTGGAAGAAACGCTGTCGGCATCTGCAATGAGTGCTTTGACTTCTTTTCTCGGAGGCTACTTGGGGAATGCTTTATCTAAGCCGATTGGAAGTTTGACATCCAATATCGCTAGCCCAATGTTGCGAGGAGCTATTTCTGAAGGAGCAATGGGAGCTCTCTCCGGTTTTTTTCTCGGGACAGGAATGTCTTTAGTGCAAGGTGAAAGTTTAGAAAATTCACTTAAGGCCGGAGGAAACGGATTCCTTATGGGTGCAGGCATTGGTGCAATGACCGGAACGATTTCAGGCATCAAATACGCAAGAGACAATAAAATAAGCCCATGGACTGGGGAGAAAGCACATAATCACCATTCTTTTCCCAAGTTTCTTGGGGGAGAACCGGATCAAAAATTGACTCCTATGAGTGAATCCAGACATAGGAAATTACACAAGGACATGAATGATTTTTTATTTAAACAGAGGGATGAATTGGGAAATCATATGAGACCTCAGAAAGGAAATTCAGGCTACACAATTCTAGGAAATTTCGAAACAGAAATACGTATAAACACACTTAGGAATTTTTACGACAGTCACCCAATCAAATATTGGGATGCTCGATATGATTTTTACAAGAATACAGGAATGAAATGGAAACCGTGGTAGCAAAGATTATTTATGGAGTAGATGAAGATGGCTTCGTCTATGGATCGAAAGACCGGCCGGATGTTTGCCCTGTTTGTGGGAACAGGATCAAAGATGTTTACGACCTTGATTATAGACTGAAAAGGAAATCGACACTCATGGTCACCTATGATGGCTATACTATCGTATCGCAGCCCTTCAAGGATTTTTGCGATGCAAATGGCTATCCGGGGCTGTCCTTTACCGAATTAACGCATTATCCCGGCTATTACTTCTTTTTTGCAGAGAAAGCATTCGAACTGGACCCCAATAGAATAAAATTCAACGGGCGCCATGACTGCTGTGGCTCTGCTGATTGCATTTCAACTCCATTCAAGACAAAAAAAGAAGATTTTCAAATAGAATCCAACGATTTCATCTGCCGATCGGATGTCAGATTCGGGGATAAGGGCAAAAAGTTTTTTCTTATCATTGTCGGACTCGAGACAGAAAAAAAGATGAAGCAGTTCAGACTGAAGAAAATCTATTATGCCAAAGTGCTAAAATGATTTTATAAGAGAGGGGGGATTCATCGTGGCAGTACTTTTTGCACAAATGGGAAATTACCGGCATATGTGATTGCATTCTATATTGACAAAAAAAAGAAAACGACATGAAGAAGTTATTTTTAATAGCATGCTTAGAAATGTTTATGTTCGGTTGTTCTCCTATTTTCAAAAGCAATTCTAATGATATAGAACAGAAAGCTGTTGGTGATAATTTTCTATTGAGTGAAACTGAGAGTACATATCTCAATAGCATTTTTGAAGCTACTCGCAAAGATTTTGACTTTACCAATAAACAAGTGGGATTTGTTAAAATTAGTGTAGAAATAGGCAAAAATCATTACTTTGATATGCAAGAAAAACATTCTGCTGAGCCAAACTATCCCTGCGATAATGGCACATTGTATATTTTCAATGCTGCCCAAAAAACCGAGAGCGGTGGTTATGATGCTGCGATTGTGTATTGGTGTAAATTTTCACTCCGGATTGAAGATGTAGTCAAGAGGTTGAGAACGAAGAGTTAAGTCAGATTTTTTACCCAACAAAATTCTTGTCAGGCAATTACGCATTTATGAACGATATGGAAACCGTGGTAGCAAAAATTATTTTTGGAGTAGATGAAGATGGTTTCGTCTATGGTTCGAAAGATCGGCCGGATGTCTGCCCTGTTTGTGGGAACAGGATCAAAGATGTCTACGATCTACACTATAGGCTGAACAGGAAGTCGACCTTTATGTACACGTATGATGGCTACAATATCGTGTCACAACCCTTCAAGGATTTTTGCGATGCAAATGGATATACGGGGCTGTCCTTTACCGAACTAACGCATTATCCCGGCTATTACTTCTTTTCTGCGGAGAATGTATTCGAACTGGATCCCAATAAGATAACCTTCAGCGGTCATCATGACTGTTGTGGCTCTGCTGATTCTGTTTCATCTCCGCTCGACTCTAAAAAAGATAGCTTTGAAATAGAATCCAACGATTTCATCTGCCGATCGGATGTCAGATTCGGGGATAAGGGCAAAAAGTTTTTTCTTATCATTGTCGGACTGGAGACAGAAAAAAAGATGAAGCAGTTCAGACTGAAGAAAATCTATTATGCCAAAGTGCTAAAATGACTTTATTAGAGAGAGAGGATATTCATCGTAGCAGTACTTTTGCACTAATGGGGAATTACCAACAGATGTAATTGCATTTTGTGTTGACAAAAAAAGAGAACAACATGAGGAAGTTATTTTTAATAGCGTGCTTAGAAATGTTTATGTTCGGCTGTTCTCCTATTCTCAAAAGTAACTCTAACGATAATAATATG
This sequence comes from Porphyromonas gulae DSM 15663, assembly GCF_000378065.1. GTDB lineage: Bacteria > Bacteroidota > Bacteroidia > Bacteroidales > Porphyromonadaceae > Porphyromonas > Porphyromonas gulae. Next base: position 741 of record NZ_KB899201.1, on the reverse strand, counting down.
AGTTTGGGACAAATACACGAACTGCAAGTGCGTAATTTTTCGGAAATTCCAAAGGATTTGCTGGAAAATATGGATAAAATGGGCGTGGACAATTCGCCAATTCTCAATGAATATGAGGGGAGATATTTTAATTTTATTTTCAATATAGACCCTCAGGATTTTAATCTTGTCGGGAAAAAAGTCGGCTTTTTGGGAAGCAAAATAGATTATTTCAACGACACACGCTCCACTGACCGTAATTTTACAACCGTTGGCGGTAGTAGTCTATATATTTTCGATGCTACTCAAAAAGAGGAAAGTGGCGGATATGATGCTGCTATTACTTATTGGAATAAATTTTCACTTCCGATAGAAGAAGTCGTTAAAAGACTGAGCAAGAAGCATTAAGTCAGATTTTTCTTAATAAATTCCCTAACAGGCGATTACGTATTTATGAATGACTTGGAAACCGTGGTAGCAAAGATTATTTTTGGAGTAGGTGAAGACGGCTTCGTCTATGTGCGGGTCAATTTCGGACAGTGGAAGTTGCATTATATCTATCGCGATTATCAAGGCAGCGTGACGGATATTACCGATGCTGCCGGTACGGTGGTGCACCGCATGCGATACAGCCCATGGGGAAAATTGCTGCATACGGACGGTACACCTTATACCCGAAGCGAAGAGTTGTCCACCGACTATGACCGACTGCTCCTGCTCGGACGGGGCTATACAGGGCACGAGTATCTTCCCTGGTTTGGA
>NZ_KB899199.1 GCF_000378065.1 Porphyromonas gulae DSM 15663 | reverse complement strand
TGCAACGACCCACTACACGTGGATCTTCTACCTTAGAAAAATAATCTTATACATCCATAACCCGAAGATAGCTCTATTTTGATGCGGGTGCCCTGCCTTCGGGCACAGGGCACTCAGGTGCTATCTCCATTAGGGATACTTTTCAGAGAGCGGGGGTTGCTTTATACCGGAGAGTCCGCACCAAAACAGACGTTTTGACACGGACCCCCTTATATACCCCATGGTGTCAGTCCTATCTTCAGAATCGATACGACATCGTCATTCCGATCTTGAGGTTAGACCGAGAGAGTTTTGCGGGTGCAAGAGACTCCACCTCCAGCACATCGGTCGGATTCGGATCGTCCGATACCATTCGGCCAAAGGTATAGTAGTAGCTCTTGTCGTTACGATATATCACAGCCAAATCGCCCGAAAGATTGCGCGAGAAACGGTAGCCCAAGCCTCCGCTCACGGTGTAAGAATTGCCCGGCAGTTCGTAATGAGGCATAGCGCCCATCGGATAAATGGTCACCTGTGCCGGGCCATCGAAATCTTTCAACTTTTGGTTCTTGATCGGATTGGATGTCTGTGAGTATCCCGCGCGAAAGCTCAGACGAGATATGGGGCGCAGTTCGCCTCCAAGACGGATGGTATGGCGTGAACCAAAATCTTCTGAAATGAACTTGTTGTCAACATAAGGAGTACCATCCTCATCTTTCAATTTGATCTGACCGTAGGACTCCAATTCGTAATCCATACTGATAAGACCGATCTTACCGCCCACTAAAGCCAGACTGGCAACAAAGCGACCCGGAGCACTCATTTGATATGCATTGTATGATTCCGGAGTCTGGTCACTCATAAAGTAGAGATTCTCCGGCAGCGGTTGTCCGTTTTGGTCTACTGCTTGAGAATAATAGGAAGCACCATAAGCTCTATAGTAACTCTTCAACCAATACCAGGTAGGCGTGTAGTAGGACAAACCTATGCGGATAGCATCGGCCGGACGATAAATGGCTCCGATGCCAATATTCAGTCCGCTTCCCGAGGTGGAGAGAGAGTTTTCGAGCTTGAGATAGTCGTTGATGGTGCCGTTGTTGAATGAGAAGTTCTCTTGATAGAATGTATTCGTATCAAATTGCAGATCGCTAAAAGTCATACTGGCACCCAAATACCATGTGTCTTGGATGTTTATGCCCATACCAAAGTCGTAGTTCCAAACATGGCCGGTTTCTTTCAGGTCGAAAGCCGTGGAGGAAGGTCCGAAGATCTGGTAATCACCATTCTGCTTATACTTGAATATCGACTCAAAGCCGTAGCCACCCGGAAGCTGAGCTATCCAACCGGCATTATATCCCAAGTCGGTAAGCCAACTGCTCTCCAAGCCATTGTAGTCGAAATGGGACGGATTGGCTTTGCCGGGAGTCTGAGCTGCCGTGTAGTCTGCCACGGAAAACTTCTGCTCACCTCCGGCCATACCGAACGATCGCTCATAGTCCAGAACTCGCTTTGCCCCAAGACCGAAATTGATGCTCACATCTTCACTGCCTTTACCCCATGACCCAACATAGCTGATACCGGTGAAAAGCAACTTGTTTTTGCTAAAGCTCTCACTTGACCCCTGCCAGGATACCTGATTGGATATGGAAGAGAAGTCAATGGTGGCGGACAGTTCCGAAGAACGAAAAATGCCGAGGCCGGCAGGATTCTGTCCGATGGTAGAAAAGTCGCCGCCCAATGCGCCAAAAGCGCCTGCCATGGAACGGAAACGAGCTGAACCGCCCAGTTCCGTACGACTGTAACGAATGGCATCGGCTTCGCCTTGAGCATGCACAGACTGCATGCCCAAAGTGGTGGCGAGCACCCCGCCAATAACATATGCTGATATCTTTTTCATCGTCTTCAGAGAAGGCTTATGCCTCTTTTATTGTGATTGTAATCAGACCATAACCCCGAAAGATACGGTCTATCTCTATCGAGTCGACTATACCTTTCGGGTGTTCAGGCAGAAATAAAGCTTTGTTTTTATTGGCAATATCTTGAAAGCACCTTAATTGCGTCCTCGGCCACTACGTCCGCCACCACCCGTGGAGCCGGAAGAGGAACGAGAGGGGGAAGAGGAGAAACCTCCGCTATTATTGTTGCGCGAAGGCGTTGAGAAGTTGTTATCATTCTGTCTCTCGCTGCGGATATTCCGCCCGGTAGGCCGGTTACTGCCGGACTGATTCTGCTGTATTACCGGACGATTCTGCTTTTGGCTGTTGTTCGGTGTTACCGCTTCTACGTTTCGGTCTCTATTGGCTCGGCCGGTACGCCCCGGCTTCACACTTTGCCAGTTATCATTAGTCTTGTTCGCCTGCGATCCCAGTTTGTTTTTTTGCGTAGAGGAGTTTTGCAGTCCATCGTAGCGACCTTTCCCCAACTTATTATTGGAAGATACTCCCCCCTTGATGCGATCCGGTCGGCCATAAGAGTAGTAGGCACCGGAATGCTGACCGTTGGGATAGGTCTTCTTCGGGTAGTGGTGGTAGTGATGTATCACGCCCGGATAGCCGCCCCAGCCGTAATAGCTGCCCCAGCCATAAGGGTATCCCCAGCCCATACCGATTCCATAGGGATTGTAGAAGGGATCATAGTAGTAGCTCCAATACCAATTATATCCGGGGTAATAACCGCCCCATCCGATATGGCTGCCGTAGTAGAACCACGGATAGTTCCAAGTATAGTTATACCAACCGGAGAAAGATGGATACCATGATGTATAAGGGAACGGGTCGTACCAAGGAGAATTGATGTAAATGTTCACAGACGAAGCATCATCATAGTATTCATCCCCATAGACGAAATACTCACCATCATCAGTCACATATACGTTGTCGGCACCTGAAATGACGATCGTATTCGGCTTGTAGAATCGTGCCAAGCGACGACTATAGCGACCCGGAACAGAAGAACGAGCGGAATCTCTCTTCTTCTTGTCTTTGGACAACTTTTTGCCATCGTAGGACTGACCGTCTCGACGATTGTAGGCATCAATATCCCGATCGGAAGCCACGGCATATTCCGTATCGTCGCCGTATTCATCCTCTTGGTTTTGCCCATCTTTAGCTTGGTTTTGTTTACGTATTTCTTTTCGCGATGTATAGATGTCGTCTTCGAAGACGTCATCATTCTGCGAGTACGCAGGAAGCGTAACCAGCAGTACCGCTCCAAGCAGGAGCAAACTTCTTTTAATCAGCTTCATAGCCATCTCTTTTTATCGTTACTGTTTTACAGGATGCACTCTCTTATTGTCTCTCTATTGATTTAGAGCGCGTACCGAGAATGAGTTTAATCCTTTCTTTGGAGGGCAAGATACGAATTTTTCAATTCCAGCAGGCTTTGACACCTCCGGCGTCAGGGCAACCGCATCAAAATGTAAGTACCTCAGGGCTATCGCATTTGAAAGTTTATACTGTATCCTTGGCCTCTTTCTTCTTAATTTGGGACTCTAGTACATTAATGCGTACTTGTTTTGATAACCGGACGTAGCAATCGTTAGGTTTATAAGTGTGTTAACAGTTCAAATGCGATTGCCCTGGTAAGTACCTGATTATCAACCATAGTTTTGAATGCATTCGTTATCTTTGAGTATAATTTCCAAAATGCAATCATTTGAAAATTAGCAACTAGTATTTTCTCGAAATTTTTGATGCGGTTGCCCTGGGCAACCGCATCAAAATAGAGTTATCTTCGGGTTATGGATGTACAAGATTATTTTTCTAAGGTAGAAGATCCACGTGTAGTAGGTCGTTGCAAGCATAAGTTAAGCGATATTCTAGTTATAGCACTGGCGAGTTATCTGTGTGGAGGCGAGGATTATGAGTCCATGCATGAACTTTGCTTAGAGCGTGGAGAATCGCTTCGCCCACTGGTTGTGTTGCATAA
>NZ_KB899198.1 GCF_000378065.1 Porphyromonas gulae DSM 15663 | reverse complement strand
CGTAACTTTGCCGGGCGTTCTTTGAGCGATTGTCCGTTCAGGTATCAGGGACAGTATGAGGATGAGGAGACAGGGCTGTATTATAACCGTTTCCGGTATTACTCACCCGATACAGGTAGTTACATATCCCAAGACCCAATAGGTCTGGAAGGAGACGTCTTTAATCTATATAATTACGTCATTGATTCGAATGATGGGATTGATCCTCTTGGTTTGTATAATCCATACGGTCATAGGAAGAATGGGCAGTTCAAAAAGAAACCTGGTGCAAAACCAAAAACGAAACCCCAATTACATGGCAACTCAAGATTGTCTTCCAAACCGACTGTATTGTATGCAATGTATGATGGAGACGGTAATTTTCAGAAATGGGGCATTACAGATAAGGTGAACAATCCCAAGTCAGGTCGTTACGGCAATTCTTTGCCTGAAGATTGGGATGTTATAGAAATGACACGAGGAAGAAGAACCGATATGTTGGATATAGAAAGAGAATTATCTGAAAAAGTCCCTGGTCCTATGAATCGTGAAAGTTGGGCTGGTAGTAAGAAAGGTGAGGCTTTGAGTTCAGAGGCAGATTCTATTTACAAGAAAGCACATCATTAAATACACAATATATACTTGGGATGGAAATCATTTTAAGCTCTGCAATTGGAGGAGATATCTCTCCTGAAATTAACGCAAAGAATATTCATCAACTGGTGATAGAGGTGAGGAAATCCTTAAAAACTCGATTTAAGGACAAGTTCTTTTATGGGGTTGATAAGATAAAGATTGACTTATATGTTGATGGAGATATATCGGAGTATTGCACTGAGTCTGGAGTTGCCAAATGTAGATATTATCAGAAAAAGCGAGAAATCGCTTCAGAGTTTTGTATCGATAGGAACTATTGGTTGTCTGAACCATCTCTTGGCTATAAACGAAAATTTAATCTATTTATGGAGGCTTCCTTGTCAAACTTAGGTACATTTATAGAGAAGCGATTGAAGTCTGATGGCGTAAACTTTGATAACACTTTATTTCAAGAGACAATCTTTGAAAGCCTAATGATTAATCATAGAGATTAACTATTGTGCTTATTGGGAATAGGAATCTATGAATGATTATGGATGCTATAAAGTGTGAAGTCAGGAAAATCATCTTCTCATTCTCCTCTATTTCAAATGTAAAATCAATCAGTTGTCTCTTACTTGTAGAAGTACTGAAATTTTGTTGGCGAAGTAATTTTATTTTCTTCGCGAACAAAATATTTTTTCTTCGCGAAGAAAATTTTATACCTTTGCGATATATTTTATTGTATTATTTATAAGCATATATAATTATGGCCAAACTCAAGTACAAAATTGCCGCCCGCAAGCTCAATATCGGTTCGCAAAAGGGTAAAACCGTTTACATTGCCCAACCCGTTAATCTGGGAAGAATCAGTTTCGAAGACTTTGTTAAAGAGGTTGCCGACGGCTCTACTGTCGATGCCGCCGATGTGAAAGCCGTGCTTAGCCGGCTCCATGTCGTAATCGAACGTCTGACGGCTCGCAGTTTTTCGGTCGAGTGCGGAGAATTGGGAACTTTTCGGCCTTCGTTCGGAAGCAAATCGGTAGAAAAACCGGAAGATTTCAAGGTGTCGATGATTCGTCCCGCCAAAATTCTTTTCACACCCAAACCCGCTTTCAAAAATTCTCTTCGTTCCACGGGATTTGAACTTTACGGTCAGGAAGAGGCATCATCTGCTGCCGATACTGGGCCGTCAACGCCTTCAGGCCCCGATCAGGGAAGTTCCGGCGGCGGTCTTTAAACGTATCAAACAGCCCGATGTATCGGCTTATGCTTTTCATCGGGTTGTTTCTTTTGTATAATCTTCCCTATCGTAAAACCGTTTTTTCTTTTCGACTACGATCCTTGGGACAATCTCTTCCGTGCCGATTATAAAGGTGGCTCTGAGGTGGAGAGCATTTACAAGGCTCCGGATGCCATCGGGAACCTCTTCCGCACGCCCGAAAGGAAAGATCGTAAGTACGGCAAGGGCGGTCGATTGCTCGAAGACCGTAAATACTCCTACCATTACGATGGTGAGGGCAACCTTGTGCTGAAACAACGATTGAGACCCGACGAGACGTTAGCTCCTCTTTGGCAGGAAGGTGATTGGGCTTATGAATGGCTGGGCAACGGTATGCTCCGAAGCGTCAAGCGTCCCGACGGTGAAACAGTTAGTTTCGAGTATGACCCTTTGGGGCGACGTATCTCGAAGACATATAAAGAGAAGACTACCCGTTGGGTTTGGGATGGCAATGTTCCGTTGCATGAGTGGACGGAGGAAGAGAAAAAAGTAACGGAACAGACAGAAGATGGAAGAGGCGAAAGCCTGATAACGTGGCTCTTCGAAGAGGGTAGTTTTGTCCCTTGCGCCAAACTTCAAAATGGAGAGAGCTACAGCATTGTAACAGACTATCTCGGTACACCAACCCATGCTTTTGATAGCAAAGGCAATAAAGTTTGGGAAAGAAATCTCGACATTTACGGCAAAATAAGAACAGGAAATAGTACCTTTGTGCCTTTCTTGTATCAAGGGCAATATTGGGACGAAGAAACAGACCTTTGCTATAATCGGTTCAGGTATTACAACCCAAGTTCGGGGACTTATATATCTCAAGACCCGATTCGGTTGGCGGGTGGAATAGCCTTATACGGATATGTTCATGACAGTAATAGTTGGATAGATCCATTGGGATTGTCTGAATTAGTGGATCTGGTAAATGAAGCACATTCATTATTAGATCCAAGAGCCCAAAGAAGCAAAACTACTGCAATTGGTGTCGGACAAGACGGAAAAATGTATATTGCATCAAGTGATGATTTAGTTCCCAAAGTTCAACGAGATTGGGCTATATCTAAAGATATTGAACCTATAAGAGGAATTGGACATGCGGAAGAAACTCTGATGAACGCAAATAAGGGTATTACACAAATTGATGCTTCAAGAAAAATTTGCCTTGATTGTGAAAATATGATGAATCAGAACAATGTAACTACAGCTACCGAGAAATCAGGGAAAAGAAGTAAAAATAGGGTAAACAGTTGTGGATAATGGATGAAAAAATTAAAAATAAAATCTTAAAATTATCGCCAAATAAACAATTATTATTTGGGGTTAGCTGTGCTAAAAGAATGGAAGCTAATCTTGAAAATTACTTGATAAACAGTGGGGATACTTCAATTTTTGCCATTGTAAGTAAACTGATAGATAAAATTTTTTTCGGTTGTACTTTGGATCAGTTTAATCAAATAGAAGAACTTGTTAGTGCTGATGATATGGAATTGATAGAGCAGGTAATTCCAGATACTGATGAAGATGGAAGTAATGAGGCTGTTTTGGCACAAAATGCAGCAATAGCATTGGCATACTGTCTTGATTTTACAAAAGAAAATAATGTAGATTTTATAAACTATTGCGGATTAAAGGTCGTTGAAACTGTAGATGTGATTGCATTCAGTATCCTGAACTTGGAAAATTCAGATTTGTTGATTTCCAAAGAACTTGCAATTCAAAACCAAGTATTGAAAATAATAAACAATATGAAGAGTGATTTTGATAGTATTGATATTGAAAAATTCAAACTAACAGTCACTCAATTTAAAATAGGATAATGCCCCAGATTTGGCAATAGAGATGTAAGTCAGTCGAAAACAAGAGTGTATACAAGGCAGGGACATTCTCCTTGCCTTTCTTTTTGTTTCAGAAAAAAGAGGCTCTTTTCAAGAGCTTTTTAAATTTATTACAGGGTTTGGGACGGCAACGTGCCTCTACACGAGTGGACGGAGGAATCCGATGTAACCACGTGGCTGTTTGAGGAGGGTACATTCATACCTGCGGCAAAGATAGTTGGCGATAAGTCCTACAGCATTATTACAGACTACTTAGGTACGCCGACTGAAATGTATAACTCCAATGGAGAAAAAACATGGTCGGTAGAATTGGATATTTATGGCTCTGTTCGTAACTTTGCCGGGCGTTCTTTGAGCGATTGTCCGTTCAGGTATCAG
>NZ_KB899197.1 GCF_000378065.1 Porphyromonas gulae DSM 15663 | reverse complement strand
GCAAGGCATCGTAGGCAGGGTTGCCTACGGCATTCTGAGTCTTGGTGTACTTCTTGTTCAGCAGGGTGCGGATACCTCGCCAATCAACACAAGCATTGATTTGGCGGAGAAAGGAGTGCTTCATACGGTCGCGACGAACCTGAGTATATACTTGTAGGAAGCCGGGAGCCGGTTCGGTTGGTTTAGTTGCCATGTTGATACAGTTAATTATGTGTAAATATGCTATTTATCAGTGATATATACAACAAACACAACCCCTAAAAGACGAAAAGTGCCGTGCAATGGTCTCTTGATACGCTTAAAGACCGTCGTCGGAACTTCCCAGACGGGGCCTGAAGGCGTTGACGGCTCAGTATCGGCAGCAGATGATGCCTCTTCCTGACCGTAAAGTTCAAATCCCGTGGAACGAAGAGAATTTTTGAAAGCGGGCTTGGGTGTGAAAAGAATTTTGGCGGGGCGAATCATCGACACCTTGAAATCTTCCGGTTTTTCTACCGATTTGCTTCCGAAAGAAGGCCGAAAAGTTCCCAATTCTCCGCACTCGACCGAGAAACTGCGAGCCGTCAGACGTTCGATTACGACATGGAGCCGACTAAGCACGGCTTTCACATCGGCGACATCGACGGTAGAGCCGTCGGCAACCTCTTTAACAAAGTCTTCGAAACTGATTCTTCCCAGATTAACGGGTTGGGCAATGTAAACGGTTTTGCCCTTTTGCGAGCCGATATTGAGCTTGCGGGCGGCAATTTTGTACTTGAGTTTGGCCATAATTATACACGCTTATAATAAATACAATAAAATATACTGCAAAGGTATAAAATTCTCTTCGCGAAGAAAAAATATTTTGTTGGCGAAGTAATTTTATTTTCTTCGCCAACAAAATTTCAGTGCTTGGGGCGGGAAGAAAATTTACTTGTCCAAATCCAAACTCCAATCGATCTCATCGACAAACCAGCCTTCCTTTTGACCAAGTTCTGTAACATAATTCAAAAGCAGCTCTCTGTCAAGGTTAGGATTATTTTTTATGAATGCTTTGTTTTGCAATCCAATTTTCAACCACTCCAGAAAAGTCTTTCCTAACTCATACCTCTGCTCTATTTTATATTTTTCGAGGTACTCCTCGAGAATAACACAGAAATCTATTGTAAGATAATTGTCCGCCTTTGTGTAGCGCACGAATGATTTTCTGTTGTAATTCTGAGGTAAGCATCTAACGGCTATTCCGACGCTCACACTGTATTCTTGAAATTTACTATTAATCCTATTTTTAAGGATATGGCGTAGTTCTGAAACCAATTCACCAACTCTTGCGCCAGCGGTGTCTGACACTATTGAAAAATGCATATTGACGAATTTAATGATGGCATTTATTTCCAGGAGGTAAGAAACCTTTCCATGCTTCATACCCTTTTATCTTCATTCTCTCCAAAAGTAAAGTCATTTTCCTGCTAATATTGGTATGTAAAACTTTCATCTCCACTCCAATTTCTTCTAAAAATTTCTGTGTATAACGTTTGGAGGCATCCTTGGATGTTCCTATCTTCCATAAATCACCCTCTTTCAAAAACATTTCTCCCACAGGGTTCTTCTTCCCATACTCGAAGACAGGATACCAGCCATCTTCGAGGGCTACAAGAGCATACAGCTCGTCTAACCCCAATAGGTCAATTCTATTATTTATGTCAGACACATAGGCGTAAATATTGGGATTACCCCCTGCCAACCGAATCGGGTCTTGAGATATATAAGTCCCCGAACTTGGGTTGTAATACCTGAAACGGTTATAATACAGCCCTGTCTCCTCATCCTCGTACTACCCCTGATACCTGAACGGACAATCGCTCAAAGAACGCCCAGCAAAGTTGCATTTTATTTTTGAAATAAAAAGAAAGACAAGGAAAATTCCCCTGCTTTTACGCTTTTGCTTTAAAATTTATAGCTGTTTATCTGCTTATTATAAACATAACTCCAAATCTAAAGCATTATCAATTATCTTACAAATGCAATTTCTCCCGTTCCTATTTCTATGACTTTGTAATCAATTCCTCTTATTTTCAATCCACAACCATGCTCTACATCAAATTCTGTCCTAAATTCTAAGCCATATAATTCATTCTCATCTTGTTCAAATAGAATGAAAATATTCATCAATTGTAAGTCTTTACTTTTTGCCTCAATGGCATAAATTTGTTCAGCTCGTTTTACAACACTTTTAACAGCCTCATTATACCAATTTGGAAGATTGTTTATAAAATTTGCAATCTTATTTTTATATTCCTCTGTCAATTCTTCTTCTGATGCTGACAAACTGTCGGAAAGAGAAATGCAAATTTCTGTGCTTAGTTCATCCGAGAAAATGTACATTTCTAGATTTTCATCAAAAATAATTTCATTAGATTTCATAATTCTGTTTTTTTATCAATGACTATTCAGTTTTTTCGCTTTCTCTTTAGCATCGGCACTTCCGTATTTAGTACCTGTTGCATCTTCAAACTCCTTTACAGAACCTTGATGAGGCAGTGATGCTTCATGATCGGAAGTTCTCACTAATTGCATGATCGCTGTATTTGTCTTAGGGTCATAGGTAGCATGATGCCATGTAACATCTCCATACATTTGTCTATGCGCATCAATAGTTGGATTACCTCTTACCCCATTAAGACCAGCTTCTGCATTGGCTGCTTTAAAGTCTAATTTTCTATCGCCCTGCATTTGGATTGTGACTTGTGTAATCACTTTATCTTTAGGGAAAACAACATTTTCATACAATCCCAGTATATCAAGTCCATACATTGGAGTCATGTACATAATTATATAACCGCATTCCACCCGCCAACCCGATCGGATCTTGACTGATATAGATTCCGCTATCAGGCGAATAATACCTAAACCGATTGTAATACAGCCCTGTCTCCTCATCCTCGTACTGCCCCTGATACCTGAACGGACAATCGCTCAAAGAACGCCCGGCAAAGTTACGAACAGAGCCATATATATCCAATTCTGCCGACCACGTTTTTTTTCCATCGGAGGTATACATTTCGGTCGGTGTACCTAAATAATCCGTTATGATGCTGTAGCTCTCTCCATTTTGAAGTTTAGCGCAAGGAACGAAGCTACCTTCTTCAAATAACCATGTCGTTACGTCGGATTCCTCCGTCCACTCGTGTAGTGGTACGTTGCCGTCCCAAACCCAACGGGTCGTTTTGACTTTATATGTCTTCGAGATATGACACTTTTGTCACAACCTCATCTCAGGTATTATTGCAGGACGAACTGACATAATTTCATATTCCTCTAAAGAGAATATTTTTAGCACACCAACATTTCGTTTTGAATCAGAAAAAGGCAGAAGAAAATATCCCCGCCCTTGCATTTCTATATTCGATAACTAACTTGTTGTAGTATAATTACCAAATTTGAAGTACCATTCTATTAGATTACCGATATATTTTTCAATCCTATCTGTTCGATTCCTCTCAAATCCACGTTTTTACATTTTTCTAATAAGAAATTTTCAATACTCTTCATTTGTTCTACAGTTTCTTTTACGTGAACCAAAGAATTACAACTTTGAATAAATAGAGTTTTTAATCTATTACATTTTTCAAGTCCTTTTATAGAGGTAAAAGTTCCTCGTATGATACGTAAAAACTCCAAATTATCCGTTTGGCTTAGAAAAGATAAATCTTCGGATTCTACCCCTCCAATCACTAATCGTTTCAACGAATTTAAATTTTCCCAACCTGTAACCTTAGGATGATATCCAATATTGAGTATCTCAAGTTTTGAGAAATTAGACAGGTCAATAACATTAAACCCACATCTTAGATTTTTCAAATTCGATAAACAATACAAACCTTCAATATCTGATTTTGGGCTCAAAGGAACCAACCAATGAAAAGTCTCAATAAAACGTCTATTTTTTAAAAAACTAAAATCTACACACTTTTTTTTGTTGTCATTTATATCTCTACGGACGCAAACATCTTTAATGTTATTTTGCTGAGCATGATCAAGACCCTCTTCTAAATAGTCAAACAAAATCGTTATTCCTTTGAAAGGAGAAGATTCTCTATAATCTACTTTGTATTTTTCCATATCTAAAAAATTTAATGATGACTACCTTTTGCTTTTTGTCTGGCTTTTTGTCTGGCTTTTACGTCTGCGTCATAATCAGCTCGTAATTTTTTTGCTAATTCTGTTGCTTGATCCTGCAAATGTGGATTAGCATCCCATGTTGATTTTCCACTCATATGTCTATTTAAATAACCATCCGGAACTCCTCCTCTTCCCGGTTCAAATCCAGCGTCATACATTGCTTTATATTCAACCATTTTACCAAGGTCATTATTCCCTCCTGTACTTATATGTGCCTTTCCAATAAGTGTATTATCTCCACCCATTTTACTAACCTGAGTGCTTCTTGTTGAAATGGATTGATTCATCCTTCCTACTTCACCTTTTCCGATATACATATCACCACTTGCAAATCCAAACATATAAGCTCCACCTGTTCCTGATAGACCCAGAATATCAATCCAGCTATTGATGTCTTTTACATACCCATATAACTTCAGTCCTCCCAATAAACCTATCGGGTCTTGGGAGATATACATTCCCTCATCAGGAGAATAATACCGGAAACGGTTGTAATAAAGCCCTGTCTCCTCATCCTCATACTGTCCCTGATACCTGAACGGACAATCGCTCAAAGAACGCCCGGCAAAGTTACGAACAGAGCCATAAATATCCAATTCTACCGACCATGTTTTTTCTCCATTGGAGTTATACATTTCAGTCGGCGTACCTAAGTAGTCTGTAATAATGCTGTAGGACTTATCGCCAACTATCTTTGCCGCAGGTATGAATGTACCCTCCTCAAACAGCCACGTGGTTACATCGGATTCCTCCGTCCACTCGTGTAGAGGCACGTT
>NZ_KB899196.1 GCF_000378065.1 Porphyromonas gulae DSM 15663 | reverse complement strand
GCACAATCATATCCCTGATTGTAAAACTCGACAGTAGCTCCTACATCTTGATTAGCCCCGGGATTACGGAACAACAATGTCCCGGTCGGATTGTCTTTCGAAGACTTCACGACAATAGTACCGGCAACCGCATTGTTATCCTCAACTACTCCGTTGATCGTCAGCTGATTGCCCTGTGTGATCACCAGATCTTTATCCGAATCATTGATCAGGTTACCGATAACGCGACCGGCTGTTCCATTCTGAGAAAGATCATCCAAATGCAGGTTCTCCTTCGCAGGGCCAGACTTCGGATTGTTCGGATCGGTCGGATTATTCACCTCAGTGGCGAATTCAACATCCTCTGCAGCATCGGGAACACTGTTGTTAGTCCAGTTGTTAGGCTCTTTCCATTCGTTAGGCTTACCAACTGTGCCTCCAATCCAATAATTGCGCGGAAGTTTTATCAAATCGACTCTCGCTGGATTGATTTCACAATAACATCCGTCTTGGGGCAAAATACTAAGAACCAAATTGCTTGTACTAGCAGGATTTACTCCTTTTATCTTTAGCGTCTGAGTAACAGGTGAAGTATTCGTTACACTCGTTGAAAGGGGCTGAGTCCCGACAACAACATCTCCCGAAGAGTATACAAGATTATTGTCCTTATCCGAGAAAAGTGTTACTACTGTTCCGTCCTTCAATGGGATATTCGAAGTATTCTTTACAGTATATTCTATCGTGATATTCTCGTTGCCTCCGCTTGGGATAGAAACAGCCGATCCAACTGTAACATCCAAGTAGGGTTTGTCAAGAGCAAACTCAAACTTATTGACTCCGGTTGCAACATAGGTGGCTGAACATTGAACGCCTTCACACCAGAGTCCGGGAATCTTCTCGACATTAGTTATTTCAAGTGTATGGTTTCCACAAGGAGGAACATTCTGGTCGTCTTCCCGTATCTCGAATTTGTAAGCAAAAGAATCTCCTGTGGTTAATCCTCCTTTGATTTTTACAGAAATCTTATCCTCAGAGTTGGCAGTAACAGATACCGATTCCGTTCCTGCATCATATGCATTAGCGCCTCCCGGAAGGTCATTATCCGGAGCATAAGATCCAGGAACATACTTGAATCCTAAAGGAATAATAACCTCAAGGTAAGCGTCAGCAGTGGTTGTTCCACCGATGATCACTTGCTTTACTTTTACAGTTTTAGGAGCTTTACAATCCGATCCAGTAACATCAGCCGTAACCACCTGAGTAGAAGCAGATGTGGTGTAAGGGAGTACAGCTCCTTTAATCCTAATAGGAGGAGTGCTTATAGCAATACCAGAACCTTTAGCATTCATGTTGCAAGTGTTTTTTCCGTCTGCTCTCACCCGGAAATTTTTACCCGAAACGAACTCGCAACCAGTCTTTATTCCGAATTTAACGTCGATCTGACGCTCTTGGTTGTTGGCAGCCTCAATAGTTCCTTTAAGATATCCTATGGCGGCTAATGCAGGGTGCTCGATTAAGTTGACCACATTATTCGCTACATTCAAATTATGCCAAACTCCGGTTTCGGCCGGATAGCGAACCTGAACGATGTTAGGTGTAATGGTCAATCCATCTTCCGCAACTATAGTAAATTGGGGATCATATATATTGGCCTTGTCTGTAGCTTGAATACGATATTCATATGGTAGTGTCGTACATAATATGGGCTCAGGCACAGCAGGAGGGACTGATACTTGTCTCAACTCCATAGCAGATACAAGAGGTCTAAGTTTCAACCCAATGTTATTGATGTTACAAATGTAGTCATCAGGCGATTGAGGATAACCTTTACAATTCCAACCACCCAAAGCTCCAAGCGTAAGAGCAGCACATCCGGAATACTCAAACTCAATTTTATAGTCAATAGCCTGTCCCGCAGGAACTCCGATATCATTCAAATGAAACATTTTTCCACCAGAATAAGGAATTGCGGGAATCTCTTGACTGTCTGAAACCCGAGAGACTCTAGTGATCTTAAGTCCTGACACATCAGGCAAAGCCAGCCATATAAAGGGAGAAGCACTCTGTGAAGGATTATTATATCGTATTGTCCAACTTCCTACTTTACCGGAAAGCTCAACCTCTCCTGTTTGATCCACCAATTCAATAGAGGGCTTATTGCTATATTGCAAACGACTGCTCTGACCTAATAGAGCAGAAGAAGTCTGTCCAATACCTCCTTTTTTGAACTCCTCAGGGACATTAGCCAATTTTGCTGTATAGTAATAGTAGTCAATGAACTCCGTATAGGTTTCAAAAACTTCATAATCCGGTGCAACATCATTTGAGGCACAAGTGGGTGTCGCATTTATAGTCATTCCAGCACCATAGCGATTGGTTACCGTAATGGGAAAATGGTGTTTATGATTATTATCAGGTACAGGATACTTATACAAGAAGAAACCACCTTGATCTATAGTGCTTTGCGGCGTCAGGGTAAGGGCCTGATTCGCTTCACTCACAGGATTATGCCCATTTCTAAATCTGACATTATTTAGCACATACGACTTGGGCATTTTGACATAGTAATTCAGCAACTTTATACCGGGGCGATATTCATTTTCATAATTCAAAGCTCCCGAATCAAAACGCCGGGCAAAATTAGAAGTGCTTCCTCCTAAATCGACAGTCTCACAAGCTTTTGTTCGGATCGGGTTGACACCATTATAAGATTTTGTCCCCAACAGATACATTTCCGGTATCACATCCAAACACGTTGAATGAACCCCATCCCATACATTTGCCCCAGGTGCGCTTGTGGAATTGTATATATACCACTTTTTCCCTGTCTGTTTATCTCCTCTCGGATATCTTTCAGAAGTAACTCGATAATGTGTTACTATATTGATTTTATCTCCGTTCAGTAGACCATCAGCAGGCAAAGCAGAAGTAAAGTCCCAGTCGACAATCTGCTCTTTTCCATCAGAGGAAGCTTTATTATTAAATTTCTTGAGACCAGTAGCAGAAGCAATTTCCACTCCACTTCGGAACACCGTAATATCCGCAGAAAGAGGTGTAAGCCCTCTGCTTCCATCTATATCCGTATTCAAGACCAAATGTGCTCCCAGGTTAGAGGCAGCACCATATTGCACAGCACTTGCCGAGATTTTTATTTCATCCATATACAGAGCTTTAGCCAAGTCATAAGCAGAAATATTGGAACGGCTTTGCAATGTAGACATGGTGTAATCGGTCCAACCCAGCGAATTGTCTTCACGCTCCACAACGGGGATCCCCGTAGAGAGTCCTGCACTACATGGCGAGCCACAACCAAGAACCCGAGGAACATGTTCTCCGCACAACAAGGGCGCAACAGGACATGCACACTCAGGATGATGGACATAGTCAAGAACAATCTTAATACGATATTTAACACGAAGGTTGTTTGATCCGGGTTGGCAGGTATACACTAAATCTTTTAGCAATACTCGCCCTATACGGTTGGTCGGAGAAACAATGAGCAATTTGCCATCTTGCTCTGTTACGCTACCCGGTGAAACTGGGTCGGAATAAGTAAAATCATTTTCGGAGATAGGTTTCTTCATAGGTGCCCACGTTATCTTAGAGGGATCGATAGATAGACCAGGAACTAAATCTATCTCTACAATGTAGCGTGTATTTTCGGTTATATATGAATTCCGGAAGTTTTCCCATTTCGTTTCTATTTTCAAGTTGAAAGGACGGCCGGCCTCAATATTAAGAGGCATATATGAAAGATCACTGAATCTGTCATGTCGAAATGCCATATCTGCCAGGGGATGTATGTGATATTGGGAGGGATTAACCCAATTGTGTTTATCACAGGCTGTACGATATTTAACTTTGCTGATATAACCATAATCCCCGATGAACACATTACAATCTGTAAAATCTTCACATCTGAACTTAATTATCATATCAACTTTGACAGTAGCTCCTACGGGCAAATCATCATAAAAACCATCTCCATCAAGATCGTCCAAACCTACACCGGCACCATCCGGATCAACGTTAAAGTAATTCTCAAATCTGAGGTCTACCCCTCTATCATTGGTATATGAATTAGGAATAGATTTTCCACCAACCTTAAAGTCAACAAATCTCTGGATATCAAACTCTTGCGGTGAATACTGATTGGTAAATCCCACAACATTGACATCATACATTCCCCCCATCTTGTCTCCAGTACCTTCATTCGTGTATCCTGCAGTAATAGTGAAAGGTTCACAGGGTGACGTAAGTACAGGTTTAGTAAGCGGAAGATGCTTAACTTTAGCAGCACCGTACATCATTGTAATAACGGCTTGCACCTGTTTCACTTCACACTGACTACTGACACTACATCCCCAACCCAAACCATAGAGCGTTTTCGGATTACAAGTCTTTAAGACAAATGTTTCACGTAAGGTAATTACCTCTCCGTTTGTTAGCATGTTGTCAGCCCCTAAAAGATTTCCGCTAAGCGTATAAGTTCTCTTGGTACTTTCTACAATAGGGGAAGTAACTTCGATTGGAGATCCGCTAACAGGTACGACTTCCAACTTATATGCCCCCGTGCCTGAAAAATAATCTTCAGAACCATGGTCTATGGAAATGAAAACCGTATTAACAGTATTAGCGGAACCACTCGAAATAGTAAACTCACGAGTAATCGTCTCTCCGGGTTGTTTGTTGTTTTGAGCTGCTGGAGCATTAATAATCAAATTCGGGAATGCCACAGAATAGGTATTTGACTCTTTGCTTGAGCTAGCACCATCGACTGTAACTGTGACTTTATCTTTAAAAAGAAATCCGCTAGTCGCAGCATTTATTGCATTCTCCCATGCCCTACACGCAGCTCTTCTTTTAAAAGAAAACGAGACCTCTGTCGCCAATGCGATAATATCGTCTCCATCAGCAGAAGTCAGCTTAAATATTGGCTCATTCAAATTGGAAATATCGCTTGCCACTATCGCAACAGCACCTGCAGGATTTACACTTTCAAGGATAAGCCCTTCTGCATATTCTATTCCATCCGCAAGTTTGACCCTCACCTCAACAGCATTGGAAGTCTGCACCGCCATTGTAAAATCAACCGTTAACTTTTCTTCTCCATCACATACTTTAATGGATGGAGCTGCAGTAGGAGAATACGCTGCAAAAGACACCTGGGCATGCATGCCACAAGGTAAGATCAGCACAGTGAATATTATAAAAAACAGGGACAAGAACTTTTTTTCAAACATCTTCATCATATTTCTTCTTTTGTTTTTCGTCATCATTAATCTGAATGGCGGTATATCGATATTTAACAAAACGGCTATAAGCAATTTTCATAGCCCCCCGAAAAGTCATATCACTACCTCAATTTTTAACCGAAACAGATAAATTTGCTTTCACACATCAAATCTCGACTTCATACTTATACCAATGGTTTCTCAAGACCTTCTCGGGTAATGGCAAACGATAAAGTTCAGGCCCGAATTCGGGAGGAGGAAGCTCTCCATCATCCACACGAGGCA
>NZ_KB899195.1 GCF_000378065.1 Porphyromonas gulae DSM 15663 | reverse complement strand
TTGGTTCCATTATTGTCGAAAAGAAAAAGATAGAGATTCTTGATGATGCGCTCGGCATCGCTTCCCTGATTTCTCTCGATTGTGCGAAAGGCCTCACCGGATTTAGTGAAATCATCCACTCGTAAAGATATTTCAATGCGCTTGTCTTCTGCTGGCTCATCCGAGTTGTTCTTTGAACAGGAAACGAACATGAAGCTCGTTAGGAACAAGGCATAAAGCAAATATTTTTTCATAAGTCTATCTATTTCTTGATGAAAACTTTATCGGGACCGGCTCCTGCTGTCCCCGGAACTTGGTTGTAATAAACCTCCAAATAGGCAGAGCCAACAGGTACGGCATCCTTATTTACTTTGAAGGTTTGAGTGGCTCCGTCTGCTAATTGGGAAAACTCAACCATAGTATGGGTAGCATCTGTTCCGAAATATGCTCCATTCTGAGCCTTCAGTCTAACAATATGGGGATCACAATTCGGAATCGTATTGGTAATAGTAATATTGCCTTCATCATCCACCTCCACATTATATCCGTATCCCATGTATGTGTCGTTGGTCACTACATTCCAGTCCGAAATAGAATATTTCACCTCGATCTTATCCGGCAAATTCTTCACCTGATACTTATAGTGATGGTTCCGATAGATCGTGTAGTCCGGCTTCTGTGACAGCTCAGCCTTGGCAAAAGGCAGATACTGACCGCCCGGGATAGCATTGTCATGTGTTATAATAGGCACATCATACATTATTCCACCCTTAGTCGTAATACGGAAAAAATTGATAGGCTTGTTTTCAATATCTCCGGTATTTCCCCACCAATTCGTTGGTTCAACAATTGCCTCAGGCATATAGGCTAAAAATGTATTCGCATTTTGTACCCGCCTCATTTCTATCGGACCAAAGTATTGAGTAGGTGGGGTTTGGATAGACGACAGAGAGAAATGCCTGTTGGCATTGAAAAGCTCTACCTTCTCAAGGTTGTCTATACCTACTGTTAGATTAATCTCCAACTTACCAACAACACGGATCAATTTAACATTTTCTTCTCCATTTGGTTTGAATGGCATTGGATTAGAGGGGGTACCTCCTATAGCAACAGTCTGATTCCTGTACTCTCGCGCCATCGGAAAACCGCTATTATCGGTTGCTTCCAAATAATGAGTAGCAGCCAATTCGCGAACTTGATTCATAAAGTTGAGCATATCGGTCTTGTTGGCAATAGCACTCATTGCTGCTTGAGAACCCGGCATATTGGCTATAAAGAAGAAATCACGTTGTCCGGGTGTCAATTTTGTCGTAAAGGCGTAAGAAGCCACTCCACTTTCGATCGTCGTGGTAAAATGCTCGGCTATCTTATTTCCGGTTCCCGAATCAAACACTAACATGGAGAGACTGTGCACACGGTCTTCAAAATCCTCCATATCCATATTAATGGATTCTTCGCCATTCGTATGCGCGGCTCTAGCAGTAACAGCCAAATAGACATCCGGCTGTGTATCTGGCTGCGGCTCAACCCCCTTATTGCATCCGAAAAGGACGGATACAAAGGCGGCAAACGCAATATATCTCATTTTAATTAGCATCATATTCCAGATATTATAGTTGTAAGAGAGAAAGATTCTCCCCTCTGTTTCAGAACCTTCTTGTCTTTTTATTCGAACTGAGTAGCGGAATCTGAAATTAGCAGATTCGGACACCAAAGATCAGACCTCCTTTATAATCGTTGTCTTGGGGTGGATGTGGATCCAGAGGAAAAGCTCTCAGCCCTTGGTTGTCTCTTTAAAGTTCTATGTCATAGCTATGCACCAGCCAATCATTAACCCATACCTCAACAATGACATAAGTAGCATCAGGACAATTACAATGGTGTGCCACTAATCTTACATCAAAGTCGTTCAAACAGCGTAAGTTAATATTCTGGGCATACTGGCTCGAAAGGATAACACCCACAAGGTCGGTGCGGAACATTTCTCGTCCCGTCGGCTTATGAATTACAGAAAGGGTGTTTTCATGCCCACTCTCCAACTTCAAGGTTGTGAAGAAAGCGCGGCATGTACTATCACCTACGACTTTGGTTTCACCAGGATAGTAGGTGGAGTCTGATTTGGCAACTCGCCCATCGAAGCGATAGGAACCATTGCTCGAAGCCAAATTAATTACATAGTCTTCCGGTTCAGGAAGACTGTCAATCGTCACCGTCACTCGATTAGTATACTCACGGAAATTGGCTCTCGTACGCACGTACTGATCACCGGCTTCTTCCATGTCTTTCAGTTCAACAACAGGACTCGTCGCATACCACAGGGTCGTCCCATCTATATTGGTAGCCCATTTCCCTTCCTGTTTCAAGCGCATCAAGATCTCCTGCTTGGTTGTTTCTCCAACCTTAATATCGCCTAAATTATAATGATCACTGATATTCCCCCAGGCCAAAATCGTGTATAAGCCGTTTTCTTTTAAGGGTACAAGCCATTCGTTCGTTTCGGACAGACGGACATTTTCGAACAGATTAGCACTGCGAAGAATATCATTCCGATCGAAAGCATAGACATTCAAGCGACCTATCTCCTCCGGATAAGAAGGACTTTCAGCACATTCCGTTTGGGAATAGAAGTTGACATAAACTCCTCTGGGACAATCATCATAATTGTCATAAATCATCTTATCACATGAAGCCAAACTTCCCAACACGGCGAGAACGACCGGCAAAGCAAAAAACAGTTTGCGAATATCCATATGCTTACTATTGTAATAGTTATTAGAACAAATAAAAGAAGAGGGAGAGAGATACTCCCGAAAAGACAATCTTCAGGAGAAATCCCTCCCCTTCCTGATAAAACAAATCGCTTCTACCTCTTAGAACTCGATATCATAGTTATGCAACGTCCAAGGTGTCACTGTCACGTCCACAACCATGTATGTCTTCTGAACCGGCAGGGGCTCTTCTGGATTCGGAGTGTCAGGGTCTTCGGGGTCCGGAGTATCAGGATTATCAGGAGTATCCGGGTTGTTCGGATCAGGATCCGTAGGAACAAATGGATTACCGGAAAGACCGATGTTGCGGAACTTAGAGATATTCACGTTGTAGATATTGTTACGACGAGCAGGAGACATAGTCCAGGTCGTAGGATCCAACGTGTTCGGGTTCAACCAGGCATAGTAATAAACTGCTGCTCCTTTGTAAGTCACTACTCGAGGATTACCCACACCGCCAGAAGCGGGGTTAGCAGCATTTGCAGTGGCTTCACTTGCATAGAACTTACCGGTTACAAGACCCAAGAAGAGGTCATTACCCTCTTGATATGCAGCTTGCTCTCCTTCAGCCCACATGGCAGCGACAGGCTTCAGCTTACCCTTTACGAGGATATAAGTCGTATTACCTTTTCTGTAATCATTGTCAGCATGAGTGGTCTCTGAGACATACTTATAAGGCACAGTGGGGACATCTGTCACAGAATATGGAGCATTCAGCTGGTGAACATCAATTCTATTGGCCAACTGAGAATAGTCATAGTGCTTCATGGCGCCATTAGCCCCATTATACTCATCGGTACTTGCAGGCACAAAAGAAGCTGCGGGAGAGAGAGCGTCATCTTTCTGCTGCAGATAGTACTTCTTTTCGTACTGGGCTACCGACCACTTCAGATCGGAAACCGTAGCGATGACAACCTCCACATTACCCGGACGAAGGGCCTTGATTTCATAAGCACCATCTACGGGCTGCTGAGTAATGGTCATTGACGCACGTATCGCAGCACGCTTAACGACTATAGAAACCTTGTTCTGCGCAGGAGCATTGGCTGCACTCACATTAGGCAAAATAGTCTGCACCACAGGCTTACCAGACATAATCATCTGATCCTTTTTTTCCTGATTCGGACCGAGAACCAGCGTAGCAATCTCACTGCCGGTATCAGAAAATGCTGCATAGGCCGCCTCATATGCCACCTTGAGGTCAGCAGCATTGGTCGCGGCATTAAGAGCCTCTTCCACCTTAGGAGTGATATTAACAACAGCATAGACAGTCTTTTCTCCACTTTTTACCTGGAAAGGTGCTGTCACAATCGTCGTATTGGCTCCCTGATTTACTTGCAGATCTGCTGCAGAAAGCTTTCTGACATCAATCTTGCCATCACCCACAACATAGACTGTCAAATCATTGATCTTGTCTATACCTCCGTACTCACCTACATGATTGTAGTCATTGTCGCCGGCGCGATTGTGCTGAGGCAATGACATAGAAACAGACATGTGAGTATCTGCAACAGAAGAGTTATCAGGTGATGGACCATTACCCTCCTTACTACATGAAGCAAAGCCCAACGAGAGCATTGCCCCAACCAAAAACATCTTGTTTAACTTCATAAGCTAATTGTTTAAAGAATGATTATTATTAAGAACACTAAATAACAAAAGAATCCAGACAGAAAAAGTTCTGAACATTAATCCGATATCGACTTTACATATTTCACACATCTAAGATCTACAATCTATCCGCTCTGAAGCGGTAGGCTGAGCCACACTGCAAGGGTATCCTATCAAAGAAGATCGACCTCCTTTACAGAATTTACAGAACTAAAATATATCGCCCCCTCGGGAGCGACATAAGAAACCGCACTAGTATCGGCCTCATAATGTCTAAAACAATATTCCATCAAACTTTATCTATAGTGCTTTACCCACAAATTCTCGACAAGAGCCTGCATTCAGAGAATAAAAAGGTAAAGAACACAAAAAAAGAGAAGTCGCATAATTCTGCACCTCCTTTTACCTATAGCAAAGTAAAACAAATTTTCCATACTAAAAATTAATTATGACAATAATTTGTTCGTCACTACGTGTTTATACGTAGAGAAAACAAACAAGAAAAGCACAATATCATAGTGACATAACAGTATTGACCAATGAAACAGATAGTGTTTTGAGCCACACAGCAGTAATGTTTTTTCCGGGGGACTCCGATTTCATCCCATTGATTATTAAATCATAGAGAGAAAATAATCGCTGGATCGGATACCGCGGTTCTTAGCACCCATAGGTTCGTTCCCGAAAAATCTCTCAGAACACGATGAGATCAAAGGTCATCTTAAACTAGCCACCGGTACTATCCAAATGCAAGCGCAACACAGGGCATTACAGAAAGAGTATGCTGAAATTCCTATTTCCAGACATCTTATCTCCAATTTCTCGGCCATTGCTCTTCTCTTCTGTTAAACGTCTATTAGGTGTTTTTGTTTCCTGCTTTTTACTACTTAGAAATCCAAAAATCAACATCCGTCTTAAATGTATACGTCGAATTAGAGAGCATTTAGATTACAGAAGGAATAGCCAGAAAGAGGGGCTTCAATCGGCCTTTAAAAGTTTAAGGAGAGGGGCTAACAGGTTGACGTGTACTGAAAAAAGTTGACAGTGGGCGGGATGCAACCAGTATCCATTATGGGCAAACATTTAAGCAACTTTGAACGCCTTGCCATCCTAGAGGATTACCTCTCGGGAGCAGAGAGCAAAGCAGCCATTGAGCAGAAATATGGGCTAAGTCATGGTCTCATTCGCTCTTGGCTTAGTAAATTTGGACTCGAAGATAAAGTTCATCCGGTCCCAATGAAAGCGTCCCAATCCCCCCAGAGTGAGCTGACCCTCAATGAAAAAGAAGAGTTGGAGCAACTACGTA
>NZ_KB899194.1 GCF_000378065.1 Porphyromonas gulae DSM 15663 | reverse complement strand
ATTACCGGCTTCAGAGGTCTTTGAGGAGGGGGAATATAGTCAATGGCAAGGCTTGAGAAGTTTAATTCAAGTGGAGCGTGAGATTAGTAGTTTAGAGGGAGAGACTCGCATAGATAAGCAGTATTATATCAGTAGTTTACCACCCGAATATTGTCAGTTAATCGGACAATATATTCGAGGACATTGGGGGATTGAGAATCGGCTTCATTGGCATTTGGATGTAACCTTTAGGGAAGACGCTTGTCGAACTCGTAAGGATTATTCAGCCACCAATCTAAATACGTTGAGAAAGTTTGCTTTAGCCATTGTATCCGGGCACAAAGACAAACTATCCTTACGGAAGAGGTTGTTCAAAGCCGCTCTGAATATAGACTATCTCAAAAAGCTTCTTAAGATTTGATGCGGTTGCCCTGTGCGGTTGCCCTGCAAAAGTTGTACGGAAAGATTATCTTATTATCTTTGCATTGCAAAAAGGGAGTTTCCTAAGGTTTTTCCCTGAGTAGTACAGTAAGAACGGTGTGGTAGTTCAGCTGGTTAGAATACCTGCCTGTCACGCAGGGGGTCGCGGGTTCGAGTCCCGTCCATACCGCAGAAAGCCTAAGACAAAAGGCGACAAAAGAAAGACAAGCCCTTCAAATTCAGTGAATTTGAAGGGCTTTTTCTATGTATTTTGTCTTAGTCGAAAGTCAAGAAAAAGACAAAAAACGACAAAATAGAGGCCCTAAACTGTACCCCCTACCTCGAAAAATACAAGGGGGTACAGTAAAATTAAGACGAAGGGGGTACAGTTTGTCCGAAATTGGCAGGACAATGTACCGATTTGGCAGTACGCATAAGATTCATTTTGAGATAGTTCATTGTAGTTTTGTAACAGTAAAAAATGAGTTTATGAAAAGTACTTTTCGCATCCTTTTCTACGTAAAAAAGGACAAACAACGGGCAGACGGCACGTTTCCGATTATGTGTCGCATCACGATTGACGGGCAGGCCAGCCGTTTCTATACGAAGACAAATGTGAATCTAAATGTATGGAATGCCAAAACCGGTGCTGCCATAGGCAAATCGAAAGAAGCGGTCGAAATCAATGCCCTTCTGGATACTATTAAGACAAGCATCCATAACGTATATCATGATTTGCAGACCAAGGAGAATAACGTTAATGCCGAACGGGTAAAGAATCTCTTTCTGGGGATTGAGGTAAAACACCAGACAGTTTTAGAACTCTTTCAACGGCACAATAAGGATGTGGCAAAACTGGTTGGTATCAATAAATCTAAAGAGACGCTTCAAAAATATGAAGTAGCCTATAAGCGGATGGCTGGATTTATTAAAGAGTACTATAACGTCTCTGATATTTCTCTGAAAGAAGTAAATCACATGTTTCTGCACAATTTTGAGATTTACCTGATGACCACCTGCCGGTGTGCTCCGAACACTACAGCTAAATTTCTTCAGCGCTTCCGTACCATTATTATCATGGCTAAAAATAACGGCTGGATACACATCGACCCGTTTGCCAACTTCAAAATAAGATTCCAAAAAACGGATCGCGGATACCTTACGCAGCAAGAGATAGACACTATCATGCAAAAAGAGTTCACGACCGAACGCTTGGAGAAAGTCAGGGATATCTTCATTTTCAGTTGTTTTACAGGTTTGGCATACATTGACGTAAAAAACCTGCGTCAATCCAATATCCGCACTTCGTTTGACGACAGACTGTGGGTAATGGGTAAACGGGAGAAAACCGGAGTGAGTTTTAGTGTGCCTCTACTGGATATTCCTAAGAAGATTATTGAAAAATACTCAGGAAAACTGCCCGATGATAAAGTCCTTCCTGTAGCGAGTAACCAGAAAATGAACGAATACTTGAAAGAAATCGGAACAATTTGTGGCATAGGCAAAAACTTGACCTTCCACATGGCCCGCCATACATTTGCCACGATGTCTTTGAGCAAAGGCGTTCCCATCGAATCCGTGTCGAAGATGCTGGGACACACCAATATCAAAACGACGCAGATTTACGCTCGTATCACCAATAAAAAGATAGAACAGGACATGCTCAAGCTATCGGATAAACTGGATATATTCAGATCTCCGGTGTCACAAGCAAAACAATGACTTGAAATTCAATACAAATTCTATAAATCAATGATATGAATACAATAACAGCAGATGTAAGCGTCATCCGGAATAAAATTCTTGAGATTCGTGGCAACAGAGTGATATTGGACTATCATTTGGCCGAACTCTACGGTGTGCAGACAAAAGTGCTCAAACAGGCCGTCAGGAGAAATTTGCAGCGCTTCCCGGAAGATTTTATGTTCGAACTTACCGAAAAAGAATGGACGGAACTGGCCACAAATTGTGACCGATTACTCCATCGGCTTTATCATTCCCAAGCAAGAGAAATGATCACCATAATTAATAATTAAAAAGGAAAGAAGATGAAACAGGAAAAGAAAACCTTGTCGTATTACCGACTCAGGCTGGAAGTTTATCTGAAAGACTACCATCCGCAACTGCTCGGTGACGAAACGTTTATCCGTGAACGTTCCGAAGCTGCTGCAAAAACGTACGAAGAAGCCTTCCTGCAAGACAATCCCATCGGCATAGCCGAAAGCATGGCCATGGAGGTATTGCTTAGAGGACTGCATTTTTCGCCGTATCAGTTTATCGAACAAATCATCAATAACGAATTTGCAAACGAAGTTCCCGCCGAACTGTCGAGAAAACTCTCTTTGCTTCTGTTGGAACACAAAGATGTCAAAGACACCTTCGACCGTTACCATCCGGGAGACGACTTCGATGAAAAGCCGGAATATGACCGGCTCTATACCGAACTGACCGGAACGATCGCTACGGTCATGGAAGAGCATGGTATCACAGTCCGTATCGAAGGCTGACAATGCGCAAAAAGACGCCGGCCGAAAGCCAGGTCGTCCCGACATGAATATTAGGTCGTCCTAACCCATCATTTAGGTCGTCCTAACAGACCGTTTAGGTCGACCTAGCAGAGCATTTAGGTCGACCTAACTGAACGATTAGGTCGTCCTAACACAGACGGCAGGTCGTCCCAATACGTCAAAATCCTTTCATACGATTGATATATAGATACATACCGATTACGATGTTTACAGGCATATTTATTCGCATTGGAAAAGCCCGAAGCCGATAAGATAATCGACAAAATCAAAACGGAATGGTACTTTATCGTCGCCCGCTACTTTTTGCCGGTTACTGACAAATCGATAAACCATAAGAAATAGGGATTCCGACTGTGAAAATAGCCATTATTGGCGATTGCAAACGATATTCTACTTGTGCATTTTTGTAAACACAAATAAGAAGAAAAAGGTATGGATAAAAAACTCAGATTGACAGGGTATATGGGAGTGGCAGGTAGCCTACTGATGTATATCGGCGACATGTTGCTGTATTTTACGACACAACCCATTCCCGATTTGGAAAAGGATCTGTTGCCTTCCATGGGTACAGTGCCCTTGGAGCGTCTCGTTGCCGGAGGGATAATAGGACCGTTGGCGGCAGTTCTCTACATCATCGGATTCTATCATTTGTTTCTCAGGGTTAAGAAAGAGCGACGAAAAACAGCCTGCTGGATGCTTGCTTCCCTATCCGTAAGTATAATTGTCGGAGGTGCTTATCATGCCTTCTTCCCGGCTTTCGGCATCGTATCGTCGCAGGGACATCCCGAAATCATCGACCATTTTCTCTCCTATGCCGGCTGGTTGGGCGGTTTTTCTTTTTTCTTAATGGGAATCGGATGGTTGCTCTTTTCTGTATTGGTGCTGCAAAAGCAGACTTCTTTTCCTCGTTGGATAGTTTTCGCAACACCGTTGATCACCATCTGGCTCAATTTCCTTTGGAAAACGCTGCCGCAACCGTTTCTTCTGTTGATAGCGGGCGGATGGAACAATCTGGTGTGTACCCTGATTTTTGCCGTATCGCTGATCACATTAAAAAAGCAATATCATCCCCGATGACTATGAGTGATTTTTCATTTTTCACAACATTGCAAGCCGGATGGCTGAATGCTTGGATACCATCGTTCGGCATGGTGCTGATACAGTTTATATATATGGCAATCTTCCGTGAGGGAGGAAAGCGTGCGGTGGACACCTCGTGGTACACGGCCAAAGACAAGGCGAACGCCTCTGTCAGTACAATCCTGCAAATTGCCATATTGGTGCTTCCGTTTTCGTCCCGTTCAAGTTCGGTACGGCATGGTTTCTTGCGGGAATGGCGGTTTACGTGCTTTCGCTGGCGCTCTTTGTCCGGGCTTTTCACAGCTATGTGGCAACTCCTGCCGGAAAGACCATCAAAGGAGGAGTCTATCGTTGGTCGCGCAATCCGATGTACTTTTTCTTTTTTACGGGAATGCTCGGCGTTTGTATCGCTTCCGCCTCGTTGTGGATACTACTCGTCATGATACCCTTCATCATTGCCACGCATTTCCTCATATTGGGAGAAGAACGCTATTGTGAAGAGACCTACGGAGAGGAATACCGCGAATACAAGGCCAAGACGCCACGTTATTTTTTGTTCTTTTAGCAACTGAATAGAAGATGAGACTGTTCAAGAAGTTCATAAGCAATTGCCGCAGACCTGAAAACAATTTCTGGGGAAAAATGATGCTTGCGGGGATGAACTACGGCCATAATAAAATGGCTCTTTGGTGCATCGACGAATGTATCCGGCCGGCTGGTGAAGAGGATATTCTCGACATCGGTTGCGGCGGTGGGCAAAACATCGCCAACTTCCTGACAAGGACGAATGGAAAAGTATGCGGAGCGGACTACTCGGCGCAGAGCGTGGCAAAATCCGTTGCCGGAAACAGGAAAGCTGTCCGGGACGGTCGGGCGGAAATCATCGAGGCCTCGGTCTCGTCCCTTCCTTATGAATCTGCGACTTTCGATCTTGCAACAGCTTTTGAAACCATCTATTTCTGGCCGGACATCGTCGAGGATTTCAAGGAAGTAAGGCGTGTGCTCAAGCCGGGCGGCAGATTTGCCGTCTGCAACGAAATGGCTTCCGAGACAGGAAACGAGCGATGGATTTCACTCTTGGATATGAAAATTTATACCCCGGACGAAATCGTTGAGAACATGACGAAAGCAGGGTTTACACAGACCTCCGTATTTACGCAGGGCAATCATATCTGTGTTATCGGGCAATGAGTATGCATCTGTCCATTTATTATCAGTTTACCAAGTTCTCTCTGTCAGGGAATAAGACTACTTACTATTTATTACTATGCCATGCTTTCAATTGCTCTGTAAACCATAAGTAAGCACACGCTCCAGTCCTACTAGGATATATCCATACAGATCGGACATAAATGCTATTACAAACGTAAGGATGTGGAAATGCTCCTCGAAAAGTCAAACCGAAAAATACAGAGTGGGCGGAATACACTGACAGCTTTTCAGAGGAGACCTCTTTGTTTCCGGCAGGAACGTCTGCGAACCGCTTTATATCAGCTCCCACACATTCCAAGAAAGATGCTCTACAAACTTTCTGATATTGAAACGTTGTTGCGAGAAAACTATAAGCCCCTATGAGTTAACAATTACTCATAAAATGAAAAGGTATCACAAGGAGACAAAAGATAGTATTTGTGATCAGCTAAGAAACTATTTAGTCATCCCTTAAAAAGCATTTGCAAGTGAGAAGTCATTCATCGATGGTCTCTCGCTTAGCTTTTCGCTTATTATTTTGAGCAGGTGCAAAAGAGCCTTCATGGCTCTTTTGAAGTTGTAAGCAGCTGCTGCCAATAGTATGTTCACAGCATCCCCTACCAATCCCTTGTAAAAGTTACGGCCTAAACGATGATCTGATTTCAAGTGTCCAATGGTAGGTTCTATGCCTGCTCGCTTGCAGAATAGTTTGTGTTTCTTGCGCTTCTGATACCTGCTATCTGAGGGCTTGGGAACATCCGGTATTAAA
>NZ_KB899193.1 GCF_000378065.1 Porphyromonas gulae DSM 15663 | reverse complement strand
CAGAGCAGATTATCCAATCAGAAGCCGACTACATTCTAAGCCTAAAAGGCAATCAAAAACACTTGTATGAGGATGTTCGGGATTGCTTCACAGGACAATACAGGTGTCATCGTTATGAGACCTTGGAGAAAGATCATGGTCGTATTGAGAAGCGGACTTATACCACATTACCGGCTTCAGAGGTCTTTGACGAGGGGGAATATAGTCAATGGCAAGGCTTGAGAAGTTTAATTCAAGTGGAGCGTGAGATTAGTAGTTTAGAGGGAGAGACCCGCATAGATAGACAGTATTATATCAGCAGTTTACCACCCGAAGATTGTCAGTTAATCGGGCAATATATTCGAGGGCATTGGGGAATTGAGAATCGACTCCATTGGCATTTGGATGTAACCTTTAGGGAGGATGCTTGTCGTGCTCGTAAGGATTATTCAGCCACCAATCTAAACACCTTGAGAAAGTTTGCTTTAGCCATTGTATCCGGTCACAAAGACAAACTATCCTTACGGAAGAGGTTGTTCAAAGCCGCTCTGAATATAGACTATCTCAAAAAGCTACTAAAGATTTGATGCGGTTGCCCTGGCTCTCAAATTCTGTTTTTCTCTATAGGGTGCACCAGAACCATTCTTTACAGGCACAAAACTGTCGGTAAATTTCTTTGTTTCAAAATCCGTGAATATCCCTATTTCGGCCAAGACTGTATACTTAATTCTGAAATTTGCAGTCGAATGTCAATTTTCAAGAGTTTCTGTCCGGTCGGTCTTTTTCGTTACATTTGCAGAGCGATAGAGATCTCCTGTTAAAGCCAAATCGCAGTATGTCAGCGAGATTCTATCGAACGACGGTGTTTTGTATTAAACGGCTAAATGACATTAGACATGTATCCGAACTTTACTCTTTCTCTTGATTTGTCCGGCCGATTGGGCCGAACTCATACGTGCACCGTATATTGCTTCCCCAAACACATGGATCTCGGCAACGAATAGGATTGGGATAATACTTCCATAATAGATCAAATGCATAAGGCACCCGCTCGGTTCGGTCATGAATTGAGCGGGTGCCTCTTTGTATTTCAACTCTTGAAAAGGCTTTTTTCAGCCCACGATCCATATACAAATCATTTACGATCTATATATAAATTAAAATCGTTTTGTATATAAATTGAAAACGATCTGTATATAGATCGTAAATGATTTGTATATGGATCGTTATCATGTATTGCGATATTCGTATCCTGATCTGAAGAAGTTCGTTCTATCTTCTCTTTGGCAGCCAAAAACACTTGCGTTTGGGTGCTTATTTAGAATGATTCTAAACTCATCTTCGTTGTTGAAAACTTTTTTGGCACATGTTTTTATACCAATGGATAGTACAAGCAGGGATGATTCGGCATTCGTGCCAGTAGAATTACAGATCCTTTCCATGCTTCTTCATACTTATTCGTATGCTGATCGGACACAAAGAAGATGAAGGGGGGCACTTAGAGGATAGAAGGGAGGGGATTTGTTAGGGCGGATTTCAAAAAAAAGTAAGGGCTATCTCCCGACAGCCCTTACTTCCTTATTAACCTTAAAATCTAATACCATGAAAAACACAGTACAAAAATAAGGCGATGTATTTCTCGTGCAACTATATTAGGCCAAAAAGGCGCATATTAGTCCAATCAATATTTGTTTTCGGCCTTATACTCTTGTTTTCTCCCATATTCGAACGGGGATCATACGCCAGAAAGCGACCAGTAAACGATAGCGCCAGTCGAAAGTCAGCAGTCTTTTTCGACGGATGACAGCCTTTACTATTGCTTGGGCAACTATCTTGGACTCCATCAGCATTGGATACTTACCGTCTCGCAACAGGGGGGTATCGACAAATCCGGGACGAATCTCCGTGATGGTCAGGTGCAGGCTATCTGCTGTGGCCAATTGGCGTATGGATTGGAGATAGTGCATTTGGAAGCGTTTCGTGGCGGAGTAGGCAGGAGCGGATCCCATTCCTCTTGTTGCTGCTACCGAACTGATGGCTACTATTTGGCCCTCTTTCCGAAGGCGAAAATAGCGGTAGGCGGCACCGACCATTCGGGTAAATCCCTCTCCGTTGGTGCGGAGGGTATCCAGTTCTTTCGTTTCGTCCAGTTGCGGATTGTTATAACCGATACCGGACGAGTGGAAGTATATATCCATACCGCCCATTTCTTCGATGAGGCGAGACAGCCGTTCAGGAGCATCGGAATGCGTGATGTCTATTACTGCTGTATAAACCTGAGAGGGATTCTCCTGCTTCAATGCATCGAGCATTTGGGTATTGCGACCGGCAACACCTACGAGCCAACCGCGAGAGATAAACAGGCGAGCTACATCAAGCCCGATGCCTGAGGTCGCTCCTACGACAATGATTCGTTTGGTTTCCATGATTTTCTGTTATGAAATGAAGTCCATCCCACGAAGAATTTCCGCCTCTTCCGTAGTGGCTCCTATGACAGTGAAAGCTTTCATCTCACGAGGGTGTGGGTAGGCTTTGCGTTGTTCTTCGAATGTCTTCGGCGATGCTCTTAGCGACCGATCCGGTACGAGCGGATCGAAGGTATGCAGCAAAGCCCTTTCGATACGATGGTCGGGGAAGAGCGTCAGGTCTATGATGGGATGAGTCGGTGGGGGAGGGGCTAAAGTATGCAGCAGGGGAAATTCCAGTCCGAATACTTCTGTAATGGCTTCAAGGCACATTCTGGCTCCATTGGCTTTCCCATCTGCAGAGAATCCTGCAATGTGAGGAGTCGCGATGTCTGCCAAATCCAACAGGCTGAGGTCTATATTGGGTTCTCCTTCCCAGCAATCTATTACGAGGGCTTGGAGCCATCCGCCTCTGACAGCCCGAATAAGAGCTTGGGTATCCGCTACGGCTCCTCGGCAAGCATTGATCAGGATGGGCTTTTTGTCTGCGCAGCTTCGTAACAAAGCTTCATCGATGAGGTGGTAGGTGGCATGAGGACCTTCATGGGTGAGGGGAACGTGGAATGAAATAATGTCGCACTGCTCCGCCAGTCGGCTTAGGGGAAGAAAGTTACTGTCCCGCTCTGCCTCCGACCGAGGAGGATCGCAGAGCAGGAGCTTCATGCCATAGGCGGAGGCCAAACGTTTCAGCTCACCGCCTACATGGCCTACACCCACTATACCCATTAGCTTCTCTCTCAGGGAAAATCCCTCGCGCAAAGCCAGACGGCACAGGCAGCACATTACATACTGCGCTACGGCCGTAGCATTACAGCCGGGAGAATTGCGCCAGA
The DNA here is from genome assembly GCF_000378065.1 of Porphyromonas gulae DSM 15663. Lineage (GTDB taxonomy): Bacteria > Bacteroidota > Bacteroidia > Bacteroidales > Porphyromonadaceae > Porphyromonas > Porphyromonas gulae. Next base: position 3,035 of record NZ_KB899193.1, on the reverse strand, counting down.
GGATACCATGGCTTTCGCAGTATTCGCGGTCGATATGGTCGAATCCGGCCGTGGCAGTCGTTATCAGCCGTACATCAGTACCTTGCAGAAGAGCCGGTGTGCACTTGGTGATGCTGCGGACGATCAGTGCCCGGGCATGACGTATCGTATCGGGAGAGAAGTGGCCCGAGTGCAGGTAAGTAATGTCAGCAACGGGATCGACAATACCTCTCAAATAGGGTACGGATGCTTCCGCCACTATTTTGAGAGGATCGGACGGAGGAGAGGAAAGCATTTCTTAGGCTTCGCCTTTTATTTTGGTTGGGAATGTAAATGTGGCATCCGATACACGTTGCTCGGTACGGATCTCGCCGTGTTCTGCTTCGTAGCGACGGATGTTGTCCGAGAGAGTGGTCAAAAGCCTTTTGGCATTGTCCGGAGTCAGGATGATGCGATTCTGAACTCGTGCATTGTCCCGATTCGGAACCATACGGATGAAGTCCATGATAAATTCGCTCGGAGAGTGCATCACGATACAGAGATTGCAGTAGTTGCCCTGAGCTATTTCTTCGGGCAGTTCGATGTTGATGGTTTTGCTTTCGTTTTCCATTTTTCTTGAATGTTTTTAAGAGGTATGAGGGGAAGTGCCAAGCCGAATAACGTACGGCGGCGTTACCCTCTTTCAAACAAAGTTACTCCTTTCGTCCAAATGCGAATAAGGGTTCACGTGCCACGAGTGGAATTATTGTGGCTCGAATTACGGATAATGCCCTTCTCCCATCCGACAAAAACATACCCTGTACGAAGTACGCTCTTTTGACAGAGGCATACTTTGTACAGGGTAAGTGAGCACGTCCTGATTCGGGACGGGATAAGGCGAGCTTATCGCAGGCGTTCGGCTGCTCGTATCATAGCTTCATCAGCCCCTATACCGCGAATGGCCAGGTAGTGCAGGATGATGGAGACTATTGGCATGCAGAGCCAAAAACGGAATCCGAACTCCAAGTTCTCAGCCGAGCATATCTGCCAAATCTGAATCCCCAAATAGATAAGAAAACCTATCGTCACGAGGATATTGAAGATACATAGTCTGATCTGCAAGATTCGCTTTTTGTAGAGGAATATGGTAGCGAACGAGATCAGTACGATGATGGTATCAAGTGCAAAAAGGCCCCAAGTGGACTTGACCAGCGCATTGGTAGCCGGTGCATATAGTCCTAATACGTTCATCACGTATCCTTGTCCTTCCGGCCCTATCAAAAGCCCTATCGGTTTGAATAGAAGTACCGTCATAGCTATACCTGCGAGCAGGAGCCACAGTGTCTGAATTCTCTGCCACATAAGTCGAAAAAGTTGGCGTTGTCAATAGAGATCAGTCGTTCGTGGATGTTGCTCCGGGCATACGGTAGTAGAGCTTGTCCTGCTCATATTCTGCCGTAGCTATCAGACCGGGTTTGGGCAGATGCTCATAGTAGCGCGAGATCTCGATCTGCTCACGATTTTCGAAGACTTCCTCCAGATTGTCATTTGAAGAAGAAAAGTCCTGAAGCTTCTTTTCCAGATCCTGTTTCATTTGCTGCCCGATTTGATTGGCACGCTTGGCTATGATCATCACTGTCTCGTACACGTTCTCCGTGTCTTCGCTCAGACGTACCATGTCGCGCGTAATGGTGTCCATGGGGACATTCATTTTCTTAAGCTCCATATATTTTATGATTGTTTTTGTTTTTAGTCGTACTTGTGCCAGGGCCTTTCCCTTCCGATCGGCTCCCTTGTCGATCCACCCTCTGCCGCCTCCTTCATGTCGCTGCGATGGGAGAGACTCCCCGGGTGTATATGAGCATTCGTCAAGCGTCTTGTGAGATATGCTTGCTGACGTTGTCGTAGATCTTTTTGGCTTGCTTGAGGTATTTCCCGTTAGGAAATTCATTGATGTAGGCAAAGTACTGGTCTGCCACATCACGGTAGCGCGTTTGCAACTTTTCGCTGACGCTGAAAGAAGCCTCTTCGTACATAGCCTGAAGCATCAGGAAGACCAGCTCTTCGCGATGCTTGGTGTATGGATAAGTCTTCAATGCAGCCTCTGCTGTGACTATGCAAGAGCGGTAGTTATTGCCCAAATACAAACCGAGATTGTAGTAGAGCTTGGCCGTCCTGTACTCCTTATAAGCAAGTTTGTCCTGCAGGTCGAACAGCATCTTCTCAACCTCTTTGGTGTATTTGCCATTGGGATAAAAATCGAGATATGACTGTAGCTCCTGAATAGCCGAATAAGTGTCCGATTGGTCTAATCGCGAGTCTGGTGATGCTTGGTAGAAACAATATCCTGCTTTGTAGCGGGCCTCATCGGCGCGTGCTCCCTTGGGATATTTATTGTAGTACTCCTGATAGCAGAGACCGGCATCGGCGTCGCGCTTCATCTCGAAATAGCATTCTGCCAGCAGATACATCAGCTGCTCGCCTTCGCCCGTGCCGTCGTATATGCCTCGCACATCTTCCAGCAAAGAGGCTGCCTTGCTGTACTTCCGTTCGTTGTAGAACTTCTTGGCATAAGAATACTTGAGGGTTGCATCGGGGCTCTGTTGTATCCTTATGAACTCTCCGCAGGATGCAAAAAGGAATGTCAGTGCAGCGAAAAAAATGAGCTTTCTGATTGTCATCTGTTTTTGTCTTATGATGGACTTAACCTCGCAAAGATAGCCGTTTTCCATATATATGAGACCTTTGCACGGCAATTGGCCTACATTTTATTTATTAATTCATTGTGTAATAGGAAGTTTTTTGTGTATTTGAGCAATGTTGTCCTAAATAAATTATGAGTTAGGCGTAACCCGTTGAGTTATACAGCCCAACGAAAAAATAAGAATTTTAATCCCGCCTTTCCCCTAATTGTTGTCATCCGGAGGCGGTTTGAAGGGTTCGTTAAGCCACTTTTCAAGATCAATTTTGGTAAAAGTGTTCAGCCTTAACGACACGACAAGGTTTGCCAGCCCCCATTTGTAACGAGCAGTATGCTTTAGCCAACAGAGTAGCAACATTGTTGTTAGGGCAGTCCA
>NZ_KB899192.1 GCF_000378065.1 Porphyromonas gulae DSM 15663 | reverse complement strand
CATGCTTCGAAGCCTTGAAAGCCGTATAGAGGCCGGCAAGGCCGCCTCCAACTACGATATAATCAAACCGATTCATTCCGGACAAATTGATATGCCCGCAAAGATAAAGCAAATAAAAGGTTATCCGAAGGCAGAAAGACTGAGAGTCAGGGCAACCGCATCAAAAATTTCGAGAAAATACAAGTTGCTAATTTTCAAATGATTGCATTTCGGAGATTATACTCAAAGATAAAGAATGCACTCAAAACTATGATTGATAATCAGGCACTTACATTTTGATGCGGTTGCCTTGACTGAGAGTAAGCTAAAGGTCCAAAGGTGGAAGCGATTAATACAATTACGAATAAAAAAAGAAGAAGCTCCCCGAATTATTTTCGGGGAGCCTGTTCTTAATGTTTTCACAACGGAATAAAATCCTTGTTGGGAAATGCTTCAAATTTAGTTATGCAAACTTAGTGCAAATAATTGACTTGACAAAATGTGATCCAAACCATAGTTTTATTTATTTTTGTGTGAAAAACTTTTTCATGGTTTTTTATTCCAACATTACAAAGAAACATTAAAAGGTCTGTAAACACCTATATCACAATGAAAAAAATTCTTGGATTAGACCTCGGGACGACATCTATCGGATCGGCTTACGTATTAGAAGCAGAAAAATCTGCGGAGCAAACGAAAATAGTCTATCTGGGCACACGAATCATCCTTTCATCGGCAGATGCTGAAAATTTCAGCAAAGGATTATCTTGCTCACCAACAACAGACCGCACATTCAAACGCTCCATGCGCCGAAGACTTCAACGGTATAAACAGCGTCGTTCAAGTTTGATACAGCAATTCAAAAAAATCGGGATAATAACAAATACCGAGCAGATAATTCGGGAGCCCATCTCAGAGACCCACGAGCTTCTGAGAATACGTTCCAAAGCGGTATCGGAGCGGGTTTCACTTGAAGAGTTTGCCCGTATTCTCTTGACGATTAATAAACGCAGAGGGTACAAAAGCAATAGAAAAACAAGTAAGAGTACAGAAGAAGATGGTAAGCTTGTCGATGCTATGGCTGTAACTAAAGAGCTTATAAAGCTCAAGAAGACTCCCGGACAGTATATGTTCGAACGATTTAAGCGGGGCAAATATGCTGAAATAGACTTTTATCCTTTCGATCTTATCAATGAGCTAAAGCAAATCTGGGAAGTACAAGGACAAAAATATCCGGACGTCCTTACAGAAGACCTACTAAGCTCACTGTTAAAGCAAAAGACGGGAAAGGCAAAAGAACTCATATACTCCAAATCAGACCTTAATCCGGCTGAAGTACCAATCGATTATCAGAAAGGGAAAAAACTACGCAAAACCATTCTCAACAAATATTTTGCATACGAAAGTCGAAGCCTTGCTGCCACAAATATCATTCCTGTAGAGCAAGTAATAACCGCGATAGTAGCCATCTGCAAACAAATCAACAATAGCAGTGGCTATTTAGGAGCCATTGGGGATCGTAGTCGGGTATTGTATGCGAATAACCAGACTATTGGACAGTATTTATATGAAAGAATAAAAGCTAACCCGCATGACAGGATCAGGGGAGAAGTTTTTTATCGGCAAGACTATCTTGATGAATTCGATCGTATATGGGAATGCCAACAAAACTATTATCCGACAATATTGACCAACGATCGCAAACAGTTTATACGCAATCGAATCATTTTTTATCAAAGACCGCTCAAATCGAAAAAGTCGGAATTGGCATTCTGTGAATTCGAATTACGGGAAGTAGAACACAATGGCAAGAAATATACTGAAGGATTGCATGTCGCACCGAAGTCTTCTCCTGTTTTCCAGCACTTCAGATTATGGCAAAGATTGGGACAGATAGAAGTGTCCCCTCTTAGAAAATGGAACAAACAGAGTAACGAGTTATTTGAACAACAAAATGATACAGACCAAGAGAGAATACTCAACACAGAAGCTAAACAAAAATTATTCAGCTACCTGAATCTTCTGGATCACCTTACAGATAATGAGATTCTGAATATCCTCGGCTATAGTCCGGATAAGTGGAAAATCAATTTCCGTGAGATCATCGGTAATAGGACGAATAATTCGATGATGAAAGCTTTCTTCAACATGAAAGAAATGACTGATGGAGAACAAATCGATTGGGAAAAAAATCTGACAAAGATCACCAATGGACAGAGCTTGATATCTCCAGAACAAATCGTAGACCTTATTCGCCAATTCTTTGAACGTGAAGGAATAACGACTTCGCTTTTATATTTCGACCCCACAACTGATAACTTCCGTGAGCAATCCCACCATAGTTTATGGCATTTACTCTACTCTTATGAAGACGACAACTCTCCGACAGGAACCACATCTCTTTGTAAGACTTTAGCTAAGCGCTATGGTATTCCTCATGAGTTATGTCCACTCTTAGCATCTTTGACTTTCGAGCCACAGTATGGATCTCTCAGCACCAAAGCTATGCGCAAGATACTCCCTTTCATGCAAGAAAATGGATATGACAAAGCATGCGAATTGGCCGGCTATAGACATAGTGCATGGACGACAAAGGAGGAGAATACTGAACGTACGCTGAAAAACAGCCTACCCCTCCTTCGCAAGGGCTCTCTTCGCAATCCTGTTGTTGAGAAAATCCTCAACCAAATGACACACGTCATCAATACGCATATTTCTGAATACGGCAATCCGGATGAAATTCGCATTGAAATGGCTCGCGACATGCAAGCCAATAGCAAACAGCGAAAAGCGATGACTACAGCCATCGCTGAGGCAACCAAAAGGAATACACAATTTATTGAAGAAATACAGAAAGAATTTGGATTCAATCCTTCTAAAAATGACCTGATCAAGTACAAGCTATGGAAAGAGTTAGCACCATTGGGAAGTAAGACTCTCTATTCGAATACATATATCCCCAAAGAGGAACTATTTACCGCCAAATTCGAAATAGAGCACATTATCCCGAGAGCACTTTTCTATGACGACAGCTTCTCCAACAAAACGTTGGAGTTGAATTCTGTTAATAAGCTAAAAGGGAATAAAACGGCTCTGGATTATATGGATACGCTTAGCCAAGAACAGGCCAATGACTATGTAATACGGGTAGAAGAATTAAAAAAGATCGGAGCCATCACGCAAGCCAAGTATAAAAAACTCCTTATACGAGAAAAGGATTTGGGGGATGATTTTACCAATAGAGATCTTACTAACACTCGCTACATCATCCGACATGCTGCCGACATGCTTCTGCAGGTCACTCCTTCGATTGTACACACCAATGGCAGTATCACTGCCATACTTCGTAGGGATTGGGGGTTGCTCGATATTTTGAAAGAGCTGAATCTGCCGACATACGAGTCTATTGATCGCAAGATTTCTGATCCGAAAGAAAAACTGACTGAAAGTGTCGAGCGAAAAGACGGACAAGCCATTAAAATGATCAAAGATTGGAGCAAACGCGATGACCATCGACATCATGCTATGGACGCCCTCATCACGGCATTGACCACCAGAAAGCATGTACAGTATCTAAACGGGAATAGTGGTGCAGAGGAGACTGATAAACAGCAAAAGCTCACACAATTAAAAGCCCTTAGAAAACAATTAATTGGATCGGACGGTCATTTCATCCCTCCCATGCACGACATCCGAGTACAGGCTAAAGAAGCCCTATCACGAGTAATTATTTCCACAAAAGCCAAAGGAAAAGTTACAACGCCTAATACCAATATTATCTGCAGTCGAGACAAAACAACGGGACGCAAAATCCATGTCAGACAAATAACCCTAACCCCTCGTGGAGCCTTACATTTGGAGACTAAATACGGTAGCAATCGCTATTATCAAGAGAGAGAGATTCCTATCGGCTCAAAACTCACAGAGGAGGAAATCCGCTTAGTTAGTTCTCCAAAGATTAGATCCATGCTGTCGGAAAGATTACAGGTATTCGACAATGACCCCAAATCTGCCTTTACCGGTCGTAATTCCTTAGATAAAAAGCCTCTTGAAGACAAGAATAAGAAGCTCCTATACGCAGAAAAAAAAGTAAAACAAACAATTTTAGAAAATCGATATGTAACACGTAAGCAGATCGACAAAGACCTGAAACTAGATAAAGTAATAGATGTGGGGATCAAACGCATCTTGGAACAAAGACTCCTACAATATGGGGGGAAACCGGAAAAAGCATTCTCTGACTTAGAAAATAATCCGATCTGGCTGAATGAAAAAAAGGGTATCGCAATCAAATCCGTCCGCATCAGAGGGAAAAATAATGCCATTCCGATCCACCAAACTGATACCTGTCCGATTGACTACGTAGCCAATGACAATAACCACCATTTGGCTGTATATGTACTGCCCGATGGCTCTATAGAAGACGATATCGTCACCTTCTTCGATGCGGTAGAGCGGTCTCGCCAAGGACTTCCTATCGTTGATAAAAATAAGAACCAGTCTCTGGGTTGGAAGTTTCTTTTCAGTATCAAACAGAACGAATACTTTCTATTACCTCAGCAAGCAGAGAAAATAGATATCGATACAGGTGAAATATCCATGCAGACAACCTTTTCCCCTAAAGATCTTAGCCCTGAATATATTATGAATCCGGATAATTATGCTGAGCTTGCCACCCACATTTTTAGAGTTCAAGCCATTTCTAAAACTCGGCAAAAATCTGGAGATGTACGAATATATTTATTCAAACAACAATACATCTCAGGGAGTCAAAAGGATTCATTACATCTCAAAGGGATAACCTATCGTCAAATTAGTTCAGCCAAAGACTTGGCAGAATTGGTTAAAATTCGCGTAAATCATTTAGGGCGAATCGTTGCTGTAGGAGAAAAGTAAAAGATTTTGGCAATGATCAAACGAACGCTTTATTTTGGCTCACCAGCCTATCTCAGCCTAAAGCTCGGGCAACTTGAGATAAGACTACCGGAGGTTGAACTGACCGACAGTCTGCCTGCGCATATCAAAAAAGCCGGTCGCCAATCAATTCCGATAGAAGACTTGGGCATCGTTGTATTGGATCATAAACAGATCACCATAACCCAAGCCTTATTGTCTGCTCTGATCCAAAACGGCTGTGCCATCATTAGTTGCGATGACTCCCACCATCCTACAGGGATGCTGCTGTCCTTTCTCGGACACTCGGAATTAGGCGAACGTGTACATGATCAGATAGGAGCCTCCCTGCCTTTAAAGAAGCAAATGTGGCAACAAACTATTCGAGCTAAGATTGCCAATCAGGCTGTTGCTCTCAGCCACACCACCAAGCAGCCCCATCCAAATATGCATGCTTGGATAGATCTGGTAAAATCCGGAGATGCTAATAATATCGAGGCGCGTGCAGCCGCATATTACTGGACTAATATTTTCCCAGAACTCCCTTCTTTCAAAAGAGACAGAGAGAGTGATTGGACAAATAAGCTGCTCAACTACGGATATGCCATCGTTAGGGCTATGGCTGCAAGAGCGATTACAGCTGCAGGACTATTACCTTCTGTCGGGATTTTTCATCACAACAAATACAATCACTTCTGTTTAGCGGATGACCTGATGGAGCCTTACCGTCCCTATGTGGATATTTTGGTTTATCGGTTAATTCAAAAAGACATAAAAAATCCACCACTCAGTTTGTCGTCCGAGCATAAAAGAGAGCTTCTGAGTTTACCTGTTATGGATACCATCATCGATGGCAGAACTCATCCCATGAGCATCGCCATGCACCATAGTGCTACATCCCTATATCTATGCTTCGCCGGCAAAGAGCGAAGAATACTCTATCCTCATATGTGATGAGTCAATACATATCCAGATATTCAGCCTATAGAAGTATGTGGGTAATGGTATTCTTCGATCTACCTACGGATACTGCAGCCGACAGGAAACGTGCAGCAACCTTTCGCAAAAACCTGATTAAAGATGGTTTCGAGATGTTCCAATTTTCTATATATATTAGGCGCTGTGCAAGTAGAGAGAATGCAGAAACACATTGCCGACGAGTCCGTTCTGCTATTCCTGAAAAGGGCAAAATAGGTTTGATGACAATCACAGACAAACAATTTTCGGCCATGGAGATCATTTGTGGGAAAGGAAGAGAATATTATCAGCCGCCCCTCCAACTTGAGCTTTTTTGAATATATCCTAGCATCTTTTGCGGAATTAACCCTTTTTATCTGGGGTATAGAAATTAAAAAGCCGAGATTTCTCTCGGCTTTTCGGTTACACACAGATGTTTTTTTCTTTCTCTCAATCCCTCTCTATATCCTCTATTACAGGTGATTACGGGGATTCTGCTGTGCGTTGCAACAAAATTACTAAATCTGAAAGCTATTCCCAGTTTTCTATCTATATTG
>NZ_KB899191.1 GCF_000378065.1 Porphyromonas gulae DSM 15663 | reverse complement strand
AAGAAACACAAACTATTCTGCAAGCGAGCAGGCATAGAACCCACCATCGGACACTTGAAATCAGATCATCGTTTAGGCCGCAACTTTTACAAGGGATTGGCTGGGGATGCTGTGAACATACTATTGGCAGCAGCTGCTTACAACTTCAAAAGAGCCATGAAGGCTCTTTTGCACCTGCTCAAAATAATAAGCGAAAAGCTAAGCGAGAGACCATCGATGAATGACTTCTCTCTTGCAAATGCTTTTTAAGGGATGACTACATACTGATAAAATAATATGTATGCCTTTCTTATGGTTGTCCTATAATATGAAAAGGGTGTGCGAAAATCGTCTCTTTTAGATTGCGATTTCAACACACCCTTCTGGGTTATTCTCCGGAGGAAAAATTCCGGCTTGTTTTATTTGGCTGCGGGGATATGTTTCAGTATATCGACCAAGTGATCCCACCAAAGTTGAACCGTCTTGATTTCGATCTTCTCTACGGGAGAGTGTACATCTCGGAGAGTAGGGCCGAATGAAACCATATCGAGGTAGGGGTACTTATCCAGGAAGAGACCACATTCCAAACCTGCGTGGATTGCTTTTACAGCAGGCTTGCGGCCGAAAACGCGCTCGTACGATTCGGATGCCGCTTTCAAAATCGGCGAATCGGGATTGGGTTTCCAGCCGGGGTACGGATCGCGGAAGCTGATTTTAGCACCGGCAAGTTCGAATACGGATGCCACTGTATTGGCTATATCGCTGATAAGAGACGAAGTCGAGCTTCTTTGGCTGGTCTCCACATAGATCTTATCATCTTCTTTCATCTTTACAGAAGCCAAGTTTGAAGACGTTTCTACCAAACCTTCGATATCATGGCTCATGCCATAAACACCGTGAGGGCAAGCATATAGAGCGCGAACAAGACGACGCTTCGTGTCACAATCGATACGATATGCAGGCTTTTCTACCGATTTCATTTCGAGCTTCACACGCGGATCTACACGCTTGAGTTCGTCCTCCACTGCAGCAGCAAGTTCGTTCAGGATAACTCGTGCGCGCTCTTTCTGATCAGCTTTCAGTCCGATAACAGCATGAGCTTCGCGCGGAATGGCATTGTGCAGGTTTCCTCCTTGGAAAGAACACAGCTTCCAATCCAATTCGCGCTCAAGAGCATAGAGATAGCGAGTCAGAATCTTGTTGGCATTGCCGAGGCCGATGTGAATCTCACCGCCGGAATGACCGCCTTTGAGGCCGCTGACTTTTACCTCGAAGTAGAGATAGTCATCAGTCGTTTCACGTTTTTCGTACGCAAATTCGGCCATGGTTCCCATACCTCCGGCACATCCGATGAAGAGTTCGCCCTCATCTTCGCTGTCGAGGTTGAGCAGGATCTTTCCATTGAAAAATCCGGGCTTTAGGTTCATGGCACCGGTCATACCCGTCTCTTCGTCCATCGTGAAGAGGCATTCGATCGGGCCGTGCTCTATATCGTCAGAATCCAAAATGGCCAATTCGGCAGCACAACCGATACCGTTGTCGGCACCAAGTGTAGTACCATCAGCGCGTAGCCATTCACCATCGATAATCGTGCGGATGGGGTCGTTCTCGAAGTCATGAATCTTGTCGGCATTTTTCTCGCACACCATATCCATATGGCTCTGAAGGATGACCGTTTCGAGGTGTTCGTATCCGGGTGTTGCCGGCTTCTCTATTACGAGATTGCCTACCTCGTCTGTACGATATTTGAGGTTGCGATCTTCTGCAAATTTCACAAGGTAAGCCAGGATCTTCTCTTCTTTCTTGGAAGGACGTGGCACTTGAGTGATTTCGTGGAAAAACTTCCACACTTTAGTGGGTTTGAGATCTGTAATGTTCATTGTTATTACTATGAGTTATTAGATGTGCTTCTCTGTGGGTAAGAAAGTCTTACCTTTGTATCCCGCAAATATAGCAATAAATGACTACAATTCTTTTGGCTTCTCTCTTGTTGGTAGGACTGGCTTTTGTCCTGTTGGGCATACGTGTGTTTTTCCGTCGTGGCGGGAAGTTTCCCGGTACCCATGTAGGCAGCAACAAGGCAATGCAAGACAGAGGCATCGGCTGCCATACGGCACAGCACTTCGAAGCCCAACATCACCGCAGTCTCGAAGATCGAATCAAGGAACTCGAATAATAACGAAACAAAAAAACATATCCCATTCTCAAATGAAACAGATCCATTATGTCATCGAGGCTGTGCTGGCCGTTGCCATCATCATCCTCTTCATTATGATGCCGCGTTCGTCCGCATCAAAGTCCAAGACAACGAATCCTAAGGCAGAACAAGCTGCCGCTACTCTGCCTATTGCTTTCGTAAGGATGGATAGCTTGGCCTCGCAATACGAATACTATCGCGACATCAACAAACAGCTTGCAGCTGAAGCAGAGCAGAACCAAAGGACTTTGGCAACCAAGATGACTGCCATGCAGAAAGCTGCAGAAGACTTTCAGCGCCGCTTGCGTATAAATGCATTCACCAGCGAAGATGCTGCCCGAGCAGAACAGGAGAAAATTCTGAAGATGCAAGAAGAAGGCCAAAGGTTAGAACTCAGCATGACGCAAAATCTGGCCAACAAACAGGCGGAAGCCAATGATAAAATGTACCGCATAGTACGCGAACAAGTGAGCGAAATGAATAAGGACGGTAAATACCGCTATATACTTACCAACGTAGGTCTTGAAAACTTGCTGTATGCAGACAGCACGCTGGACATCACCGACGATGTGGTGAAATTCCTAAACGATCACTATCGCAAAGAGATCAAGGGCAAAACCACAGCAGAATAAAGAGAGAAAATCCTCTTGTTGCGCCATCATTGGAGCTGCGCCGAAATGGAAGTTTCGGCGCAGCTCTTTTTGTTTTTGATCAGAAAGATATTCCGATTTCTGTCGAATCCTCGTTAGAAAGCTCCCTATACGATCGGCCAATTATCGGGCAGAGCATCCATCAGTGTGTATGGAACCTTCAGAATTCGACGAGGAGACGCAGATTGAACTGGCGGCGTGTCAGGTAGTTCGGTACGGCGTATTGCTGTTGGTAGGCATCCGACACCCAGTAGTAAGAATTGACGTTGGTCATGTCGAACAGATTGAAGAGGTCGGCTCCTATGTAGGCCCCTTTTACTCCTGTTAGCCATTTGCTCCGGCGAGCAAAGGAGTCGTCCGGATCGAGCCATTTGTACATTACCCCCAGATCGACGCGCTTATAGGCCGGCGCGGTAAAGGCCGGTGAGCTAAGTCCTTTGCTCGGATTGAGCTGTGGCAATCCTCCGCTCAGTGCAGCTCGCAGGGTAGCTGTGATGCGTTTGTTGCCCGGCACGTACTCCTGAAGGAAGAAGGAGAAGTTGTAAGCAGGGGCATTCATCAGAGGTAGCGAACCGTAGCCATCCAGTTTCTGACGGGCTTTGATAATGGAAGCCGTCAGCCACGAGTCCACTCCGGGTACCAGTTCGCCGAATAGCTTCAGATCGATACCCGCAGCATAACCCGAACCGATGTTTTCGCCCAGATAGCGGATCTTCACGTTCTCTATTATATAGGGGTTGATGTTGAATAGACTCTTGTAGTAAGCCTCTGCCGTAAACTTGTACTTACGCCCACCCATTTCGAAAGTATAGTCCGCCCCTGCGAGAATGTGAAAAGCTCCCTGAGAGCGAATCTTCTCGTTGAGGACAACCACGTTATTGCCTTCGGCATCCTTATGTGTCTGCCTTAGCTCTTTGTAGAACGGTGCCTGATAATAAAGTCCGGCAGCTGCACGCAGTACCAAAGCCGGGTTGCTTTCGGGAGAATAACCCATGCTGATACGTGGGCTGACGAGCAATTCCTTGTTGAAGCTCCACCACGAAGCTCTGATACCCGGAATGAGAGAAAATGTACCTCCTCCCATGCTGAAGTTGAACCGATCCTGTACGAATGCCGACAGACGCGTTCCCTTCATCTCCGTATCGGCAAATAGATTGTTGTACATCAGCAATACGCTCTCCGAGTGGGGTAGGTTGTACCCTACCGAATCCCTCCGCTCCCATTCGCTGATATGGTCGGCTATTTTCTCCATCTGTGCCGATACGCCCGCTTGCAGGCGGTGCTTCTCGCTCAGCTTTATCTCCCCTCTGTAACCCATGTTCAGCACGCGGTAGTTCAGTCTGTTGCGCGCATGCTCGTGATTGCACCCGATGCCCAGGCCGTTAGAGCTCTCCGAGTCCGAAGCTGTCGAAGCAGTTCCATCCGCCCCCAGCTGCACATCGTTCAGGAAGTATTCTCCCAGAATATCGTAGGTCTCTCGTTCGCTACTGTTGAAGGCAGAGAGTGTAATCGTATGTCGTTGCTTCTCATTTGGTACGAGGTTCATGCTGAACGCTCCGAAGTAGGTGAGGAAACGATCCTGTTCCTGCCCGTCGAAAAATATCTTCAGCTTTTTGGCATCGCTCAGTGTGCCGAAGCTCGTCTCGCGTGTCTGGGGGATAAATTTGTAGCGTGTTTGCGAGATGTTGCCGAGGAAACTGACCGATAGATTGGGATTGAAGCGGTACGTCATGAATGTCTGTCCGTCCGCGTAGATCGGATCGTATTCGGCTTTCGTGTCAGTAGTGCCCAAGAGCGATTTGGCACTCTTGTAGCGTACGCCCGTGATCTGGCTGAAAGCTCCGGCACTGCTGCCATAGTAGGCACTCGATTGAAGCATGCCGAGGAGTACTGCCCCCTCTCTCTCCTGGGGCTGCTTGTAGCGAATGTCCAGTACGGAGGACATCTTGTCGCCATAGTCGGCCGTGAATCCACCGGCGGAGAACTGTACGGACTGTGTCATATCCGGATTGACGAAGCTCAAGCCTTCCTGCTGCGCCGAACGAACCAGCAGCGGGCGATAGACTTCCACTCCGTTCACGTACACCATATTCTCATCGTAGCTTCCTCCGCGAACCGAGTATTGCGAGCTTAGCTCATTGTTCTGCGTTACTCCCGCATAGGTGCTGATGAGCGATTCCACACCTCCCGTAGGCCCCGCATTTACGCGAATGTCACGGGTATTGACGCGCTCCATCGTATTGAGCCTGCGTTTTGTGGCCTGTACCGTCACGCCCGAAAGTTCCATTTCGGCCTCCGCCAGACGGACATTCAGCCGAGTATCCTTGGTCAGAGAGGGAAGGCTGCGGCTTACCCCCTGATAGCCCATGGAGCTGAACTCGATGGTGACGCTGTCCGTCGTGGCTTTCATCCGAAACTCATAGTACCCTTTCAGATTGGTCGTCGCACCTGTTCCCGTGCCACGCACTTTGACGCCGGCGAAGGGGATCGGCTTGTCCCCACGGTCGAGGACGTAGCCCGATACTCTGATGCTTTGTGCCATAGCTGCCTGAAAGCATAGCAGGCAGGATAGCAGGATGAATGACAATCTGTATATACCGTTGGACTTCATATGCTTGTTCTTTCGGAGAGTAACTTCCTTCATGATCTATTAACGTATGGGGCGGGGGAAATCGTTTGTCCCTTCCTCTTCTTTTCCGCCAAAATGGAACCGAAATTCCATCGTAACAAAAGTAATACCTAAAGAGGTTCGAAACCAACGATCCCCGAAAAACCTCAGTCCGCATGTCATAATGACACAGGATAAAATGCTTGATAAAGAAGTTTTTGGATTGATCCCAAGAGAAGCCCTCGGGGCGATATGTGTCTCTGTCGACAATTTCGGAGAGGAACGCTTTCGGTGCCCCGACTCTCTACGAATACTATAGACACAAAGAAATCTGCCCAAAGGCAAATAGAAAAACAGGTGGGTGGAAAGAAAATGTGAGGGGAAAAGGAGATGAATCGACTTTGGGGGAAATTACAAGACCTGTAATTTTAGATGCTCCCTTATCGCTTTCGAATTTGAGCGGAAGACGGGACTCGAACCCGCGACCCTAACCTTGGCAAGGTTATGCTCTACCAACTGAGCTACTTCCGCAGTCTATCCCGAAATAGTACTTCGGCAGAAAAAGAAAACGAAACCACGTACCCGGAGCGGGACTTGAACCCGCACAGCCGATAATGGCCAAAGGATTTTAAGTCCTTCGTGTCTACCATTCCACCATCCGGGCCCCTGATTTCAAAAAGAGCGGAAGACGGGGTTCAAACCCGCGACCCTCAGCTTGGAAGGCTGATGCTCTATCGACTGAGCTACTTCCGCGACCTTAACGCTTGTCTTTGCAAAAGCGAAAAGTGGGCAGTGATGGATTCGAACCACCGAAGGCGTAAGCCAGCTGAGTTACAGTCAGCCCCATTTGGCCACTCTGGTAACTGCCCATTGCTCTTTTGCGATTGCAAAGGTAGAAACAAAATCCAATTACGCAATAGTTCGTTCGGCAATTTTTTTCTGCCGCACGTTTACGAACCGGAAAAACGTCATCCATGGAGCCAAAAGACGTGGCGCGAGAATTTTTTCGTTTTGGCGCGAGAACTGAAAAATTTACGCGCCGGAGCGAAATTTTTTTGGCGCGACTTTTCGCCAAAACACGAACCGCAATTCGGCCGTTTCCGGCTCCAGAAAAATTTATTCCGATTTCGCTTGGAATGAGCAAAAGGGGATAACCTTGTACGTTTTATCCCAGTCGGCATATCTGGGGTGCTGTAGTTTTTTAGTCAAAATTTAGAGTGGTATCTTGGGGTTTAGAGAACCTGTATGTTCACTAAAAGCCGTATTTTTGCATTTAGAATAACTTTCCTTAATATCAAGGTGAAGATGATATGCTGATAACTAGTAGATAAATCTCTTGGATAAGGTGGCGGCAGTCTATATGGAAATGGAATATGTCAATTTCGAGACTGCCCTCAAGAGTGTTTGGTGATCATTTGAGAATAGTTCATAAATAACTCGTAAATAAATTTTGCATTGTGGATCTTTGGAGTACATTCTTATTGTTCAAGGAGTGGATTTTCCCTATCCTCGTTTCTATCATAGGGGCATTTATAGTGTATTTGATTCAGAGAAAGAGGAAAAGGCTGGACTATGAGATTGTTTCTCAAGTCGATTTTGCCAAGAATAAGAAATCCGGGAAAGTCGAAATCAAGGTTCTTTATGATGGCAAAGAAGTAGAAAATGTCCGCATACTAAGGGTGCTGATTAAAAATGCTGGCAATCAGACAATAGATATTCAAGACTTTGTGGAGCCATTACACTTTGTTTTGCCAGGAAGAGGACTGCTATTAGAGTGTAGCGTGGACAAGTACAATCCCGATAACTTAGCTCCAGAATTGCTTATTGAGGAGGATAATAAGCTCATGATAAAGCCTATTCTTCTTAATCAGGGAGACGAGTTTTTTCTAAGAATGATTACTTCCGGAGATTACAAAGTGGAAGAAATTAAGGTGTTTGCAAGAATAAAAGGAATAAAGCAGGTCAGAAAAAATAACAGAAATAGAATCTCTAAGTATTTGGAAACATTCTTTTTAGTCCATATAATTCTAACAATTGCTGTTGTCGTTATAAGTTTTTTTATTTGGTCTGTTAGTCTTTTTTACTCTTTTCTTCAATCTCTTGCTGTTTTTGCGGTAATTTGGGATTTTTATTCCCTAAAAAAAGTAAGAAGGAATATGAGCTAAAACTTACAAATAGCTTCACTACTTAACTATTTGTACATGCAGATATGCATAAACAGGTAGAGGAAAGTTTCCTTATCGGTGGTTGTTTAGCGGTAATTCTGCTTCTTAAACTTCTTAAAATTATGAAGTTGCGGAGCTTAGGTGTTAATAAATCTGTTGAGAAATTTCGACACCTAATGCATCCGCTTATTGTACAGATGCACAAGATTACATAAATTACTCACGATTAGATTCACTTTATTAGCAGTGGTGCTGTTGATCAATTTGAAGCCGTTCTTTTCAAATGCTGATTCGTTTCTTTGTCAAGCGATCCGAATATAAACAGTGGCTTTGAGACACGGGTGAGGCCGCTCCCTAAAATTTAGCCCAAGTTGTATGGCCACTCATTTCGGAATAGAGATCCGATTTCCGCCAACGACAATCCACGGCCCTCTATGATGGGTTTGCGTAAATGAGTCCATTGCACAATGCAAGGATTATATGACTATGTTCTTTCAAGTCTTTTTTTGCCTATTGAGGCAGTGTTTCTCAGCGGTGGTATTCTTCTTCCCCCTTACCCCGACCTTGTGGGTTATTTCCCACAGGGTCTGGGATTTTTTTGCCTATCTGGCTGCTTGAAGCACAAGCAGCCCCGGCATACGCTTGAGATTGTAGGCCATAGCTTCAAGGATATTCTGTGTATGTGTCTTGGCTAACCCTCGGTAGCGACATCGTCCGCCCAAGAACCACCGACGAATACT
>NZ_KB899190.1 GCF_000378065.1 Porphyromonas gulae DSM 15663 | reverse complement strand
GGTCTATGGGTCAAATTGCAGGCTATTATTTTCATGTTGTGGTTCTATGGGTCAAATTGCAGGCTACTGTTTTAGGTGTATGTTGGGCTATCTTCCTATCTTTATAAGATTGTTCGAAGCATGGTCGATCACTGCCGGTGAGCAACTCGATGAGGAATAGACCACAAGGGATGAGATGCAATGTCGCAACAGGAGTCAGGAGCAATGCTATGGCTCCTGTTTTACATTGCATAGAGAGGCTTTCCATGCCAAGAAAAACCCACAAATCAACCGCTGTCGATTAGCTGCAGACATACCACTATGGCAGTTTATCTTGCGTTTGAGAGCGGAGAACGTCCCCTCTATTTTGTTGTTGGTATTGGGCATCCCTATGCATTGTGATTGTTGGTAAGTGAAGAGGTATGGGAGATAAAACTCAATACTATGTATAGCGGAGCGCAGCTTACGATGTCGGTAACGACTTTTGCCTGATTTGAGCAAGGAACGTCTCATAATGGTGTCATGCCACTTGCTCTTCCATGCTTGAAAGGCTTGGTTAAACCCTTCGTATGTTTGGTTGGATAGGCTGTCTATAAGTAGCAGTAAGTCCCTTGAAGCCAAAACTTTGGGCGTTTGGTTAAGTGGCGAGAAATAATCTGCCGCATATGATACTGGCACATCTGCACAGGGATATTCAGCGAAAGAGAGAAGAGCGTACGGGTGCCATCGACCACAACACCGCGAATAATATAACCTCGTCGGGAGATACTTTCTAAAGCTCGTCTATAGTCTTGAGCACACTCGTTGCGGATGAACTCAAGATACAAAGGGCGAGCTGTGTGGTGATCTATCGCTAAGAGAATACCTGCACCGCGTCCCCAATACGTAGCATCGATATGCACAAATCCTGCTTGCTCCAGAAGCGGCTGTTCCCAAACTTGCTGCACTTCTGATAGGCGTCGTTTAATAGTAGATGCACTGACTTGGTAGTAAGCTGCAAGCTCTGAGATTGTTTGCTTGTGTTCCAAATAACGCTCCCATAGTTCGTCAAGAGAGATTCTGTTTGTCGTACGAAATTGATAGCCACAGTGAGTGCATTTGTAGAGTTGGCGACCATGGCGGATGCCGTTACGCTTTGTCTGTAGAGACTGACAGCAGGGGCACTTTTTTATTCATTGTAAGGGCTCTTTATCGCTTTTGAAATGCCCTCAAGGTAAGTGTTTATCGGCCTTGTAAGTATATTACAGCCTGCAATTTGACCTATAGAGACTTTTCAATCGCCGATTTTGTATTGAATCCGTTCAATTGCCTTCTAGCCCTTATATACAAAGGTTTTGAGAGGGGGCGCAGCCTGCAATTTGACCCATAGACCTCAATTTTTCCTTGTCGTTTATTAGTCAGATAAACCTTTTGTATGAGAAAAGAGATCCTCATAGGAGAATTACGCTGGCGTATATGGTCGATGTAGTTTTTAGATGAACATTATGCTCAGGATTATGCTGGAAATCGACAAGCTCCCGCAGCTTCTGTATACCATCGACAATAGATTCGAGATGAGCGTTACCTGTGTTTTGCATTTTCCTCAAACAGCAACTCCTACTTGATTTGTTTAAAGAAGAACGCATTAATCAAAGGATTTGAGATGATTTAGGCCTGAACAGGTGGTTGGGCCGGTTCAACAAACGAACTTGCGGGCTTGTTGTATCGAAGAGGGGAAGAGGTTTTGGCGTGAGAAATTTGTCGCATAGGAGTTATTCGTACATTTGTCCACAGCGGATGAGCCAAAAACAATAGACCCAACAAAACAGCAGTGACTCAGCAATTACAAAAAATATATCAGGCTGTCGGGGACGGACTGCTCAGCGAGGCATTCGGTCTCGTTCGTGCATCGGTATCCCCGCAGCAATCGCATTTCCTCGCACGCATTGACGATCTGGAGAATGTTTATCGGCAGCTCTTGTCCTACTTTGCCCAAGGCGTGAAGGACGAAAAGCAAGCCGAGATGCTCCTCTATCTGAAACGTAAACTCATGGGCCTGGCGGCCGAAGTGCATCGCGAATCTGTGGTGGCACAGGCTACAGGGCTTTTCTATGATCGTCTTCGCTACCGTCGCAGTATAGGCTTCGAAAGCCTTGTGACTCTCTTGGAGCAGGCCGAGGTAAGCACTGTCCGCAAGCAATTCGACGAATTGGTGAGGCTTATATTCGACAGCCTTTGGACGGCCGATGAGCTGACGGACGAAGAGACGGCAGCCCTCTCGCATGCCGGCGAATACATTCGCCTTGTTGCCGCCTCGGCTTTGACAATGGCTCTGCAACAGCAGTGGCACTCAAAGAAGCTCTACTTCCTGCTTGAAGAACTTGCGCGCCCCGACACTACGGCCGACTATCGCGCTCGTCTGTTGGTCGGTGTCGTACTCACCATTCGTTCTTATCCCCACCACGCTCGACTCTATTATAATGAGATCGCATCGCGCTTGGAAGCTGTCAATGAACAAATCCCTTTGGAATCTGCTCTTGAGATGCTTTCGATCCGTTTCCTTTTTGCCTGCGAAACGGAGTCGATCACCAAGCATCTGCAAACCGAGCTTTTCAGCGATATGCAGAAGATAGCCCCCGACCTGCGTAAATTCGGCATGGGAGATACCGAGTCCATGCAGGAGACGGCCAATCCGGAGTGGATGGAGGAGCTGGAGAAGAGTGGTTTGGGAGAAAAGATCAGGGAGTTCTCCGAATTGCAGCTCGAAGGGGCCGACGTGATGCACTCTTCATTCATGAACTTGAAGGGTAGTAGCTTTTTCCGCGAGATGCATAATTGGTTTCTACCTTTTGATGCAACCCACAGTCGGATAGCCCCGTTACTCGAAGAAAATGCTGTTCTTAAGCAGCTGGTGGAGACGATAGGTCCCCAACTCTGCAACTCCGACCGCTATTCTTTCATCGTTTCTATGGAAAGCATCCCCGCCGCTCTTCGTGGTTCGGCCATGGGAGCTGTAGGAGGTGAGCTGGATGTACTCAAAGAGCAGATGAAGCAGGATGTGCCGACCGGCAAGACCGGCAAATTGGATGCAGCCATCAAGGGCTATCTACAGGATTTGTACAGATTCTATAAGGTGTGTGAACGGAAGAATGAATTCGATGATATTTTCCTCTCATCCATTGCACCGGATCTGCCTCTGCTTGATCGCTATCTCTATAAACGTGATACACTTTTGCATACGGCTGAATTTCTCTTCCGCCGCAAGCATTATGATCGAGCGGCAAAGCTGTTGGCCGATTTGGCCGAAGGAGAAGAGGGAGCCACAGATACCACCCTGCACCAAAAGCTCGGTTTTTCCCTCCAGCAGCAGGGGCTTTTCTCCCAAGCTCTGGCTGCATATTCGCGTGCCGAACTGATCGATACTGAGAACGAATGGCTGCTCAAGCGCATGGCGCACTGCTACCGACAGCTACGTCGTCCGGCCCAAGCAGCCGAAATATATGCACGCCTATTCGAGCGCAATCCTCACGAAGCGACTCTGCTCCTACAGCGCGGGAATGCACTCGTAGAGGACAGCCGATACGACGAAGCTCTCCAATGCTTCTTCCGATATGAGTTCAGCGTGGACGATGCGTCGAAGGCTCGCCGTCCCATCGCTTGGTGTCTCTTCCTCACCGGCCAGTATGAACGCGCCGCTGATTATTACCGTACATTATTGGAGTCCGACCCTCTCTCGACTTTCACAGATCGGCTCAATG
Source organism: Porphyromonas gulae DSM 15663 (assembly GCF_000378065.1). Lineage (GTDB taxonomy): Bacteria > Bacteroidota > Bacteroidia > Bacteroidales > Porphyromonadaceae > Porphyromonas > Porphyromonas gulae. Next base: position 4,675 of record NZ_KB899190.1, on the reverse strand, counting down.
CCGGGCATACAGTTCTGGCCATGGGGCGGATCCCTGATGCGATCGAACACTATCTTGCGGGATTGAAGCTCACTCCGGGCGGGAAAGATGAATTTCTCGCAGCCTATACAATGGACATACCGGTTCTTCTAAAGGCCGGTATCGAGGACACCGTTATCAGGCTTATTCCGGAAGTACTGAGGCTGCACCCGAACTAAGGGAATTACTAATGTTTCATCTCACAAACCCCCAATCAATGACTAAAAAAATCGTTTTTGCAATCAGTATTATGGCAATGCTCACAGCATGTAGCGGCAGCCGTAAAGGAGATGCCAACCTCTCCGACAATCCCCTGCTGCAGACCAGTGCTCTCTTCATGGAAGCACCCGAATTCGACAAAATCAAAACCGAACACTTCATGCCTGCTTTCGAAGCCGGTATGGAGCAACAGTTGGCCGAGATCGATTCGATCGTGAACAACTCCGAAGATCCCACTTTCGAGAATACGCTTGTCGCCATGGAGCGTTCGGGACAGACGCTTAGGCGCATTTCCAACGTCTTCTTCGGTCTCACGGGTGCGAATACGAACGACGAACTGCAGAAAATCGAAGAGAAAGTGTCGCCTCTTTTGGCTGCACACAGGGATGCCATCTATCTTAACGACAAACTTTTCCAACGGGTAAAAGCCGTCTACGAAAGTGACAAATCGGCCATCGAACCCGAAGGACAAAAGCTGATCCAAGAGTATTACGACGCCTTTGTTCGTGCCGGAGCCAACCTGAGTGCCGAGGACAAGGCCAAGCTCATGGAGCTCAACAAGGAAGAGGCCTCGCTGACTACCGAATTCGGCAATAAGCTGATCGCTGCCACCAATGTCGCAGCTGTAGTCGTAGGTAGCAAGGACTCTCTCGATGGCCTCAGCGAGACCGAGATAGCGAAGGCTGCAAACGATGCTAAGGCTGCCGGACACGAAGGCAAATATCTGCTGAATATCACCAATACCACACAGCAGGATTATCTCTCTGTGCTGAACGATCGTACAATTCGCCAGCGCGTCTTGGAGGCTTCCATCCATCGTACGGACAAAGGCGGTGCCCATGACACGCAGTCCATCGTACTTCGTTTGGCTAAGCTTCGTGCACAAAAGGCTCGCCTTCTCGGCTTCCCTAATTATGCTGCGTGGAAGCTTCAGGATCAAATGGCCAAAAATCCCGAGACGGTGCTCGCTTTTGTCAGGTCGATAGCTACGCCCTATGCTCCACAAGCGCAGAAGGACGCTGCTGAACTCCAGGCTTACGCCCGCTCCAAGGGTTTTGAAGGAGACCTCACGGCTGCTGACTGGAACTACTATGCCGACAAGCTCCGCAAGGAAAAATTCGGTCTTGACGAGAACGAAGTGAAGCAGTACTTTGTGACGGACAGTGTCCTCAAGAATGGAGTATTCTTTGCCGCCAACAAACTCTACGGTCTCACATTCAAAGAGCGTACCGACCTGCCCGTCTATGCTGAAGACGTGCGTGTATACGACGTTATCGATCGCGACGGCAACCAGCTTGCACTCTTCTACACCGACCTCTATCGTCGTCCGACCAAGAGCGGAGGTGCATGGATGAGCAATTGGGTAGACCAGAGCTACCTGCTGAACCAAAAGCCCGTGATTTACAACGTTTGCAACTATGCCAAGGGCGTGGATGGTCGGCCCTCTCTCATCAACTATGATGAGGTGACCACTCTCTTCCACGAATTCGGCCATGCCCTGCACGGTATGTTTGCTGCTCAGCAGTACCCTTTGCTTTCCGGCACGAATGTCGCGCGTGACTTCGTAGAGATGCCCTCTCAGCTCAACGAGCATTGGGCTATGGATCCGGAAGTCTTTGCCAACTACGCCAAGCATTGGAAGACGCAAGAGCCGATGCCGGCCGAACTGGTGAAGAAGATTCAGGATGCGAGCGACTTCAATCAAGCTTATTCTCTGGGAGAGAATCTTGCAGCCGTAAGCCTCGATCAGGCATGGCATACGCTCACGGTCGAAGAGGCGGAAGCCATTACCGATGTAGCCAAGTTTGAAGAAGAAGCTCTGCGCAAGGTCGGTCTCTACAATCTGCAGATACCTCCTCGTTATCGCTCCTCTTATTTCCGCCATATCTGGAGCAACGGCTATGCCTCCGGTTACTATGCTTATCTGTGGAGTGAAGTGCTGGATAACAACGTTTACCAATGGATGCTACAAAACGGTGGCATGACTTCCCAAAATGGACAACGCCTTCGCGATATGATTCTTTCGCGTGGCAATACGCAGGATTTCAATACGATCTTCACCGCATTCACCGGTCTGCAAAAACCTGATATCAAGGATTTGCTCCGTGCCCGCGGTCTCATGTAATACAGCGATAGATGAGGCTGTGCTTTCAGGTCCCAAAGCCAAACGAAAGCACAGCCTCTTTCTTTTCATCCCTAAGCCAAATACTAAACTGCTACAATGAAAAAAGGAGATCTACTCATCCTTCTGATCATTATCCTGATGCTGGGGCTTATGCTTTCCCCTTCGACATCGGAAACATTCAATTCCCTCAGCCGCCATTATCCTTATTATATCGGTTTCCTGAAGTTTGCCATCTTGGCTACCATCGGTGAAGTAGTGGCCGGACGGATCAAAGCCAAACGATATACCTGTCCCTCTTATCTCTGGGCGCGTATTGCTATATGGGGCATCGTCGGCATACTCATCGTCTTCAATTTTGGGTTGTATGAAGCCGGCATACGCGGTATCATCGCAAGAGGACTACTCCCCGACATCGACAGTTCGGTCTATACAGCCTTCCTTATTTCTTCGGCCATGAATCTCACATTCGGGCCGGCTTTCATGGCTGCTCACCGCATCTGCGACACGTATCTGGAGAACAAAGCCAAAGGCCTGGGAGGAAGCATTCGCTTAGCCGTTGAACGGGTGGATTGGAATCGTTTTATGACCTTTGTCGTTGGCAAGACCATTCCTTTCTTCTGGATACCGGCACATACGGTCACCTTTTTACTTCCGTCCGAGTACCGCGTCTTTGTGGCTGCGCTCTTGTCCATCGCTCTCGGACTGATCTTGGCTTTGGCATCCTCCCGACATGCAAAGGCATAAAACTTTAGCGACCGATATAAAGATTTAATACCGAAATGATGAAAAAGCCATGAAGGAACTGAAATGCCCCAATTGCGGTAGCTTCTTTACCGTAGATGAAGCGGACTATGCTTCGATCGTCAGTCAAGTGCGAAATACAGAATTCGAAGCCGAAATGGAGCGTCGAATCGCTGATCTCCACAAGCAACATCGGACCGAGCAGCAGGTGATAGAAGCAAATGCCCTGAACAAGTATCAGCAGGAACTGAACAAAAAGGCAGAGGAGCAGATTCGGATGGAGAAGGACTGGCAGGCTGCCATTGCACAAAAAGATGCCGAGCTGGTTCGCCTGCAATCGGAACTGAACGTCGTCGAACAGAAAAAGCAGTCCGAGTTAAGCCTCGCCATCGCAGACAAAGAGAAAGAAATCAGCAATCTGAAATCCACGATCAGGGACAAAGACAGTGCCTTGGAGATCGCCGTTCTCAAAGAACAACAGAAAGCACAAGAGGGTATCAAATCCAAAGAAGCGGAGATAGCCCGACTGAAAGCTTCGGCAGAGCTGGACAAGCAAAATGCGACTATCCAAGAGAATGCACTCAAAGACCGGTATGAAGCCCGTCTGAAACTGAAGCAGGAAGAGGTAGACTATTATAAAGATCTGAAAGCTCGCATGTCTACGAAGATGATCGGGGAGACCTTAGAGATTCACTGCTCCACCCAGTTCAATCAAATGCTCCGCCCCATGATGCCTCATGCCTATTTCGAGAAGGATAATGATGCATCGGGAGGTACGAAAGGGGACTTTATCTTTCGTGATTTCGGCGAAGATGGTACCGAATACATATCCATCATGTTCGAGATGAAGAACGAAGCCGATGAGACAGCCACGAAGCATAAGAACGAAGACTTCCTCAAGAAACTGGATGCTGACCGCCGGGCCAAAGGTTGTGAATTTGCCGTACTCCTCTCTCTGCTGGAGCCGGACAACGAATTGTACAACGGCGGTATTGTGGATATGTCCTACAGATACGATAAGATGTATGTGATTCGTCCGCAGTTCTTCATTCCGATGATAACCCTCCTTGTGCAGACGTCTAAAAAGAGTCTGGGGTACAGACAGCAGCTTGCCATCGCACAGAAACAATCCATCGACGTTTCGAATTTCGAGAGTCAGCTCGAAGATTTTCGGGAGAGATTCGGCAAAAACTATCGTCTTGCCAGCGAACGATTCAAAACGGCTATCGATGAGATCGACAAGTCCATACAGCACCTGAATAAAATCAAAGAAGCCTTGGTCGGCAGCGAGTACAACCTCCGCCTTGCGAACGACAAGGCCGAAGCCCTCACCATCAAGAAGCTGACACGAGGCAATCCCACGATGAAAGCAAAGTTCGAAGAAGCCCGTCTTGCCGATGAATAAACGAAAAAGGAGGAGGCTGTCGAAATCCGTTATTTTGAGACCATTGCACGGCACTTTTCGTCTTTTAGGGGTTGTGTTTGTTGTATATATCACTGATAAATAGCATATTTACACATAATTAACTGTATCAACATGGCAACTAAACCAACCGAACCGGCTCCCGGCTT
>NZ_KB899189.1 GCF_000378065.1 Porphyromonas gulae DSM 15663 | reverse complement strand
TTCTTTTCCCGTAAAGTTTTTATCGATTCCCTTGGAACCGAGGTATTGGGCTTGAATACAACAATCACAAATTTGCTGGGCCTTTTGAACCTATCGGAATTAGGGATTGGTACTGCCGTATCTTTTGCATTGTTCAAACCTCTGCTGGAGAATAATCGAAAGGGTATCACCGAGATCGTATCAGTTCAGGGATGGCTATACAGGAATATCGCTATTTTGATCATTATCGTGGGAATGATTCTTATGTTTTTTTTCCCCTGGATATTTCAAAAAACAGATCTGCCGTTATGGTATGCCTATGCCACCTATATAGTCTTTCTAACCTCTTCTCTTTTGGGTTACTTCGTCAATTATAGACAGATTATCCTATCCGCGGATCAAAAGCAATACAAAATAACCTATATTGCCAAAGGTCTAACCTTCCTCAAGCTTATTATCCAAATCCTGGTGCTATACTATTCGCCATGGAGCTATCAGGGTTGGTTAGTTGTCGAATTTGTATTTGCTTTCCTGACTGCAATCATGCTAGAATATTCCGTTCGAAAGACCTATCCTTGGCTGAAAACTTCTTTCCGGATCGGAAAAAGCGTATATAAGGAGCATGAAGTAATACTTACGAAGAGCAAACAACTGTTTTTCCACAAGGTTGCAGGGTATGTACTCAATCAGACCTCACCTCTGATTATCTATGCTTATACGACCCTAACACTTGTTGCTATCTATGGCAATTATATGCTGATAGTATCAGGGTTAATCTCTCTTCTGATTGCGATTTTCAGTGGTATTATACCGACTTTAGGAAACCTTATCGCGGAAGGGAAACGAGAATCCATCCTAAAGGTTTTCGGAGAATATTTTGCCTGCCGTATGCTTATAGCAGGAGTCGTCACCTATTGTTTATGGATTGGAGGAAATAGTTTTATTGTTTTGTGGGTAGGTGCTGAATATCTTTTGGAAGAAATCCCATTTTTCCTGATCGTTGGCATTACATTCGCCAGCATTACGCGTATCAGCGATGATTTTTTGTCCGCTTATGGTCTTTTCAGAGATATATGGGCTCCTATTACAGAGGCTGCCCTCAATCTGGGATTGTCTATTTTATTAGGACTCTTTTTTTCTCTATCAGGCATCCTATCCGGAGTGCTTATCAGCCTAATACTCATTGTCCATATTTGGAAACCCTACTTCTTATGTAGAAATGGCTTGTCGATTCCCGTGAGGAAGTATTATCTCAAGTATCTATTTTACTGTGCAGTTATTCTATTATCAGGCTTTACAACTCATTGGCTGCTTGGCCCCGCTGATATACATGCAGGACTTTCATTCACCAAATGGGCGATATTTTTGCTGAAACATTTCCTCTTGTTCTTTCTCTTCGTGTACGCTATCACTTTTCTGTTAGACAAAGGCATGAAAGACTTTTCACAGCGTATATTTCATATAATCAAAAACAAACTGAGCTACATACATGAATAAAAATCCTATTTTATCCATTATTGTCCCTGTATATAAGGTAGAGCCTTACTTAGAAAAATGCATAAAAAGCATTATAGGGCAAGATTTTGAAGACTTCGAGCTAATTTTGGTCGATGATGGTTCACCGGACAGATGCGGCGCTGTTTGTGATGACTATGCCCTTAAGGATAACCGTATAAAAGTGATACATAAAGAAAACGGAGGGTTAAGCTCTGCCCGTAACACTGGTATTGAAGTTGCTAAAGGCTCTTTTTTGTCCTTTATCGATAGTGATGATTACGTATCATCTGACTTTTATGAAGCAAATATCAAGTATTTGCAGAATCACCCGGAGGTTGATATGGTAGTAATTCCGATATCTTTGGAAGAAGATAATACAGGCAAACAGAGGCCGTTCAAAGCTCACCTAAAACCTTGTATGAAAGAGGGGAAAGAATCTATTGTCGATTTTCTGTGGTCGAGACATTTTCTGCTGTTGCAATCGGCTATCTACAAAGCATCTATATGGGAAGAAATAAGATTTCCATTGGGCATGCTACACGAAGACTCCTACATTCTACCGGATTTAGCGGAAACAGTAAACCGAATAGGTATTTCTTCGATAGGAGTTCATTATTATTTGAAAAGGGAGGGTTCTATAACTGCAGCGAAAAGCGCGAAAAAATCGAGAGATATGATGAGTGTTGCTTTTCGGAATCTCGATTACCTCAAGCAATTTCCAAACACCTACATATACAATCATCGGCTGTTAGGATTCACGCATACACTCAGGACAATAAAATCGACGATACCTACAGGCGAATACGAAGAGTATATAACCCGAATTAAATCATATCCATTGAATAGGAAAACAGTGCTATTCTCACATAGAGCAGGATACAAAGAGAAGCTTTTCGCTCTCTTATACGAATTCCTATTAAAGTAAAAGTCAAAATCAAAAAAATACTGACATCGATATGAAGTCTCCCTTTTTTTCTGTAGTGATACCTCTATACAACAAAGAAGAAACTATTTCTGAAACCATACACTCGGTATTATCTCAAACGTTTGATAACTTTGAAGTTATAGTAGTAAATGATGGATCAAGAGATAACGGCCCTTCAGTTGTAGGGAAGATCCAAGATCGACGTATAATAATGGTTCATCAAGAAAACGCAGGAGTATCTGCAGCCCGCAATAAAGGGACAGAAATCGCTCTTGGTGAATACATTGCATTCTTGGATGGAGACGATAAATGGAAAAAAAATCATCTTGAGGAATTATATACCTTAATTACTGAATACTCTGCACAAGCCAGCGTTTTCGTAACTAACTTCGTTCGCAGATTTCCTGACGGAGAAGTCTATGTCAACAGAAGAGATATAAAAAAAGGGATTGTACAGAACTACTTCAAAGCAACTATCAAAGCAAATGTGATACATACATCATGTGTCTGCATTGAAAAAAAGGTTTTATTGTCGATACAAGGGTTTAATGTAAACTATTCGATGGGCGAGGATCTGGATCTTTGGTACAGACTGGCACGAAAATATAGTGTAGCCTATACACCTGCTATCACATCTATATATGAGATCGGTACTCCCAATAACAGTTGTAGGCAACCTGTCAATTATAAAAAAGATGCAGCCCAAGAGGCTATGAAAGGAGTTTCTTGGAATATCTATGACATAGGATTGTCTGCAAAGAGATATGTATATTTCCTCATTAAAAGAGCCATTAAGTATAAGCCTCATGTGAGAAAACCAAGAAACCATAACTCAATGATCAAATAATGAATAGCGCTTTCTTATACACTTCGATCAGGGAAAGAGACAAAAAGAAAAATAGAATATTCTTTTTGCTTTCCTTATGTTTGCTAACGCTACAGTTTTATATATTCCCAAGTGGACAACCTCAACCGGCTCACGTCTTGGCCTTATTATTTATTTTAACAGCTCTTCTCAAAACACCTACATTTAAGACATTAAACGAAAAACCGATTACTTTATTTGCGATTTACACTCTATATACTATTGTTATTAATGCAATATGCACCTTCCTATATTCCGACCAAACATTCCTGCCCAATATCCTGTATAGTGCTTTCAATTTTTTGCTTTTTTTATCGGCAGCTACTTTTTTCACACAAAAAGAGAAAGCACTTACGAAATATGTCAAGAAGCCTATTCTGATTTCTTTAGTCCTCACTGTTTTTTTCTATGTTATTGGAATAGGTCGATACGATTTTTTTCCCAGATATAATGCTTTTTTCAATGATCCTAACCAAATGGCACACTGGGCTCTTTGTTGCTTTTCTATTCTATGCTTATTGGGGATAAACAATAAATGGTTAATAATAGGAGGTTTTTCACTGTTTGTGATTTGCATCAGTTCTTCTTCTCGATCTGCTTTATTGGGGCTATTTCCAATGTTCATTGGCTACCTTATATATATAAGAAAGAATATTAAGACAAAAAACAATTCTAAGTTCAACCTATTTATTTTCATTACATTTATATCTTTTATCGCAATTTTATCCTATTTACTTATAGAATCTAGTTTTTGGGAGAAATCAGATTCCATTTCTTTTATATTAGAGCGAACAGAAAGCACAGATACAAGTCAACAATTGGATGAAAGAGGCTATAATCTCTTTTTCCAATATCCTGAGTACTTACTTTTCGGATCCGGTCATGGGGGATTTAGCCGATTTAGTAGAACAGAGGAGATACATTCAAATTGGATGGGATTGCTCTTCTACTATGGGCTAATAGGATTTGTATTTTTTGTTTCGCATTTATTAATCATGCTAAAAAGACTCCCACTACATTTAATCCTTATTGCTGCAGGTCCATTATTATATGGCTTCTCTACATTTGGATTAAGGACGCCTGTGTTTTATTTTTACTTAGCGTCCTTATACTACGGTTATAAAAAAATAGAAAAAAAAATTTCACTTTCAAGGCAGCTAAAAAGACTTCAATGAAAAAGGTTTTAAGAATCGTCACATCTTCGGTATCTTTCGATCTTCTCATAGGACAACTCCGATTCCTTTCAGAAAATGGGTTTGAAATAATTGGAGTTTCCGGAGAACCTGAAGATAAAGCAAAGAATACGGGCGAAAAAGAAGGTATTAGAACTATCCTGATAAAACACTTAGTGCGTCCTATAAACCCTACTAAAGACATCAAAGCTTTATTAGAGCTAATACGAGTTATCAAGGAAGAGAAGCCGTTTATCGTTCATGCAAATACACCTAAAGGCTCATTTTTAGGAATGCTTGCTGCCAAATTTTGTCGAGTTCCTCATCGCATTTACACGGTAACCGGTTTGAGGTTCGAAACTGCAACAGGCTTCTTTCGATGGCTACTTATCACGATGGAGCGAATTACCTGTGCTTGTGCTACTAAAGTTATTCCAGAAGGAGATGGCGTCGCTGCTACTCTACAAAGAGAGCGAATAACAAGTAAACCTTTAAAAAAAATTTTGAATGGAAGTATCAATGGTATAGATATAGAGTATTTTTCATTAACTGATTCCATAAAAAAAGAGGCGATACAGATAAGACAAGAAATTGGAGGGAAATTCATTTTCATTTTTGTTGGAAGAATTGTCCGAGACAAAGGCATCAAAGAACTTTTAGAAGCATTTCAACATCTTCAATCAGAGCATCCCGAATGTAAACTACTATTGGTTGGCAGACAAGAACCAGATCTAGATCCCATTTCGAAAGAAACGATCTTAATTATCAAAGATAATCAAGCGATATCTGAAATAGGATGGCAGGCTGACGTTCGTCCATGGTTAGCAGCATCCGATGCCCTAGTTTTTCCTAGTTACCGAGAAGGCTTCCCTAATGTGGTGATTCAGGCTTGTGCTATGTCTCTTCCATCTGTTGTAACAGATATAAATGGATGTAATGAAATTATTATAGAAGGAGAAAATGGGTATATTGTCCCAACACACAATACCCAAGCTTTGTATGAAGCAATGAGAAAATTAATCGAAAATACTTCTACTACGGTCAAGATGGCTCAGGAAGCTCGCCCTCTAATCTTAAATCGTTATGAGCAAAAAAACATTTGGGAAGCAATCTTATCAGAATATCAAAGACTAATTACATAGCAATTATAAGCAAAATGTACAAGAACGGAATTAAACGAATATTCGATTTTTGCCTCGCCTTGGTTGCGATCTTAGTATTATCTCCCGTCATATTGGTGGTATCTGTATGGCTATACATTGCTAATAATGGAGCAGACGTTTTCTTTATCCAGGAAAGACCCGGTAAGGGAGAGAGAATTTTTAAGTTATACAAGTTTAAGAGTATGACTGATGAAAAAGATGCAGAAGGGAATCTTTTGCCAGATAGTGTAAGGCTGACTAAAATAGGAAGATTCATTCGAAAAACATCTATTGATGAGCTACCTCAGCTTTTGAATGTATTAAAAGGAGATATGTCAATTATTGGCCCCAGACCTTTACTTGTTTCTTATTTACCTTATTACAATGAAAAAGAAAGACTACGCCATAGTATACGACCTGGCATTACAGGTTTAGCACAAGTTAAGGGACGTAATACTATAGCCTGGGACGATCGTTTACAACTTGATGTTTATTATGCTGAACACATTTCATTTTGCTTGGATATAAAGATTTTTTTTATGTCGTTTTATTGTGTTATAGCAAGTAAAAATGTTTCTGTAGAAACGAATCAAGTGGAAACAAATTTGAAAGAAGAACGAATGAAAAAAGATCATAATGTTTGATTAATACATTTATCATTTCAAAAAATGAATATACTTTTTACCTGTATTGGGCGTCGCAATTATTTGCTACATTATTTTAGAGAGTCTTTTTGTGGGGATGATAACATCATTGCAACAGACATGAGCTATACAGCTCCAGGTATGGCAGAAGCAGATATTCCAATTATAGTTCCATCTGTATATGATCAGGCTTATGTTCCTACTCTGATAGAGATCGTTAAATCCTATAATATACAAGCCATCATTTCTTTGAATGATCTGGAATTACCTATTTTATCTGCCAATAAAAATAATTTTGAAAAATTAGGATGTAAACTGTTGGTTTCGGATGATCGTGTAATTGACTTGACTTTCGACAAGAATAAAACAGCTTGCTTTCTGAAATCTATCGGCTTAGAAACCCCGCTTACATTCACAAAAAAAGAGTTTTTCATGGAGGCATACAAACATGGTAACATCTCTTTCCCGATTGTTATAAAACCTCGTTGGGGAAGTGCTTCGATCGGCATAGAATTTCCACAGGAAGAAAAAGAGTTTGAACTTGTAGATACTCTTTCACGAATCAAACTACATCGCACGATTCTTTCCACTGCAAGTGCTAATGCTTTAGACGAAGCGATCCTATATCAAGAAATGATACAAGGGGAGGAATACGGAATGGATATCCTTAATGACTTTGAAGGCAACTATGTAGGTACTTTTGCTCGCAAGAAATTAAGCATGCGTGCGGGAGAAACAGACAAGGCAGAAACAGTTATAAACGAACAGCTTGAACATATTGGTCGCACAATCGCCGAAAATCTAAAACATATAGGCAACTTGGATTGTGATGTATTAGTTAAGGATGGGAAATACTATGTATTAGAGCTAAACGCCCGGTTTGGGGGAGGATATCCATTCTCTCACGAGGGAGGGGCAAAAGGCACCAGTTGCTATATGGCTTGGCTACGAGGCGAAAAAGATATTAGCAAATATCTACAATATCAAAATGGCCTTATATTTTCAAAATGTGATAGACTCATTGAAATTAAGAAAACACATGAATAAGGGACGTATTTGGCTCTCGCTGGCTGAGATGGGAGGTGAAGAGCTGCAGTATATCAAAGAAGCTTTCGAAACAAACTGGGTGGTACCTTTAGGGCCTAATGTTAATGGATTCGAGGCTGACCTGGAAGCCTATCTAAAAACAGAGAAGAAAAAAGTGGTAGCACTCAGTTCCGGCACGGCTGCTTTACATTTGGGACTCGTTATGCTGGGTGTAGAGCGAGGGGACGAGGTCATTTGTCAAAGCTTTACCTTCTCCGCTTCAGCAAACCCGATCATCTATCAGGGTGCAAATCCGGTGTTTGTCGACAGTGAGCCGGAGACTTGGAATATGGATCCCCAAGCCCTTCGGAAAACCATCGAGGACAGAATAGCGAAGACCGGCAAAAAGCCCAAAGCCATTATCCCCGTGCATTTGTATGGCATGCCGGCTAAAATGGATGAAATCACAGCCATCGCTAAAGAGTATCAGATTCCATTATTGGAAGATGCAGCCGAGGCTATAGGATCTCAATACAAGGGAGAATATTGCGGCACATTTGCTGAATACTCAGCCCTCTCATTCAATGGCAATAAAATGATAACGACCTCAGGTGGCGGAGCCTTGATTTGCCCTGATGAAAAGTCAGCCCAAAGGGTGATGTTCTATGCTACACAGGCCAGGGACAACGCTCCTCACTACCAACATACTCACATCGGATACAACTATCGAATGAGCAATATATGTGCAGGAATCGGTCGAGGACAAATGCACGTATTGGAGCATCATATTGCCAAACGCAGGAATAACCATAGGCGATACATGGAATTATTGGCCGACATCGAAGGTATAACAGTCATGGACAATCCTTCGCCGGACTTTGACTCTAACTTTTGGCTCACCTGTATAGAAATCAATCCGGAAGAGGCAGGTTTTAGCAGAGAGGATGTGCGTCTTGCTTTGGAAGCGGATAACATAGAAAGCCGTCCCCTTTGGAAACCAATGCACATGCAACCGGTATTCGCCGACTGCCCATTCTATGGCAACGGTACAAGCGAAAGACTGTTCGAGAACGGGCTCTGTCTGCCAAGCGGTACTCTACTACAGGAAAGAGACTTAATACGGGTGTGTGACGTGATCAGAAAACTGAGTAGAAACTGAGCCTTTCAATTTATATATCTGTGATACAATAAATTAATAGCTATCAGAAAAAAATAGGGAGTTGTAGAAACTTTCGTTTCATAGCCCAATAAATATAAGCATATTTCGACAAAATGCTTGTAGTCCTTTATCTTTACCAGGGCAACCGCATCAAAAATTTCGAGAAAATACAAGTTGCTAATTTTCAGATAATTGCATTTTGGAGGTTATACTCAAAGATAAAGAATACACTCAAAAATATGACTGATAATCAGGTATTTACATTTTGATGCGGTTGCCTTGGCCCGAAGGCAGTATCGCTATCGAAAAACAAAGAAATATAGTATATAGAGACCATTGCACGGCACTTTTCGTC
>NZ_KB899188.1 GCF_000378065.1 Porphyromonas gulae DSM 15663 | reverse complement strand
ATAAAGGGACAGCGTCAAGCTCACCATTGAGGAGTCAAGCAATTTTATGGGAGCCTTGAAACGGAATTTGCGACGTTGCCACAAGCCCTGCTGTCCAAAATGTTGAAAAGTGGCATAGTAGATATCTCTGAATACCTTACTGTTTCTGTGGGCGTTCTGATAAGCGATGGTAGATTTAGAAGGAGCACGAGCTATTCCTAAGTGGTTGAGATTGCCGTTGGCGGAATTAAGACCATTGGAAATGTCTCTCACAGAGTCGCAGTTTGAGAATTGGCTGAACATCATGCTAACAAACTGACTCCAAGTATCGTAACCCTTGCAATGTTTGTCTGTACCGGACTCGCGAATAATCTTTCTAATCTTTTCTTTCGGTAGTTTACCGATGGCTTGCGCAAAGAGTGTTATATTTGTCATAAAGGAAGTAGAGGAGTTGGGGACTCTTTACTAAGGTAACATTTTGTTCCTTAGCTCTACTTCCTTTTTCTTATATCCTCCAAAACGTTTAGGACAACATTGGTATTTTTTATAAAATGAACATTAGGGCTTCGCTTTTTCGATACTTTTTCAGTAATACCGTTTGCATTCTATGTTATCAGTATTTGACGACAAATATTCTCTTATCTGTGAATCAGAATTTATTCATTTTTTTTAATCTGTAAAGAGTATTAACCAACCTCAATTGATAGTCTGTGAGTATTCATGAACTCTTCCTGAGCAATCCGGATTGTTCAGGATCATTCTCAATCCGCTTAATTTCTACATCGACCAGTGCCAGAATCTCCTGCTTTATCTGCTTGTAGTTGGCGGTCAATGGATGCTTTGAGGCTGTCCTGTCCCGACTCATCCGTAAATGCTGCGATCACAGGAATCGGTTTATAGCTTTTTGTTTCTGCGGATATCTTCGCACTATCCACGACGATTTCCGCATGGAAAATCTTCTGTTCGATACGTTCATCGAAATTATCGGATACGGCCCCGACAAACATCCCTTGCGTCAGGTTGCTGATCTTGCTGGCCGGGATAAGGCTGTCCATTTGCGTACTGATGGAGGTGGATTTGTCGTTTCGGTTAATCGTCATCGATTGGCGTTGCTGCAAGACTTTCCCGAAGCGCTCGATAGCGTCTTGGCCGTTTCACCTACGACCTGACCGCTGAAAACATTTCCCACCGTATTCTGAATCACTTTGCTCTCCTTGTCTCCGTAATCGCGGGTAAGCTGACTGAAATCCTGAAAGCCCAGACAGACTGCCACTTTATTGGAACGAGCCGTAGCAATCAGGTTATCCAGCCCTCGGAAGTAGATGGTGGGCAACTCATCGATAATCACCGAGCTTTTGAGCTGCTTCTTTTTGTTGATTAGTTTCACGATCCGGCTGTTGTATAAACCGAGTGCTGCCGAATAGATATTTTGTCGGTCGGGATTGTTGCCCACGACCAGGATTTTTGGTTCTTTCGGGTTGTTGATGTCGAGCGAGAAGTCATCGCCCATCATCACCCAGTAAAGTGCTGGAGAAATCATCCTCGAAAGCGGAATCTTGGCCGAAGCGATCTGTCCCTGAAGCTGATCCTGTGCACCGCCTTCCCATGCGTCCATAAAGGGCGAAAGATAGTTGGCCGGCTCATCGTAATAATCATCGCCGGTTTCAGCTTCCGGCAAGATCTCCGGAGCAGAACGCACTGTGGGAAGCTCCCGAATCTCCTGCCGGCTGTAATTGAGGAAGGGATTCTTACCCCCGAGAAAGTAATCGTTAAAGACATGGGCCGAATAGCCCTTCCCCAAGCGCGAGCCATTGGCAGCGATACCAGCTTTGTCCGAGATAAACGTGATGCCGTAAGCTCGTTTTGGGCGGGCATGCCCGGCAATGCGAGCGATTTTCTTTAATATTATTGTTAATTATTGCATACCTTTGAAGGCGTATAGCAAAATGATTACCATTCATGAGTATCAGAGCAGTCTTGTGTATCAACAAGCGTGAATATCGGGTGCTGCGTTATCGTCAACGGTTTGCCCGAAGGGTCAGCAGCAATGGCATGCCTGCTTCGGACCTGTACGGTGGTACTATCGATGTCGAGTTCGAGTCGGAACGCGACAGTGGCATCTTTGCTTTGATGACGGATGAGAATACCCCCACGATCGAGGGGTATCTCCGTATTTCCCCGTCGGAAGAAGATACGATGGTCAGGGAATTGAAATTCGACGAAGCCTATCTTGTCGGTTATTCGGAGCAGCAGTATGATGATTGGGGTGCACCGGTGACGATGTGCGTCTCGATCTCCCCGATACGTTTGGACTTCAATCGTACCGTATGCATAGAACGTCGCAACAGCAGCATTTGGCGAGAGTATCGGGCGGAAAAACCGTTGTTCAAGGCTCCGGTTCATACTCCGCCGTCTCCGTTGGTTACTTCCGTCAAAGGTGAAGAAACGGCTCTGCCGACACACACGGTCAAATACTCGGTGACGGGGTATAACCTCGCGACGATCGGCGCAAACGACCGTGAGCGAGTCAAATGGCTTGTCCGGGTAGACGGCAGGGACGAACAGCCATCGCAGCGAGGCGAAACGCTCGAACTGATGATCAAGCCCGAGTGGACGGGAAAAGACGTTACCGTCATGCCTTACCTGAGGAAACCCAATGAAGAGGTAAGCGTAAAAACGACGGTGAAGCGCAAAATCATACTTTTTTTCATTGGTGGGGCTGGAGACAAAAAACCTTTTCTATCACAAGGGCCTACGTATATCATGAAATCAGTAATGAATTATTTTAACCGCAAAATAGAGGTATATTCAAAAGCCATTAAAAACGAATCATACTATTTAGGATACGATGAATTGTATCCCGAAAAGGATATTAAAGATAATATTTTAAGCAAAATTAATTCTTCCAATACTCCTATTTACATTATTGGCCATAGTTTTGGAGGATGGAATGCAGCACATTTATCAAAGAGATTAAAAGCCAAAGGTCATAAAATAAAAATGCTAATCACTCTTGATCCGGTTAGTGGAATAAACGGTGTTGAGTTTTTTGCAGATTTGTATCATGAAATACCGATTCCCACTAGTGCTGATTTCTGGATTAATATATCTGCTGTTCCTGAAGATTACAAGATCGATGATCTTATTGCTGATGTTGGAGGACAGTGGAAACCTAAGATCCATAAACCCAATATTTATTTTGAAACGAAGAAATCTCATGGGCAAGCTCTTGAGATGTTTACAGAACGGATTGTAAACGGAATGTCTGCATTTGATTTTCTAATTTCTTCTATTCTTAAAAACGAATGATAATGAAATATCCTATTAAACGGAAATATAAAATCCTTTGTGCGCTGACTTTTGTAGTGATTGCAGCAGCACTGTACATATGGTATTTTACACTGGTTCCCGATCGTATGGGCTGGGTCGATACACTCGACATTGATTTTGTCGCTCTGCGCCGTCCGGTTCAAAGCGATTATTCCGACATTATGACTTACGAGAAGGACGGGGTCATCGAATTCTTCTCGCCGAAGAAATTAGAGGATAGCCGCCAAGGACGCTTAAGACTCATCGGGACGAATCGTTCCGACGTAACGTATCAGGCTATATATGCAGATAAAAAGGATGAAAAGCCCATCGTTTTAATAGAATCGAATAGTGTTCATCTATCGCGACTGACTGATAGCGGATATGTATATATGGCAGTGTTCGATTTTCAGCGTCCTAAGGCGGAGATAAAAGAATTGGGTAGTGATATTTACTGTAAAGTGTTTTTTATTAGAATGTTTTCCCCTATCCATGAAACAAATGAAATGGTAATCCCTTATAATCATATAGTAACCTGCTTTTGCCAAGAAGACACACTTGCCATCCACAAACTGTATTAAAGGGAAAAGAGAGAAACGCCGATTGCATTTCTCTCTTCTCTTTCCGGAGCAGGCGGATCAGAGGCCGCCTCCGCCGCTTCCGCCACCCGGCATCGAGGGTTCGGACGGTGAGGGCTGCGGCTTTTCTTTCTGATCGACGCGTTCGTAGCTCACGCCTTGGAGCGTAAAGTAACGCTTCGACGGTTTGAGCCGAACGACGGGCTTGGTGATGTGCACGTTGGCGTTGAACTTCTCGACGCCCTTCTCCACGAGTTTGCTGTGGAAGCCGGGCGTGAGCAGGCCGATGTCGCCGAAGTCCACGGTGTCGCCGTTTTCGACATGTTTCTTGGCAATTTCGGCAGCAAGCCGCAGCACTGCCTCTACTTCGGCTCCCTTAAAGGTCGTAGCACGAGCTACTTCTTCGCAAAAATTGCGGTGATCGATGCGCCTGCGTCCCGTCGGGCAGGCCTGAAGAACGGTCTTGCCGGCATACTTGCCGAGCGTGGCTTTACGCTCGATGAGCGTGTAGAGCAAAGGTTTGTTCGCCATGTCTTTCCTGTTGTTAAGTGAAGCCCCTCGTTGTCTGATGACGGCCGGCGGAAGCGAGGGGACTTTGACCTCCGCCGACGTATATACTCCGAATACACCGACAAAAATACAAAAACATGTCGGCATTTCACACCCAAAAGAACGATATTTTACAAAAAGAGGGTCAACCCTCTCATTTTGCCGCCGACGACGTATCGTTTCGGCGAGGACGACCCTCCGCCCGTTTTAGGTCGTCCCTCCGCCCATTTTAGGTCGACCTAAATGCTCCGTTAGGTCGACCTAACCGGCCATTTAGGTCGACCTGGCTTTCTGTCAGGGTCGACATGGGTGATTTATTGTCTCGTAGAATGCAGATAAGAAGGGGGTTGCAGGATGGAAAACAGTTCCTTATAAATCATCTGTTGTCGAGAGGCAAAAGGAGGGATTTAGACGATGGGCAGCGAGGCAAACCGGCAGAGAAATATGGCGTGCGTTACGACTCTATCAGCGTTCGGAGAGATACTTCCTTACCTCGTCGGCACTTAGCTTTCTCACCTGCGTATCGGCAAATTCCCTGTATTCCTCCATGCGGAATAGTGGACGCATGTCGTCGCAACTCTTTCCTTTGTTCCTTTTCAAATAGGCTTCGAGGTCGTCGCTGTCTGCGAAGATCTTATATAAACGCCTGCCCCGTCCGTCTTTTATTTCGTAAATGCCACACGGTCTCTTCATCGTATAATCTGCGGTTCG
Organism: Porphyromonas gulae DSM 15663; assembly: GCF_000378065.1. Lineage (GTDB taxonomy): Bacteria > Bacteroidota > Bacteroidia > Bacteroidales > Porphyromonadaceae > Porphyromonas > Porphyromonas gulae. Next base: position 5,261 of record NZ_KB899188.1, on the reverse strand, counting down.
CAGATACAGCAGGGCGATCTCGGCCGATCCGAACGGGAAATTCCACCTCTGCAACCCTCTCTTCGCATCGCGCTCTATGCAGATGCAGCGGCCGCAAGTGCCACATATATACTGTGTATGATGGGTCAGACAATCCGAGGGATTGAGCAATGGCGTAATTCTGCTTCGGTCACTGTAACATTCTTCGCACGTCATCATAAAACTGTGTATTTGCTTTCGATCGGTGTTGGACAAATCAATCGGATTATATCGGAACAATCGACAAAAATATAAAAATATGCCGGCATTTTCTGTCGATAAGAATGATATTTTTACAAAATCAAGGGCGATAACGGGCTGCTTTTCTTCCACGTCGTTATCGGAAATCAGACGAATATGCCTTACTCGGTGGACTTCATCACCTTCAAAGTGGTGGATAAAAAGGTGGCCGGACGCACAGCGATTCAGGAGCAGGTTTTGCAGCCGCTTCGAGCCTGCCATCTGGGGGGTATGGGTCAGAAAATCACCCGTTTGTTGGTTACGACGTATTCGGCATAGCGCCAGCCGAGGTAGCTGTTGATAATCCCCCATAGGGCTATAGCGATCAGCACATAACCCGGAATCTTGATGTAGAGTGGTGAAAAGGATATCAGCAGAAGTCCGAATAACAGGAATTTAATCGGATAAACAAAAAACCACCAATGCACTTGGGCTTTGTATGTAACGGTTTCACCCGTCAGCAATGTTTTGTCTATGTAGCTCATAACTAATTACAAGTTTACCGTATCAATGAACTTATAGCGTCCAAAGATACGGGTTCGGTATGTTTTTACCCAATGAATTGCAGTTTTTCTTCTCACGAATTCTTCATTCTCCTGCTGTGGCCTATTGTTTTCCTCCGGGAAATCACCATTTATTACTTCTGTTCTACTAGATCTTTTTGCTACTTTTTGTACCGCTCCAGGCTCACCCGACAAAAAGACTGTACCATCTCGCCTATCCGCTTTTCATGATAGATATCGAATGCACGGTTGATTTCTTCATCGGGTAACGTGCTATATATTCCTCCATCCATTATCAATCCGCAATCATGCAGGACTTTCTGCTGTATGTCCTCTCTGCTCAGCAAGCACTTCCGAAACACCCTTATTTGTTTAACAATCGTCTTTCTCATCTCTGTATTACATAATGCTCAGCATTTGTGTTTACTCTAAATTACATAACAGAAAAATACAACTTCAATCCTGAAATAAATCCACATTAGACATTGTGATATAATCTCTTTTTCGTATCTTTGTCGGATATAGGATGTGCTCCCTTGAGCTTTCTGATGTAGTGTCAAATAGATGAGTACAAATTTTTTCTATAAGAAATTAGGCTATGAGCATTTAGTGAGATGTTCAGGAATAACGACCTCTAATCCTGAATACCAGGAGTTGGGAAAAATTGGTGCAGATAAGGTTTATTTTTCAGGGGATTTTCCTGCCATTCTTTTTAAAGAAGTCGAGGCATTCGATATATACGCTTTAACACAAATTGCCCAAATTCAACATAAAGCATGGAACTATCGAAAAATCATGTTTCTTTTTGTCGTATCAGACACTGAGATTCGGATTTACAATTGTCACGAAAAGCCCAGGTTCATAAAGTCTGATTCTGACTATGAAAAGGAATTAAGCCCCTATCAGATTTTTAGAAGCACGAAAGAAGATGAGGCAAGTTTAAAAATTTTAGTTGAGATTTTTTCTCGCATAGGCGTTGACAGTGGTTTACTATGGACAAGCGACTACAATCTTCGTGATGAAATTAATGTTCAGAAGAGAATAGATAGGTATTTAGTAGAAAGTTTGCTGAGAACGGCCGATGCATTAAAAGAGGATATTACAGACACTAATATTATTCATGGATTACTCATGCGCTCTCTTTTTATCTTATATCTTGAAGATAAAGGGGCTGCGAAAGAAGCAGGATTATACAGAGAAATCAGGAAGGATGCGGAAAGTTATTTCGATATTTTAGATGATGTAGATGCTACATATAAGTTGTTTGCTAAATTGCAAGACCATTTTAATGGTAACGTTTTCCCAATAATTGAAGATGAACAATCGAAAGTAAAAAAAGAACACTTAGAAAAAATAAAAAAATGTTTCATCGATGGAGATATTTCAGGACAACCGAAGCTGTTTGAAAATTGGAGAATATTCAAATTTGATTTTATCCAAATAGAATTATTGAGTGAGGTATACGAAAACTTTCTTGGCGAACTTGATACAAAAAAAGAAAAAGGACAATTCTATACTCCATATACTTTGGTAGAATTAATTCTAAACGACAAATTGCCAATCAAAAATGAAACAAATTACAATGTTAAAATTTTAGATCCGGCTTGTGGTTCTGGAATTTTCTTAGTCGAAAGTTATAAAAGACTTATTAGGAGATGGAAAAATAAAAATCCAGAGAAGGTCATAACCTTCAAAGAACTTAATGATATACTTGTAAAAAACATCTTTGGAATCGAAATAGATCCATTAGCTATTAAAGTAACAGCTTTCAGCCTATATTTGGCATTAGTTGAGCATCTTAACCCCAAGAAACTCTGGATAGACAAAACCAATAAATTCCCTTATTTGATAGATAATCCTAACGATATTTCAATTAAAGAAAAAAAAGGAAAAAATCTGTGGTGTCGGGATACTATTGGGGAAGTGAATCCTGATGATTTTGAAAAGGTGAATTTGGTTATTGGGAACCCACCTTTTGGGACTAAGAAATTGTCAAAATCGATAATGGACTATTGTGTCAAATATAATTTTGGCAAAGAGATGGTTTTACCATTTCTACATAAATCCATTGAGTTTTGTCCTGATGGAGAAATCGCTTTAATTTTTAATACAAAAGTGCTTACCAACACAAAAAAAACTTACCAGAATTTTAGGCACTGGCTATTAAATGAGAACTATGTAGAAAAACTCTATAATTTATCTATATTTAGGAAATCGCCGAGAAACTTTGGAGGACAACTATTTACTTCTGCAATAGGTCCAATATGCATTATCTATTTTCAAGCAAAAACACCACCTAAGGCGTCTAATACAATTGAGTATTGGGCTCCTAAGACCTACGTTAAATCCAACTTAATTGATGGGGTATTAGTTGATTCTACAGATATCAAATTTCTCCCACGAACGGAGTGCCAAATTCCAAACAGTAAAATATGGAAAATAGCCATGTGGGGCAATATTGCAGATTATAATCTAATAAAACGCCTATCCAACACCTATCCTTCTTTACAAAGGAGTTTTAAAGATAAAGTTGTCTATGGTGTTGGATTAGAAACAAGTGTTCCTTGCAAAAAAACAGATGAAAATATCAAATTAATTCCTCATCACACATCAAAAACAATCAAACGTTTTTATACACCTATTAACTTTGGTACTAGAATAACAAATTCCTTTTTCAGAAGATTAGGATATGTTGATGCATATAGGGCTCCTCACCTATTATTGAATGAGGGAGTCCAGAAAAATAAACTCACGGCTTCTTTTTTGGATTACGATTGTTCTTATTTTAAGGGAATCGTAGGTATTATTTCCGAAAAATCTGATGAAAATATTTTGAAACTAACTTGCGCATTTTTAAATTCATCATTTGCTCAATATTATGCTTTTATGACAACTTCTTCATGGGGTATTGAGAGAGATGTTGTTAAACATCAAGAATTATTCACCATTCCTTTCATCATAGAAAACTTCACCGAGCAAAAAAAGCAAACAATTATTTCATTATTGGATAGTGTTATTAAGAAGCAATCCCAAATACCTTTTGGGGATTATTTGGAGCTTGAAGATAATATTAATACCATTCTTCTCGATGATTTAACAGAAAAAGATAGAATTATTATAACGGACTCTCTTCGACATATAGACCTCTTCCAAAAAGGGAGTAAATCAAAGTTGCTAAGGCACACAACTAATAATGAAAATTTGGCCTATGCCGAGATTTTAAAACAAGAGCTGAATGATTTTTATTCCGACACTAGCCATGGAATTAATATAGCTGTATATGATGTGCAGCGACATGACCCTTTAAACTTGGTGACATTGCATTTCTGCAAAAAAGAAAAACCTATTGAAATAAAGCAGACGAATGAACTATCTTCCTTACTTAAAGAATTAGACAAGTATTCTATTCAAGAAAAAGGTAAAAATATATATGTACAAAAACAATTCAGATATTACGATAGGGATAAAATATATTTGATTAAACCAAATCAGAAGCGTTTTTGGACACGTTCACAGGCTATTGATGATGCCCTCTCGCTCGTCGTTGAAATTGCAAATTTGGGAACAAAATGAGCGGAAGATTTAACCCAGAGTATATAGATTGCACATTGCAGATATTGGAGAGGCGTTGTTTGACTTTATTGTGCGATGGTTATTGTGTCGTTAAATCTAAAGGAAGTATTTCTATTGACAAGGAAGAGGAAGATATATCGAAAGAACTACTACTATCTATAAATGCGAATATAAAAAGGATGGAATGGCAAATAGATATTATTCCTGAATACAGGCTCTATAAAAATGATGGCATTGCTGCTAAAAGTGCAGCAAGAATTGATTTCCGTTTCTCTGGTTGGAGTACAAATCAGTGGGAGTATTTTGCTGAAGCCAAAAATTTAATTGAAATTGATTCTTTCAAAGCTGGACGAAAAACAAAAATTTCGGCAAACCAACTCCATAGGCGATATATAGAAACAGGCATTGATAATTATTTGTCAAGTAAATATCCACAAAACGGATGTTTGATCGGCTATATCCTTCAAGGAAAAACTGAAAACATAGTATCAATGTTGAACATATGTTTGTGTGCTTTGAATCGAAAAACAGAACTTTTACAATCTAAGGATTTGGAATTCGCAGATTTTATATCATGTTATGTTTCTTCGCATGAGAAATTTCTTTCCATGAAGCATTTAATGTTTGATTTTGCCAATAATTAACTAGTCATCCCTTAAATAGATCTTTAATCTCTGATATTCAGCAAATTAGTTTGCGAATATCTTTGCTAAATCTGCAAGTTTTCTTATCTTCATAGCAGAAAACTTGCAGATTTTATGATTAAAAAGCCCTATAATACCCCTTCATTATTCAGCAGTCTATCAGACATGCTGAACCAATCGCACCCACTCTATAAATTAGCTGACAAAATAGATTGGGCCAAATTCGATACGGCCTTCAAACCTTTGTATTGCCCAAACAATGGTCGCCCTGCTAAACCTATTC
>NZ_KB899187.1 GCF_000378065.1 Porphyromonas gulae DSM 15663 | reverse complement strand
CGCGTCCTGCATCGTGCAGGAAGCAAGAATCAACTGACAATCGCGTCCTGCATCGTGCAGGAAGCAAGAATCAGCTGACAATCGCGTCCTGCATCATGCAGGGAGCAAGAATCAGCTGACAATCGCGTCCTGCATCGTGCAAGAAGCAAGAAACAGCCGACAATCATTCCTTATTTCTCGCCTATCGGCACAAGCATTGATTTGACGAGGAAAGGAGTACTTCTCTAATGGAAACTTGATGAAATTTCTGTTTGCTTGCTGTGTCCATATACCGAAGGTTTGACCTTTCCCGAAGACACTAAGAATCAGCTCTGCAGCAAAAGAGCTCAATGAAACTCCCATGCAACAATCTCCTTTTGGGAACATCCCATCCTGAAACTATCAACTAAGTGGAATATGCAATTGACTTTTTAGCAGGGCAACCGCATCAAAATGTAAGCACCTGATTATCAGTCATATTTTTGAGTGTATTCTTTATCTTTGAGTATAACCTCCAAAATGCAATTATCCGAAAATTAGCAACTTGTATTTTCTCGAAATTTTTGCGGTTGCCCTGTCCCCAATGCGAGTTTCGATTCCCTCGGTTCGCAGTTTTTGCTACATTTGCCCACTGACATGGCAACGATGGAGAGCGTGAAGTTCTCCTCCGGAACTGCTTATCGGATTGACATAGAAAGATATTGACAAACTACTTGACGACTGAACGACAATGAATATGCACACTCCCTCATACATACATCGCCTAATATATCGGGCCTGATCTACCCCGTACATGTCCCGGTGTTATCCACTCCAAAAAAGGATGTTCCCATGACGAATAAAGAGGAATAGCGCTCTCTATAACCCTCTCCAAACATACATGGCACTCGCCGAGTTCTACAAGGAACTCGGCGGGTGTCTTCGTTTTATCCCTCTCCGAAAAGGCCTTTTTGAGCCTACGATCTATATATAAATGACTTGCGATCTATATATTTATTGAAAACGATTTATATATAAATCGAAAACCATCTGTATATAAATCGAAAATGATTGATATACAAATCATTATCCGACTTCTCTAAAAGCAGTTTCTGACCGTAAAAAGTTGGCTTTCTCATCTTTTTCACATCAAAACCCACTTCCTTACCACTGCTTATTTGGAATCATTCCAAACACTTCTTCGTTGTTGAAAAGTTTTTTGGCACGTAATTTCTAATGAACCTAGCACACGAAAAAAGACAAACAACCGAACTTGAGAAGGCTCTTTGAGGTTTTCATTCTAAATATCACACCCCTGCAATCGACACCGTAATATGCAATGTGCAAATGGCTCTTTTTATGTTTGGGAGAAAGTCGGAAAATAGTTACTTTTGTTTTTATGCGTAACGATTGCTTTTGCCCATTTGACGGGCGAAAAAAAATATGATCACAGAAAGACAATGAACGAATTCAAAAAATACGCAACCCGACATATCGGGTTGAACGCACAGGCTTTGGACGACTATACCAGAATCCAAAGCAGCTACATCTCTCCGACCATTATCGAAGAACGCCAGTTGAACGTTGCACAAATGGATGTGTTCTCACGTCTCATGATGGATCGGATCATCTTCCTTGGCACTCAAATCGATGATTATACGGCCAATGTTATTCAAGCACAGCTTCTTTATCTCGATAGTGCCGACCCAGGTAAGGATATTTCCATCTATCTGAATTCACCCGGTGGATCTGTTTATGCCGGCTATGGCATATACGATACGATGCAATATATAGGGTGCGATGTGGCTACTATCTGTACAGGTATGGCTGCTTCTATGGCATCAGTGCTGCTCGTAGCAGGAACGAAAGGCAAACGCTTTGCTTTGCCCCATTCCCGCGTGATGATACACCAGCCGCTTGGCGGTATGCAGGGTCAGGCCAGCGATTTGGAGATCGCAGCTCGCGAGATTCTGCGCGTCAAGAAAGAGCTTTACACCATTATCTCTTCTCACAGTGGAAAGCCCGTCGAACAGGTCGAGAAAGACAGTGACCGGGACTATTGGATGACAGCCCCCGAAGCATTGGAGTACGGGATGATAGATAAAATCCTCGAAAAGAATCGGAAGTAGCCCTCTTATCGCAAGGAGACTATATATCTCATGGCAAAGAAAAAGGACGAAGAATACTGTAGTTTTTGTGGCATGCCGAGGACGCAGGTGAATCTGATGCTGGAAGGCGTCAATGGTCACATCTGCGATGAATGCGCCCTCCGTGCCGGAGAGGTAGTTCGGGAAGCACTACAAAAATTCAATTCGGAAAAGGCGAGCGATCTGAAGAGAGAGGATTTGCCTCGACCTATAGAAATCAAAGAATTTCTCGATTCGTATGTTATCGGGCAGGATGATGCCAAACGTTTTCTCTCTGTCGCTGTATACAATCATTACAAACGATTGCTCCAGCAAGAAGACAGCGATGGAGTAGAGATTGAGAAAAGCAATATTATTATGGTCGGCCCCACGGGAACCGGCAAGACGCTCTTGGCTCGCACGATAGCCAAAATGCTCCATGTCCCTTTTGCTGTAGTCGACGCTACAGTACTGACCGAAGCCGGCTATGTGGGAGAAGACATTGAGAGTATTCTCACCAGACTTTTGCAGGCTGCGGACTACGATGTCAAACAAGCTGAGAAGGGGATTGTCTTTATCGATGAGATAGACAAGATAGCCCGTAAGAGCGACAATCCTTCTATCACGCGCGATGTCAGTGGGGAAGGTGTACAACAGGGGCTACTGAAGCTACTGGAAGGTTCGATCGTGAATGTTCCGCCTCAAGGCGGTCGCAAACATCCGGAGCAAAAGATGATTCCCGTGGACACGAGACATATTCTCTTTGTTTGTGCAGGAGCTTTCGATGGGATAGAGAAGAAAATTGCTCAGCGACTCAATACTCGCGTGGTAGGATATACTGCCGGACTGCAGAACAGGCATATCGATCGTGAGAATATGCTTCGCTATATTCGTCCGCAGGATTTGAAGTCCTTTGGGCTGATCCCTGAAATCATCGGTCGTCTACCTATTCTGACCCATTTGGAGCCGTTGGATCGGGATGCTCTTAGAAACATCATGACGGAGCCGAAGAATGCTATCACCAAGCAATACGAAAAACTATTTGCCATGGATGGTATCAAGGTGTCTTTTACGTCTGATATGCTTGACTTTGTCGTTGACAAAGCTATCGAATTCAAATTGGGTGCACGTGGACTACGCTCTATCGTAGAGACGATCATGATGGATGCGATGTTCACGATGCCATCAGGTAAAAAGAAGACTTTGGTCGTGGACAAAGCCTATGCCGAGGCTCATTTGAATATCGACGATTTGCTACAGGATCAATAAGTGAACCCAAGAGAATCCAACCCCAAGGAGTTGCTACCCGGAGTGTAGTGTGACACACCTATCAAGTGTTGTATTATGGACATTGTTCTGGCCGAAAAATTACAGCAGTATTTTGGATTTGACCGATTCAAGGGCAATCAGGAGGCTATCATCAGAAATGTATTAGCCGAACGGAACACTTTTGTGCTGATGCCCACAGGAGGCGGAAAATCCCTATGCTACCAGTTGCCGGCCATGCTCATGACCGGCACGGCCATCGTAGTCTCCCCCCTTATCGCTCTGATGAAGAATCAGGTGGATGCCATGCGTAGTTTCAGTGCTAAGGACGGTGTGGCTCACTTCATGAATTCGTCTTTGAATAAGACACAGCTCGAGCGTGTCAAGAACGATGTACGCGGTGGACTTACCAAGCTGTTGTACGTTGCTCCCGAATCTTTGACAAAAGAAGAAAACATTGCTTTTCTGCGCGAAATAGACATTTCGTTTTACGCTATAGACGAAGCTCACTGTATATCCGAATGGGGGCATGACTTCAGACCCGAATACAGACGGATTCGCCCTATCATCAATGAAATAGGACCCCGATCGATCATAGCTTTGACAGCTACGGCTACCCCGAAAGTGCAGCATGATATTCAAAAGAGTCTCGGAATGATGGATGCCGATGTATTCAAATCGTCTTTCAATCGTCCCAATCTTTTTTATCATATACGTCCTAAAACACAGGATGTAGATCGTGACGTAGTCAAATACATCTTATCCCAGCCGGGAAAGAGCGGTATTGTCTATTGCATGAGTCGAAATAAAGTAACTACTTTTGCCCAGGTTTTGCAGGCCAATGGGATCAAAGCTCTTCCATATCATGCCGGACTTGACGCCACAGAGCGAGCGACCAATCAGGACGCTTTTCTGAACGAAGAGATAAGTGTGATCGTCGCTACCATTGCTTTTGGAATGGGCATCGACAAGCCGGATGTTCGCTACGTCATCCACTATGATATGCCCAAGAGTTTGGAAGGGTATTATCAGGAGACGGGACGTGCCGGCCGAGACGGAGGAGAAGGCGAATGTATCGCGTTCTATCGTCCCAAAGACCTGCAACGATTAGAGAAATTCATGCAGGGCAAGCCCATTTCCGAGCAGGAGATCGGGCGCCAGCTACTGGCCGAGACCGCAGCATTTGCTGAGAGTAGAGTCTGTAGGCGCAAGCTGCTTCTCCATTATTTCGGAGAGGACTATACCCAGGAAAACTGTGGTGCATGTGATAATTGTACGAGTACGTATAAGCAAGTGGAAGCAAAGGAACTATTGTTAAACGTTTTGGAAACGGTTTCTGCTCTGAAGGAACAGTTCAAAACGGAGTATGTAATTAATGTATTGATGGGCGAATTGACTCCCGATATAGAGTCTTTCGGGCATCAAGATTTAGAAGTTTTCGGTATTGGAAGCGACGAAACGGAGACAACATGGACTGCAGTTATCAGACAGGCACTCCTTTCAGGCTATTTGAATCGAGACATCGAAAACTACGGATTGCTGAAAGTGACAGCCAAAGGCAAGAAATTTGCCAACAAGCCCGTTTCTTTCAAGATAGTCGATGAGAACGAAGAGGACGAGGATGAAGATTCTCCCAAGGCGGGAGGACGTGGTTCCGGTGGTGCCATGGATCCGGTTCTGTTCGCTATGATGAAAGACCTGAGGAAGAAGTTGGGTGCATCTCTCAAACTGCCTCCCTACGTTATCTTTCAAGATCCCTCGTTGGAGGCTATGGCTACGTTCTATCCCGTTACGATCGAAGAGCTGCAGAATATCCCCGGTGTAGGTGCCGGTAAGGCTACTCGTTATGGGAAAGAATTCCTCGAGCTGATCCGTCGTCACGTAGAGGAAAACGAGATTGAACGTCCGGAGGACATGCGTGTACGTACACTCGCCAACAAATCGAAGATGAAGGTCTCCATCGTTCAGCAAATCGATCGCAAGGTCGCACTAGATGATATAGCTGTGAGCCATGGACTGGATTTTTCCGAATTGCTGTCAGAGGTCGAGACCATAGTCTACTCCGGCACTCGAATCAATATCGACTACTTCATCAATGAGGTCATGGATGAGGATCATTTGGAAGATATATTCGAGTACTTCAAAGAATCCACCACAGACTCTTTGGAGGAGGCTATGCAAGAACTCGGCAAGGACTATTCTGAAGAAGAGATTCGTTTGGTGCGGATCAAGTTCTTATCCGAAATGGCAAACTAATGCATCCGTTAATGATGCTATAATACGATACGAAAGATGAAAAAGAATGGAATGCGTATCTGCATAATCATGTTGTCGCTGCTCTACTGGGCACTCCCCTCCTCCATAGCACAGAAGAACGTGATCGACGAAGTCGTATGGATGGTCGGAGACGAGCCGATTCTGCGCTCAGACATAGAGGCAACCAAGCGTTTCTTGCTTAGTTCGGGACGTCCTCTTGAGGGGGATGCGGACTGCTATATCCCTGAGCAGATTGCCGTCCAAAAGCTTTTTCTCAATCAAGCCAAGATAGACAGTATCGAAGTCAATGAGGCGGATGTAAACCGCTATGTGGATATGTATTTGGCCGATTATATCCAGCAGTTCGGGTCCAAAGAAAAGATGGAAGAATACTTCAATCGGAAGTACACGCAGATACGCGAAGAACAGCGTGTAGAAGTCCGGAACGGGGAGATCGTTCGCATGATGCGAAGAAAAATCGATGAAAACGTCAAGGTGACCCCTTCTGAAATTCGTCAGTACTTTGCTTCACTTCCGCAGGATAGTTTGCCTTATATTCCTACTACGGTGGAGGTACAGCTACTGACCATCAAGCCCGTGATTTCACTGCACGAAACGGACGCTATCAAAAAGAGGCTACGGGAATTTTCGGATGAGATCAATGAAGGACGACGCGATTTCACCACGCTGGCTCGTTTGTACTCCGAAGATTCCAAGACTTCTTTACAAGGCGGTGAATACGGCTTTGTCAGCAAGGCTTCGCTCGACGCAGAGTTTGCACGTGTGGTTTTTTCACTCACCGATACGAAGCGTGTTTCCCCGATCATCAAAACCGACGATGGCTATCATATCGTTCAGCTCATAGAGAAACGAGGCGATGTGATCAACTTCCGACAAATCGTACTCAAACCCAAAGTATCTGATGCAGCCTTGACGGAAACTACAAACAAGCTGGATAGCTTATACTCCCTGATAAAAGAAAATAAGCTGACCTTTGAGAAGGCCGTAGCCCAATACTCCGAAGATAACGACACGCGCAACAATCAGGGGCTTATGGTCAATAAGATCCAGCAGAGCGATTTTTATAGCTCCTCCCGCTTCAAATACGAAGAGCTACCACAGGATATCAGCCGAGTTGTCTACAACATGAAGCCCGGTGAAGTCTCCAAGCCCTTTATCCTCAAAACGGACAAAGGCAATGAAGAGGTTGTCATCGTGAAGGTCAAAAACCTGATCGAGGGACACCGTGCCAATATGAACTCGGATTTTCAAACGATCAAGGCCTTAGCCCTGAACAAAAAGAAAGAAAGCGTCATCGATGCATGGATAAGAAAGAAACAGAAAGAGACTTATATCCACATCGAACCGGCCTACCGCAACTGTCAGTTCCGCTATCCGGGCTGGCTTGAAGACAGACAATAATTCGGTCGGGAAGAAAACCTCTTTGGGAAGAGAGATCTTCTTTCCGCATCGAAGACAAATAAATGAGAAAGGGAGAAAAACGCGCGTCTCGGCTCAGCAGCCGACAATTAGGGGCGATAATTCTGATCGTCACTCTTTCTTTTTCTGCCCTTGCATCCCTCCAAGGTCCCCCTCCCAAAGGGAGTAAGGGGAAAGCGCATGTCATCCTCGAACATGCCGATGAACTCCGTTACGACAGACTTTACAACCCCGATGTACAGCGGCTCCTTGGCAATGTCGTGATCAAGCATGAAGGAGCTGTGATGCGTTGCGACAGTGCTCATCTTAATCAGAAAGAGAACACTTTCGAAGCATTCGGCCAGGTCTCTATGCAGCAGGGCGATACCGTATCCATGTTCGCTCGCTACCTCCATTACGATGGGAATATCAAATACGCTCGTCTTCGTCATGAAGTACGACTGGAAAATCGTTCGGCTACTCTCTTTACGGATAGTTTGGATTATGATCGGGTCATGAACCTGGGCTACTATTTCGAAAGTGGTAGCATAGTCGACTCCCTCAATACGCTGACCTCCAGCTACGGAGAATACTCTCCCGCCACATCCGATGCCATCTTCCGAGATAATGTCCATTTAGAAAATAAGGATTATACCATGGACACGGAAGAACTTCATTATAATACAGATACCAAAATCAGTCACATTCTGGGGCCTACGAAAATGAGGTCGGATTCCGGCTATATCGTTTCCACGCGAGGAGTATACGATTCGAATACTGATGTAGGCATTTTGCTGGATCGCTCCATTGTTTATTCTTCTAACGGTGCCAAGCAATTGACTGGGGACTCGATCTTTTATGACCGTCGTACCGGCTTTGGCGAAGCCTTCGGCAATATGATCCTGACCGATACGGTGAACCGTTCTTCTCTTTACGGCGAATACGGCTATTACGATGAGAAGAAAGACTATGCCTTCGCGACCGAACGATCTTATATGATCGACTTTTCCAAACCCGACACTTTATGGGCTGCGGCCGACACGCTTGAAATGATCACCCAGCGCCGCGTGCCCGAAGATAGGCGGATAGCACGCGGATACAGACATGTACGGGTCTATCGAACCGATGTCCAAGCTATTGCCGACTCTATGCAGTACGACTCTCGCGATTCGCTGCTCTACCTCTATGACAACCCCATTATGTGGAATGAAGGCTCCCAGTTAAGTGGCGATACGATTCGGTTCAAATTCCGCAATGACAGTCTGGACTATGTCGATGTCCTTACCAAGGCTCTTGCCGTACGGAGGATAGATTCCATCATGTACGACCAGCTGGCCGGTAGACGTATCAGAGCCTATATGCAGGACAGCCTTGTACGCCAGATACAGGTACATGGCAATGCCGAAGTCATCCAATACGAACAGCACAAACGATCGAAACGCTGGTATCTGATGAATCGGATCGAATCCCCCTCTATAATTGCTGATTTCGAAGAAGGCCAACTCAAGAAAGTGCTCTTGCAAGGCGTAGCATCGGGCAAAGGCTACCCGATCAAAATGCTTACACCCGACCTTCAACGCTTGGCATCCTTCCGTTGGGAAGAGACTATCAGACCGAAATCCGAGAAGGATCTTTTCCGCAGGCAGCCTGATTCTGTCTTGCAGGTACATCGATCGCTGTCCGATCTGCGACGCTTTAGCGGTGCTTTGGCAGCTCTTCGTGCTTATAGAGCTTTGGCAGAAGAGGAGAGAAAAGACTCATTGACTGTTGCTGCTCTACAGACTGACTCTATTCCTCCGACTTCTTCGGACAACAAAGAAGTCGCCAATCCTACAAACATGCTCTCTCCCTATATTGCCCGACCTACTACGGACAGCAAAGAGGAAGACTTCTTCGACCTTTTCTTCACTCCACTCATCTTTAATAGAGAACAACTATGGGATTAGGATCATTCTACAAACAGCGCAAGCCGCGGTCTTTTGACCACAAACCCATCTATTACGATCAGCGACGCGATGAGTTGGAGAAACGTATCGAACGCATCAGACGCGAAGTCGAACAAGAGCAAGCAGAGCAAGACGGACAGTCTTCATCACGCGACTACTCCGGCTATCGCCCTCGTATACGCGGAACCTTTGTAGAAGGCACCCAACATCTGAAAGAGCGACAGCTACAAGGCGAGACACAATCCACTCGCTCGGGACGAACACTCCGCACGTTGGCTTTGCTCGTAGCCGTTTGCTTGCTATCGTGGCTGGTTTTTAAGGTTATCCTATGAGCGACGTCATACGCCTCCTGCCGGACAGTATCGCCAATCAAATTGCTGCCGGCGAAGTAATCCAACGTCCGGCCTCCGTCGTCAAGGAGCTATTGGAAAATGCTTTGGATGCCGGTGCTTCCATCATCAGGCTGGATGTCAGGGAGGCCGGTCGCGAGCTGATACGCGTCACCGACAACGGCAAGGGTATGAGCCAAAGCGATGCCCGAATGGCTTTCGAACGACATGCCACTTCCAAGATAGCTTCTTTTCAGGATCTGTTCAGCCTTCGGACGATGGGCTTTCGAGGTGAAGCCCTGGCTTCGATTGCAGCTGTTGCACAAGTGGAACTCCTAACCCGAAGGGCTGAGGATGAGCTGGGTACACGCCTTACCATCAATGGCTCCGAAGTAGACGAAGTGGCTACTGTCACCTCACCGCAGGGCTGTATTCTTTGCGTAAAAAATCTCTTCTACAACGTACCCGCACGTCGAAAGTTTCTCAAATCGAATGAAACGGAATTTCGGCACATCCTGACCGAATACGAACGGGTGGCTTTGGTCAATCCGCAAGTTGCTTTCTCTATCTACCATTCGGGGGAGCTGGTGCAGGATCTCCCCCCCTCTCCTCTGAAGAAAAGAATCCTCGATGTATTCGGAAAGAGAATAGAGAAAGATCTGATACCCATCGGGATGAAAAGCCCCATCACCAATATATCCGGCTTCGTGGGACGGCCCGATGGCGCTCGCAAACGAGGTGCCCTGCAGTACTTCTTCGTGAATGGACGCTACATGCGTCATCCCTACTTCCACAAAGCCGTGATGGCTGCCTATGAGGCGATTATCCCTCAGGGAACAATGCCCAATTACTTCCTATATTTCGATCTTGAACCCTCCCAGATCGATGTCAATATCCACCCGACCAAGACCGAAATCAAGTTCTCCGACGAACAGGCTATCTTCAAACTCATCGGTGTGGTCATTCGTGAAGCACTCAGCTCCAGTAATGCAGTACCGGCCATTGACTTCGACCGCAAAGAACTGATCGACATCCCGGCCTATCAAGGTCCCGGGAAAAACATCGCCCGTCCGCCCGTAGATCTGGATCCATCGTATAATCCCTTCAAAGAAACCGGACTGACGGAGCCTATCCGCAGTTCGCGGCGTCAATCGCCGGATATGGGCTGGAACGAACTCTTCAAGCAGTTCGAAGCCAAGCGAGATGCCGAGAAGATGGCAGAACCACCGATCCGCTCGGAAGAACTGTTCGCCTCGACCGATTTTACTCCCTCTGCCGTATCTGCGACTCCCTCTGCCGATACGCTCTGCTATGTCCATCGCGGCCGTTATCTGGTGACTACTCTGAGTAGGGGTTTGGCTCTGGTCGATTATCATCGCGCCCACAAGCGTATTCTTTACGATCGTTTCATGGCCGACGAATCAAGACGTCATATCGAACAGCAACAACTTCTCTTCCCCGAACTCCTCGAATTCAATCCGTCGGATGCTTCTGCCGTGAAGGCAGCTGTGGACGAACTCCAATCTGTCGGGTTCGATTTGTCGCCCCTCGGTGTCTCTTCCTATTCGCTGCTGGCAGCACCTGTACAAATCATAGACTGTGCGGCAGATGTCGTGCGGGATGTCATCCATACTACACTCGAAGATGGCAGATCATCGCATGAACAAATGCTCGAACTGATTGCCACCCAAATAGCCGAGTATCAAGCCATCCCTTGTGGCAAGACACCGACAGCAGAAGAGGCCAGCGATCTCTTGGCCGAGCTTTTTGCTTCGAACGACTCCACCTATACGCCGGACGGCAAGCTCATCGTCAGTATCATCGATGAGGCAGATATATCGCGCCGCTTCGAGTAAGCATCATCTCTCTTACTATTTCTTACCCTTCAGTCGCTCGCCCATTCCGAAGGAACGGTCGTAGTGAAATGCCCAAATTGAACAACCGAAATATCTGTCCGGCATAAGTGCATTTTGAAGAAGGGGGGAAGAGATTGCCAAACAAGCAAACATCTCCTCCCCCAATCGACAAAAAATTCTCTTTCTGTATCTCCCGGTACTTTTCTCAGAAACTACCGCTTTGGGTGTGCTGAAAAATAAGTCTTACCCAAGGAAGCTCACGGCCTCTTTATCTCTACCTTTTCGGTTGTTGTTTTATTTCCACCGACTACTTTAATCAAGTAGACTCCGTCATTGAGACGTGAAACATCGATTTCCGTTTTCTCCGAATGGGTCTCTTCCCTTAATACGCAAATTCCCAGCGCATTATACAACTCGATTGTTGACTTGTTACGACTCAATCCCTCTATCCTTAAAACATGCGATGCCGGATTAGGATATATTTTCAAGCTTCTATCAGATTGAATATTATCCAAGGATGTGACAGTATAGTTCAGCTTATCGCAAACCGATTGGGACTCGATATTGTCACTATAAACGGCAGTGACACAATACTCCACTTCCACCTGATCGTCTCGTGAAGAATAAGTCTCATCGATATACTCCAAAACAGTCGGGTCTTGTATGTGAACAAGGAGCGAGCCGTTTGCATAGATTTTGTAGCCGGCAAGCTGCAATCGGTCTTTATCATCAGTCTTATCGGGTTCGTAGCCGTTAGGATAATTCCATTTCAAGCGTCCCTTGTTATTCTCAATAAGCGAGACAACGAAATCAGTAACAGGCTCGGGAACAGGCTCAGTAGAACGATAAACCGTAATGTCATCCAATTTCAAGAAAAACATATCCGTGCAATTGTAATGCCGCCATGCGATATATTTAGTCCCTGCAGGCAGGTTGATCGTTCTCTGATACCATGCACCGGCCACTTTCGCGGTCATCGTTTCTTCAAACAACATAACGAAATCTTCGACAGCAGTCCCCGTTGTCGAAACCATCACCGCATAATGTTCCGCTGCCCAATCCGCATCTTGAGCACAGACCCAATACTTAACTCTTTCGGCCTCGCCTTCAAGTTTAGGAGTAATGAGATAATTATCCGGGGTTAAAACGCCAATCATCGGTAAATATGATGCTGAGGATATGCATTTGCTACTATTATGTCCTGGAATAGTCCAATGAACAAAATCCCAATTCCACGTGTCTCCATCTGCATCAATGAGCGACCAACCTTCAGGAATACTTCCGGCCTCAAAGCCTTCATATAAGATAATGTCCGATTGAGAATCATAAATCAGCTTATCGCAAACCGATTGGGACTCGAT
>NZ_KB899186.1 GCF_000378065.1 Porphyromonas gulae DSM 15663 | reverse complement strand
CTTGAGGACACGATTCTCTTTACGTAGTTGCTCCAACTCTTCTTTTTCATTGAGTGTCAGCTCACTCTGGGGGGATTGGGACGCTTTCATTGGAACTGGATGAACTTTATCTTCGAGTCCAAATTTACGAAGCCATTGAGGAATAAGACCACGACTGATGCCATATTTCCGTCCAATGGCACCTTGGCTCTGTGCCCCCGAGAGGTAATCCTCTAGGATGGCAAGGCGTTCAAAGTTGCTTAAATGTTTGCCCATAATGGATACTGGTTGCATCCCGCCAACTGTCAACTTTTTTCAGTACACGTCAATTGCTCCGACATCGCACCATCGGGCAGTGGCGGATCGGCTTATGGCCTATTTACCAAACGATTAGGGGGTATACGGCTATTTGCGTCCAAGTGGTTGCAAATGGATGAACCAAGGGCTTCTAACCTCATTGGCACGGGACCGGAGAAAAATTTATTTTGGGCGGATTAACTATGGAATTATTTAATATCTTTGTTTCTGTGGTTTAGCATACCACAGTCGGTATTTATATAAAGGAAGAAGTCAAGTATACAACTCGAAATCACTTGAAACCAATATGAAGAAGGAAATCAAATTCAGTCTGATGTACCGCGACATGTGGCAGTCATCAGGCAAGTACCAACCGCGAAAAGATCAACTGGAACGCATCGCTCCGGTTATCGTGGAGATGGGCTGCTTTGCGCGAGTGGAAACAAATGGGGGGGCATTCGAACAGGTGAACCTCCTGTACGGAGAGAACCCCAACAAAGCTGTGCGCGCCTTCACCAAGCCATTCAACGAAGCGGGCATTCAGACCCATATGCTGGACCGCGGACTCAACGGCCTTCGCATGTTCCCCGTGCCGGCTGATGTGCGTCGCCTGATGTACAAAGTGAAGAAAGCCCAAGGAGTGGACATCACGCGTATATTCGATGGTCTGAATGATGCTCGCAATATCATTCCATCCATCAAATATGCACTGGAAGCCGGTATGATCCCGCAGGCTACGCTTTGTATCACGTTCTCTCCCGTACACACAGTGGAGTACTACTCCAATCTGGCCGATGAGCTGATCGCAGCAGGAGCACCGGAGATCTGCCTGAAAGATATGGCCGGTATCGGGCGTCCTCACTTCCTCGGTCAGCTGGTGAAGTCCATCAAGACCAAGCATCCCGATGTGATCATCGAATATCACGGCCACTCAGGCCCCGGCTTCTCTGTCGCTTCCATGCTGGAGGTATGCGAGAATGGGGCTGACATCATCGACGTAGCTATGGAGCCTATCTCTTGGGGCAAGGTGCATCCGGACGTGATCACCATCCAGCAGATGCTCAAGGATGCCGGCTTCAAAGTGCCGGAGATCAATATGGATGCCTACATGAAAGCCCGAAGCCTGACACAGGAGTTTATAGACGACTTCTTGGGCTATTTCATGGATCCGTCGAACAAAGAAACAAGCTCACTGCTCGTGGGATGCGGTCTCCCCGGCGGTATGATGGGATCTATGATGGCCGACCTGAAAGGGGTACATGCAGGTATCAATATGTTCCTCAAAGGAAAGGGCGAACCGGAGATGACCATAGATCAGCTGCTGGTACGTCTCTTCCAAGAGGTAGAATATGTGTGGCCGCGCCTCGGCTATCCTCCGCTGGTAACTCCTTTCAGCCAGTATGTGAAGAATGTTGCCCTGATGAACGTGTACAACATGATCCGGGGCGAAGGGCGTTGGCAAGCCATCGACCAGAATACATGGGGTATGATCCTCGGCAAATCGGGTCGTTTGCCCGGCAAACTCGATCCGGAGATCATCGCTTTGGCAAAAGAGAAGGGAATGGAATTTTCGGATGCCGATCCTCAGCAATTTTATCCTGATGCCTTGGACGAATTCCGCAAGGAAATGGATCAGAACGGCTGGGAGTATGGCCCGGACGACGAAGAGCTGTTCGAGCTTGCCATGCACGACCGTCAGTATCGCGACTATAAGAGCGGTGTAGCCAAGGAGCGTTTCAATGCCGATCTGGACAAAGCCAAAGCCGACCGCATGGCTAAGCAGGGATATAGCGACGAAGACATCAAAAAAGCCAAACGCGCCGGATGCGATCCGATCGTAGCACCCTGCTCCGGACGACTCTATTGGGAAATCGATACGGAAGAGCCATCCATCGCTCCGGCTATCGGTGCCGAATATCGTACCGGCCAGCCGTTCTGCTATATCGAGAACCAATTCGGCTACATCGAGAAGGTCTATTGTACATTTACCGGCCGTATTACAGAGGTAGTGGCACAAGGTACTGTGGTAAAAAAAGGCGATGAGATCGCTTATCTACGCACGGCTGAAAAGGAGATCATGTGGGAGGGTGCGAATGAGCATATCGTTCGTGTCGAGACCATGCCTGAGCCACGCAAGCGCACTACCAAGTCGGCCAAGAAGAGCTAATCCGCACTAAGACACGCGGTATTCGATTAGGAACAAAGGCTGTCGTGGAGGTGGTGGTATCTCCTCGGCAGCTTTTATTTATGGAGGATATAAAATATGAGTGACTGGAAGAACAGACTGGGGGTCATGTACAGTACGAATCCCGATTTCCAATACGAACATGAGGATAGCGAAGAGGTAGCCGAGACGCTTCCTCCGGAGAAACAACGCCTGCGCATCACGCTGGATCGCAAGCAGCGTCGGGGCAAAGAGGTCACCCTTGTGAGGGGATACGTCGGCTCGGACGACGATCTGACCGATCTGTCGCGTCTGCTCAAGCAGCGATGTGGAGTGGGAGGAGCAGCCAAGGACGGAGAAATAATCATCCAAGGCAATCAGGTCGAAAAGGTGAAAGAGATACTACGAAGTTTGCACTATGGTGTGAAGTAGTGATTAGGTACTCCCCTTTTTCACAGCACAATCATTTATCCGCCATCTTATTTTTCGGCTCTTCCTCCTCAGAGGAAAAGCCAAGCCTCGACAGGATAAAGAGCGGATAGAGGCTTTTGAGTTTTGGTATTGTCAAATAATATGTCTAAGTTAGGGGCAGAATAATAAACTGATTGTTGAACCACAAAAAAAGACGAAATTATTCCCATGACTAAGACAATCACATTCAATGAACTGAGAAGAATCAAAGACAGCTTGCCCGATGGTGCTATGCAACGCATTGCCGATGAGTTGGGGCTGCGAGTGGAAACCGTACGCAACTATTTCGGCGGTGCCAATTTCAGAGAAGGTCGTAGCTGCGGTGTTCATATCGAAGCAGGACCGGAAGGAGGTATTGTTGAGTTGGACGACACAACTATCTTAGAGAGAGCTTTGTCTATGCTGGGCGAAGCCAACGCATAGTCTTTGGGGCAGCGCGTTTCCCAAATAATAAACTCGGAGCCACTTCCGGTCTGCAATAAGAAGCGACCGAAGTGGCTTTTTTGCGAATAGCGCACAGATACACAGCACGAAAACAGTGAAAATGACACGATAAAGAACTAACCCTACAACACGTTTATTGATATGAAAGAAGAAAAATTAGTGACCCTGGCTATTCACTCCTATGAGAAAGCCCAGATACTGAAGTCTCTCCTCGAAACCGAGGGCATAGAAGCGTATCTTCACAATGTCAATCAGATACAGCCCGTTATCTCTGCCGGTGTTCGGGTGAGAATCAAAGAGACCGATCTGCCTCGTGCTCTCAGTATTATAGAGGATAACAAATGGGATCAGGAGGATCCCAAGAAACGAGCGAAAAATACGGAGGAATATGTGCTCATCCCTGTGGACTTCAGCGAATATACGATGAAGATATGCGAACTGGGCTTCAACTTTGCAGCCCGTCGCGGTCTTCGGGTCGTATTGATGCACGTCTACATCAGCCCGTTTTTCTCCACGCCGCTTACTGTAGGCGATACTGCGGTATTCCAGCTAAGCAATGAGGTCAGCCTTCGCAAAGAATACCAGCGTGTACAGCGTCTGATGAACAAACTCAAGAAGGAACTACGCGAAAAGATAACGCGCGAGGAACTTCCCGAAATATCTTTCTCCTCTGTCCTTTTGGACGGTGCTCCGGAGGATGTCATCCTTAGTTACTGCAAGCGGCACAGACCTGTAATGATCGTTATGGGTACACGAGGCAAATCCCGCAAAGATTCGGATCTGATCGGAAGTGTTGCAGCCGAAGTAATTGATTCGAGTAAAGTACCGGTATTGGTTATTCCTGAGGAAGTACCCTTCAACGATCTGAATCAGGCCAAGCATGTAGCAGTGGCTACCAGCTTCGACCAACGCGATCTGGTGCTCTTCGATGCCATGATGAAGCTGCTGGACAAGAACAACCCTTCGTACAGCATCTTCAATATCTCGGTGGGTACGCCGGAATGGAACCAAGTACAACTCAAAGCCATCAGGGAGTACCATGCGCATCACTATCCCGATGCCACGATCAAAGTGAGCATGCTGGACGAAGGAGACTTCTCCCTCGCTTTGGAAAAATTCATTCGTCAGGAAAAGGTGGATATGATTGTGGTCAATACCTATCGCAGGAATTTCTTCGCCCGTTTCTTCAATCCAAGTATGGCGCGGCGAATGCTCTTCCATGCCGGAACTCCCCTTTTGGTGATGCACAATTAGTGCCCATATAGCTTTTCAGCCGAGGAGGCTCGAATCCGCCCGCAAGAGCGATAAGGCTTAACAGGACGACATCCTCACATAAGGACTGCCCGAATATCGAATGGCAGTCCTTTTTTCATTTGAAACAGGGTATTCAAAAGGGCGATAACGCCCAAAGATCTGAGCGTTTTTTCTGTCCTGAAAAGCCGTGTTTACAGCCAAGAGAAGTGTGCTTTTGAGCACATTTGCAGTATGTATATTTGTGTGAAAGTGCGGAGTTCTCGTTTTTTTTTCTGTAAGTTTGTGCCGAACAATTATGTTTTAACTCAAGATTCAGCCTGATGAATGCAGCTCATGACGCTGATATTTTTGATGTGCTAACGCACTTGGAACGCCTCTTTGGTGATAGAGAGAAACTCTCGGAATTGACCCCAAACGAGGCGATTGAGATTTTTGACAGACTGAGTCGTATCAACGGCATGCTTATTCGTGAAGCATCGAGGCAAAAGGAGCAAACGACGCAGACCGTTGGGCTAACGGAAATAACACCCCAAGAGGGAAGACAAGAGGAGAGACCCTCTCCTGCAGGCTTCGATTTGCAGAAGATAGTCTCTACGTTGGATTTTTTTCGCTTTAGACGGGAGTTGTTTCAAGACGATGACAAGCTTATGCGAGATGTCTCTGCCGATCTCCGATTGCTGTCGTCAGCGGCTGAAGCTATGGCCTATTTGCATCAGCGGATGCAATGGGAGGCAGAGGATCCGACGGTAAATGACTTTGCGGAAGTAGTGTCGGATTTCTTCCGTAGAAGGAGCTGAACCGTAGGATTTGCGATGGAAGGACGTTTGACAGTCGTGCCGACTCCTATCGGCAATTTGGAGGATATTACCTTGAGAGCCTTGAAGGTACTGCGCGAAGCAGACCTGATTTTGGCCGAGGACACGCGTACCAGCAATGTACTGCTCCACCATTACGACATTCACTGTCCGCTCCAGAGCCATCATAAGTTCAACGAACATCGTACGGCCAAGGCATTGGCCGAGCGGATATCCGGAGGTGAACGTATAGCTTTGATCTCCGATGCCGGGACTCCCGGGATCAGCGACCCCGGTTTTTTGCTTGTCAGAGCATGTGCCGAATTGGGTGTAGTGGTAGAATGTCTGCCCGGGCCTACGGCATTGATTCCGGCTTTGGTAGCAAGCGGACTCCCTGCCGACAGATTTGTCTTCGAAGGTTTTCTGCCTGTCAAGAAAGGCCGCCAAACCCGAATGAAAGAACTGGCCGAGGAGCTCCGGACGATGATATTTTATGAGTCGCCCCATCGGGTGCTCAAGACTCTGACCCAATTTGTGGAGACTTTCGGTCTCGATCGACCGGCTGCTGCATGCCGGGAGCTGAGCAAACTCCACGAAGAGGTGATCCGCGGAACACTCGCGGAATTACTGGCTCACTTCGAAAACCACCCTCCAAGAGGAGAATTCGTCCTCATCGTAGGTGGAGCTGTCCCGAAAAGGAGAAACGAAGGAAAGCAATAAGTTAAGAATGAATAAAGTGTCACGCTAATAAAAGTATTACGAACATGAAGAAGAAACTGTTTATCGCCACAGCGCTAACTCTTGCCTTGGTATCATGTGGAAAGAACTCCAGTGCCTATAAAGAGCTGAAAATGCAGTACGACTCTATTGCAGCAGTAAACAGCCAACACGAATCCGAATTGGCAGAGATGGACTCCATTATCAGTGGAATTCTGACCAACTTCCAAGAAATCTCTGCCATGGAAGGCATGATCAATCTCAACCCTCTGAGCGGAGAAATTCGTGCCAGCCAGCGCGATCGTATCAATGACAATATGAGACTGATCAATGAGAAGCTCCAAGCCAACCGCAAGAGCATCGACGATCTGACTGAGAAGCTCCAAAAGAGCGGACGTGAGAACAGCCGTCTGATGAAGACTTTGGCACAGCTGCGCCAGCAACTCGAAGCAAAAACTCAGGAAGTAAACCAGCTGCGTGAAGAATTGGAGCGCAAGAACATCGCCATCGGCATGCTCGACTCCACAGTTATTTCGCAGGGTGCTCAACTTGAGAGCAGCGCGAGAGAGAACGCAGCTTTGGCAGAACAGAATGCTCGTCAGGATCGCGATCTCAATACCGTTCGCTATTGCATAGGGACAAGCAGCGACCTGAAAGAAATGAATATCGTTCGTCGCGGTCAGGTATTGACCGAAGGACACAACGATTCATACTTCACGAAAGCCGATTTGCGCAACCTGAAGGTGATCCCGCTGATGGCCAAGAAAGCAAATGTACTGACCAGCCACCCTGCGTCATCATACGAATTGATTCGCGGCACAGATAAGATGCTCACCCTTCGCATCAAGGATCCTCAGGCTTTCTGGAAAAACTCCAAAATACTCGTTATCCAAACCAATTAATCAGGCGGATCCTTTGAAGTCCTGTATATAGGACATTTCCATAAAGAGGGTGTGTCGGAACGCAAGTTTGGACACACCCTCTTCTCTTGTTTCAGAAAGATAGAGGTGCGGAGTTCCGGCAGATAGGCTCGAAGTAGTCCTGTGTGCAAGGTGGATATATCTGTATCACCGGTGTAATACTGCATACTGCTGCCTCTGCCGTTTTGCTTCTCTCCTTCCTTCCGGCACTTCGGGTTTGGCCGCATCATCAAGCACTCATTCCGCTTTTTTCATGATAAAACATCTTTTTATCGATCTCGACGATACGCTTTGGGACACTTATCATAACAATAAGAGCAGTCTCGAAGAACTATATCACACACATGCATGGGATAGATATTTCGAATCGTTCGAAACCTTCTTCGGCATATATTGGCCTCACAATGAAGCACTTTGGTCTGAGTATCGGTTTGGACAAATCGACAAGCCCACACTTACTTTGGAGCGATTCAGACGACCTTTTGCAGGACATGTCGCTCTGTCCGACGAACAAATACTGGCTTGGAATACAGAATTTCTATCCATAACGGGACGGAAAACGCGGCTTTGTCCTCATGCTTTGGAGACGGTGGAGTACTTACACCGATACTACAATATCTATATCCTCAGCAATGGTTTTCGTGAAGTCCAGCATGCCAAACTGACCAATAGTGGTTTGGCCCCCCATATAGACCGTGTGATTTTGTCCGAAGATGCAGGCATCAACAAGCCGAACAAAAAAATATTCGACTTCGCTTTGGTCAAAGCCAAAGCCAGGAAAACGGAAAGCATCATGATTGGGGATAGCTGGGAAGCCGATATAGTCGGGGCGGCGAATGCCGGTCTTGCCTCTGTCTGGTACAATCCGAACAAACACACATCACCTGATGATAGCATAGGAGCACCCATGCATATTATTTCCTCTTTGTCCGAGCTGATGCGGATATTCTGACCCTCTCACACCGTTTTTGTTCTTGACAAAGAAGGGACAAACCTCATCTCCGCTTATTCGGATGCATATCGGAATATCCCTCTTATCACCTGTTTGGATTCCTTCTCCCCAAACAGATTTTCTTTCTTATGGTGTGCTTCTTCGATCGGGTGTACTCCGGCTACATGTAGTTCTCGGAAGGGACAAAGCCAGCCAATCACTTTTCCAATCAAGAAAAGACAGCTACCAAACGATTGGGGCTATGCCGTGCTGGCGGAGGTATGAGTTGGCTCGGCTGAAATGCTTGCATCCGAAAAAGCCGCGATGCGCCGACAGGGGCGAAGGATGAGGTGCTTCGAGAATGAGATGGCGACGAGGATCGATCATGGCAGATTTTCGGCGGGCATAACTTCCCCAGAGGAGAAAGACGAGATGTTCTCTCTGTTTGGCCAAAGCTTCTATGGCCGCATCGGTAAAGGTCTCCCACCCACGTCCTTGGTGGCTACCGGCTTGGCCGGCACGAACCGTAAGGGTAGCATTGAGCAATAAGACACCTTGCTCCACCCACGGCAAAAGACTTCCTCCATCTATATGAGCCGGCTGTCCGGTATCGGTACGAATTTCTTCGCAGATATTGCGTAAGCTGGGAGGAATCCTGACTCCGGTCGGCACAGAGAAGGCCAATCCTTCGGCTTGTCCGGGTTCGTGATAGGGATCTTGTCCGAGAATAACGACTTTGACGTGGTCGAAAGGGCAAGTATCAAATGCGCGGAAAATGAATCGAGCCGGAGGGTAAATCGGGCTCTGCCGGTATTCTTCACGTACAAATTCCGTCAGCTTTTCAAAGTAAAATTTGCCAAACTCTTCCTGTAAAACCTTTTTCCAGCCTGCTTCAATTCGCACCTCTCTCATAATATTTTTTCTGTCTTATGTGAACGTGTACACGACCTGTCATGGACGAGACTTTACCTCGAAAGCCCCCACGGTAGCTGTCTGACGCGGTTCCCCATTCAAATCAGTGGGGAACAGTGCTATAATCGCAGGATCGGCTATTCCGACGAAAGGAGCTTTGGGCAGAGGATGATAGTCGTAGCGAAAGTTGTGTTTCTTTTTGATCAGGTCATACCCTACACTATAATAGATACTGTCCTCGGGGTTCTTCTTGTCAGCTTCCATCACATTATATCCGACATTGAGGATGCTCGACCGAGCACGCACGTAGCTATTGCGCATCGTTAGTTGTGCAAGTACGGAGGCTTCATCATCTGTCTGCGAGCCATCGGACAGACTGATCTCTCCCCCACTCTCTTTGTCTCCCTGTTTGACTACAGACCGACTGCCATCGACAATACTGTTGGACAAAACCAATCGGCTGTCCGACGAGGGGATATACGACCCACCGGCCACATCGGGAGCGAATGCCGTCACGTAGCGCAAGGCTTCCCCTTGGCGGTTGTCCCATCTATAGAAATTGCAAACAGTGCTTTGAGTCAATTCGCATACACTGCCGAAGAGGGCTACGGTATAGCCGAGGGTATTGCTGATCTCACTGTTCAGAATACGGATATAACCACCTGAAGCAGCCAAGCCTGCCCCTTTCATATTCGTCACCATACAGCCCTCCAAGAGCAGCTTAGGAGTGGTGACATCCTTGCCTCCTTCGGCAATGATTCCCCACCGGCCATTGCGGATGGTAGTATAGCGGAGCTCATTGCCATTGCTTTCTTCAGAAAAAAGGATACCGCCCCACTGCCCGGGGACGAAAGTATAAGGTACATCCTGCACGAGAAGATCGTGGCGCAGATTCTCTATCATCACTCGCTTGGCCGAATTGCCCTCCGCCATTAGGCGACCCCGAATCTTGATATGGGCTTTATTGGCCATCAGCAGACGGCATCCGGCAGGCAAAGTAAGGGTAGCCCCCTGCTGAACGACAAGACTATCGCGGAGCAAGGTGGGACGTTGTGCTCCGAATATCGTATCCCTATCGATAACCAAAGCAGTTACTTCGTCTACGTTCTGACGAAAACCCTGCAACAGGACATAGTCCGTACGTCCATTGATGAGGAAACGCAGAGAGTCTTTGACCTCGACCGGATCATCGCTCTCCCCTTCAGGGAAAGTGGCTTCGACGAAGATGAACATACTATCCTTCGGAAGGATGGTCAGATCGGAAAACTTGGTGCCTACATGTCCGTCCACATTCACACGATAGCCACGGCTTTTACCTCCCACCAGCTCCACTTCGCTCAGACGTAGCGAACGATTGAGCCGGTTGTACACCATGAATGTCCGAGTGGAAGAACTGACTCGGCTGAAAAGGGTATCGAACTTGATGGTATCGGCAGAAAATTCGGCACGATCCTCCGGAGACTCGGCATATTTGTCGAAATCATCCGAACAACTACCACTGGCGAGCACAAAGCCCACAGCAAGCAATATGACAGCTATCAATCTACTTATCTCTTTCATAATCCTATACAAAGCTAACGTAACCGAACGGTTGTTTGGTATCTTTCCGGTACCAAATTACTTTCCGAGGAGTCGTTTGTATTCGTCGGGATCATTGAGGAGATCGAGTGCTTTTATATATTCCTTATCCATGCGATTGAAGAAATAGAAGAAGTCGTCCTCCCCCAGAATATCACGTGCGATATAGGCATGGAGCTGATGCTTGATAAGCTCTTCGGCTTCAGCAAAAAGTTCGTTGCTCCATGTGATTTTCTCAGCTTCGGCAAATGTTTTCAGGCTTTCGGTCAGCTCTTCGGGAACGCTAAACGTGGCGTATGACTGTCTGTCGGGGAAGCGTTGGCGCAGTTTCTGACGATGTGCATCTACATATTTGAGTACAGCCCGATTAAAGATGCCCTTGTTCAACAGCTCGCGATGCAGCCTGTTGAACAAGGCTGTATCCGTTGGGATGAAAAGATCCGGCATAATGCCTCCCCCTCCATAAACGGTACGTCCCGTGACGAGAGTCTTGTAGCGAAGCGAATCGGGGAAACGGATGCTGTCGCTATGGATGGATTCACCGTGTTTGAAGCGACCGATCAATTCTTGTTCGTATGCTTTGAAATTCCCTTTTGCATAAGGTTTCTGGATACTACGTCCCGAAGGTGTGTAATATCGGGCTATAGTGAGCCGAATCATCGAGCCGTCCTGCAAAGGCAATGGACGCTGTACCAATCCTTTGCCGAAGGTGCGCCGTCCGATAACGACGCCCCTGTCCCAATCCTGTATTGCCCCGGCTAATATCTCACTGGCTGAGGCAGAAAATTCGTTGACGAGAACAACCAGAGGCAGATCCTTCGGCAAGAGCTTATTGTTCGGGGCCTCCATCCGCTCGCTGATCTGCGGAGTGCGATTGTTTCTGACGGTCAGCACTGTACTCCTTTCGGGCAAGAAAGCGCCGGCCATATCTACCGCCTGATCGAGAATGCCGCCGCCATTGAATCGCAGGTCGAGTACCAGCTGCTGCATGCCGCGCCCCCGCAACAGGGTGATCCCCTCGGCAAACTCTTTGTAGGTGGTGCGAGAGAATCTACTCAGCCGGATGTATCCGGTACGTTCGTCGACCATATAGCAGGCCTCGCGACTATGAACAGGGATCAGACCTCGCTTGACCGTGACGTTGAGTCTGTCGTTCCCTCGCCACACACCGAGTTTCACCTTGCTTCCTCGTGGACCGCGCAGGCGTTTCATCACGTCATTGGTCTTCATCTTGACACCCGCAATGACAGTATCATCCACTGACACGATGCGATCACCGGCCAACAATCCGGCCTTTTCCGAAGGACCTCCGGCAATCACCTGTACCACATAGACCGTATCCGTGAGCATATTGAACTGCACACCTATACCGTCGAATCCTGCATTCAGAGGCTCCAGTTCGCTCTTTGTTTCCTCCGCATCGGAATAAACAGAGTGAGGATCCAATTCGCTCAAGACCCCTCGAATGGCATATTCGGCCAGTTTGTTGTTGTCCACACTGTCCACATACAGGTTGCTGATGGCATACACAGCCGTTTCCAGCTTACGCAGGGCCTCTTTCATACTGCTACTGAGCTTCTGTGCGGATGCCGAACAGCCCAGCAGGAGCAAGAGTATAATCAATTTGCTTGCTTTATTCATTTTTCACGAAATCCTTTTTATTTCAGCGTCCAAAGATAGTACTCCTTAGCTCAAACGAAAAGTCTATGACCCGGAGCTTCCGTCTTGGTATTTATACACCTCAATACAGCTAATTCCGAAACGGCAATCCATTTCTCATCTATTCATTATATTTTTGTGACTGTTTTACATTTAGAGGAGATAATCGACACAATTAAATAACTAAAAAAGAAAGAGTATGAAAAGAATGCTACTGCTTCTCGTTGTATTATTGTATGGAATTGCAGGCCGATTGGCTGCACAAGACGTTATCAGACCATGGTCATTGCAGGTCGGAGCAGGATACTCCGATACGGAGAACATCCCGGGAGGATTCACCTATGGTTTCTATTTGGGAAAGCGTATGGGGAGCTTTCTGGAAGTGGGTCTGTCCATGTACAACTCCACACGTCAAACAGCCAACAATGCAGATTCCTTTGCGTCGAACGAGGGTGATGGATCTTTTCAGGTAAATATGTCTTCTCCGAATGAGAAGTGGTCATTCTTCGATGCAGGCAGTGCCAACTGCTATATGATCGTCGTCGGAGTCAATCCTCTCCATCTGTTTTGGCAGAATAGCCGGCACAATTTGTTTCTGGCAGTACAAGCCGGTCTGTCCAATAAGCACAATATCCATTTCATCTATGGAGACAAAGGAGCCAAAGTCAGTATCTACACCAATTCGAATACCTACATCGGTTACGGAGCGCGTGTAGCCTACGAATATCAAATTCATAAAAACGTGGGGGCAGGTGCTGCTGTAATGTACGACCACGGCAATAAGATGCTTACGGCCATGGCCACGCTCTCCACTCATTTTTAATCGCCGAAGCTCGATAGGACATCGCTCCGAAATCCGAGCTTTCGTAACAAAACAAAAAAAACCTTGCAGGAAGTTAGACCTGCAAGGTTTTTATTTGGACTTTGATCCAGAAAGGCACCTTTTGAGACCGTTATACAATAACCCTTCCCCCCTCATATCGATCAAGACAGATACATGCATTGATTTGACGAAGAAAGGAGAGCTTCATGCGATCTCTCTGCAAACCTCAAGTAATCTGAAAAACACTTAAGAATCAGCTCTGCGGCAAAAGACTTCAATGAAAGTCCTATAAAATAGTTGCAAACAGCTGATAGTTAGCGTATTGATGGGAGCAGAGTCAGCTGACAATCGCGTCCTGCATCGTGCAGGAAGCAAGAATCAACTGACAATCGCGTCCTGCATCGTGCAGGGAGCAAGAATCAGCTGACAATCGCGTCCTGCATCGTGCAGGAAGCAAGAATCAACTGACAATCGCGTCCTGCATCGTGCAGGAAGCAAGAATCAACTGACAATCGCGT
>NZ_KB899185.1 GCF_000378065.1 Porphyromonas gulae DSM 15663 | reverse complement strand
AGGGCGACCATTGTTTTGGCAATACAAAGGTTTGAAGGCCGTATCGAATTTGGCCCAATCTATTTTGTCAGCTAATTTATAGAGTGGGTGCGATTGGTTCAGCATGTCTGATAGACTGCTGAATAATGAAGGGGTATTATAGGGCTTTTTAATCATAAAATCTGCAAGTTTTCTGCTATGAAGATAAGAAAACTTGCAGATTTAGCAAAGATATTCGCAAACTAATTTGCTGAATATCAGAGATTAAAAAGAATTTTAAGGGACGACTATGTAGGTGGAACTTGTGGGACGATAATGTACTATTGACATATAAAAAAGACTGAATTGTATACTGTAGTTCGACCTTTTTATCGTTTCTTTGTATTGGTCTGTTTGCCCGTTTTCTATCTCAGAATAAAAAGGGAAACCGCATAAAGCCTATAGGGTGGGCAGCATGTAGAGCCGATTTACTTCTCTTTGCAGGCAGATGGATAGCATACCAAACGATGAATATAGACAAGCATCTATGAACAGGTTTTCAAATCATTGGCCCTACATCTTCGTAGGGTTGGTACTTTGGTTTGTATCGATGAATCGGACTGTAGCACAAAACGCCTCCGAAAAGACGGTATTGTACGATACGGATACCATTGTACTCTCCGAAGCCGATGTGCTTCGGATCGCTCTCAGTGAGAATGCCACAGTGAAAGTGGCCGATATGGATGTACGCAAACAGGAATATGCACGCAGAGCAGCACGTGCCGATCTCCTTCCGAAAGTAGACCTCAATGGCGTTTACAGCTATACGCTGAAGAAGCAGGTCTTATATATAGATATGCCTGGCTTCAGTAGTGGCGATGGTATCGAAGTGGGGCGTACACACAATACGCAAGGAAGTCTGAATGTCTCCATGCCTTTGGTATCGGCACAGCTTTGGAAAAGCATAGCCATGACGGGTGAACAACTCGATCTGGCTCTGGAGAAAGCTCGCAGCTCCCGAATCGATTTGGTAGCAGAGGTAAAGAAGGCTTATCTCGGTGTGCTGTTGGCTGAGGACTCTTATAGCGTATTCAAGCGCAGCTATGACAATGCTTTGGCCAATTATAAGAACATATCCGACAAATTCGACCGTGGACTTGTGGCCGAGTATGACAAGATTCGCGCCAATGTACAGGTACGCAACATCGAGCCTAACCTCCTGCAAGCGCAGAATTCCGTAGCCCTTGCTCTCTGGCAGCTCAAGGTACTGATGAGTATGGAAGTGGAGACTCCGATCAGACTCTCAGGCTCATTGTCCAACTATAAAGAACAGGTTTATACCGGCTATTTTGCTGCCGATACGCTTATTTCCAACAACTCCTCCCTACGTCAGCTCGACATACAGCGTCGTCTGGCTGTCAGTGCGGACAAGCTGAATAAGTACAGCTTCCTGCCTACACTCAATCTGGGAGGGCAATACACCTATTCGCTCAACAGCAACGACTTCAAATTCTGGGGCGAAGGACAACGCTGGACGCCTTTCTCCACCATATCGCTCAGCCTGAATATCCCTATTTTCAATGGAGGCAAACGTCTGTACAACGTGAAGCAGAGTGCCTTGTCGATCCGTCAGATCGATCTGCAACGACGCCACATAGAGCAATCCATCCGAATGGGAATCAAGAATCAAAATGACCGCCTGCGTACCTGTATGCAGAGATTTGTAGCCTCGGAAGAGGCTGTCCGAAGCGCAGAAAAGGGCTATCAGATAGCAGAGAAACGCTATCAGACCGGCGAAGGCACTCTCGTCGAACTCAACGATGCCGATGTGGCTCTTTTGCAGGCTCGGCTCAATTATAATCAGGCCATATTTGACTTCATGATTGCAAAGGCCGAACTGGACAAGATGAACGGAATGGGGATTCCCGAACAATGAGCATTAAAAAGTAAATAGTAACAAAATACACCTGTATGATAAATATGAAAAGATCGAAAACACTGGGCAGGGCTATCCTCCTCATAATCCTGCCATTTCTTACTCTCACGGGCTGCAATGGCAAGAAAGAGAGCCGACCGTCTGCTGCAGATTCGGCTGCTATGGCAGCCAAATTGGTGGAAACAACTATAGTGAAGACCGACACGCTGAATGAAATACTGAGCTTCACGGCCACCGTTCGGGCAGAAGTGACCAACAACATTACTCCCCAGATGGGCAATAGGATCGTACGCCTTACGGCCGAAGTAGGTGATAGAGTGGGACGCGGACAGGTGCTCGCCGAACTGGACCGGAGCCAACTGACCCAAGCCAAAGTACAGCTGGAGAATACGCGCACCAACTTCCAACGTATGGATGAGCTGTACAAAATAGGCGGCATAGCCAAACAGCAGTGGGATGCACTCAAGACGCAGCTCGACGTAGCCGAAACTACATACAACAATCTGCTGGAGAACACCGTGCTCCGAAGCCCTATATCAGGTGTGATTACCGCACGCAATTATGATAGCGGCGATATGGCTTCTCCCACAAGACCTATATATGTGGTAGAACAGATAGCCCCCGTAAAGCTCCGCATCGATGTCTCCGAACAGTATTTCTCTCGCCTGAAAAAGGGTATGCCTGCCACTATTACGGTAGATGCCCTTCAAGGACAAATCTTCGAAGGCAAGATCTCCCTGGTCTATCCCGCCGTGGATGCTTCTACGCATACGATCGGCGTGGAGATACAGATTGCCAACAGAGATCAACAGCTTCGGCCGGGTATGTATGCCCGAGTAAATCTCGATTTCGGCCAGAAGTCAGCCATTATGGTGGAGGATTTGGCCGTAGTAAAACAGGTAGGCAGTGGTGAATTCTATGTGTTTGTAGTGGAAAAAGGAAAGGCTGTCCGCCGCATGGTGAAGGTCGGAGCCAGACAAAACGATAGCTATGAGATCATCGAAGGTCTCAATGTGGGAGAGACAGTGGTTACGGCCGGTATGAACAACCTCATGGATGGTCAGTCCGTCAGAATTAAAGAACAGAGCAAACTATGAGTATATACGAATCGGCTGTAAAAAAGCCGGTCACAACCATATTGATATTCGTGGCGATAGCTATTTTCGGGCTATTCTCACTGAGTCGTCTTTCCATAGACTTGTATCCCAAGATCGAGACGAGTAATATCATGGTCGTGACCTCCTATGCCGGAGCCAGTGCATCGGACATAGAGAACAACGTTACGAAGGTCTTGGAGAATACGCTCAACGGGGTCAGCAATCTCAAGCACATTACTTCGAAGAGCCGGGAGAATGCTTCCGTCATCACGCTCCAGTTCAATGAAGGTGTGGACATCGAAGTGGCTACCAATGATGTGCGCGACAAGCTCGATGCCGTCTCCAATTTCCTGCCCGACGATGTGAACAAACCGATGATCTTCAAGTTCGGCACCGATGATATTCCCATCACCATGCTATCCGTGCAGGCCAAAGAGAGTACGATGGCCCTGTCGAAGATCCTCGAAGACAAGGTCACGAATGCTCTGGCACGCCTCGATGGTGTAGGTGCGGTGAGCATTATGGGTACTGTGAAGCGGGAAATACAGGTGTATTGTGATCCGGCCAAACTGGAAGCATACAACCTGACCGTGGAGGCTGTGAGCCAAATCATATCGGCCGAGAACAAGAATGTACCGGCCGGTCTAATCGATTTGGGCAACAAGACGAGTTCGATCCGCGTACAGGGCGAGTTTGCCGATGCACGCCAGCTGAACCAAATCGTAGTGGCCAGTGTGGGCGGTCGCAACGTCTATCTGAGCGATGTGGCTCGTGTCGAGGATACACATGCCGAAAACGAAGAGGAGAGCTACAACAACAATGTGCGTGGGGCTATGATTATGATCAACAAGCAGTCCGGAGCCAATTCGGTAGCTATCTCCCGTGCGGTCTATGATGCTCTACCCGAGATACAGGCTTCGCTCCCTTCGGACGTGAAGCTGGGCACCATCTTCGATACTTCGGACAACATCGTCAATACGATCAATAGTCTGCGCGATACGATTGCTATTACGTTCGTCATCGTTATCCTTGTGGTTCTGTTCTTCCTCGGACGATGGCGTGCCACATTTATCATCGGTCTGACGATCCCTATTTCACTGGTTGCCTCCTTTATCTACCTGATGGCTACAGGCAATACGTTGAATATCATTTCTCTCAGCTCCCTCTCTATCGCTATCGGTATGGTGGTGGACGATGCCATTGTGGTACTCGAAAACGTAACGACCCATATAGAACGGGGCAGCTATCCCAAGCAGGCTGCCATACACGGCACGAACGAAGTGGGGATCTCCGTCATAGCTTCCACACTGACGATGCTGGCCGTATTCCTCCCACTGACGATGATTCAGGGGCTTACGGGTATCCTTTTCCGTCAGTTGGGTTGGATCGTGAGTATCATCATGATTATCTCTACGGTAGCTGCTCTCAGTCTGACACCGATGCTCTGTTCGCAGTTGCTTCAGCGCGACAAAAAGCAAGGACGGCTGCAACAAAAGCTCTTTGCCCCGATCGAACACTTTCTCGATTCGGTAGATCGAGTATATGAGCGTTTCTTGAATTGGACAGTGAGACACAGAGCCGTTACGATAGTCAGTGCTTTTATCATTTTTGCAGCAAGTCTGATGATGACGCCACTGCTCAAAACCGAATTCTTCCCTCAGTCCGACAACGGCTATATCCAGATTCAGGCAGAATATCCGGTAGGCACAGGAGTCAATCTGCCACGCGCTTTTGCTCTTCGTATGATCGACAGATGGGAGAACGAAATACCTGAAATCGACAGGACGAGCTTTAGTGTCGGTCAGGCCGAAGCATCCAGCATGTTTGCCGCCATGCAGGACAATGGCACGAATATCATCACTTTCCATATCGGTCTTACCGGACGCGATGAGAGAAAACGCTCCATGAATGAAGTGGCCGACCAGATGCGCACCATGCTGGCCGATTATCCGGAGATTAACAATTATAAGGTCACTCCAGGCGGAAGCGGGGGCGGTATGGGCGGACAACCCACAGTAAATCTGGATATATACGGCTACGACTTCAATAAAACGGGCGATCTCGCAGAGAGATTCAGTCGTCTGATGAAAGAGGATGGCAGATGTGCCCAAGCGACAATCAGCCGAAAAGACTACGTACCGGAGTATCAATTCGTATTTGATCGTACCAAATTGGCCGAAAACGGATTGAACAGCACCACGGCTGCCATGTTCCTGCGCAACCGTGTCAATGGCAGTGTGGCATCTACCTATCGTGAAGAAGGCGACGAGTACGATATTCGCGTGCGCTTGGCCCCCGAGTTCCGACGATCATTGAGGGATTTGGAAAACATCCTCATCTATACGCCTCAGGGCAGAGGTATTCGCCTGGGAGAACTGGGCAGCATAGAAGAATTGTACACTCCTCCTACCATTGAGCGCAAGGATCGTCAGCGTGTCGTTACCGTAGCTTCCACGGCTGTCAAAGGAGCTGCATTGAGCGATTTGGTCGAAGTGGCTAAAGAAAAAATTGCACAGCTGGAGATTCCCGACGGAGTGGACTACAAAATCAGCGGTACATACGAGGATCAACAGAAGACATTTGCAGACTTGAGTACCCTCATGCTGCTGATCGTCATACTCGTCTTTATCGTCATGGCGGCACAGTTCGAGAGTCTCGTCGATCCTTTCGTGATCATGTTTTCCATACCCTTTGCTTTCACGGGAGTCATAGCCGGTCTTATCATTACCAATACCACTTTCAGTGCTATGTCCTTTATCGGTCTGATTATGCTCATGGGTATCGTGGTAAAGAACGGTATTGTGCTCATCGATTACACCCGCCTCTGTCGCGAGCGTGGTATGGGCATTCTCTCTGCTGTAGTACGAGCCGGCCGCTCACGTCTGCGTCCTGTGCTTATGACTACCCTGACTACCATATTGGGTATGGTGCCCATGGCCATCGGAATCGGAGAAGGGTCCGAACTCTGGCAGCCGATGGGGGTTACTGTGGCATGGGGACTGTCCGTATCCACACTGATTACGCTCATTATCGTCCCGACTGTTTATGCCGTATTTGCCTCGAACGGTATGAGAAGACAGCGTAGACTGCTGGCCAAGAAGTATACAAAAAAAGAAAACAAAAGCAGAGTATGGAACAGAAAATGATTTTCATCACCTATAATCAGGCCTATCACGATATTATCATTCGATTGCTTAGCCGACACAATCTCAAAGGATATACCTATTGGGAGACTGTCCGCGGTTGCGGTAGCGATACGGGTGAGCCTCACTTGGGTACTCACGCATGGCCTACGCTCAATGGTGCCCTCATGGTCGTTTGCCCTTCCGAGAAAGTGAAAACCATAATGGACGCTCTGCGTATCCTTGACGCCGCCACTCCGGATCAGGGACTTCGCGCCTTTGTTTGGAATATCGAGCAAACAATCTGATCGGAGATTCTCGACCTCCATCTTCTTAGTATACGGGGGCTGCATCCAATAAGTTTTGGGTGCAGTCCTTTTTTATTGTCTTGCCTTGCCCTCCCATCTCACATTCGGCTGATTTACGCTCCGGAATCTTTCCGTTTACAGTCCCGCAAAACATGGCGCGAGAACTTTTTTCTTTTGGTCCGGGAAGTAAAAAATTCTCGCGCCAAAACGAAAAAGTTCTCGCGCCACTTTTCCAGGAATTACGCGCCGCAATCAGATCATTTCCGGTTCGAAACGCCTTGATGTAGACAGCAGGCTCTATCCGACATAGGATTCCCCCACAAATCGGACACAATTTAATCATATCAGACGCTCTCTTTTTTGTACTTTTGGGGGAACGAAATCCGAATACGACTTTTCGGTACAACCTTACAAACAATAATGAACCCTATCGCGTTAATCACCGGAGCCACCTCCGGCATCGGTGCAGCTTCGGCTCGCCGCCTGGCTTCGCTCGGCTATAACCTTATCATCACGGGACGACGTTCCGACCGGCTGCAAAGCATAACCGATGAAATAAGAGCAGAATACCCGATCGAAATACTGCCGCTCTCTTTCGATGTCCGCAGTCGTGAAGAAGTGGAGACCCATTTGGGCAATTTGCCTGATCCTTGGCAGTCTGTTTCTGTCCTTGTCAATAATGCCGGTTTGGCAGCGGGACTCGACCCCATACAGTCCGGTGACATTGAAGACTGGGAACGTATGATAGACACCAATATCAAAGGACTCCTCTACGTAACTCGCACAATCAGTCCGGGTATGATAGCCCGTGGCAGCGGACATATCATCAATATCGGGTCTATTGCCGGCAAGGAAGTATACTCCAACGGCAATGTCTATTGTGCCACGAAGCATGCCGTAGATGCTCTTTCGAAGGCGATGCGTATAGATATGCTTCCTTATGGCATCAAAGTCACACAGATTTGCCCCGGAGCAGTGGAGACGGAGTTTTCGCTGGTGCGCTTCCATGATGATCAGGCCAAGGCCGATGCTGTGTACAAGGGCTTCACGCCTCTCTGTGCAAGCGACATAGCGGAATGCATAGCGTCCGTGCTAAACCTGCCCGACAATATCTGCATCAACGATATGGTAGTGATGCCGAAGGCACAAGCAGGCAGCGGACACTTTTTCAAGCAAATTTGATCACAAAGCGACCAAACGATAGTCGTATTTGTTTGGTTATAGATATAGTTATCACATTATAAAAAGGAATATCATTATGCAAAAACAATTGTTGTTGGGGGTAGAAGCTATAGCCCAAGCTGCTTTGGATGCAGGCATATCCGGTGTATATGCCTATCCCGGTACTCCCTCTACGGAAATCACCGAGCATATCCAAAACTCTCGGATGGCTAAGGAAAGAAATGTCCATCGGGAATGGGCGGCAAACGAAAAGACCGCTATGGAATCGGCCCTCGGGATGTCCTACGCAGGCAAACGCGCTCTCGTATGTATGAAGCATGTGGGGATGAACGTAGCGGCAGACTGCTTTATGAATGCTGCCATCACGGGTGCCAACGGCGGTATGGTGATCGTTGCTGCCGACGACCCCTCTATGCACTCATCCCAGAACGAACAAGACTCCCGCGTGTATGGACAGTTTGCCATGATTCCTGTGATGGAGCCATCCAACCAACAGGAAGCTTACGACATGACGCGCCTTGCCTTCGACCTTTCCGAACGTTTGGGTACCCCCGTCATGATGCGTATTACGACTCGTCTGGCTCACTCTCGTGCCGGTGTCGTTCCGACCGAGCCGATCGGGGAGAACGGATTGCACCTGCCGGAAGACAAACGCCAGTACGTATTGCTTCCCGGTATTGCCAAGAAAAGATACAGAATCCTCCTCGACAAGCAGACCGATTTCGTACGGGAGTCCGAGAACTCGCCCTATACCGAATATATCGATGCCGCTGATAAGTCCAAGGGTATAGTGGCATGCGGTATCGCATACAACTACCTGATGGAGGCTTTCAAGGCTCAGGTGCCTTACCCTGTCCTCAAGGTGACGCAATATCCTATTCCTCACAAGCAGATGGAGCGATTGCTCAACGAATGCGGTGACATCGTAGTCATGGAAGAAGGCTATCCTGTAGTGGAGCAGCTGCTGAAGGGTTTCCCCGGTTTGGAGCGGATCAAAGGTCGTCTCGATGGCACATTGCCCCGTGATGGAGAGTTGAATCCGGATCATGTGGCAAAAGCTTTCAATATACCGGTCGTAGAGGGAGAACCTATCCCCGATCTCGTTGCAGCACGCCCGCCTGCCTTGTGCAAAGGCTGTAGCCATCGCGATGTGTACGATGCGTTGAACGAGGTTCTTACAGAATATCCCAACGGACGCGTCTTCTCCGATATCGGATGCTATACACTTGGTGCTTTGCCTCCTTATGAAGCCATCAATTCCTGTGTGGATATGGGGGCATCTATCACGATGGCCAAAGGGGCTGCCGATGCCGGCCTGTTCCCTGCTGTGGCTGTAATCGGCGACTCTACTTTCACACATTCCGGGATAACGGGTCTTCTTGATGCCGTCAATGAGAATAGCAACATTACGGTGATTATCTCCGACAATGAATCAATCTCCATGACCGGAGGTCAGCATTCGTCTGCATACGGCAAGGTAGAGGCCATCTGTCGCGGTATCGGAGTGGATCCGGATCACATCAAGGAGCTGTTGCCCGTACCCAAGAAACATGACGAACTATGCAGCATCATTCGGGAGGAAATCAACTATGAGGGTGTATCCGTCATCATTCCCCGTCGCGTCTGCATCCAAAAGCATGCTCGCGATGCCAAAGCTGTCAAACGTGCAAAGGCCAAGGAATAACCATTGAAGTAGGAGGAAATAAAGAAATGAAAACAGATATTATTTTGGCCGGTGTCGGAGGCCAAGGCATTTTGTCCATTGCAGCAGCTATCGGTTCGGCTGCTCTGACCAACAATTTGTATTTGAAGCAGGCCGAAACCCACGGCATGAGCCAGCGAGGTGGCGACGTACAGTCTTTCCTGCGCCTGTCGGATGCACCCATTTACTCTGACCTGATTCCTATCGGGGGAGCGGATCTTATCCTCTCCGTGGAGCCGATGGAAGCATTGCGCTATCTTCCTTATTTGAAGCCTGACGGTTATGTGGTGACCAATACGGTTCCGTTTATCAACATCCCGAACTATCCCGAGACTACGTCAGTTATCTCCAAGATCGAATCTCTTCCCCACCACGTTCTGATCGATGCGGACAGCATCGCCCGTGATGAGGTAGGCAATGTCCGTGCTTCCAACTTCGTGATGCTCGGTGCCGCTTCTCCCTTTATCGAGATTCCTTTCGACTATCTGGCAGGCGGTATCGAAGCTATTTTCAGCCGCAAAGGACAAGAGGTGGTGGATATGAACCTCAAGGCACTGAATGCGGGACGAGAGTTCGCCCTCCGATACGCAGCAGGGAAATAAAGGTTAGAAGAGGGAGTCCCTCCTTTTTACCGAACTTTTCCTTACCCATTCAAGTGAAATAAGAAAAGGATGCATCATGCTCTTTGGGCATAAGGAAAGAGGGTGTGTGAAAATCGTGATCAAACGATTTTAGCATACCCTCTATCTTTTTGAATCAGTTTCTCGCGGAATATCTCTCGTCTTTTCGCTACAGCGCGTTCTCCCCTGTGACTTCCTGCTATGAAGTCTTCCCTCTTGATACTATCAGCCCTCCATACTTAATACTGTAAGGTGTCACCACTTGATAGTATAAAGTCTCCCCATTTTATACTGTAAAGTCTCCATACTTTATACTATAAAGTACCTGCACCTGATACTATAAAGTCCTGAGGCTCCCTTCGAGGGGGGGAAAGAGAATCTTTCTGCGATATTGCGACATTGATTCCGGAATTAAACGGTAGTCTCTCTATTTGTTCCTATATATAGGTTTCGATGCAATTGGAACTTTATAGGCATTCGTCGTGTTTTTCCATAGACAAAGTAGCTTTAAGCTGTTTTTGTCGTATCATTGCAGACTAAAAAAACAACAGAGAATAAGTATAACACAGACAAGAAAAATGAAGAAGTTTCACAAATTTTTCCTACAGTTAGGATTGTCCGCATTCGTCGGAATAGCGACAGTGCTAACTGCTTCTGCACAGATTTCTTTCGGAGGGGAGCCTCTTAGTTTCTCTTCGGAAGCAGCGCGGACGCATTCATTCGACAATGAAATGACGGTTCGCCTTACCCCGGACTTCAACCCGGAAGACCTGATAGCTCGTAGCCGCTGGCAATCTCAAAGAGATGGTCGCCCCGTACAGATAGGGCAGGTAATACCGGTGGATGTGGACTTTGCATCGAAAGCCACACGCATCTCTTCGATCAAAGGAGCAGATGTGTATCGTCTGCAATTCAAACTGGAAGGCGCCAAAGCTATTACACTCTACTACGATGCTTTCATTATTCCGGAGGGTGGTCGCCTCTATATCTATACGCCCGATCACGAAAATGTGTTAGGTGCATATACGAATGCCACTCATCGCCGTAACGAAGCCTTTGCCACCGAACCGGTACTCGGAAGCGAACTTATAATGGATTATGAGGTACCTCGCGGAGGGGCTTTGCCTGGCATCAAGATCTCCGGCGCAGGCTATATATTCGACAAAGTAGGCGGACGTCCCGTAACGGATGACCACTACGGGATCGGTGAGGATGATTCCGATTCGGACTGCGAGATCAATATCAATTGCCCTGAAGGAGCAGACTGGCAGACAGAAAAGAACGGTGTGGTGCAAATGATTATGGTACAAGGACCGTATATCTCAATGTGCTCAGGCAACCTGCTCAATAATACGAAAGGTGACTTTACCCCGCTGATCATTTCTGCCGGGCACTGCGCTTCTCTAACAGAGAATTTCGGTGTAACGCAATCCGATTTGAACCGGTGGATCTTCACTTTCCACTATGAAAAAAGAGGATGCAGCAATGGTACATTGGCTATCTTCCGTGGCAACAGTATCATCGGAGCTTCCATGAAAGCATTCCTCCCGATCAAGGGCAAATCCGATGGTCTCCTGCTCCAACTCAACGACCAAATACCACGTCGCTACCGCGTCTATTACAATGGCTGGGATAGCACGAATGACATCCCCTCAAGTGGAGCCGGTATTCACCATCCCGCCGGAGATGCCATGAAGATCTCTATTCTGAAGAAATCTCCGACCCTGACTACATGGATCACTACCAGTGGATCCGGAGGTACAAATGATCACTTTTATTTCAAATATGATCAAG
Organism: Porphyromonas gulae DSM 15663; assembly: GCF_000378065.1. Classification (GTDB taxonomy): domain Bacteria; phylum Bacteroidota; class Bacteroidia; order Bacteroidales; family Porphyromonadaceae; genus Porphyromonas; species Porphyromonas gulae. Next base: position 2,263 of record NZ_KB899185.1, on the reverse strand, counting down.
GAGGTACAGAAGGTGGTTCGTCCGGTTCTTCTCTCTTCAATGAAAATAAACTTGTGGTTGGTACGCTGACCGGAGGTGCAGGTAATTGTGGCGGAACGGAGTTCTACGGAAGAATGAACAGCCACTGGGATAAGTACGCTGGAGACGGTAATAAAAGTCGTATGGACATCTATTTGGATCCCAAGAATAGTGGACAGACGAAAGTCCTCAAAGGTACATACCGGGAGGATTATAAGCCCTTGCCTTCCGTACCGCAGTTGTTGCTTCAGTCCAAGGGTGACCACGTAGAGCTGAATTGGACGGCTGTTCCCTCCAATCAGTACCCATCGTCTTATCAGGTGGAATATCACATTTTCCGAGATGGCACCGAAATAGCTACGACAAAAGAACTGTCATATTCCGATCCTATCAACCCGAGTATTATCGGCAGTGGTATTATTCGCTATGAAGTAAGTGCACGCTTCATTTATCCCTCACCGTTGGATGGAGTAGAATCTTACAAGGATACGGACAAGACTCCTGCCGATATTGCCATAGGAGAGATGCAGACCAAACTGAAGCCGGAGGTAACACCTCTCTCCGAAGGAGGTGTAACATTAAGCTGGAAAATTCCTTTCTTAAGCCAGTTAGTTTCTCGATTCGGAGAAAAAACCAATCCTATATTCAAAACATTTGAAGTGCCTTATGTCAGCGCTGCAGCTGCACAGCAGCCTACTCCTCCCGTTGGTGTCGTCATAGCAGACAAATTCATGGCCGGCACATATCCACAGAAGGTCTCTATCGTCGCTGTGGATGTAATGCCTTCTGCTCCGGACTCTACCTTCTATCTCTTCTTAAAGAGCAATACAAACAGAAGATTGCAAAAGGTGCAAACTCCGTCCGACTGGCAGTCCGGAACATGGTTGAGAGTAAACCTGAATAAGCCATTCCTCGTGGATAATAATCATATGCTTTATGCAGGTATCAGAATGCCTAATAAGTACAAGATCAACCGTGCTATCCGTTACGTAAGAAACCCGGACAACTTGTTCTCTATCACGGGAAAGAAGATCTCATACGACAATGGTGCCACTTTCGAAGGTAATGGAATACCCTCGCTCTTAGGCTACATGGCTATCAAATATCTGGTAGTAAATACAGATGCTTCAAAGATCGACATGTCACTTGTACAAGAGCCTTATGCAAAAGGTACCAACGTTGCTCCATTCCCCGAACTGGTAGGTATCTATATCTATAAGAACGGAACGTTCATCGGTACACAGGATCCATCTGTCACAACTTATTCGGTTACAGATGGGACAGAGAGCGATGAATACGAAATAAAACTGGTATATAAGGGATCGGGTATTCCGAATAGCGTTGTACAGATTGAGAATAACAATGCTGTCGTTGCATATCCATCTGTTGTAACAGATCGTTTCAGCATCAAGAATGCTCATATCGTTCACGCTGCCGCTCTCTACTCATTGGATGGCAAACTGGTTCGTTCTTGGAACAACCTCCGCAATGGTGTGACATTCAGTGTTCAAGGGCTGACAGCCGGCTCCTATATGCTCGTTATGCAAACGGCAAGCGGGCCCGTCAACCAAAAGATCGTAAAGCAGTAGAGAGCCATTTCTCTAACTTGAATACATAAACCGATGAGGGGGCTGTGTCAAAATTCATTTTTGGCTCAGCCTCCTTTTTTTATTCCTCATTCAACAACAAAACCCCAACTTTCACAAGATAGGGCTTCATTCATTCACTAAGTTTGAGTAACTTAGCAAATATCAATTATTTAATGAGTAAAAAGTTACACTTTCATCCTTACATATCCGCCCCATCCTGCTATTTCCTGCAGAACTTGGTCAAAATATTGATGCCAATGACCCTGTGCGCTTGGTCAACAGCATTGTAGATTCGCTGAATTTAGAATCAATCCGAGGTCTCTATCGCGTTCGTGGGCGCAGTGCTTACCATCCGCGCATGATGCTCAAGGTACTTCTCTATGCCTATATGAACAATGTCTATTCTTGTCGCAAGATCGAGCAAGCCTTGCGTCGGGATATCCACTACATTTGGCTCTCGGGATACGAAAAGCCTGATTTCGCCACGATCAATCGCTTTCGCAATCGGATGAAGACAGAGATCAACAAGCTCTTCACACAGCTGGTTCTACTTCTGAGTGATCGTGGCTTCTTGAGCTTGGATGTGTCTTACATAGACGGCACAAAACTCGAGTCTAAAGCCAATAAATACACCTTTGTCTGACGCAAGAGTGTCG
>NZ_KB899184.1 GCF_000378065.1 Porphyromonas gulae DSM 15663 | reverse complement strand
TTGCTTTAGCCATTGTATCCGGGCACAAAGACAAACTATCCTTACGGAAGAGGTTGTTCAAAGCCGCTCTGAATATAGACTATCTCAAAAAGCTACTAAAGATTTCATGCGGTTGCCCTGTCCATCAGGAAGATCGCCGCAATTATCGGCGTTGCCCCAAGTAGTGTTTCTCGAGAGCTAAGGCGCAACTGCACTGATCGCGGCCATTATAACCCTAAACAGGCGCATCTCTTCGCCGGGGAACGACATGAGTGGAAACACCATCCTCGCAAGATGAACAAGCGGATTAAGCAAGAGATCACAGACCTGATTCGTGAGCATCAATGGTCTCCCGAGCAAATCGCAGGACGCTATAAACGAGAGGGAAAACCCATGGTGGGTAAGACCTCCATCTATAACTTCCTGCATGAGGATAAACGGCAAGGAGGATCCCTCTATACGTATTGCCGGCATGCATTGAAGTATCGTCGAGCAAGGCTGTCAGTGCCTGTAACGTCGAAGAAGCCACGGCGCAGCATTCTTGGCAGGCCCGCCTGTATCGATCATCAAGAGCGTAGAGGTGATTTCGAACCGGACTTGATCATCGTAGCCACTCCAAATGAAGCCATCCTGACGCTCACGGATCGAAAAACCAATTTTGCCATCATTCAAGCGCTGCCCGAAGGACGAAAGGCAAAACCCATTGCCAAAATTCTTGTCAAAAAGCTTGCCTTTCTCAAAAGAAGAGGGCAACTGCATTCTATCACCACCGACAACGGATCCGAGTTTATGGCCTTCGATAAGATTGAAAAGGCTCTCAAAGTACCCGTATACTTCGCAAGACCTTATACTTCTACGGATAAACCCCACATAGAACATCTAAATGCCCTTATTCGACAATATATCCCGAAAGCCTCTTCTTTCATCCACATAACCCCTAAAAAACTATCCGATATACAGAAAAACTCAACCATAGACCAAGAAAGAAACTCAAATATAGAACCCCTTTCGAGTGCTTCTTGCTAAATTTACCTTAGTGTTGCATTTATTTGTGGAATCCGCACCTTGGTGTCTTAAGCTTTCAATCATCAAAATATGCAAAATTTGTATACCTTTGGGAAGTGCAATCCCTCAAAAAGAAAACCTGAAGATTTAGCATTATTGCGGTCTAACAACAGAGTATGAGAACCAACTATGGACTTTCTGAATTTAGATGAATCGGTTCAAACAGGCATAAGAATAGCGAAATCCTTGGCCAGAGAGTATGGTAATGCGACCTATACTGCGGCGCATCTTCTGAAAGCATCGCTGCACAAGGAGGTTGGACTGACTTCGTTCGTCGAATCCATCGGGAAAGATCCTCTATATCTCGATGAATGGGCTGAGGTGCGTATAGAAATGTGCGAAAAGCTCTCCGGTATAACCGAAGTAGAACCGGACGAACGCATTCCTACATTGTTCGAGGAGGCCGACAACGTACGACTGAAGCTCGGTCTCCTGCAAATCAATCCGATTTGTGTGCTTTGTGCCATAGCCAAACCCGAGGTGGCCTTTTCTGCCGACCAGTTGAAATCATTTCCCATTCGAGAGAAAGAGATATTGGATATCTTTCTTCAAGGCGGTACCATCCCTCGACAGGTCTCCCAGGCCATGGCTCCTTTTGTGGAATCTTCAGCCTCTGCCATGCCTCTGACCCATTTGATGAAATACTGCATCGACAAGACAGCCGAAGCTCGAGAGGGGAAGATACATTCCGTGGTCTGCAGAGACAAGGAAATGCGGCAGATGACAGAAATTCTCGGCAGAAAGGGCAAACCGAATGTAATGATAATCGGAGATTCCGGCGTCGGGAAAACAGCAATGGTGGAAGGCTTGGCATACGGTATCGTGAATGGAAATGTGCCTTCTTTCCTCCTTGAAACGGATATTTGGGAGTTGGATTGTGGTGCATTGATCGCAGGAGCCACTTATAAGGGCGAAATAGAAGATCGCCTCAAAAACATCATCAAAGAGCTTAGACAATTAGACCGTGTTATCCTTTTTATCGATGAAATCCACATCCTGCTCGATGTCAAACAAGGAAATAGCGGAGCGGCAAATATCTTGAAACCGGAACTTTCCAAGGGGGACCTGACTGTCATCGGAGCTACTACGACCGATGAGTATCGCAAGCAGATCGAACCCGATCACGCTTTTAACCGCCGCTTTGAGGTATTACAACTTGCCGAGCCGTCTATCGACGATGCCGTGGCGATGGCCAAGTTGTTACTGAAGAATTATCGTGAATACCATAAATTGGATGTCGATGAAATGGCTTTGTCGGAATGTGTGCGTATGGCCAAACGCTACGTCAAAGACCGCCGTCTTCCTGACTCTGCCATCGATCTGCTCGACCGGACCATGTCCGCCGTGAAAATGGTCAATGAGACTGTGGAATCCGATTTGTTGCGATTGACACAGGAGTTGGATGAGCTTGAAACAGGTAAAATAGATATGTCCGAAGAGGATTTGTCGGACAAACTACACCGCTTGTGGCAAGAAACTATAAGTCGTATCAGCCCTGTCATACAAGGTAGTCTGAATTATACGGACAATGTGGAGCAATCGGTTGATTCGACTCAAATGTTTGATCGTTTGTTTCGAATGGCAGAAGAGCTGGAATCATTTGCAAAGAAAAAAATAGAATGTGTTACAGGTGACCACGTTGCCGCAGTTGTAGCCAGCAAAACAGGTATCCCTATCGGCAAGATACGGGCCGGCGAAAAAGAACGTTTGCTGAATATGGAGGATCTTCTCCGACAAAGGGTTGTGGGACAGGATCATGCTCTAAAATCTCTGACGGATGCCATTTTGGAATCGCGTAGCGGAATGAACAAGCCGGGACAGCCTATCGGTTCTTTTTTCCTCCTCGGCCCGACCGGTACCGGTAAAACCGAGCTGACCAAAGCCTTGGCAGAAGCTCTATTCAATGATGAAAAAGCGATGATTCGGTTCGATATGTCTGAATTTAAAGAAGAGCATTCGGCAGCCTTGCTTTATGGTGCTCCTCCGGGATATGTCGGTTACGAAGAAGGTGGATTGCTGGTAAACAAAATTCGCCAACAACCCTATGCCGTGGTACTTTTTGATGAAATAGAGAAAGCCCATCCATCGGTTTACGACACATTCCTCCAGATCATGGATGAAGGAAAACTGCATGACCGTTTAGGTAAAGAGGGCGATTTCTCCAATGCCATTATTATTTTCACTTCCAATGTCGGTAGCGAATGGATCGCCCAAGAACTGTCAGAAGGGAGACAGCCCACGACTCTCCAAATTATGGAAATAATGAGCAGTTACTTCCGTCCGGAATTCCTCGCACGATTGTCCGAAATTGTTCCGTTTGCTCCGATAGGTGAGACCATCCTTATGCAGATCTTTGAAATACAATTCAAGGGATTCCGAAAGTTGCTTAAACAGCAGAATATGGATATCGAGTTGTCGGACGAAGTAAAGAGGATGTTGGCATTCAAAGGCTTTACTCCCAAATATGGAGCACGGCAAGTGTCTGGTATAATACGCAACTACCTAAGACGCCCTATCTCTCGTATGATCCTCTCCGGGAAGCTCAACCCCGGTGATGTGCTGCATGGCACACTATCTGAGAAGCAAGAATTAGTATGGGAAACGGTTTCCCCAAAAACAGTATAGAATATGTTTGGACACAGAAGTTTTCTTCGCATCGGCTCATTGAACGATGCAAGTATAAAAGGATTACTGACGGATGGCCTGGAACTGGAGAAATTCAGCTATTCATTTGACCAGGCAGTTGATATACATGGAAAGGTTCAAGGAGAAGTCCGAAGCGGTACATTGCAACTAACCTTTGCCAATCTGCCCACCAATGAGGTTATTGATTGGATGCTGAATTCGAGAAAGTATAAAGATGGCACTATCGTAATGTGCGATATGAATGATACACCTCTCCAAAAGATATCTTTCGCTACAGCAGCCTGCATCGGAATGGATATTAATTTTTCCGAGGCCGGTGGCACATATGCCTCTACTCGCATTGCGCTGTACGCCAGGAAACTAACAATAGGTGGGATCATTGTTGAAAACGATTGGAAAAACATTTAATTCTCATTCTACGATTTTATGAATCTGAATTTCTTACAACAGCCCGATGTCAATATAAATGCCGTTTTGGTATTTATGGGCAAAGAGTACGATGTGCACCGATTCAGCACTTCATTTATGCAGCCGACGGATGATAAAGGAGAACCGCAGGCCGAAGTGCTTGGAGGAAAGCTTTTGATAGAACTATCGCAAATACCTGATGACGCATTACTTTCCTGGGCTTCGAATCAATGGATGCGTAAAGATGGGGAAATCCTCTTCAGAAACGAAACGGGGACACCTCCATTGCGTATCAGCTTCAAAGAGGCTTATTGTATAAGCATACAACAGGAAATGGTTATAAATCAAGGAACAAAGACTACCATCGTTGTTTCCCCCAAATCTGTTCGTCTCAATGAATTTACATTCGAGAGTAATTGGGTCGATTGATAAAATGTATGCCTAATCCAAGATACAACAACCAATTTATCAGTAGGGAACTATTCGATTTTTATCGACAGACAGGACGTCCTTATGAGGGCTTCTACTTATACCCAAAAAGGAGTGGTGGTTACCTCCTGAATGGTATGCAGGGGTCGGATTAGACATTACAATGGGCACTGTTGCTACATTTGGAGGGCCTATTGGATTAGGAATTATTTGTTTCGTTTTTGATGCCGTCGGACTTTTCGATCAGCCCACTGCATCAGAAAGCTACTGCATGAAGATTCATCGATATTGGAAGACAACACTTATGTGGCTCCAGGTGCATATCCAGAGCCGGAGCGAATGAGAATAAAAAAGCATATCCCAATACGTGAACTGCCCGTATTCCGACAGGGGAATAAGAATTCTTTCGAGGACTAAAACGAAGGTTATTGGTATTTTTGAATAATATGTATTATCGGCTTTATGCATGGAATCTGAGAAAATGGAAGAAATCCGATTGAACGGAGGGAGATGCTTGGATCGGTGATGAGGATAAATTTCTCATACAAAGGATAAATAATTGCCATTTCTAAGAGAATGGATATTTTAGAATACAATATAAGATATGTCAAACGGATATTATAAGATCCCGATGGATTTTGGAGCACTTCTGGATGAGGAAAGAGGTGATGCAAGGAAGGTCTCTGAATTGGAATCCATCGACCAACACATCGGGTTACTAATCATGACCTGCCCCGGAGAGCACATCTTCGACCGGAGATATGGTACGGCTATTTGGGAAATGGATTTTGAGCGAATCATGTCATTAGACAAATGGCAGACCCAGTTCATGGAATATTTAGCGGAATCCGTCGGCACATATGAGAGGCGACTTTCCAACTGTAGTTTTCGCGTCGAAATCACGGATGTTTTGCACAAGGCTTTATCAGACAATGTGAATATCCGCAAGAGGGTGGATATCTATACCACAGCCATTTTGGTCTCTAATGGTGATCCATGTCGATTTCGTCATCGGCTGTATTTAGGCCCTTTATCCAAAGAATAATGTATTTTTGTTAACAGATGGGAACAAACTATAGAGAAAGCAAGGAAGAAATCAAAGACCGGATGATTCGTACGGCTCTTGATTTTTGGGGAATAAGGAAGATAGAGAATCTGGATCCGTTTATCCGTCTTCTGATAGAGGCTATGTCGGCCCAATTGCATATCCTTTCTGATGAAATTGCCGACATCGAGGTTCGTGCTATGCAGCGGCTAAGTGAGGTATTACTGCCTGAATCGGTTGCCCGTGCCAGACCGGCTCATGCTATTGCTTATATACAGCCTCTTACGGATATCCATGTCACTGATCCTTCGACCGGCTTTTATGCTGTCTCTCCCTTTCCCGGTAGAAAGGAAAATACTCGCTACACATTTCGACCGGTTTGTAGAACGCCATTGCATAAAGCTGCTATAAGGACATTGATTGTCGGAAATGAAGTGTACGAAGTGCTTCCGGATATGAATAAGAAGCTCATGCTTCGTTCAAATCAAACACCGGAGAGTTACAATAAAGTTTGGATTGGATTAGAGTTTGATGTCAAACCCAAGAATTTGCATCATCTGTCTTTTTACATTGACTTCCCTAACATTGACAGGAGAAGTGATTATTTGCACTTGCTTCCCCAGAGTAAATGGGCCTTGGGAAACAAACAGCTTACACTGAAGTCCGGGTTACATTCAGAGGAATCTTCTAATGACGATAGTCTAAACTCCTTTTTCAAAAAACAAGAGTATGATACACGGATCAACCACCAAATCCTCGAATATTATGGAGTCGGCTATCAAACGATTCAGGATGATCTGGTTATTACAGAAAAGGATTTAAGCGTACTTCCTGAAGAGTTGGTCTCTTGCATGGCAGAAGAGGAAAAAACGAAGTATTTGGATGTTTGTAATACTGAGTTGATCTGGGTCAAGGTAGAGTTTCCCCCTTATTTTACTCCGACGGTATTGGAGGATATTCTCGTAATGATCAATACTGTTCCTGTTGCCAACAAAGAATTATACAGCATAGTCTCTAAGGTTGAGAAGAATTTTGGTATAGTACCACTCTCCGGAAAGCTCGGAGAGCTCTTCTTGTCCATCATAGACGTAACCGATGAAGAGAACAGGATTTATACACCTGCAAACGGATATAAAAACAATACAGACAATTGTACATATACCCTGCGGCAGGGGGGGTGCGAATCATTTGATCGCCGAAATGCAAAAGACTTTTTGCAGCGTCTCCAAAATCTGCTGGAAGATGAAATGGGAGTATTCTCTTCATCCAAATTAGGAAATAATACAGATAGTACTTATATTATCGAACGTCTGATAACGAAGATAAGCAGAGAATCGAAAGGCATTTCTTCGGAATCAGGGATTCCGTTCTATCTTTTCGTCGATTCCCCGCAAGCCTTCGGTAATTTTTATGTGCGATATTGGGCTACGTTGGGAAATATAGCCAATGGCATTAGGGCGGGAATACAATTACAGCCCGAAGAACCGCTTTTCGGAGAAGTTTCGGGAGCAATTTTTGTGACTCCGACAGTTGGAGGTGCATCCGAGCCATCGGAACGTGAAAGAATAGCCCGGTTCAAATATATTCTAAGTAGTCGGAATCAGATTGTAACAAATAATGATATAAGAAGTTTTTGTCTGTCAGAATTATCAGATATAATATCCGGTGTCAATATCGAAAAAGGTATTGCTTTGGGAAGTTCTCCGACAGAGGGACTGATCCGCACGATCGACGTTCATCTCATTCCTTTGTCTACGGTTTTGGATGCTCAGCTAAAACAACAAATTGCAGATGATATCCATCACAAATTGGCCGCTCTCTCTCCAATGACATTTAACTATAGAGTTTTTGTTGACTAAATAAAAGTATGAATCCTGCTGTTGTAAAAATATTTTCGACTTACCTTCTTGCTCCAATCATAGCATTTGTATTGGGCTTTGTCGTTTTGTTAGTTGCCCAAAAGAATAAACTGTTAGGAGATAAAAAAGCAATCTTCTACATCCTCCTGTCGAGTGTGCTTTTGGCAATACCCGGGCTATTAGGTTTTCTTCGAGTTAATTTTATGCCCTATGGCTATCTTCTCCTTCAAGGCGTATATTTGGCTTTGGGGTATGTCAATAGTAGCTTGCTGTTGAAGTATGTTAAGCCTCTTAATGGACGTCCATTTGGTTTCGCCTTTCTTTTTATTGGAGTACAGATTATCATCGGATTAGCTTTATTTTCCATTTTGTTCAATTTTACCAATGATTTTCATTATGGTATTTGGGCCGGAACATGTATCACAACGTTCGCGATTGTTCCTCTTTTTTCTCAGGCATTTAATTCTTATTTGAGTATTCCTATTGAGATATATAAGATGAGAATCTACACCCCCAATAACGTGATACGCGTATCAGCTCCAATTGATACGGAAGAATTGCTTGTCTGCGAAATAGAGATTTACAAAAATCCTACTGATCGAAAACCAATCCGATTGAAAGCTAAAGCCAAACAAGATATGATTTTTGGGGATTGGTTTGAATTAATCATATCTGATTACAATCAGAAAAAAGTCGCCGATCCTATTGAATACTACGATATAGAAGACCCTTATGGATGGATTTTCTATGTGAAGCCATCGTTCTTCAGACCTCGAAAATATATTGACCCCGAAATATCATTTGTCGGAAACAAGGTCGTCGAGAAATACTTGATTGTATCTAAGCGAGTACGGAAAAATGAATATCAATAAAATCCATTGAATATGAAAGAAAAGAAAATATATCGCCCCGTTAATTGGAAACTGGGAATGAGCGTCTCTCCTGATCATTTCATTGCAACGGAAAATTATCTTTTGGAATGTATCCTCCAAAATGCAAAAGCTTTTAGAGCTCCTTTCCATTATGGACTTCTTCCGGCATTGGATGACGATAGATCTGTTGCTATAACTCTTGCAGGGCATGGAGAACAGAGGACTGTCGTTTTGGAATCTTATAAAGGTATTACACCTGGAGGTTACCTGATTCTTTTGGACGATCCTGAGAGTAAGATTACTTGTCCCTGTGAAAGTGAAGGAGAGATTCCGGAAGAAGGATGGGATATTTTGCTAAATGTTGTGCCTTTTGACAGGAATCCATGTGGTATCCCCGACATCAATGAAACACCATCTCGTTATCCATACGTGGAACCAACGTACCGCTTGACACTTCTACCTCGTAACAATCGAAAAAGTGTAGCGGAAAATTATCTTTATAGTGTTGTCATAGGTTTGCTTCGCAAACAGGATGGTGTGTATACGTTGGATGGAAATTATATTCCCCCTTCCTTATCAATGGCCTCCCATAGCAGACTGCATGAATACATGGCGGATTTCACACGAGAAATATCGATACTTGACAATGCAGTAAAGAAAATTGTGGAGAAGACAGTTGCACAACCCAACCGAACTCCAATTGCCGAAAATGTACTTCTCTTATGCAAGGATTTTTCTCATACTTTATCCACGATCTATTTTGAGTGGAGAAACAAGGCTCATATGCTCACTCCGTATGAAGTTGTCAAGACCTTGACTTCTTTTGCCAGCACCATTTTGACAAGCCTTTGTTTTTTGTCGATAAAAGAAAAAGAAACAATGTTGAAGTATTTCCATGAATGGAATGGGATCTCTCCATCAACATTTGAACAGTTGTTAGATGAGGTCGTAAATAAATCATACGATCATAATAGGATTAACCAGTCCTTGGTTGCCGTACAAGGTATGCTACACATGTTGGAAGAGTTGTTTACCTCTCTCAGCCGTCTCGAATTTATCGGTCAACATAGAGAGAGCATTGTAATTTCTGAAAGACAGATGCAGGACACCGTATCCGAATCTAACCGTTGGACACTGGTCGATTAAAAGTGGCCATAACATATCAATGAAAAAGAATAAAACCTTTCCTCCCATTAACGGAGTTTGTTCTACGAACAATACTCTTTATACCGACTTCAAGGCTGAACTCGTTGCCTCAGGTCTTATAGAAAGCGGCCTTTCGATCGATTCACTTCGAATCCTTCGAAAAGGAAAGGCTCAGCGCGGAAAGGCGAAAGAGATCGAACAAATTTCATGGGAAAATTCAGAGCATACTTTTTCGGATTTTTTGAATGTTTATATTCATAAAAGAGATTTATACGAATCCTTGCCCGAGGGATTGTTTCATCAAGGAGTTACTTCAGAAAATAAAAAAGGAAAAACAAATGTTTTAGAATCGATCAAGCGCAATAGGCAAGAAGAATTCAATGCTCGTTATTTCTTTAAGCCTTTTGAGATTTCTATAGATCGCATGCTGGTTTCTGCTCAGCTATATGAAAGGCGGTTGGAAAAGCGAGAAAAATACTCGGAATTTATTCATTTATTGACATCCGATTGGGATTTCTTGCAAGCTATGCCTTTGCACAAAGCGCTATTCATTCTAAATTTTTTATTCCAAAGTCATCGTATAACATCAGCTGAACAAATATCACAGATTTTATCTGTTTTCCTTGATTGCCAAGTCGTTATAGAAAAAAAGAATAGTATGTTCTGCATTCCCGATGATGCAAAATGGAAATTAGGAGATAAAGCTCAGTTAGGATTAACGACATTTATAGGAGGAGGGATAACAGATTCTTTTCCTGTTGTAAATGTCAGACTTAATAACTTGCAGCGAAAACATAAAGAATTATTATCTGTTGAGACTCCTGCTTATAAACAGTTGCTAAGCCTTTTAGATCTGTTTCTGCCAGCAGATGTGGAATTAGTTTTGAGTATGAGGAGCGTTTCTGAAGAAACGTCCTTCCTGCTTTCTGACAAGCAGGAAGAAATGCCGATTCTCGGTCTTACAACAGTACTAAAATAAAGTAGCAAAAAGAATGAAAGCTTTGAACCATAAAAACGTTGTTCGCTCCTATGCCAGATTTGCCAAATATATGTTTTTTTTGGTGGGAGGGACTCTTTTCTGTATTTATTTCTTTCTGAAAACATCAGAACGTGAAATAGCAGAAATACGTATGCGTACAGGAGACAGTGAACGTATATACAATGAACAGATAGCTATTTCTGATGCCTTTACAGATATATTCAATACATATCGAACATTAGATATATCGCAGGGAGCGAATCCGGACTATTTCATGAATAGTATTGCCTCCAAAAAACTGACTCTGGGGAACCTGATTGAGAGATTATCTGAAAAAGACGCTCTTCTTCATCGTCATCTTTTTGATAAGATGGATGTTCTTCTCCGCACGAGAGATTCTATTTCGACCATGAAACGGATTGAAGATATTACAAAAAACGACTTGATACGATGTAATGATGAGAATAGAAATGTTACACGGCGTCTTTCGGTCGGAAGGCTGAGTTATAACCGAAAATAATTGTAAGTACATGAAAACGAATAAGACAATGAACCAAAGAGAAAAAACAATAGGTTTTTTCTATGTTCTGATATTGTTCTGTACGATGACTGTATTATCCGGTCTGATCTTGTTTTTCCCTAATTATAATTATCATTTATCCAGCAACAAGAAACAAGCCTTGGAACAGATGGATCGTATCAAGAACTTCGAGGTTAAGCAAATGGATATGATAAATAAGGTTTTGAGCGTTGAAGAAAAAATCAACCGGATAGACCCTGGGCTGAATGCTTCATATGAAAAAAGAGAGATCAGTTATATCTTAGGGGAGATACGGAATGTATACATTCAAAACAAATGGGATGAACGATACAAAATATTCGATCATACAGCGACATTCTACGAGTTTCGCTTGTCCGACAGAGAGCAGCTTTGGAGCACCAAGAAAAACATAGAGAAATTTAAGGCAGATCTTGAGCGCTGCAGAAGCAATACCGAAAACAAGAAAAACAATCTAAACAAAAACAATTTATGAACAAAATCTTTACTCGATGGATGATCATCGTTTTAGCTGCACTTGCAGCCGGAATACTTATTGCATGGCTCCTACGGCTAAAATTTACAGACAAGGAAATTCATGCATACGTTTCCCCGACGGAGATAGAATTAGGCTCTCCGATCTTTTTTACAGATAGCACTCACAATGTCAAAGAAGTCTTGTGGGAGTTTGGAAATGGTGATATGTCTGTAGAAAGAAAAGGAGCGTATTTGTTCCCTCAAACAGGACGTTACCAAGTCCGCCTGAAAATTGATGGAAAACAAGAAGCACGCTTTATTGTAAATGTTCGGGAGAAGGCAGAAACGAAGGAAGAGATTCCTGTTCGCATTATTGCTCCCACAACGGCATTACAAAATGAGTTAATAACTTTTATGGCCGATGGCGAATCATCTGAATGGCGTTGGGAGTTTGGAGAAAGTGGAGACGTCGATTCGCGGGAGAAAAATCCCACATATGCCTATCGCGAGCCTGGCATTTATCAAGTACACCTGACGTCGGAGAACACCGAATATCCGGTACTTCATCAGATAGAGATTCTACCGGAATACGCAGAGAGCGATTCCACGGATGTCCTATCTCTAATTGCTGAAGATATTCGTGTACGTTTGCAAAACATTATTGACGGAGAGTCTTTCAATGCCAATTACAACTATGTATTGGACAAATATCTCTGTAATAATCCGAATGTAATCGTGCTAATCAATAATGTCAGACAAAATGATTTTTACTCGTATTGTCACGAGTTGAAAATTATTGGGAGTCGCTCATCCGCAACAGTACTCGAGGTGGTAGTAGAACCTGATAAAAGATCTAATTGCGTGAAGAAATTACTTGTCCGTCAAAATTCACTACTCAAAAAGTAACCATTATGAAAAATATGAATAACAAAACGATAGGAATTAGTTTGATTTTTCTCCTATTAATGGGATGTGCACCTATCAACAAGTTTACCAAAATAAAAAAAACACCCGATGAATATACTAGAAATTATTGCTGCGGTGATGTTGCGGTGTCCCGTTCTATAGAAAAACGAAGTCCATGGATCGTATATTCCGACAGGAGCAATAACCCTACCTATTATAATCCCGGAGGAAAAGTACAACTCAAGACGGCCTCTTATCTCGAACCTTTCCTTGTGATCGGTAAAAAAGGAGATTTCTTGCGCTTAATCAAATATTCTCCGGATATTTTGGAGAACGGAAAGCTGAAAAACAGGAAGCAGGCAGAATACTATGGTTGGATCCATCAAGACAACCTCATCTTATCTTCTCATGCAACAACGAATATTGCTACGGGACGCACAATAAAGATGATTACGATGTTCAAGGATGCAGCACCTCTGTCACGTACTAAAAATTATTTCTCTTCAGACTCCGTTGTCATTTTCAAAGAGCCGGAATTATTGACACCGATCGCTAAGGTACCTTTTCAGTCACCTCTTTATTTAGCTAAAAGGACCGTAGACAATAGCAAAAGCTTCGTCATCGGAAAAGAGAGGATTGCACCGGACAGTGTAGCAACGCTTGTATCCGGATGGTTGTCTTCTTCCCTGCTAATGCCTTTTGGTGAAATTCTATATATGGATTATTCTGCTATACCGGTATCAAGATATTCGGTTTATGACCAATTCGGTTCTGAACATTATATCCCGAATGAAGATATTAAGAAGTTAGCACACCCAAATTCTTCTCATCTTTTTACAGGAATGAATGCTGTTTCGTCCATTTTGCAGGGAGACAGCACCTCCTCGATTCGGACAATATTGACTGTCCCAATGGTAGACAATAGTCGAAACTTTGTTTACAGTCTGTCAGGCAAACCGATAACCTATACGCGGTACCAAGAATTGAAAGAAAGCCTGAAGCAAATCAATATCATATTTGTTTTTGCCGGACAGAAGCCTGTCTATGATAAGTTCGAGATGTTTGCTTCTTCCATACAAGGTTTGAATGCTGTATTGAAACAAAAAAGCGAGTATTCATATAAAGTCGGTGCCGTCATCGGATTTGCCAGAGGCAACAAACAATTCCCTGGCGAAATCCCTTTGAATTCAGATATTGATTCCGTATTGGGCGTATTTGAAAGCTATGCAGATGCCAAAGGACAGATGTATCCGGAGCTGAACGAAGATGCATGGAGTGGATTGAGAAGAGCTACACAATTGTTAGCCCCATATAAAACGGAGAATAACATCGTCGTTTTGATTGGAGAGAATGGCAATACACAGGAACAGGTAGATCTCTCCCTCATCGAAAGCTTGGTTCAAAGCAACTGTAGAATTCTCGGCTATCAAATTTATTCTGATGAAGGAGATACTTTTAATAATTTCGTTCTTCAGGTAGAAAACATGATCGACCGATCTGCCAAGCAGCTTGCTCTTAAGAAAAAAGATATACTTGTCCATTCTGAACAACTATGTCTATCTAACCAATTTATAGAACGGACAGAAAATATCTACAGCCTTGATTTCCCAAAATCAAGTATGCTTCAGGGATGGATTGTATTCCCCAGAAAAAAAGAACAATTGCCTCAGGATCTATTGATTGCCGCCACTGATTCTTTGATCCTTGAGATCGAAAGCGACAACAACAGTCTACTTGCTCACCTGAATAAAGCTTTTCAGGAAACAGGGCAAGGCAGGACAAAACTAAATTCTTATTGGCTGGAGCTAAATGGGCTATCGAAAGAATATTCAGTCCCCACCAAAGACTTTGTTCCTTTGGCACATATGAAACCGAAGACCAACTATCCGTTGTCTTTGGAAACCTCTACTGCAGACCTATCCAAGGGAAACTATATTTTGCTGCTGAATGAAGCGGAACTTTCCCGCTTAAGAGGATTCATTAACGATTTAACCCGTTTGAGGGTAGATTACAAATACACAGGAAAGAATATCGAAAAAGGAAAGAGCAGAACTTGTCCTACTCCTTCTCCGGCACGATCAGCATCGACAGAAAAGCCTACGACTCCGCCGATATACCTCAATACCTCTGCTGTTCGTAAGGGGATGGTGAAAGCGTATTGCAAATGGATTCAAGATGAAAAAATCTATCCATTGAGTAAAAAAGCTATTCTGAACCTTTCTTTGTCCCAAGCGCAGCAACAGGCATTTGCGATGCCTTCATTTCACCCTGTGCTCAAATTGCTGAAAGTACGCGAACTCCGCAAAAAGAAAATTTTCCCGGATACGGAATTAGACGAATTACTGGATTATTTCCTGAAAAAGCGGAAAGAACTGGAAGAGGCTATTACTCCTGCCAATAGAATAGAAGTAAACGGAGAGATTTATTATAAAATTGAAGCCAGCAAGATTCCATAAAACCTGTAAACAAGTAAAATCCATAATAATACCCTTGTCTCAATCCCAATCGAGACAAGGGTATTTTTTCAATGTTGTCCTAAATAAATTATGAGTTAGGCGTAACCCGTTGAGTTATACAGCCCAACGAAAAAATAAGAATTTTAATCTCGCCTTTCCCCTAATTGTTGTCATCCGGAGGCGGTTTGAAGGGTTCGTTAAGCCACTTTTCAAGATCAATTTTGGTAAAAGTGTTCAGCCTTAACGACACGACAAGGTTTGCCAGCCCCCATTTGTAACGAGCAGTATGCTTTAGCCAACAGAGTAGCAACATTGTTGTTAGGGCAGTCCATATCTGCGTTTCCACAGCATTGCGAGATGTCCCAATAAAGCTCTTTATACGTAGTAATTGTTTGAGATTACGGAAGAAAATTTCGATTTGCCACCG
>NZ_KB899183.1 GCF_000378065.1 Porphyromonas gulae DSM 15663 | reverse complement strand
AAATGGTATTCCTGTTCCTTTTAATCCCCAAGAATCTATCCACACATTTGTATCGTGAACGTAAGCATACAGTGTAGGATTATTCCCTGCAAGTCTTATTGGGTCTTGACTGATATAGATTCCGCTATCAGGCGAATAATACCTAAACCGATTGTAATACAATCCTGTCTCCTCATCCTCATACTGTCCCTGATACCTGAACGGACAATCGCTCAAAGAACGCCCGGCAAAGTTACGAACAGAGCCATAAATATCCAATTCTGCCGACCATGTTTTTTCTCCATCAGAATTGAACATCTCAGTTGGTGTACCCAAGTAGTCCGTTATAATACTGTAGGACTTATCGCCAACTATCTTTGCCGCAGGTATGAATGTACCCTCCTCGAACAGCCACGTGGTTACATCGGATTCCTCCGTCCACTCGTGTAGTGGTACGTTGCCGTCCCAAACCCAACGGGTAGTCTTATCTTTATATGTCTTCGAGATACGTCGCCCCAAAGGATCATACTCGAAACTAACTGTTTCGCCATCGGGACGCTTCACGCTTCGGAGCATGCCGTTGCCCTGCCATTCATACGCCCAATCACCCTCCTGCCAAAGCGGAGCTAACGTCTCGTCGGGCCTCAATCGTTGTTTTAGAACAAGGTTTCCTTCCCCATCGTAATGGTAGGAGTATTTACGGTCTTCGAGCAATCGACCGCCTTTGCCGTATTTACGATCCTTGCGCTTTTCCGTGCGGAACAGATTGCCGATGGCATCGGGAGCCTTGTAAATGCTCTCCACCTCGGAGCTACCCTTGTAATCGGCACGGAAGAGGTTGTCCCACGAATCGTAGTCGAAAAGGACGGTTTCGCCCGTGCGTTCGTTCACCTTGCGATGCAGGCGGTTGCCCATGCCCCAATGATAACGCATGCGACTCTGCTCCGCTCCGCCCGAGAGAATATCCCGGCGAACCACACGTCCGAGCATATCACGGCCCGTCGTGACACGCACCCCACCGCTCAACTCCCGCTGGATCTCCAAACCGCTCTTATCGCGGCCTATCGAAACAGACCAGTCCGAGGACTGCATTCCGGCAAGCAGGCCCTCCGTGTCGTACTGCAAGGCTATATCAGCTCCCAAATCGCTGCTGAGGCGGATGCGGCTACCGAAGGCATCGTAAACGCTCTCGATCATGTGTTCGCCCTGCGCTTCCTTCAGCACACGCCCGTCCCGACCACGCTCGAACCCGATCTTGATCGAATCGTTGAAGGCTGCCGTCAGCAGACCGTCCTTGTTATACTTGTAAGCCGTGCCGGTGCCGTCGCTGTGGCGTTCCCCGACGATACGTCCCACACCGTCGTATTCATAAGTACTCCACCGTTCATCCGGACGCAATACTTTGGAGACACGTCCGGCACCGTCGCGTTCGTAATGGCGGTGAAGAGTGTCGAAGCCCCATTCATCCACCACATCGCCGCGGCCATCCAAAGCGAAGCGGTAGAGCTCTCCGCCTTCGTTTGCAATGCCCGTAAGCTGCAGTTCGGTATCGTACTCGAAGCAAACCGTCCGCCCGTTCTGCGTCCGGCTCAGCAGGGTGCCGAGACTGCCGTAGCGGAAGCTTACCTCACGGAGCCGGTCTTTGGCATGGACGAGGTTGCCCGAAGTATCGTAAGAGAAATGGTGTTCGTTGCCATCGGCCTCCTGCATCCAGAGGAGGTTCCCGGCTTCGTCGGAACGATAGAAGGTGTGGTTGCCACGTGGGTCGCGCTCCTCAGACAAATACCCCCGGGCATCGTACATCCACTGACGGTAGGTCCCGTTCGGATAAGTAAGCTGTACGGGGCGATATGCCCCATCGAACAGGAAGCGGAAGACATTGCCTCGTTCGTCGGTTACCTGACTCAGATTCCGGCCTTGGTATGCGTACGAAAGCGTATTGCCATCGGGCAGAATTCGTTTTACCACCCGATCCAGATCATCATACTCCCACACGGATTTTGCACCCTGTGCAGTAGTGATACTCAGCAGATTGCCTCGTTCGTCGTATTCGTAGCGAGTGCTTTCTCCGTTCTCGTTTTCGAAGCTGATGACCTCTCCCGAATCGTTGTAGGTGTATTTCCGACTCAATCCTTCGGGGTTTACGGTTACGACCAATTCTTCGTATTCGTTGTATTCCTGCAGCGTAACGCCTCCGACTTCGTCGATGATCTTGTAGATCAGATTCCGCTCGTCGTAGAAGTATCGGGTGGTAAAGCCAAGGCTGTTGCGCGTGAGCGTGTGTCCGGCACTGTATTCGGTATGGTGCTCAAGCACACCGCCATCGCCCCATGTATGCACACATTTTGCCTCGTCTCCTTGGCCTCGGTACTCCCAGTAGAAATTCTGTCCCGTCTGATTGGTCAGCTGTACTAAGAGATGGCCCTGATAGCGGAAGTGTTTCTCTGCTCCCTGCATATCGCAGGTTTGTACCATATTGCCCTCTTCGTCGTAGGTATAGCGTATGAGGCTCGTCTTTTTCCCTTCGAAGGTCGTATGCAGTTCGAGCACGCGTCCTTGGCCATCGGTTTCCACCTCGATTACCCTGCCGACACTGTCGGTTATAGCACGCAGGATTCCTCCCGGAGCATATTTTAAGCGGATGGCAAAGCCGTCGGGCGTTTCGATGGAGGACAGCATCTTATAGCCTTCTCCGTTTTTAGGAGCATTGAAACGATACAGGCGTTTGTCTTTGTCCGTAAGCAGGAATCCTTCGGCATCGCGCGTGAAAGCGAGTCCTTCCTTGCGACTGACAAAACGCTCGCCTTCGGAAAGCAGAGGCAAGACCGTCTCCCGTCCATCCCACAGACGTACCGTGGCAAAGCCATCCCCCATATCATACAGGCCCATATTGTAGTTATGGTGCCAGTTATATCCCAATGGCCCATCGACTTCGGCATCGCTGTAATAAGTCCTTTCCCAAACAAAAGGAATAGGGCCGGGCAGTTCGATGTCCCGATTCGTAGAATAGACGCGTCCCGTTACAGCATCGACCGGCTCGCCGAAAAGACGGCATTTGACCGGCTGTAAAATCTTTCCAAGTTTCGGGTGCTTGGTCTTGATATTGTCTATCAGATCCTGAAATTTGTCTCCGATCTTTCCCCACAATTTTCCCATTCCTTTCAGACCCAACTTCATCGCCAACTGGAAAAGGTCTATCGTGGGAGGCCCCCCCACGAGGACAGGCCCACCGACAGAAGTGATAACCAACAACATCGAGGTCGGAGCCATGAGAGAGACCTTTTTACCGGCCTTATTGACCCTGAAAGGGGCAGGCACTCCGACCAAGTTGCAAGACAAAGCCGGATGAAACAGCGTACTGCAGGGGCCTCCATCCGCCAAAACCGTACTGCTGCCCATAAACATCTCGGAGCTGGCCATAGGCTTGACTATGGGGAAAGGCAGGTGAGCCACAATTCCCGGCAGATGCTGGATCCCTGTACCGGCATTGGCCACCCAGCGTCCATGTACCAGCACGGATGGCTTCATCCCACTGACGATAGCCGTGCAGATAGATGCCAAACTGGTGGGAGGTGTTTCGCCGGCAGGAACAGGGGGAGGAGGCGGAAGTACCGTAGAGATGGCACTCATAATGGCTCCCATAATGTCGAAGACCATACCGATATGAGGTACCGGCAGAAGGGGAGAGGGTGGGAAAACGGTTTCGTGAAAATCCACCCCGATAGCCAAATCGAAATACTTGGCTACGGGCATGCCCGGCATCGATGGCAGGATATTTGCGAGATCCCTTTGGAGATGGTCGAGTTTGTCCTTCGCCTCTCCGAATAGCTCCCCGAAACCTTTCCTGAATACAGGAGCCGTTAAGATTTTGTCGAATACGTCTGCCATGGATGCTGTCAATTCTAAGATGATTAGTTCGGAGACTCTTGACTTTTAGGGGAAAACATCCCTTTGGAAGCCGTCTTATCATTATTTACACCTGCTTCCTGCAGTACTTTCGCCCAATCCTCGCCCAGCCATTCTGCCAGTTGGTCTTGCAAGATTGCCACGTCCGAAGATGGACGGATGGCGGTACATAAGAATAGAGCCATCTGAGCAGCGTGCAGAAAAGTCGATTGTCTTCGCACACTTATATCCAGATAGGCTCCGGAAGCCAGAGCCAAAAGCATATATTCAAAAGCCGTTTGCTTCTCGCCTTTTTCGTAATAGAGATGGCCGGACAGACGTCTCGCTTCCATCAGGTAGTAGGCATCTGCCTGCTCGGATGCCTTGGTGGCTAAGTTTTCATATACGAGGAGGGCTTCAGTATATTTGCTTTCATTATATAATAGAGCACCTTTCAAGAGCATGCAAGACTTCCATACCTGATAACCTGACGGTTCGTTATTGCCCATCGCTTCAGCAGCCTTATCCAATGCTTCGTCCGTATAGGCTGCACTCTTACGAGTATCTCGAATGGCAAAATATGCCTGTGCAGCAATCAGTAATCCCGAAATCCGAGAAGATGTCGTACCGATCTCTTCGGTAATCGATAGCAGTTTCTTTACTTCGTGGGGAGTCTTATTGTTCAGCTTTTCAGTAGTCGAATCCATTACCGCGATAATCTGCTTTCTGAAACGAGCATCGATATCAACGGTATCGTTATCTCCTCCCCCCTTTTTCATTTCGTTGCTGACAGCTTCTGCCATATTGAGCTTAGGGTGCAGATATATGCACAAGTCCGACTCATTGATACGGATTTTTCTGTCTGCCGCCAAATCCAACGTCACCAGACGCAAACCATCAGGGACATTGCCGATGACTTGTCGGAGCCATTCGGCAATGTTATGCTTGCTGTATGCAGCAATGGGGAAATATAAGCAGAAATGAGTGTCGGGCGTAATCCCGTTGATGCTTTTCCTGAAGCGGAGCAACTCACTCCACAGATTTTCCACCTTATGGGGGAGATCAGCTTTCGGCGCAAATAGCTCTGTCAGAAAATGATTTTCATAGAGAGCCCGATGCAAGTCCATCTTCGGATCGGGGGAGGGATCGAACCATGATATGAATTCTGCCCACAGTTTTTCCTCGAAGGCAGCTGTATCTCCTTCATAAACAGTATCGAATCGAAAAAAAAGATCATCGAACTTCCCTACAGGCGATTGCTCGATGTCCATAAATTTGGTGATAATATCGACATCAGGGTAATCCGCCACCCAAACAGCTAATTTCCATGAAGGAAGTACATCTATTTTCCTCCATTCTTCATGCAGTTTGTAGTACTCTTGGGCAATAGAAGCTGTCATGATCCCCCTTTAAGAATTGATTTTTACAAGGCCCCCCGTGATGGTTGTATCAGCATCTCCGTTGATGGAAACTTTGGTTCCGCTTATAGAGGTCTGACTCCCTTGAACTTGTATCTCGCTGCTTCCCGAAGCTACAACTTTCGTTCCGCTTACAGCTGCAATGCCTCCGTCATTCGCCAGTTGGAAACCGGCCGGGCCACTGCCGGCCGAAACCATTTCAGAGCCGGAGATTGCAATTTTTGCTGCATCTATTACGATCTTATCTTCTTCCAGAATAATGGAAGACTTCCCGTTCGAGATGGCAATAGTCTTTGAAGAGGCCACGGTTATCATATCTTTACCATCCACGACAATGAGATTCCCACCGGTCTTGTCCTTGATCGTGATACCTCCTCCATCGTTCAACTCGACGGTATGACCGCTTTTGCTGCTGAGACTCTTGATATTGTTTCCTGAGCCACCTCCTATACCATTCTTCCCATGGAAAAGACTTCCCATAACGAATGGACGGTGAGGATCGCCATACTCGAAGCCGACCATTACCTGATCGCCAATTTCAGGAATGACGACAAACCCCCTGTTTGTGGCTACCTTATCGCTGCCACCGGCATCGGGAGTCTGTACACGCAGCCAGTTCGTGGAAAGACCTTTCGGCTTCTGCCAGTCGAACTGCACCTTTACTCGACCGTGATTCTTGGGATCTTTGTTGTCCGAGACGATGGCCATCTCCGGATAGGCTTTCACTTCGCAGGCGTATGCTTCCGGCACACAGTCGATGAGTGCAGGTGAGGCCAAGAAACGGTTGGAATAGTTCTTCCCTCCTGTGCTGACATAATGCTGAATGGCCGTTATACGGTATTTGCCCAAAGCAGGAACATCCATCGCTTCGGGGAAGAGTATATCCACCACAGAACCGAGGGAGATACGACAAGTCTGCGTTTCTGCTTCGATATATAACATCCTGCCGACGGCATCGGCCTTGCGTTCCTCGACCAAATCCTGCAAATTGAACTCCGTATAAACGGGCGAGTTGGAGGGGATGACACCCTTCTCGGGGAAGAGCCGATCAGCCCGATTGGCCACATTGTCAATCAACGGGTTTCCGCCGGGGATCCGGTCATCGGCTTGGAAGCGCAGGAATTTGTCCTCTTCGGCAGCATAGTCGTAATGGGCATATTTTCGCGGTCTGGCCGATGCCCCTGTCCGTAGATTCAGCAAATCCTCGTCAAAAAAGAGTTTTTCGGAGTCCGCATTTTTAGGCGTCCCAAAAAACAACGTCCTGCCATCGTAGTAGAACAGTTCTCCATAGATACGGGAGAGACGGTTGAGAAACTCGAAGTTGCTCTCTCCGTATTGCATGGCATAGGGCAGTATGCCTTTGTAGCGCGGATTGCACTCCACCTTGAAGTAGGCATCTCTTGTCACCTGAGATACAATGTCCGAAAGCTGCAGGTCGATGAAAGAGTTCATCGTAGGGGCTCCGTCCAGACTGACTGCATCGCCCCTCCCTATAATCCGCACTCTGCTGGATCGCAAACGCACCCCAGTATCTGCGGACTCTTCTCCCGTATCGATACGAATATCCGTAACCCAACCGGAAAATTCATAGAACCGACCGGATACAATATGATCGAAGCGGATCAGTACTCGCGCACCGACCGCCCCGATCAGTTTTTCGGGAGTTTCTTTCCAGAGTTGGTTGTGTGTAGGATACTCCCTGACTATCTCGAACCGATGGCAGGAGTTCATTGTCTGATCGAGAATCAAGGATTCGAAAAGAATCTCCTCTCCATCGAGCCGTATCTTGGTTTTTACTGCATTCAAGTTTGCTCCTGCTCCCATGATGTTTTTCTTTTTATTCGGTTAAGTTTGATTGAAACACAGGAAAGAGGTCTTATTTTTCCTGCTCATATTCGCTATTCCAGCTGGCTTCGTCATCTCCTTTGGTACCATCCAGCTTGATGACAAAGCTCTTGGCAGGGAAATAGGGCGTGATATGGATATCCAGATAAATGCGATCTTTCTGGTGTGGATCCCGCTCCAACCGCATAATCTTCGACCGCTCTATCAGACGATCGGGGCCTTGTATATTGTCCAGGAACTTCACGATCTGACTGCGCAGATCGCGCTCCGTCTTCCCACTCCAATTCTCGAAAGAGCGACGATTCAGGAAGTCGAACAGCACTTTGGTGATGTAGTCGAATACTCGAACCACCGAGTAGGTTTGCAAGCCCAGGTTATCTCCATTGAAGAGGGTCTTGGCCGAAAAAGCCATAACCTTGCCGTATTCGTTGACCATAGGTACCAAGCCCATGGAATCGAGCTGGGAGATTTCGCTTTTTTTCAGAGGGAATGCGACTGCATCGACTTCGTTCAGACCGCCGTATTTCTTGCCGGCCGTTACCTGAGACATCAGCGTGTAATACACCTTACCTGCGAGTGCGGATGCCGGAGAAACGTGCAGATCGTCCGTCTCGCCGATCTCTTTGTATGCTCCACGTCCTACCAGCCAGTTGCAACACATAACCGTATTGCACTTGAATGTATCGCCTCCCGACAAATTCGAGCTAAAGAACATGTCCACGACATCGTCAGGCTTTTCGAGGTCTGCAAAATCGGTAAACAGCATGACCTTGTTGTTGTTGGCTATCTTGGCCCACTTCTCCACGACTTTGTTCGATCCGAGGTAGCCGGGTATGACAAGCAGAGAATAGTTGTTCCGTAGGTCTAGGCGGTCATAGTTCTGTTTCAGTTCGTCGGCAACAAAATCGATAAAGCGAGAATTGTCCAAATCGGTTAGCTGCTCCGGAGTAGCATTGACAATGGTTATGTTCGTGAGCTTATCCGATTCCGTATTCTTATAAAATAGCTGTACGGCACGGTACGAACGCTCCAAATCCTTGACGGCTTCCACGGCTGTCAGCTGATTCTTCGAGAGCAATTCGGATACGGCGGAGGCTTTGCCTTGGCATTCTTCCACCATCTGTGCTACATCCTTATTGCCCGAAAGGAGTTCGAGCCAAAGGTCTATTTTTTCTGCCAGATCTTTGCGTTCTCCTTCTTTTTGTTCCTCGAGCAGGAACATTTTCTTACGCGCTTTACGCTCCGGATTCAGATTTTGGATTCCATCGATAGCCGACTCCAGAAAGCTGAACCCTCCGAAGCGTGACAATCCGACCAACGCGGTATCCAAAGTTTGCTTGGAGAACTTTTCTGCGGTTTTTTCCCGGAATTCAGGCTGTAAAGATGTAACCTGTTCTGTCTGCTGCTTCAGTTCTTTATCTGCCATTGTTTATATAAAGGATTATTGTGCGGATGATGTTTCTTGAAGTTCTTTCTTTAATTCTGACAAGGCATCGATGAGAGCCTGTCGGCTTTCCGGACTCTCCAATGCCCGCTGAAGGACTTTGTTCGAACGAAGCTGCTTCACCAATTTGCTGTAGAAATCTTTTTTGATCGACAGGTTGTTTAGGAAGCGACTCCCTGCTGTCATGTTCTTGACTTGAAAATCTGCGGTATTACTGAAGCGGAAATTTTCTTTCACAGGCTCGCCCTCAGCATTTTCAAATTCGACATCGACATTCGGCTGGAAAGCTGCAAAAACTTCCTCGATGGTTGTAAGTCCTTCTACTGTTTCAGGATTGACAGGATCGTCCGCTGTCAATTTTTCTATCAAAAGGGTTCGGTTCTCAGGTATATCGGCAATGGCTTCCGAAGCATCGATTTTCACTTCATTGCCGCCAATTTCATAGTTCAGTATGCCCATAGAATTGTCAGTATTATGGTTAGAATCCGGTTTCTTTCTTTTCCATAAACGGGTGCCGACCCGAATAAGGGAACGACACCCGCTTTGGATCCATCTCAGGAGATCAATTGGTCGGCCAGTTTTCTTCGTACTGTGCTCCACCGATCTTGATAGTTTGTGCTGAAATCGTTATAGCCAAAGACATGGGGTTTTCACCTACGATGTCAATGCCTTCTTCGAATTCGATGATGTAAGCATTCTCGAAAGACAGTTCTTTCATCTTGGCTTCCTCATCACCCTTCTTGAAAACAATGCTACCGCTGAATGGCTTAAACTGGTTCACCATATGCTCCAAAATCGTGGTGTCTGCAGTCGATTCTACACGAACGCGGATACGACCACCATAGATGTTGGATGCAGGACGTCCTTTGGAGTCTACATCGCGGCGAAGTGAATACTTGCATTCAAGTACATCGTACTCTTTTCCGCCCAGGTTGAGAGTTGATCTAAATGCCATAGCTCTACAGAATTAATTAGGTTAGAATGGTTTGTTAAAATTATTTCCCACAGCTTAGAGCGTTAAGATTATACCTAAAACTCCTCATACACAGGAAATGATGCTGCAAGGTATGTATTTTTATTTAACAATCAAAATCGCACTCACCACTCTTTCGCAACTTTTTCATCTAATACATCCTAAAGAACACTAAGAAACCTATCGGGTCCCATCTCTGTTAGCCTCGCCTATCTTTGCTGCGACAGCCTTACAGTAGATGCCGAAGCTCATCGGGTATGCCGTGGGAATACGGATGGTATCTATATTCGAGGCCGTCCGAGGCAGGAAGTTGTGAGCGAAGGACAAAAGGCATCCAATTGCCCAATTGGTAAGGCACAAAGCTTGATAGAGCGCACTTTGGGGAGTATTCGTCGATGCTTCACCGGTGGACGTTGTCGCTACCGAGGCTTGGACAGAACGCATACACAAAATATATTGAAAGCCATGGCATATAAAACCTCAAATATACGCCGCGGGTCTTCTTATGCTTCAGAGCATGAGATAGGCGAGAAGTCTCTCGATTCGCAAATCGAATTACTCGAAACTTGGATCAGGAGGGGTCAAAACTACAAGAAAAGTACCAGGGCAACCGCATCAAAAATTTCGAAAAAACACAAGTTGCTAATTTTCAAATGATTGCATTTCGGATATTATACTCAAAGATAAAGAATGCACTCAAAACTATGATTGATAATCAGGCACTTACATTTTGATGCGGTTGCCCTGTTAGTTGCCATGTTGATACAGTTAATTATGTGTAAATATGCTATTTATCAGTGATATATACAACAACCACAACCCCCAAAAGACGCAAAGTGCCGTGCAATGGTCTCATAAATATCCCTCAAAGGCTAAAACCGGTGGCTTAACCAACCCCAAACCAAAATAAAAGGGGCTGCGCCAAAAATGAATTTTGACACAGCCCCTTCTTTTGTCGGGGTAGCGGGATTCGAACCCACGACCCCCTGCTCCCAAAGCAGGTGCGCTAACCGGACTGCGCTACACCCCGAGAAACTGCTTCCTCACAGATTTCAGATGCAAAAGTAGCATCTTTTTCAAAACCTCACAAATTATTTTGAATTTGCACATTCCCCCTTCCAGCGCAACCTTGTTGATCTAAGTTAGTCCTAAAACTTGGCTTGGCGTTAGGTATCCTAGCCCTTTTCTGGATCTTCGATTAATTTTGTGTTGTATTTTGATACACATATCTTGACTTATTTGCCTGAAATCCATCTTCTTAGGGATGTATTGTCTTACGAGTTTATTGAATAATTCGACATGAGGTTTATCTGTAGAGCAGTAGGGGTGGGCAAAGTACACCGGTATTTTGAGTGCCTTCTCAATGATTTCATAAATAGAGAATTCGGTCCCGTTGTCCGTGGTAATGGTCTTCAGTAGCCCTCTTCTTGCTACCCCCTTCATTTCTTTGCTGACAAGTATAGCTGGTTTCTTGGCATTCTTGCCATGCTTGAGCTTTCGAATCATCCCGTATCCGGTCACTCTTTCTACCATTGTCAGTATGACATCTTGATTATGTGCCCCAACAATAAGATCCATCTCCCAGTCTCCTATTCTTCCCTTATTTTGCACAATAGGATCTCTCTGCTCAATGCTCTTTTTATTGAGCCGCTTGGGGCTTGTAACAAGTTTAGGGGTCTTACGTTTTTTTAGAGCATGTCGCGTATGCTTCCATAGATCTCCTCCCATATTCTTGTCCTCATGGATATACTCATAGATACGAGACTTCCCTATCATAGGGATCCTATTTTGAGTGCAATACCCGGAGATTTGTTCGGGAGACCATTGCTCCACGGCGATATAGAAATTGACCTTCTTGCGTATTTCGGGGGTGAATTTAATCTTCCTCTTTCGGAAGCTACCTGCTTCGAGAGCGTGTTTATGAGCCTTTAAGGGGCGGTAGTCCTGAAGCTCTCCTAAGCGACGTATCTCCCGAGAAATCGTACTTTTGTGCACACTAAGAATTTGGGCAATTTCAGTGACAGATTTGCCGAGTCCAATGCAATTAGCAATGGTCTTTCTATTCTCCAGAGTGAGTCGTTTATAATTTGTTCTTTCCATTTCAACATCAAAGCTATGAACGATTTTTGACAGGTGGCGAGCTAGCCCGAAACCTATCGTTCTTATAACCATAGTGTTGCGTTAGAAAATGGAAACTACAATTCAAATCTCGAAAGCGAAAAGATATGAACATCCTCAAAGAAGAAAATCCAGGATAATTCATAAAAGTGGTTCTATATTTGTTCATATCTTATTGATTTTCAAAAGATAATTCGCAGACAGACAGCTGCTTTTAGAACAAAAAACAAACAGAATATCAGCACTTTATATATCGATTGGGAGATAAAAAGGATTGCAAGATGAAGCCATATCTGAAACTAACAATTATCATTCTTTTTTTGGGGTTGCACTTCGGTGTATCGGCCCAGTACGAGGATTTCAAACAAAAGATTTTCACCACTTCTGCAGAAGCATTTCTCTCATTAGGGGAAGACATCCATTCCGGTAAAGCAACTACCGAACAGGACTGGGAAAAACTCTTCTCCACCGTTGGATACACGAAGTATTTGAACAACCCTAAAGGTGAAATGATCAGAAGAGAGCTTCAAGAAGCCATGCTACTTGCTTTTGATCCCAAGCGGATAGCAGAAGCAGACAGCATACTGAAACATCCTGCTACAATAACGAATATGCCTCTTGTCCTCAGACAAAATATCTGTCTGCTCGCCCGTAAACGAGAAGAAGCCGACAGCTTTCTTAAGCATACGGATTTTCTTGCCCTATTGTACAGGGCAAACGAAAAGACCAAGAAATACTTGCCTGAACGTGCCTGGTCATCCAAGCCGGTATTGAACGACCTCTTTCTGATCGCCACCATTCCCGATGCCAGTGTACGCGATCATGCTATTTTTCTGGACCTGAATCTCGCGCTTTCGATGCAAGAAGAAGAGCTTGTAGACCTATTTGCACATGAGTTTTTCCACAACTATCGTGAAATGGCTTATCAAGGCTCCTCCGGAGATTCTTTTTTGAATGCATTCGACCTTTTCCAGAACGAAGGAATAGCGGATCTGATCGACAAAAAAAGAAACGACGACAAAATCATGCAATTCTTCGGCGATGAGTTCGTAAAAACCTATAGAGAAGAGTTAGCCAATGCACCGAATACTTTAGCCCGAATCGACTCCCTCTCCATCGCTTTCGACCCGAATACCTCTCAAGAAGGGGAGTACAAGCCCCTGGTTGATCTCGTGCTCTTCGGAGGGCACCCCGTTGGTTATTATATGGCAAGCCTCATACAAGAGCAGGGATATATGGAAGAACTCATTGACAGTTACGACAACCCCGTAGCCTTTGCAATGCTGTACAATCAGGCTGCAAGAAAAAAGAATACAGTATCCAAAGAGAGGGAATATATCCTCTCCGATCATCTTATCGATCACTTAGAGCAGGCCTATAAAAAACACAAGGGAAACAAGACAACATAAAGAGAAACAGGGGGCACAGCCCTTAGCCGTATGGCGAACCACTCCAATTTCCTCCGTCCTGCATTACGATTCCCTGACATGGAGTATTTTTGCTATATTTGTTTCCTAAAATAATTAAGCAATAATCATTATGTATTATGACCTCTTATCTATCTATGATCTACACTACAGATTCGTCCATGACCCTTCGTACACATCTCATTATAAGATCTTTACTGGAAACCTACTCGCTTATTGACAAATAGGTCGGAATAACTTTAGCTAATTCGACAAACAGATAAGGCACCCACCGAGTTTTATAGCAAACTCGGTGGGTGCTTTCATTTTATCACATCGCTAACCGGCCTTTTTATACTCACGATTTATATATAAGTCGATTACGATATATATACTTATTGAAAACGATTTATATACAAATTGAAAACTATCTATATATAAATCGAAAATGATTTATATATAAATCATCCGACGACCTCCTGAAAAACAGATCAAAGACTGAAAGAATCCATTTTCTCATCTTTTTCACCTCGGCGTTCTATCTCTTTTTACTGCTTATTTAGAATCATTCCAAACTCCTCTTCGTTGTTGAAAACTTTTTCGGCTCCATTTTTTCATCCCAATAGAGAGCCGATTGCAGCCACTTTTCACATTCAACAGAAACCTCGCCAGCATCCGATCAAGAGCTGATTATGAGAGTTTTTTTTCATGTGTTTCACTTGTGAGAAAAATATAGGGCATGTATAAAATCCCATTATGAAAAATCTTTACCTAGGTCTGTAACCGTCGTAACAATTACGACGGTTACAAAATACAGGATATGCTTCTTTGATGTGTAGTTTGATAGGCTGGAAGAAACAACTTGTTCAAACCAGCTGCATACTGAAAAAATTGATCTCAGTGCTGAGAATAGATATTGACAGGAACAGAGCGGATGCCTACGAGATAGTGGCGAATGGAACAATGCCGGATAGAAAGTTGCCTTCAGTTCGAAGGCACGGCATTGCGGTCAGAGAAACAGATCCGACGGGTAGACTACCCTCTCCAGATAGAGGGCGTGAGCCGGAGCCGAAGAACCGGCACGGCTACGATCCTGCGATTCGATGATGTCCCGAAAGTCTGCTATGGATAGCTTGCCCGTTCCCACATGGAAGAGCGTGCCGACTATGGCGCGTACCATATTGCGCAGGAATCTGTCCGCCATGATGGAAAAGACCCATTGGCCTGTCTGTGCAAGCGGCGTCCATCGGGCTTCCGTTATACGGCAGTTGTTCGTTTTGACGTCGGTATGCAGTTTGCTGAAGCTCGTGAAGTCGATATATAGGGGAAGAAGAGCTGCTGCTTCATTCATGCGTTCGAAGTCGAGCTTGCGATAGGTCTTTAGCATCAAGCCTTCCATAAAAGGATCTTTCTGCTCGGTCAGATAGTAGTGGTAAGTCCGGGAGACGGCATCGAAGCGTGCGTGGGCATCGGCTTTGACAGGAAGCATTCGGTATATGACGATGTCGCGTGGGAGGAGTTTATTGAGCCTTTCTGTCAGAGTGGCCGCTTCCTCCGGCGTATCGCAGGGAAGATCGGCATGTGCCACCATCTCGTGGGCGTGAACTCCTGCATCGGTTCGTCCTGCTCCGACGATACCGACAGGTTGGCGTACGATGGTGGATATGGCTTCCTCTATGGTCTGCTGCACACTGGGGGCATTAGGCTGCGTTTGCCAACCGCTGTAGCGAGTGCCGTTGTATGCCAGATAGATGAAGAAGCGCGCCATTTGTTACTTCTTGGCAGTCTTCTTTGCCGATGTCTTTTTGGCCGGAGCTTTTTTCTTGCCCTTGGTGGGTTTCGTCTCGCCCTCTTCCACGTATTTCAGACATTCTTCGAGGGTGAGTCTCGCAGGATCTTCGACCGTCTTGGGGACTTTGTAGTTTTTCCCTTTGTACTTGATATAAACCCCGAAACGCCCTGTGCGGATCTCCATCTCCGGATCTTCCACAAATCCTTTGATCAGACTTTTTTCCTCTTTCTCGCGTTTGTCTGCGATGTATTTGATGGCATCGTCAAGCGAAACGGAAAGGGGATCCGCATCTTTGGGTAGGCCTACAAATTTGCCTGCGTGCTTGATATAAGGGCCGAAGCGTCCTACGGCTACCGTTACGTCCGCATCCTCATATTGTCCCAATTTCTTGGGCAGGAGGAATAGCTCCAGAGCTTCCTCCAAGGTGATGGATTCGATGGACTGTCCCGGCTGGAGCGAAGCAAACTGCGCCTTGATGCCGTTTTCCTTATCGGTGTGACCTTTCTGCACCATCGCTCCGTAACGTCCCATTTTTGCCACCACAAGTTCTCCGGTCACAGGATCCGTGCCCAGCATTCTTTCGCCGATCTTCTGATCGGGATCGAATTCGCAAGCCTCTTCCACCAAGGGGTGGAATTTGTTATAGAATCGGCCGATCTGTTTCTGCCATTGCAGTTTTCCTTCGGCTATTTGGTCGAACTCTTTTTCAACTTTGGCCGTGAAGTTGTAATCGATCACCTGAGGGAAGGAAGCCACGAGGAAGTCGTTCACCACAAGCCCCATATCGGTGGGCAGGAGTTTATTGCGGTCTTGTCCGTTCAGTTCCGTTTTGACCGTCTCTGTTATGGCCTTCCCCTTGTGGTATTCCAGCAGGATGTATTCGCGTGTTTTGCCCGGTTTGTCGCCACGTACTACATATTCGCGATTCTGGATAGTTTGGATAGTGGGGGCGTAGGTGGATGGTCTGCCGATGCCCAGCTCCTCCATTTTACGCACAAGACTGGCTTCCGTATAGCGTGCCGGACGTTGTGTGAAGCTCTCTGTTGCTTTAGCATGATGGAGAGAAAGCATGTCGCCACGATTGACCGAAGGCAACAAGCGTTCTTCTGTAGCTGTAGCTTGTTCTTCATCCGAGTCCTCACGATAGACGCCGAGGAATCCGTCGAATACGATCACTTCCCCCTGCGTGCTCAGGGTTTCGGGAAACTTGTCGGTCCCGATGGTGATTGTCGTTTTTTCGAGGATGGCATCTGCCATCTGGGAAGCAATCGTCCTGCGACGGATCAGCTGATAGAGCTTTTGCTCTTGTGGGGTACCGTCTATCTCTGCCCTGTGTATGTAGGTAGGACGGATGGCCTCGTGAGCTTCTTGTGCTCCCTTGGTTTTGGTTTTGTATCTGCGGAATTGGTAGTATTGCTCACCCCAATGTTCGGTTATTTCCTTTTTGAGTGCACCGAGGGCCATGTCCGACAGGTTCACAGAGTCCGTACGCATATAGGTGATAAGCCCTTCTTCGTACAACTTCTGGGCAATGCGCATGGTCTGGGCTACGCCGTATCCGAGCTTTCGGGCAGCTTCCTGCTGGAGCGTAGATGTAGTGAAAGGAGTGGCGGGAGATCGTTTGCCCGGACGCTTGGTAACATCCGTTATATGGAAGTCGGTATCCACACATTGCTCCAAAAAATATCGGGCTTCCTCTTTCGTCTTGAATCGTTTCTGCAATTCGGCCGTCAGCATTTTACCATCGGGAAGGACAAACTCTATCGTACAGCGAAATGATGCTTCCGGAAAGAAAGTATTTATTTCACGCTCTCTTTCGACAATGAGGCGGAGGGCAACGGACTGTACACGACCAGCCGAAAGCGAGGGGCGGATACGCCTCCACAGAACGGGGGAAAGCTCGAATCCGACGATGCGGTCGAGGACGCGCCTTGCCTGCTGGGCATCGACCAGATTGACGTCTATATCTCGGGGATTTTCGATGGCAGCTTTGATAGCCGTCTCGGTAATTTCGTGAAATACGATTCGTTTCGTTTGCTTGTTTTTCAGCCCTAACGCCTCGTACAAATGCCATGCGATGGCCTCTCCTTCGCGGTCCTCATCGGAAGCCAGCCAGATGAAATCCGATTGGTCGGCCTGGGACTTCAGTTCCTTGACCACTGTCCGTTTGTCGGCAGGGATCTCGTATTCCGGCTCGTAGTTGTTTTGTATATCTACACTGAATTTATTGGGCTTGAGGTCGCGGATGTGTCCGTAACTCGAGAGTACTGTATAATCCGAACCGAGGAAACGCTCTATCGTTTTGGCTTTTGCCGGAGACTCTACGATGACTAAGTTTTTCATCCTTCTGCTTGCTGGGGTGTGATTTTGGGCGCAAAGGTAATGTATTCGTATCGCAATACAAATGAATGAGATACTCTCTTCCAGGGCAACCGCATCAAAAATTTCGAGAAAATACAAGTTGCTAATTTTCAGATAATTGCATTTTGGAGGTTATACTCAAAGATAAAGAATACACTCAAAAATATGACTGATAATCAGGCACTTACATTTTGATGCGGTTGCCTTGGCCCGAAGGCAGTATCGCTATCGAAAAACAAAGAAATATAGTATATAGAGACCATTGCACGGCACTTTTCGTCTTTTAGGGGTTGTGTTTGTTGTATATATCACTGATAAATAGCATATTTACACATAATTAAC
>NZ_KB899182.1 GCF_000378065.1 Porphyromonas gulae DSM 15663 | reverse complement strand
AAAATTTTTACGCGCCAAAGCGAAAAAATTCTCGCGCCGTTTTCTCAGGATTTACAGACCGCAATCCGAGCATTTTCGGTTCGTAATTTATCGAAGTGACAGATTTTACCGCATTAAATCGGTTTATAGAGAGCTAATAGTTTGGTATTGAGTAGATAAGAATATATCTACTCTGATAAGGGGAACGGATAAGAAACGAGCGAGGTGCTTCCTGTTTCTTGATTTTGCAACTTTACAAAGATCCCCTACTTCTTACATACAAAGGTGCTGATTGTCTGATGAAAAACGACTGAAAGCTAAGAAAATTACAATGCCAATCAAATAAATACCTAAATTCTTCGATTATGAACCTCTTGATGTTGTACCTTTGCACCCAAAAAGTAACATTGTAGGCAATATGACAAAAGATACCTTCTTTCAACTCCTCACAGATGAAGTAAGGACATACAAAGACTTCCTAGAAACAGATAGCCAAGATTGGATTGTTAAGGGGTTTATAGACGTAGATAAGAACGTTTACACAATAACCAATGACACAAAAGTTGTTTCAAAAATTATAGAGATTCTACTTATCCCTAAACTAGACTCCTTTGCTCGTAGAAATGGTATGGAGCTAGAATTACCATCTAAACAAAATTTTTATCCTGACTTAACATTCAAGGATAGTGAAGAACATTTGTTTGCTGTTGATTTTAAGTCCAGCTATTATGATGGAGAAAATGTAAATGGACTTACATTAGGATCTTATTGGGGGTACTTTAGGGAACGTGATACTATAAAAAATATGGATCATCCTTACAATGCTTATAGCTCTCATTTAGTCCTTGGGATGCTTTACAAACAAAGCCAACTTGATGTGGATGAGTGTGCCGTTTATTCCGTGGATGATTTGCATGCAATTCACTCTGTAATCGAAAATTTTATATTTTTCGTTCAACCAAAATGGAAAGTTGCCAATGATATTCCTGGAAGTGGCAATACTCGAAATATAGGAGGCATTACCAATATTCAGAAACTCTTGGAGGGGAAGGGACCTTTTTCTGATTTAGGAGAAGATGTTTTCGATGACTATTGGAAAGGGTATTTCAATAAAGTAGATGCAAGAACAGCAGGTATAGGAACTCCCAATTATAAAAATCTAAAAACGTACAAAGAGTATTTGAAATCTCAACAACAAATTTTAGACAAACTATAATTTATGCCTGTAATTACACCTCCGATTAAGTCTCAAGGTATCAAAACCAAGCTGATCCCTTGGATACTTGAGTTAATTGAAAGCTCTGGACTAGATTTAGAGCATACAAATTGGATAGAACCTTTTCTGGGAACAGGGGTCGTTGGATTAAATATTCCTATTGGAGGAAAGAGGATTGTAGGAGATACAAATCCTCATATTATTAATTTTTACAATGCACTGAAAGAAGGAAGAATTACGCCTATTAATATGCGAGCTTATTTGGAATCTGAAGGTGTATTATTAGCAAATTCAAGAGAAGACGGGTGTGAGCATTATCGAAAGATTCGCAACCGCTTCAATGAAGAGCAATGCTCATTTGATTTTCTTTTCCTTTCTCGTGCTGGGTTTAATGGAATGATGCGTTTTAATAAAATGGGACATTGGAATATCCCATTTTGTAAGAAGCCTAATAGATTCTCTCCTGCTTATGTGACAAAAATATGTAATCAAATAGCAGCTGCGGAGAGAATTATAAAGGGGGGAGAATGGGAGTTTTGTCACCAAGATTTTGTAAAAACAATCCAAAGAGCTACCAAAGGTGATATAATTTATTGTGACCCTCCATATTTTGGGAGATACGTAGATTATTATAATGGTTGGACAGAAGAAGATGAGGAGCGACTCTTTCTTGCTCTTAAACAGACTCCAGCACATTTTATCCTATCAACATGGCATCATAACGAGTTTAGAAAGAATGAAATGATTGAACGTTTTTGGGGACAATTCAATGTAAAGACACAAGACCATTTTTATCATAGTGGAGCTCGTATTGAAAATCGTCGTTCTATTGTTGAAGCTCTGATCTATAATTTTGATATAGATGAGAGATAGGATCACTTGACTCTATACAAAATCCTCTAAAAAGCTCCGTTAGGTCTATATTCTAAACGAGGGCTATCGCATTTGGATTTATCAGAGATCCTTTGATGCCGTAGAAGAAGCACATAGAAAGAATATTCAAACTGACGTGTACTGAAAAAAGTTGACACTCGGAGGGGTAAAAAAGGAAAATGGGGAAGCGAATTTCATCTGTTTTCTCATGAGATTTGAGCAGAATTCAAGATAAAAGAATAGCCTCCTGTCGTTCGGACAAGGGGCTACTACGAAGATGTTCTGAGTTTTTACAAGATGTTTTCCAACTCCCAAGCGGAGATATGCTCTATTCCTTCATTTGTGGGGATTTTATACTCCTCCATGCTCACCACATATTTAGGGAAGTTGTCATCAATCATTTTTAGAGAGCGGTACTCTCGCTCTATGGTATCTTCAGCTGATAGTTGTAGTGCAACTTGTAGGTAGAGTTTGTTCCCTCCCTTTATAGCTACAAAATCTACTTCTGAGTCTTTGATCGTCCCTATATAAACTTGGTATCCTGCTCTCCTTAGACTTAGGTAAACGGCATTCTCGAGGAGGTAGCCCATACCGTAGCCAAATCCGGAGTAAAGGTAATTGTGGTAGCACAGGTCATTGAGGTAGTACTTGCAATTGCCAGAGATGGTGTCTTTCCCTTTGATATTATATCGCTCACCTCTATGAACGAGGAAAGAACTCTCAAGATATGATATGTATGAAGAGAGTGTCTCGTAGTTTGTCTTTCGATTTCTTGATTTGAAGAAATTGACGATGTTTGGGATGGATACAATGTTGGAGGCATTGTTTGCCAGATATACGAATAGGTCGTCCAAGAGTTTTATATCCTTAACCTTATACCTTGCCACAATATCCCGAAGCATCACCGTGTCTTTGATCGAGGAGACGTAGTTCTGCTTCATCTCATCATTCGGGAGGTTGAATAACTCAGGCAGGGCTCCCGATTGGAGAAATCGGATGTAGCTTGCCTTGCCTATCTCTTGCCGGGTGATACCGCAATACTCGGTGTAACTAAAAGGTAGTATTTCGAACTCCACATACCTCCCTGAGAGAAGAGTAGCAAGTTCGCCAGAAAGTAAGCTGGAATTGGAACCACTGATAAATAGCTCACATGGCTCAGCGAAATCTTGCGAGTGTGAGTTTACAAACCGCTCCCACTCTTCTATATATTGGATTTCATCAACGAATACATACACCTTGCCTTGGGGCTTTAACTCCTCCCTATACAGCTGGAACAATTCCTCAAGGTGCTCATAGG
Source organism: Porphyromonas gulae DSM 15663 (assembly GCF_000378065.1). Classification (GTDB taxonomy): domain Bacteria; phylum Bacteroidota; class Bacteroidia; order Bacteroidales; family Porphyromonadaceae; genus Porphyromonas; species Porphyromonas gulae. Next base: position 18,313 of record NZ_KB899182.1, on the reverse strand, counting down.
TTTGAACGGAAGACAGCTCCAAATACTCCTTATTGATATAGAGTATATTGTTGGGCGAAGTGCCATTGGAGATAAGTTGAGAGGCTATTTGACGAAGGATATAACTCTTGCCTGCACGGCGTTGTCCCACCAGCACTTTGATCAGTTTATTGCCAATATATTGTCCTATCTTATTAGTGTAAGACGTACGAGGGAAGCCCAAATCTATTGAGTTCTTATCCCAGAAGTTGTATTTCTTTATCGATAAAATCATATCAGATGTACTTGAATATTCTATACAAATATAGATAATTTCAACTGCAGCTGAAAATTTCCCATTGAATTGTAATTGATCAAACCTACTCATTGCACTGGCTTTGATGTCATCAGCTATGTCAATATATGGCTTCATCGCTTTATAGTCGCTATGACCACAGTCCACTTCATCACAACATTAGCTGGTATGCCCAAGGCAAGAGCATTGCAGATAAAAGTTCGTCTGCCAGCATGGGTACTAAGAAGAGCATATTTAGGGGTTACTTCATCGATTCTTTAGTAGGTTTCCCTAATTGGCTCATCAATCCCTGCCAGTTCTGCCAGCTCTTTTAAGTAGTCATTCATCCGTTGATTGCTGGTTTCTTTCTCCTTTTTCTTGATAGAACTTAATGCATAATTTTGTGCTCCGGAGTTGAGGCAAACTCAGCTCGATATAATGATTGTTCGGTTCTGATATATCCATTGAGAATGAGAAAGCTCGTCTATCTATTATTTGTTTTCCTCCTGCCATTCTCTGCTTGTCAAACCCAAAGAGGAGAAGGAAAGGGTAGAGAAGAGGCTATTGTCCTGAACGACAGTGCCGTAAGGATGGCATTGCTTGGGGATTCGATCGAAGTCGTGAGAGCTATTCGACTGCTGGACGAGGCTACGGCTATCGATCCCGATTACTACATCGCGTACCGGAATAAGGCCACTTTCTTGCGAAAGGTCGGACGGATAGAAGGTCTCTTTTCTGCTATGAAAGAGATGGAAAGGATCAAGCCCCCGGGATCCCTATACCAAAACGATGCTTGGAGCTTGCTATGAACGCTACTCGAAAGATATACGGCGAGCGATGCTCAAGTATGAAGAAGCGGATCGGCTATACAGGGTTATGTCCGATTCGATCACTCCCGAATCAAATACATATATTGCTTTAGTCACGAGTAGAGTAGGGAACTTGAAGCTTCTGGGGAGGCAGGCCGAAGCCGATAGCTTGTTGCAAGCTCTCTCCCAAGGCTATTCTGAGGATGAATCGATAGAAAATTTTGCCTTAGAGGAGGCAAAGATTTTGTTGGATAGACCACGTGAGGAATTGCTCGAAATGGTCTTCTCTTCCCCTGCTGTCGGTATTCCCTGATCAAGGAAAAGGCTTGCCCGATAGGAGCCGTCTGTCCCACTTGTCTATCGTAGAATAGTAGGGTGATGGACTTGTCCTTGTGGCCTGCTGTCGGTGATTCATGGCTTTTTTGGAACGACAATTCAAATGGCATAACTTTGTCCGGACAATAAAAACCACAAAAGCATGGATTTACATTTCGAAAATATCCGGCGGGAATACGACAAACGAAGCCTTTCCGCCAGCGACCTGACACCTACTCCTTTCGACCTTGTCACCAGATGGCTGCAAGATGCGGTCGAAGCCAAGACATATGAGCCTACAGCCGTTATCGTCGGGACAGCTACTCCTGACGGCCGTCCCAGTACGCGTACCGTTTTGCTGAAGGAGTTTATGAACAACGAATTTATCTTCTACAGCAACTATGAGAGTCGCAAGGGACTGCAAATGGCTGCCAATCCGCACGTCTGTCTCACATTCCTCTGGCATGAACTGGAGCGTCAGATACATGTGGAGGGGGATGTACGCATTTTGGAGCCGGAGCTTAGCGATGCTTACTTTGCCACACGCCCGTACAAAAGTCGGGTAGGGGCACGCATTTCACCACAGAGTCGTCCCATACCGGGACGTTCTTTCATCGTACAGGAGTTCATGAAAGAGTCGCTCAAATATGCCGGTCGCACTGTGCCACGTCCTGACACTTGGGGAGGCTTTGCCGTAAAACCGATACGAATAGAATTTTGGCAAGGGCGCGAAAGTCGCTTGCACGATCGTTTCCTGTACGAACTCCAGCCCGATGGTTCTTGGTCTGTTCACCGCTTAGCTCCATAATTCTTCGTCACTCAATACAAAAACTATCCCATTCGAATGAAACAAAAACTAACTCTTGCGATACTGTTTATGTCTTTCGTTTCTTTCTTTGGTTGTGCCTGCAAAAATGCAGCGCAGACAGATACCTCGGCGGACAAGTCGATCGTGAACAATGTCAATGCCGATCGCTTCCGCGAATTATTGGCTGATCCCGCCATACAATTGATCGACGTTCGTACTGCGGAAGAGTATGCCCAGGGTCATATTGCCAATGCCAAGCTATTGCCCGTCACGGACAGTAACTTCAAGGAGCAGGCCGATCAGGAGTTGGACAAGGCTCGTCCCGTAGCCATTTACTGCCGGAGCGGAGGACGAAGTGCCAAAGCTGCCGATATTCTTTTGCGTAGAGGCTATTTTGTTTACAACCTTCTCGGCGGATACAAAGGCTATCCGTACAAGTGATTAATCGTCTGAGAACCATGGGGAAGAGCGAGCCACGAAGCAATGCCCCATGGCTCATGTTTCTTTCCTTTTATAGTTTCTCTCCGCCAATGGATTGCCCTAAGTCCTCATATATCGTTCGAATAGCAGCCATCCTCTGCTTATTTGTCGGCAGGCCTTTGTCTGCGCAGAACTATGTGGATTATGTCGATCCGCTGATCGGTACGTTAAGCTCTTTCGAATTGAGCGCGGGCAATACCTATCCGGTCATCGGTATGCCGTGGGGGATGAATAGCTGGACTCCGATGACCGGTATACCCGGTGACGGCTGGCAATATACCTATTCGGCACACAAGATTCGCGGATTCAAACAGACTCACCAACCCAGTCCGTGGATCAACGACTACGGCCAATTCTCTCTCCTTCCTCTTACAGCACCGTCGAGGCCGTCTTCAAGTGACTCCGTGGCTCTGACTAAGTGGTGCAAGCAACTCTTTTCGGACGAACAGGCTTCGTGGTTCTCGCACAAAGCGGAGACGGCGACACCATACTATTATAGTGTCTATTTGGCCGATTACGACACACGTGTGGAGATGGCTCCGACCGAGCGGGCAGCTATCTTTCGCATACGTTATTCCGGCAATGCCGCGAGCAGCTCCGGTCGATGGCTCCGTCTCGATGCCTTTAGCGATGGTTCGGAGATTAGCGTCGTAGATCCGTACACCGTAGTGGGCATATCTCGCAAGAATAGTGGAGGTGTGCCGGCTAACTTCGCCTGTTATTTCATCTTGCAGTCCGATACTCCTATGGTCGATGTCCTGCTTCAGACAGATGCCGGCAAGACAGGCGAGGGTGCAAGGGCGTGGGCAGCCTGCTGCTTCGATTCGCAAGAGGTTACCGTTCGGGTGGCATCTTCTTTTATCAGTGCCGAGCAGGCCGAAAGAAATCTTGCAGAAGTCAAAGGGCGGAGTTTCGACCGGATCAAACTCGCCGGTCGCGAAGCTTGGAATAAGGTACTCGGACGCATACACGTAGAGGGAGGAACGGAGGACGAGCGTACTACATTCTATTCCGCCCTCTATCGCTGTCTGCTTTTTCCCCGTCGCTTCTATGAGGAGGATGCTTCCGGCAATCCTCGGCATTACAGCCCCTACAATGGAGAGGTGCTTTCCGGTTATCTTTATACCGATACCGGATTTTGGGACACATTTCGTGCCCTTTTCCCCCTGCTCAATCTACTGTATCCCGATGAAAACATTAAAATTCAGGAAGGTCTGCTGAATGCATATCGCGAGAGCGGTTTCTTCCCCGAATGGGCCAGTCCGGGCCATCGGGATTGTATGATAGGCAACAACTCTGCTTCTGTCCTCGCCGATGCCTACCTCAAGGGCGTTCGGGTAGGAGATACCCGTACGCTGATGAACGGACTCTTGCATGCTACGAAAGCCGTCCATCCGAAAATCTCCTCCACGGGTCGTAGCGGTTGGGAGTGGTACAACTCCTTAGGCTATGTTCCGGCTGATGCAGGCATCAACGAAAGTGCTGCCCGTACGCTCGAATATGCTTATAACGATTGGTGCATCTTCCGACTTGGGCGCACATTGGGTTTGGATAGAGCTACGTTGGACACATTGGCTCATCGTTCGATGAACTATCGTCATCTGTTCGATCCGGAGACCAAACTCATGCGTGGCAGGAATCGGGATGGCAGTTTCCGAACGCCTTTTTCCCCTTTCAAATGGGGAGATGTATTCACGGAGGGCAATGCCTGGCACTACACTTGGTCGGTCTTTCATGATGTGCAGGGGCTTATCGACCTGATGGGAGGCGATCGCCTGTTCGTGTCTATGCTCGATTCCGTATTCAATACCCCTCCTATGTTCGATGAGAGCTATTACGGATTTGTCATCCACGAAATCAGAGAGATGCAGATAACGGATATGGGCAATTATGCTCATGGCAATCAGCCCATACAGCATATGATATATCTGTACAATCATGCCGGCTATCCGTGGAAAGCGCAGGAGAGACTACGCGAAGTGATAGGGCGGCTCTATCGTCCTACTCCGGACGGGTATTGTGGCGATGAGGACAACGGACAGACTTCGGCTTGGTACGTTTTCTCGGCTCTTGGATTCTATCCTGTCACTCCAGCAACGGATCAGTATGTGCTCGGCTCTCCGATTTTTTCTAAGGTAATACTCTCTTTTCCCGACGGACACAAAACGGTGTTGCATGCTCCCGCCAACAGTGCCGATACACCTTACGTTCGGTCGATCAGCGTAGATGGAAAAGAATGGACCCGCAATTACCTGACTCACGAACAGCTTCGCTCTTCTGCATCCATTCAGTGGACGATGGATGCAAAGCCCGATTATAGCCGCGGTACGAAAGAAAGCGACAGACCTTATTCCTTCTCTATAGAGCAACAGACCCACGTTAATCACAGTAATTAATCATACATTTCCCCTCTTCGGACTATGAATACGAACAAAGCATTTACGCCTCGATCTGTACTGATGAGCCTGCTTGGCTTCTTGATTCTTACACTAAGCTCTGCCGGATGTAAAGACGATGTCCAGACGGACATATTCAAGGATCCGGTGGACTATGTGAATCCTTATATGGGCAATATCAGCCATCTGCTCGTTCCCACTTTCCCCACTGTACATTTGCCCAATAGCATGTTGCGCATGTGTCCGGCGCGGGCCGACTATACTTCTCAGTTGATGGACGGACTGCCCTTGCTGCTGACCTCCCATCGTGGAGCAAATGCGTTCCGCCTCAGTCCGTTGAATCAACTGCCGGATTCCATCCCCACAGTTGCGAGCTATATCTATGACAATGAATCGGTACATCCCTACCGCTATTCTGTTTTGCTCGATGAGGAGGATGTAGAGGTGGATTTTGCTCCTTCTTTTCGCAGTGCCATTTACCGCTTGCGCTTCAATGCCGACAGTAGCCGGCATTACCTCGTCGTTCACTCTGAGAAAGGAGAATTGACTGCCGAAGGCAATGTCATATCCGGCTATCGGTATCTTCAGGACAGTACGCGGGTATTCCTCTACATGGAGACGGAGCAGCAGCCTGCGGCCTACGCTCGCCGTTCGGAAAAGGGCGAGTACATCTGGAATAAGGGGACGGCAACGGGTAAAACTCTCGTACTGAACTACGATCCGGTCGGATCGGATCTTTTCCTTCGCTATGGTATTTCTTACATCAGTGTGGCTCAAGCCAAAAAGAATCTTCGTCAGGAAATACAGGCGTACAATGTGGAAGTGGTCTCTAAAATGGGACGGAACGAGTGGAATAAAACTTTGGGAAAAGTTCGGATCGAAGGAGGTACGATTCCTCAGCGACAGGTATTCTATACCAGCCTTTATCGTACCTACGAACGGATGATCAATATCTCGGAGGATGGTCATTTCTACAGTGCCGAAGATCATGCTGTGCATCCGGACAGGGGCATTCCTTTCTATACGGACGATTGGGTGTGGGACACCTATCGGGCTGTACATCCGCTGCGTATTCTTTTGGAGCCGGAGATGGAATCCCACATGGTGAATTCCTACATTCGTATGGCCTTGCTGAGCCCCGAGAAATGGTTGCCTACCTTCCCCGAAGTCACGGGTGACAGTCATCGTATGAATGGCAATCATGCTATAGCCGTGCTTGCCGATGCCTATGCCAAAGGTCTTACGGGATTCAACTTGAATGAGGCGTATACGGTAGCCAAAAAAGTGATGGCTGAGAAGACGTATGCACCTTGGCGGCGTATGCCCAAAGGCGCACTCGATCATTTTTTCGATGAGAAAGGTTACTACCCTGCATTGCCGCAGGGCCAAAAGGAAACCGACCCTACCATACACTCTTGGGAGAAGCGACAGGCAGTAGCCGTTACGCTTGCTATTGCTTACGATTATTGGTGCCTTAGCCGATTGGCACAATTTTCAGGCCACGAGCACGAAGCGCGTGAGTTTCTGCGTAGGAGCTACGACTACCGGCATCTTTACAATTCGGAGACGGGATTCTTTCATCCCAAAGATGAGAAGGGACGCTTCATACAGCCCTTCGATTACGAATTTGATGGAGGTCCCGGCGCACGTGATTATTACGATGAGAACAATGCATACACTTATCGCTGGGATGTGCAGCACAATTTTCATGATTTGATTGCCCTGATGGACGGACCGGAGCAGTTCGTTCGCTTCTTGGACGAGACTTTCCGCACTCCGATGAGCACGTGGAAGTTCAACTTTTATTCTAAGCTACCCGACCAGACAGGCAATGTAGGTCAGTTCTCCATGGCCAATGAGCCGAGCCTGCATATACCCTATTTATATGTCTATGCCGGTCAGCCATGGCGAACGCAGAAGTTGATCCATGAGCTTGTAAACGAATGGTTCCGAAACGACCTGATGGGAGTCCCCGGAGATGAAGATGGAGGAGGACTGAGTGCTTTCGCCGTCTTTTCGATGATGGGGTTCTATCCCGTCACGCCGGGTTTACCGGTCTATGTGATTGGTAGTCCTTTCTTCAGTAAGATAACGATCGATCTCGGTGGGGGCAACCACCTTACAGTCATAGCCAACGGTGCCGGAGCTGAAAACAAGTACATCCAAAAGGCCGTGCTCAACGGGAAAACTTTGGATAAAGCCTGGTTCCAGCACAGCGATATAGCCCAAGGTGGCACGCTGGAGCTGAAGATGGGACCGCGCCCCAACAAACTATGGGGAGTCGATACGCCTCCCCCTTCTGCCGATCCCTATCCGGGCGACTGATCTGTTTCTATAACCCTAAAGCTTGCTTCCGCCTTCGCGAAGGATGGTGTAGGGCGAAGTGGTACAGTCGACTACGGTGGTCTGCTCGAACGGGATGATTCCTCCGTCGAGTACCATTTCTACCGTAAGGCCATAGCGTTCTTCGATCAGCTCGGGATCCGAAGCGTATTCGGGCGTTTCAGGATCGAGGGGTAGCGAACCGGTCAGCAAAGGACTGCCGAGCGATTCGGCCAGCAGACGGGTCAGCGGATGAAGAGCCAGACGGATGCCTACTTGCTTCCGATTCTTGAATACCTTGGGCAGCGAACTTCCGACCGGTAGGACGAAGGTATATTTCTGCATATGATTGTCCTTCATATAGCGGAATGCCTCGTTGTCTATACGGCAGTATTCGGCTGCCATGCTCATATCCGAACACATGATCGAGAGGCTTTTGCGTCGAGGATCCACGCCTTTCAGCTCGCATATCCGCTCCACGCTCCGATTCTGGAGAGCATCGCATCCGTAGGCATATCCTACTTCGGTGGGGTAGATAATCACTTTGCCATCGCGAAGAGCCGATACGGCACGCTCCAATTCTCGTCTGTTGGGGTTGTCGGGGTAAATCTTGATGATCATATTATTTCAGTGTATATCGAAATAGGGTGAAAGTCTTATACTGTCTTCTTTTGTGAAGGTCGGTAGCTTCAGTAGTTGTACCCAGCTACCCTGCCATTGGCTGCTACGCAGCAGCCGTTTGATCTCGGCCCGTTGCTTATAGTTGATGTATGGATGCCGAAGGATACTATCCCCTACGACTCCTTTTAGATCGATACGATCCGGCTTGATTCCTATTTTGAACCACGGTCTTAGAGCACAAAACCGTTCATAGTCCATACCGTAAACTTCCTGTAGCTGTAGCACGGTATAGTAGCCACCAAGCTGTCGGCGGTATGATACGATGCGCCGAGCGAATGTAGGCCCTATCCCGGGTATGCGTGTGAGTGTGGCCGAGTCGGCTGCATTCAGGTCGATCACTGTACCACGGGGAAATTTGTCGGCCGATCGGGCATAGGCTTCTCTCGCAGGAGGACCCACATAGTCCGCATCGGTCACGATACTGTCCCGGACTTTCTTGGGGGATCGCTTTGAAGGGGAATAAGATCTGACGTAATCCTTCTTTTCCTCTTTTTCCATCGGCTGATCGGCCTGCGTTTGAACAGCTTCGGATAAGGGTGCGCTGCCACTGGCCGGCCTTGCTTTGAAGATGAATAGCCCGATGATGACCATCATCAGGAGTAGAGCGCTGATAATGCTTTCCGATTTGCCGAAGTGGAAGAAATCTTTCATCTACGTGTCGGGAGCTTGTCTTGTGGTTGGTTTATTCGGAGAAGAGCAGCCCATCGCGCATGTGGAGGATGCGGTCGGTGCCGGCTGCCAATTTCTCATCGTGGGTGACTATCAGGAAGGTCTGTCCCATCTCTCGGCACAGACGGAAGAAGAGAGCATGCAGCTCTTCCTTGTGCGTTGAGTCCAGACTGCCGCTCGGTTCGTCGGCAAGGATGATGGCCGGATGGTTTACCAAAGCACGTGCCACGGCTACTCGCTGCTTCTCACCGCCGGAGAGTTCCGAAGGCTTGTGCGAGGCTCTGCCGCTGAGGTTCAGCTCGGAAAGCAGTCGTTCGGCTTCTTGCGAAGCCTCTTTTCGGCTCTTTCCGGCTATCAGAGCCGGTATCATCACGTTTTCCAGAGCTGTAAATTCGGGTAGCAACCGATGAAATTGGAAGATGAATCCCAGCCGTCTATTCCGAAATTCGGCTTGCTTCCGATTGTTCATACCCATTATATCGGTGCCGTCGATGCACAATTCTCCACTGTCTGCCCGATCGAGCGTACCCAGGATTTGCAGCAGCGTAGTCTTTCCGGCACCGCTTGTGCCGACGATGGAGACTATCTCTCCGCGATCGATGGCAATGTCTACCCCTTTCAGTACTTCCAGTGAGCCGAAACTCTTGCGAATGTTGCGAGCTTCTATAATCATTGTTCGGTCAGTTTTTCTATTACATAAGCGGCTATCCTGCAACCGAAAATAGCCGGCATATAGGATATGGTACCGGCTGTGGAGCGTTTGCAGCGTTCTCCTTCGATCTCCATCACAGAACTTTCGTCCGGCAATTCGCTGCTGAATACGACAGGTACCCCACGTGATATTCCCAGCTTGCGGAGCCGCTTGCGGACGGCACGCGCCAATGTGCAGTTGTACGATCGGGCTATGTCCGCCACCTCGATAAGCGATGCATCGCGTTTGGCTCCTGCTCCCATCGAACTGATCACCGGCAGGCCTCGTCGCTTGCTTAGGACGATGAGGAATACTTTCGGACTGAGCGAATCTATGGCATCGACCACAAAGTCGTATTTGGCGGCGTCCAGCAGCTCCTCCATGGCCTCATCTTTTAGAAAGGCGGCGACAGGATAGACCTTTACCCGTGGATTGATATCCAGCAGACGATCGGCCAATACCTCTACTTTAGGCCGGCCGACGGTGCTGTGCAGGGCTATGATCTGCCTGTTGATATTGGACGGATTCACTACATCAGCATCTACTAAAGTCAGTTTGCCCACTCCTGCTCGGCAGAGCATCTCTGCTGCATAGCCACCTACTCCGCCGGTGCCGACGATCAGTATATGCGAGTGCCGCAGCCTGTCGGCTGCTTCCGTGCCTATGAGCAGCTCCGTCCTCTCATCCCAACTGTCGCCCATGAGGGGATTTTCCGTCTCTTCGGTCATTTGATCCCCCTTTCATCGAGTGCTTTGCGGTAGATAGCCGCATTGCGTTGGTGTTCGGCATAGGTGTGGGCAAAACGGTGCCGGCCGGAGAAGTCCTCCTTGGCACACATATACAGGTAGCCGTGCCGATCTGCTCGGAGCACGCTGTCCATGGTCGAGGTATGCGGTAGCCGGATCGGGCCCGGTGGCAGTCCTTTGTTTTTATAAGTGTTGTACGGAGAGTCCGTCTGCAAATGGACATGCAGGATTCGGCGGATGGAAAAGTCTCCCATCGCGAACTTCACCGTCGGATCGGCCTGCAGGAGCATTCCCTCACGTAAGCGACGGATATAGAGACCGGCTATCTGTGGGTATTCATCAGCTTTGCCCGACTCTTCCTCCACGATGGATGCGATAACGGATACTTGGATCGGCGTCAGCCCCAATGAGTCGGCCAGACTCCGCCGCTCAGCTGTCCAATAGCGATCGTAGTATCTCTTCAGCCTCAGCACCAACTCTTTCGGCCTGATGTCCCAATCCACTTCGTATGTTTCAGGCAGAAAAAGACTGCGGATGGAGTGTGGATCGAATCCCAGCGAATCGCAGAAAGCGGAATCGGCCAACAGGGAAGAAAGCTCTTCCGGCTTCATCATCAGTTTGCCCGTCATCCTTCCGATGAGATCCTCCTGTGTGCGGACGTGGCGGAGGTGAAAGCGTACGGCCGACTGTTTCCCGTGCGTCAAAGTCTCCAATATCTGCTTGGTATTCATTCGCGGAGCTATCCCATAGCGGCCCGGGCGGAGCTTCTCTCCTAATTTATAATAGCGAGCTGCCAGATGGAAAAACGAAGGCCTTCGCAGTCGGGTATTCTGCTGGAGCTGTCGCTCTACATCGGTCAGTGTCGTAGTCGGTCGGACGTATATATAGGTGTTTTCCCTGGCATTGCCGGCAGGAGACAGCAGCAGGTAAGCTCCCAGCGAGACAAGGGCAATCAGTATGAGCAGCAGTGCCGTGACCCAAAGGATGAAAGCTCTTCTGCGCGTGCGACTCCTTCTTTTTCTGTGGGAGGCGCATCTGCCGGAGGTCGTTTTCTTGCGTTTTTTCTGAACCATGCCCAAAGATAAAGCATTTATCCTGCTCCGGAGTTTCGTCAAAATCGTTACGGCTCTCCGTAAATCTCAAAGCGTGTATCGCTCCATATAGGTGTAAAAGCATGCAAGGCATACCCTTTCTTTGAGCAACTTAGTTGCCCTCTCTAAAATTACGTGCCAAAAAAGTTTTCAACAACGAAGCTGAGTTTAGAATCATTCCAAATAAGCATCTGAAAAGAAGTGGATTTTGAAGTCGGAAAAATCATAAATCGACCTTTGTGAAGTAAAAAACCTCTATTCAAAAGATCGAATGCTGATCTATATATAAAACGTTTTCGATTTATATATAAATCATTTTCCATTTATATATAAAACGATTTCAATAAATATATAAATTGTAAATGATTTGTATATAAATAGCAGCCTTCTAAAACCTTTTCGTAAGGTAATAAAACGACGGCACCCACCCGATTTCTTCTTGAATCGGGCGGGTGTCGTATATGTTTTGGAGACTTACAGCAGAGCTACATCTCACTATTCATCATAGGCGTATCAGCTCTTCATCCGAATACTGCGATGAAAGACGCTTATATCAGCCCCCATGAATCGTCTCAATGGATTGTTACTAAAAGAGAAATCCGTATGCATATCTATTGCCATATAACTGTTATTCAAGCGATTATATCTGGTGTGTAAGCCCTCTCCGATATACTCTTGTATACACTTCTGCGAGTAGCCTATCGCTCTGCAAATGTAGCAAAAAAGCCCAACCCCGATGCCCCGAAATCTCTGCTGTTTATCCCATCTGTCGCACTTGACAGCAGAAAAAGCGTGTCCTTAGTGGCTGCTTTCAAAAGCTTATCATAAATTTTTCCAAGATTTCCGCTTAATATATAGAATGTCAATTCCTTAATTCCCCTAATATGTGTTTATTTCGCTTGCTATAACTTCATATCTTTGTAGGCAAAATCGCTATACAGAAATCCGAAGAGAGAAAAGATATACAGCAATTCTATCAAAGAGGAGTTTTAGCAAAGCGAGGTGCTACAGGTACAGTTCAACAAACGGTTGAGCATGGATTTTAGTCTCGCCTATATTTATGCTTGCAATCGTAGGCACGCAAGCTTCTCTACTTTTTTCAGTGTGGCAGATTTGATTGATGCAAACTCAGGGGATTTAGTGAAATAAAGGCAGTATGAGTACTAAGTTTTTCAATAACAATCATGGTAATACACTCTTCGAAAAATTTAAGGGTATTGCAGAGGGTATGCCAAATCTCCATTCTTTTTTAGCTGTAGTAGGCTATTTCCGTTCTTCGGGATACTTTAAGCTACGAAAAGAATTGGGCGATATTTCTGAGATTAAGATTCTGGTAGGAATCAATATCGATGATATTTTTCGCAAGCACAACAAGGCTTTGTTGATGTTGGCCGATGAAGAAAAAGCCAAAGAGATTTACCACAGTGGATTTAAGGAAGATATCGTCAATGCTTTGTACTCACCCGAAGTGGAAGAAGGCATTTTGCAGATGTGTGAAGACCTCGTCTCCGGACGTTTGCAAATGCGTATCCATGCTACGAAGAACCTGCATGCGAAGTTCTATCTATGTTTGCCGGAAAACCACAGTGAGCATAGTGACGGTTGGGTGATTATGGGATCTTCCAACATATCCGACTCCGGATTGGGAATCAAGCAGCCACCCCAATATGAGCTTAATGTGGCAATGAAAGACTTCGATGAGGTCAAATATTGCTCCGATGAATTTTGGGCTTTGTGGAGCGAAGCGATTCCGCTGACAGCAGAAGACATTGGCGGTTATACAACGGAAACATACTTGGGCTATCAGCCCACACCCTATGAACTATATATCAAGGTACTGATTGACACCTTTGGTGATCAAATAGAAGACGATTTTTCTATTCAGTTGCCTGATGGTGTTAAGGATTTGAAGTATCAGAAAGATGCTGTTATCCAAGGCTATCAAATGCTGATGCAGCATAATGGTTTGTTCCTTGCCGATGTGGTGGGTTTGGGAAAGACAATGATAGCCACAATGATAGCCAAACGCTTTGTGGAGGAAAATGGCAGAAATACGAATATCCTTGTAGTCTATCCTCCGGCTCTCGAAGATAACTGGAAGAATACACTGAAGCTGTTCGGCATCTACAAGAAAGCACAATTCATTACCAATGGCAGCCTCTCAAAGATCCTTGAAGGACGCGACCAATATAAGGATAAGGAGGAGTTCGACTTGATTATTGTAGACGAAGCGCATGGCTTCCGTAGCGATAGCTCCGGCAAGTATGACGAATTGCAGAAGATATGTAAGTCGCCATGTGCCAATCTGGGTTTCCTCAAGAGTTTACAGAAGAAAGTGATGCTTCTTTCAGCAACTCCATTGAACAATCGCCCGGATGATTTGCTGAATCAGTTGCTGTTGTTCCAAAACAGTCAAGGCTGCACTATTGATGGTATTCCCAATCTCAAAGGCTTTTTTACCCCACTCATCTATGAGTACAAGAAGTTGATGCGTGAACGTGCTCAGCGTGATGTCACTTCCGAGGTTGATAAAATATATGAGCAGATTCGTGGTAAAGTAATCGATAAGATTACTGTCCGCCGTACCCGAAACAATATTCTCAACGATCCCGACTATAAGGCGGATATTAAATCGCAGGGTATTATATTCCCCAATATCTTACCCCCAAATGAGCTGGAGTATGAAATGGATGTTGATACAAGAGGGCGTTTCTACGAGACTCTCAAACAACTCACAGATGGTCGTTCTGAAAACAATCCCCGGGGCAAAGGACTTGACTATGCTCGTTATCGTGCCGTTGAGTTTTTGAAACTCGAATACCGTAGCAAATACAAAAATGCGGTGCACATCGGTCAAACATTAGCAGGTATCTATCGTGTGCACATGGTTAAGCGATTGGAGAGCAGCTTCTATGCTTTCAAAAGATCACTTCGCACTCTTCTCCGTATCACTAATGATATGATTAAGATGTTTGAGGAGAACAAGGTTATCATTGCCCCCGATTTGAAAGTGAAAGACCTCCAAGCAAAAAATATGGAGCTTGACCAGATTATCGAGTATGCAGTTGCAAAAGGATATGTTCGAGAGGATATTCTTTTTACCGCCGACTGCTTCGATCCCATATTTCTAAATATGCTCCATCACGACAGGGAGATATTGCAACGCCTCAATTCCGACTGGGAACAGGAGCAAGACGACCCCAAATTTGACAAGTTCCGTGAAAATCTTACTCATAAATTCTTTGACAAAGCAATAAATCCATCAGGTAAACTGGTGCTTTTCTCCGAGAGCGTAGACACTTTGAGTTATCTCTATGAAAGACTGACAAAAGAAATTGGCCGTACTGACGTCCTTATGGTAACAGCAGCTAACCGTAACCGTTTGATGCCAACCATCAAAGAAAACTTCGACGCCAATTTCGAGAACGAATCAACGAAGTACAATATTATTATAACCTCAGATGTGCTTGCCGAAGGGGTAAACCTGCATCGTTCCAATGTAATTGTCAATTACGATTCGCCATGGAATGCCACCCGCTTGATGCAGCGTATAGGTCGTGTAAACCGTATCGGATCAGTTGCTCCCAGCATTTACAACTATATGTTCTACCCCTCGCAGCAGGGAGATAAGGAAATTCAGTTGTATAAGAATGCACTTGTTAAGCTGCAAGGTTTCCACTCTGCATTTGGTGAGGATGCACAAATCTACTCCAAAGAGGAAATCGTGAAGGTGTTCAAAATGTTCGACAACAATGTCAAGGATAGTATCGACAAGAAGATCGCTCTTCTTCGGGAGGTAAGAGACGTCTATAATAGTGATCGTAAGCTTTATCACAAAATCAAAGCATTGCCAATGAAAAGCCGTGTAATGCGTGAAAAAGATAAGCATAGAGGCAAGTCCGTAATCTTTGTTTCTTCGAATGTGAAAATGGAGTTCTACTTGGCTACGTCCAAGGGAGTAGAGGCGATTGATTTCTTGGATGCTGTAAAATATCTCAAGGCAAAACCGGAAGAATTGCCTATACCATTCACCAACGAGATAGAGCACTACAAGCACGTCAATTGTGCATTGGATCAATACACTACGGAATATGTAGAGGCTGCTGATACCTCATCTATTAATCGTGTAGATCTTGATAAGACTT
Organism: Porphyromonas gulae DSM 15663; assembly: GCF_000378065.1. Taxonomy (GTDB): domain Bacteria; phylum Bacteroidota; class Bacteroidia; order Bacteroidales; family Porphyromonadaceae; genus Porphyromonas; species Porphyromonas gulae. The sequence continues at coordinate 2,907 of NZ_KB899182.1, read as the reverse complement.
CGCTTGAAGCCAATAAATTCCTACGTACCATCAAGCAGATTACGACTGATACCCAATTGAAGTTGCAATGCGATACTCTCATCAGATATATCAATGAGGGGATCTATTCCCAATTACCTCGTTATCTGAAATCTTTGTCTCGAGAGTACAAAAATGATCGCCTCAAAATGAAGCAGGAAGAGTATAAACTGCAAATGGAAATCGACAAGTTGATCGTGGGGTATCAGACAATGAACAAGGAACAACGCCACAATGCTCAAGATCTTTCCAATCCACAAATCATCATATCTGAATACTTCAAATAAGAATTATTATGGCAAACGCATATACCCCCGATGCTCTAAGAATCCTGTTTCAATCGTCATTCAACTTGGAACAATGGTATTCGTTCCTGCAAGGTTTCTTCCACGTAAGTGAATTGAAAGAAAAGCCCGAAAGGATCATCGGTGATTCAGCTGATGAGGGTTATTACCTGGGAAGCATCGATACCACTGATAGTTATCGTATAGGCTTGTTTCATTACAAAATCAAGAAAGGTTCTGTTGTCAACAAGCGTGTAGGGCTTCGCAATCTTGTCAAGTCCTTTATCAATCCAACTTGGGGGGAATTTGATGCCGCTCTTGTCGTTTTCGATGATGGCAACCACTGGCGTTTGTCATTTATCAGTGATCTCAAAGGAGACAGTACTGCTCCCAAACGATATACCTTCGTTTTTGGTGAAGCTGCGAATTGCTATAATACGGCTGTTAGTCGCTTTGTTAAGCTTCAAGGGGCAGGAGTTAGTTTCAGCACAATCAAGGAAGCCTTCTCTGTAGAAGCTCTGACCAAGGAGTTCTATAACGAACTTTTTGCTTGGTATCAATGGGCCGTAAGTGCGGATGCCGGTATCTATTTCCCAAATGACACCAATACTGATGCTGATGATTTCGAGGACATCGATAAGAAAATTATTCGCTTACTCACGCGCTTGATATTTGTTTGGTTCATCAAGCAGAAAGGGCTTGTATCCGATCGCTTGTTTGACGAAAACTATCTAAAGAGTATTCTCCAAGATTTTGTGCCCGAAAGCATGGAGCAGGGAAGTTATTACAATGCTATTTTGCAAAATCTTTTCTTTGCCACGCTCAATCGTGCTATCGAAGATGAGGGCGGAAAGCGTGGCTTTGCTAAGCTCAAAAATAAACCTGATGTAAAGTCCCTTTACAGATATGCTGAGCTGTTCGCAGTCAATGAAGATAGCGTTATAGACCTCTTTGCCGATATTCCATTTTTGAATGGAGGATTGTTCGAATGCCTTGACAAGACGAAGACTATAGACGGTGTGGAGAAAGCCTTTAATTATGATGGGTTCTCGCGCAATGACAAGAAATGGGCGAATGGCCGATATCGGCATCGTGCCTTCATCCCCAACAACCTCTTCTTCCACACCCAAAATGGACTCCTCAATATCCTCAAACGATACAACTTCACTATAGAGGAGAATACTCCCACAGAACAACAGGTAGCACTTGACCCTGAATTGTTAGGGAAAGTATTTGAGAATTTGCTTGGTGCATACAATCCCGAAACCAAAGAAACTGCGCGCAATCAGTCTGGATCCTTCTATACACCGCGAGAGATTGTAAATTATATGGTAGACGAAAGCCTTACAGCCTACCTTACCAACCAGAGCTCTATCTCTAAGGAAGATGTTGCCCTATTACTCTCCGACAGTTTCACTTATGATCACAACAAAGTCAATCTCTACAGGGTCATAGCAACCCACTTGCGGAATATCAAAATCTTCGATCCCGCATGCGGATCGGGTGCATTCCCTATGGGGCTGCTCAATCGCATGGTGGATATTTTACAAAAGATTGATCAGAATCAAAGCAATTATGAACTTAAATTATCCATTATCGAAAACTGTATCTATGGTTCAGATATTCAGAATATTGCTACACAAATTTGCAAATTGAGATTTTTCATTTCGCTCATTTGTGATTGCGAGAAAGATGCGAGTAAACCCAACTTTGGTATACCTACTTTACCAAACCTTGAAACTAAGTTCGTCACGGCTAACTCTTTGATTGCTCTAAAAAAGAACGGCAACGAGATTAATGATCTTTTCATCGATGATGTATACAATCCTATCAACATCAAGAAAAACGAGCTCCACGATGTGCGACATGAGCATTTCCGTGCAAAAACGACAAAAGATAAAATAAAGCTTCGCGAGAAGGATGCGCAGTTGCGTGCCGAATTGTTGGCCTTACTCGCTGAAGACGATACGTTTGCAGCCGAAGATGCTAAACAAATGGCAGCTTGGAACCCTTACGACCAAAATGCAGTCAGTCCATTTTTAGACCCCGAGTGGATGTTTGGAGATACCGAAAACTTCGATATTGTTATCGGCAATCCGCCTTATATTCAGCTACAGAATAATGGAGGAGAACTGGCTAAACTATACGACAAAAAAGGTTATATAACATTTGCTCGGACAGGAGACGTTTATTGTTTATTCTACGAAAGAGGTTATCAGCTCCTTAAAGAGCGAGGACATCTGTGTTTTATTACATCCAACAAATGGATGAGGGCAGGCTATGGGCAAAAGATAAGAGAGTTCTTTGCCGAAAGAACCAATCCAATGTTACTCGTTGATTTTGCCGGTGTAAAAATTTTTGAGAGTGCGACAGTTGATACTAATATATTGTTGTTTGCTAAATCTCAAAATCAGCATCATACAATCTGTGCTGTTACAAATAAGCAAAATAAAGACAGCGTAAAGAAATTGAGCCTTTTTGTTCAGCAACAGCACACCATCTGCGAGTTTTCGTCCTCTGAGAGCTGGGTCATCCTATCACCTATTGAGCAGAGTATCAAACGTAAAATAGAAGCAGCGGGTACACCATTGAAGGATTGGGATAT
>NZ_KB899181.1 GCF_000378065.1 Porphyromonas gulae DSM 15663 | reverse complement strand
AATCCTGAACATCCTCATACAAGTGTTTTTGATTGCCTTTGAGGCTTAGAATGTAGTCGGCTTCTGATTGGATGATCTGCTCTGCAATGTTGGTTTGAGTCCCCATGGCATCTATGCTGATGGCTGCTCCCGACAAATCAAGGCTATCCAAAACTTCCGGAATGGCTTGTAACTCATTGCGTTTCTCGCCAACAGTCTCCATTAGTATTTTTACGGGACTGCAAACTCTTTTGCTCTCCCCCAGATGGATAGGAATGCAGGCCTCTGTTTGAGTGCTAGAGCCAACTTTAGGGTCTTCTTTTGCGAGTGTTTTTGGATATATGCAGGGATAGCTAAAAACTTCATCCGAATTGTTTTGAGCATCTGTTGCTTGGGTGAATTGATAACCACCAGACGCAATAAACTCATCAGATTATAGGCCATAATGGCCATATTGATCATCGCCTCTGTAGCCCAAAAGTCTTGCTGCAAAATGCTGTCCATCGCAAAATCATACTTGAGCTCTTTGATCCTATTTTCAGCTTCTGCTCGGCCTCGATAGCTACTCCAGACAATGGATGCAGGCAAATCTAAATCTGTGATATAGCAACTGTAACGATATTGGTCTGCATCATATTATTCGGGGAAGAGTACGCCACGTTGAATTAACTTACCAACCGCCTTTTTACGCTTGCTACAATCCTGACGAACGATAATCAGACGCTCGGCCTTAGCCCAACTATCAGCTTGGTAAGTCGTCTCTGCGACCTCAATCCCATCTGTGACGACCACCCAGGTCTTGTGACGAATGATGTTGTACTTGACTGTTGAGGTTAAGCGGGCTACAATGATATAATGAATCTTTTGCTTTTGCAGCACTTCAATAACTGGCTTGTAACAAAAGCCACTGTCGGCACGAACTAGTCCAACTTTTTTACCCTCAAGCTTATGGAGTGTATCTTCAAGAAACGCTAAAAAGTTGTTGCAGGCAGAGGTATTACCAGGCCGCAACCAACAATTGGCAACCATCTTGTGATCTGAAAGAAAGGACATCAGCGGATGGTGGATGACACGACCTGGCTTAGTCGAATTATACCCCTTAGCTGTCCCCTCTTGATCCCCATATATAGTCATGACTGTGGAATCAAAGTCTAGAGTTAAGTTATCGAAGTTAAACCGCTTAAAGAACCATTGATACAAGGCTGAAAAGCAGTCTTGATTCTCTCTCTGACTGAACTTCTTAAAGTAGCGACTGTAAGCCTTGTGGCCGGGCATCTGATTGAAGTTAAAGATTTCAGCCAGTGTTCGATCCTGACGCAGTAGTTCTGTATGACATATGGCAGACGCTCCACACCACAGCGAAATCCAATACCCCAAAATGAGCTGCTCGGGAGGGTACCCTCGATTGGAACCCTGCTCAGGCAAGCCAATGCTCTGTAATACTTGATGCATATTCATTCGATCAAGCATTTCCGCTAAGAGCTTGAGTCCTCCCCAAGGACTCATATGTTTATCGACAAACTCTATTTCCATCACATAACCAAAATGGTGATCCTAAAAGAAGGTTCGTTAATCAAGTGCATAAGAACTTAAATTAATGAAATAAAGCAAATTCCAAGTCGAAATATCTAATGACCGCCATTAAAAACTCATCCTAATGACAATTCTGGGTTAAATGTACTAGAGTTCCAAATTATAGAAGAAAGAGGCCAAGGATACAGTATAAACTTTCAAATGCGATAGCCCTGCCTATACAGAACACCAACATGTAGCTCCGCAAGTGGGATTGACAAGCCCTTTTACTCCTGCTTCCACCCAAATTCTTCGCTCCTTGTAGCCGAAGAATGCCTCTTTCCTACATCTCCTTATTTTTCAATGGTCTCATCAGATATATTACGGTTCGAGAACGATGGAGGCTGCCCGCTCTACCGGGTAGCCTCTTCTTTTTTATTACAGCAAAGAAAACCTTGCCTTATGGAGATTGGACATACAGCATTGCCATACAGTATACATTAATAACCCAAAGAATACCGACTCCTCTGTCCGTGCTTTCTGAATCGTCATTTCCATCAAAAATCGGAGAATCAGCCCAATTTTTTCGTCTGATATTTGGTTAATCCAAACAAGTAAGCTATGTTTGCGGTGCACTATCAGACTAATACATATCATCAGTTATTAATAAAACGCTGATTATTAGTCAATAAAAGATAGAATCAGACGAAAGGAGACATAAAAAAAGAAGACAAACGACAAAAAAAGTATCGCAAAACAAGGAAATACGGGCAAAAAAGTCTCGCTAATATGCACTTGATCTGTAGCATACACGGAAAGAGATAGAATGATATAAAGAGTAAAAGACAGAATACAAACAAAAAACAGAATAAAACAATGATCAACGCTAGCAACATCAGATTCAGCTATCCGCGACAAAGGTCGCTCTTCGAAGGCTTAAACCTCGAACTACCTAAAGGCAGCATTACGGGACTACTCGGACGAAACGGCGAGGGAAAAACCACTCTGCTCAAACTCCTATGCGGCCAATTACTCCGAAAGTATGGCAATCTGACAGTATTGACAGAAGATCCGCGACACCGCTCGGTGAAGTTTTTGTCAAAAGTGTTCCTGCTGCAAGAGGAAGTGACCTGCCCGAATGTTACGATCAGGGATTACTTCCGGATGATCACTCCTTTCTATCCTTCCTACTCTCCCGAAGTGGCTCAGGAAATCATCATCGCGTTCGACCTGAACTGGGATATGAAGCTCGGCAAGGTATCGCAGGGACAGAAGAAAAAGGCTGTCATCGCATTGGCTCTCTCTCTTCGCACACCACTCTTACTGATGGACGAACCGACCAACGGGCTGGATATTCCGAGCAAAAGTGCTTTCCGCCGCTTGATGGCACGATATATAACGGAGGAGCAAACGGTCATTATCAGTACACATCAGGTACGCGATCTGGAGCAGATCATCGATCGCATCGTGATGATGGACAAGAATGCCATCGTCTGCAACAGGTCCGTAGCCGAACTGAGCGAGCGATTTGCTTTCCGCCAAGTGGCACCAAGCGACAAGCCTATATATAAGGAAGGATCCACAATGGGCGAAGTAGGTGTGTATGAGAATACCACCGGAGAAGAAACACCCTTCTCCATGGAGCTGTTCTTCAATGGCATGATAGCCGAAAGAGAGGTATTTAATCGCGTGTTGAACCGCTAAAGCCACCATCACTATGACAGCATTAGTAAACAGCCGGCCGACAAACGTCTGGCAGCGTATCGGCCTCCTCTTCGCCATGGAATGGGGTACTCAGAAGAGAAACATTCTGTACGTAACCGGCACGCTCTCTGTAGTAGCCCTTGCTATTGCCATCCTTATGTCAGTCACCGTCAATGGCCCTATGTCTAAGGAAGGATTGTCTGGGTACATGTTCGGTTTCTTTTCATTGTTTTTAATGACTACAATCGTCTACACCTATATCGCCATTCAAAGACAAGTCAATCACTCCAAGACCATAGCCTATACGATCATACCGGCTTCTGTGGGAGAAAAATATGCGGTTCTCCTGCTTTCTTTTTTGCTTCCGTTTATATGGACTATCGTTCTTTTGGCCATAGCCATCTTGTTTCTGGGTGTCTTTATGCCAAGTACTTGGACAGCCCTGTACGACCTTTGGATGAACCTCTTCTTCATAGAACACATCGTACCGGTCGAAGAAGCAGAGTGGGCAACGGAGATGCTTCGCAATCTGAGATTCTATTTCATCTTGTACAACATCGTGGGCACCTTCTGTAGTATAGCTATGGCCCTTTGGTGCTGCATCAACGTACGAGGTACCACTCAGTCCATTCTGGCCTATATCGGACTCAATGCCGTGCTGGGTATTTTCTCCTCGATAGTCGTATTGCCCGCGATGGTAGCTCGCCTATCCTATATCTCATACAGCAATTCCGCAAACGAGGGGGAAGCTGTCGTAAATGCTATTTTCTCTCCCGAAGTATGGAGCTATCAGCTGATCGTATTAGGATTGGTAGGGATACTATTCTATGTGCTATCCTATTTCTCACTGAAAAAAAGACAACTACGATGACAACTACACACAATCGACATAAAGCCGCTCCCTCCTTTCTCGGGCGTATAGGACTACTCTTTCGCATGGAGTGGTGTACACAGGGACGCAACACCTTATTTTTCCTGTTGGCTCTGCTGGGAGTACTCGTAGGTCTGACTATGCTGCTGCACATAGGAGACGAGCTGAATCCTCTCTCCGTAAAGGACAGAACGCATTTTGACCTTTGGCCTTTGACCCTCGTATGCGTAGCTTTCTACGTATTCCGAATCGTACAAGGTCGGGTCAATAAGTCCGACACCATCACCTACACCTTGATACCGGCTTCTGCCACAGCAAAGTTCGTCGTAATACTGATAGAGGGGATATTGGCATTGTTTTCAGCCGCTGTGGTAAACCAAATAGCCTATACGATAGAGGTACTCCTCTACCCCGCCGTCTTGGAAGCATCGTACTATGCGCCTTATATCTGGCAGACGTCATCAGGCTATGGGTGGTTTTCATTCGGATTCTTGGATCTCTACTGGCCGGGTGTCGCCGTTCTGTTCAATGTACTGTCAGCAGGTATTTACTTCGCCATCAGTGTCCGAAAGCTCACCATGGCTACCGTGGCTTTCCTCCTGACTATGGGAGGAGAGACGATTTTGTTCGGCATACTGACATCCAATCTGAACCTGTACGGAGAAGATCTTTTCATGGCTCTTTTCTTCGGCAGTATCGGTTTGTGCCTATTCGTTTTATCCTTTATCAACCTCCAAAGACGACAACTGAAATGACCGCCATACTTCAAGCACAATCCATATTCCTCCAAATATCGGACACGATCAAGGACAGGATCCTCTCCGGCGAATATTCAGCCGACGAGCGAGTACCATCTGTCCGCGAATTGGCCGAGCAGATGGAGGTCAATCCCAACACAGCGATGCGAGCTGTCGAACGCCTGCAAATGGAAGGAATGATCTACAACAAGCGCGGACTCGGCTACTTTGTCAGCCCCAACGCTCGCGAAGAGATCCTTGCCTCCCGGCGCAAGAAATTCGTAGAAGAGGTGGTACCGGCCCTATTTAGCGAGATGAAACTCCTCGGGATAGGCCTGGACACCCTCCGATCCGAATGGAACAAGCAAACAGAGAATAATTCATAGACTATATGCGTTTCCTTCTTATCCGCTCCCGTTGCGGCATTGCGAGTCGCCGCTAACGGGGCGGAGCGGAAGACTCCCTCTCTCCGGCCCCTTATTTCCGAGCATTCTGATAAGGGAGAAGGAGTTGGACTACAGACCATTCATAAGCCAATAAACTCAAAGTGTCTGCGATACGTACACAATAAACTACCAATCCATCCAAACAATGAAACGAATCGTTTTATCATCTTTCTTATTCGTTCTGTCCATACTTTCTTCGATGGCACAGAGCAATTCCCTCGATGTACACATATCCGGTACAATCAAGGATGCCTCCACCGGCGAATCGGTCCCCTATGCCACTGTAAGCATTTGGCCGGCAGGAGCAGATACCACACAGGTGTTCCGACAAGTGACTGACGGCAATGGCTATTTCATCATAGGCCTACCGGCTGCGCCTTCTTACCGCCTCAAAGCCTCCTTCGTGGGTATGAAAACCCATACCATGGAGATTCGGAGAGAGAACGGACAGCAGGATATCAAGGCTGTCGATATTTCGCTCGAATCCGAAGACAAACAGCTCTCCACTATCACCGTATCAGCTGCACGACCGCTGGTGAAGATGGAGATAGACCGCCTGTCCTATAATATGAAAGACGACCCAGCAGCCAAGACGAACAACCTACTCGAAATGCTACGTAGCGTTCCTTTGGTAACGGTAGACGGTCAGGGCAATATCCAGGTGAAAGGATCGTCCAACTTCAAAATCCACCTCAACGGCAGGCCCTCGACCATGGTGAGCAGCAACCCGAAGGAGGTCTTTCGCTCCATTCCTGCCCATACGATCAAACGAGTGGAGGTCATCACCGACCCAGGCGTAAAGTACGATGCGGAAGGCACAAGTGCCATCCTGAACATCGTCACAGAAGAAGGCAAGAAGCTGGAAGGATATTCAGGCTCCATCACGGCCAGAGCGAGCACAGACCCCTCTGCGAATGGCAGTGTATTCGCAACTGCCAAATCCGGCAAGGTGGGACTGACTGCCAACTATAATTACTATAGAGGCAAAAGTAGCGACTCACGTTACCTTACTGAACGCACGACCCCAACACTCCAAACGATAGAAGAGGGGACAGGAGAAGAAACCTTTCACGGACACTTCGGTAATGCCCTCCTTTCCTTCGAGATAGATTCGCTCAATCTCTTTACGGTAGGCGGCAACGTACGCCTTTGGGAGATGACCACTGACCGGAACAACGTAGAAAAAAGCTATGCCGGCGGCAACCTCATGTCCTACATAGACAGAAAACTCAAGACACAGATGGATGCCGGATCATACGAGCTCAATGCCGACTATCAGCACAGCACACGCCTGCCGGGCGAATTGTTTACCGTCTCGTACCGTTTCACTCACAGCCCGAACAATAGTGAGACCTTCATAAATCAATGGAAACGCGATCCACTCAATACGGCCAATACGATCCAGTATGCCGGCCAGCACTCCAAATCCGATGCAGGTATGGACGAACATACGGCACAGGTGGACTATACACGCCCCATCGGACAAGCACATTCTTTGGAGGCAGGGCTGAAGTACATCTATCGTCATGCCACGAGTGATCCGCTCTATGAGATACGGCCGTCCGAAGATGCTCCGTGGCAGCCCGGCTCCTTATATCCCCAAAATCTGTCTGCAAGAAAATTCCGTCACGATCAATATATAGGAGCAGCCTATGCCGGTTACAACTATCGTAAGGCGCAGTATTCGTTGCAGACCGGTCTGCGTGTGGAAAGTAGCAGGCTGAAAGCACTCTTCCCCGAAAATGCAGCAGCAGACTTCTCTCACAACTCGTTCGACTGGGTACCGCAGCTCACGCTCGGCTATACCCCCTCACCCATGAAGCAACTCAAGCTGGCCTATAACTTCCGGATCCAACGTCCTGCCATCAGCCAGCTGAATCCCTACAAGCTGCAGTCCAACGATTATCAGGTACAGTACGGTAATCCCGACCTAAAGTCGGAGAAGCGTCACCATGTCGGTCTCTCTTACAACCAATACGGAACCAAAATAATGCTTACCGCATCGCTCGACTATGACTTCTGCAACAACGCCATCCAGAATTACACCTTCTCCGATCCGGCCAATCCCAATCTGTTCCACCAGACCTATGGCAATATCGGACGAGAGCATTCTTTCAGCTTGAATACCTATGCCATGTACACGCCGGCCGTATGGGTTAGGATTATGCTCAACGGAAATATCGATCGCACATTCCAAAAGAGCGATGCACTCGACATCGATGTCGATTCATGGTCCGGTATGGTATATTCAGGTCTGATGTTCACCCTGCCGAAGGATTGGACTGTGAACATCTTCGGAGGTTATTATCATGGGGGAAGAAGCTACCAGACGAAGTATGATGGCAATGTATTCAACAATATCGGTATAGCCAAACAGCTTTTCGACAAAAGGTTGAGAATCTCGCTGAGTGCAAACAACATTCATGCGAAATATTCGACATGGAAAAGCCAAACCATCGGCAATGGATTTACTATTGATTCGGAAAATGCCCGTACACAAAGGAGTGTTTCCCTCAGCCTCACCTACAGCTTCGGCAAGATGAATACGCAGGTGCGCAAGGTACAGCGTACGATCGTCAATGACGACCTCAAGCAGACCTCATCCCAAGGGCAGCAAGGCGGCGGACAAGGAGATCCTACCGGCAACTGATCAATGAAACTCTGCAAAAAACACCATACAATGAGAAAAAAGATTTTCGCAGGCCTTGTCGGCCTCATAGGCACAGCACTGATAGCCGGTGCATGCAACGTCAAATTCGACAGCAAAGGCAAAACAATCACCCCTGAGGGCGATGCCATCACGGAGACTCGCGACATCGGCACATTCGACAGGATCGATGTCGAGGATGCATTTGCCATCCACTACAAGGCCGGCATTCCGACCGATGGGCTGACCATCGAGGCAGCACCCAATCTGATGGAATACATCGTCACGGAAGTAGCGAATGGCGAACTTTCCATCCGACTCAAAGACCGCTATTCGATCCACGACGGGAAGATCGTCGTTAGGGTCGGTTCGCCTACCCTCAAGGCAGTGGAGATGTCCGGTGCCTGTTCCCTGAATGTGGAGGGAGAGCTTGCCGGTGACCGGCTCGATCTGGACATGTCCGGAGCTTCTTCGGTGAACCTCACCGGTCGCCTCAGAGCCTTGGATATAGATGCTTCGGGAGCCTCCGGCATCACTCTGAAAGGTTCCTGCGAGGAACTCACGCTCTCATGTAGCGGGGCTATTGGTTGCGATGCATCCAAATTCATTACCCAACGCACCGAAGTGTCCATCAGCGGCACGGCATCGGTGAAGATCAATGCCTCGGAGTCTGTACGGGGAAATCTCTCCGGCATATCCTCTCTCGAAAACTACGGAGCCTCTTCGAATGATGAGGTAGTGACCTCCGGCATGTCTTCCTACAAGCACAAATAACCCTATAGAGCAGAAGGGGACGACCCTCACATCAGAATAGGACGACCTAACCAAATTGTTAGGACGACCTAACCGAGTCATTAGGACGACCTAACCGAGCTGTTAGGACGACCTAACAGAATCATTAGGACGACCTAGCCGATCGGGTCACTGCTTTTGGATAGAATATGTCGGCATATTTTTCTAATCTTGTGGTCGCTATCGGCAGAATCCAATGGTTTTCTCCTTTCTGCACGACACAACCGAAGAAACAAGCAATTCATCATAATCACTCAACAAAATACCAAGTATGAAACTAAAAATCCTATTACTAACAATCCTGACATTAGGAGGAATGACTGTGCATGCACAAAAGATCACAGGCGACTGGAAAGGAACACTCTCCATTCCGCAAGCCAACATGGAGCTGGAACTCATATTCCACATTACCGGAGAGGGTGCTGACCTCTCCACAACGATGGATGTACCTGCTCAGGGAGCGACGGGCATCCCCGTAGACAAGACCACCTTCGCCGATGGCAAACTGACACTCTCCGCAGCTGCCCTTCAGTTCACATTCAAGGGCACCCTGTCCGGCAACACGATAGAAGGCAATGTAGAGCAGATGGGCTTCAGCCTGCCGCTTACGCTACAACGATTCGAATCCAAATTGCTCGGCAATACAGCCCTCCCTTCGACCGAAGAAGAGCTTAAGGCACTGGCAGCTTTGGACAAGGGCGACTACAAATACAAGGTCGAAGACTACTTTGCCAAACCCAAGGCTTCCGCCTTTCAGCTAAGCCCCAACGGCAAGTACCTCTCATACATGGAAAAGGACGATGCAGGCAAACGCCACGTCTATGTCAAGGAAATAGCCACCGGCACCGTCAAGCGTGCCATCGAAGAAAAGGACGAGCTGATCAAAGGCTATGGATGGATCAATGACGAACGCCTCTTCTTCGTCATGGACAAAGGAGGGAATGAGAACTATCACCTCTTTGCTTCGAATATCGACGGCAGCAATACCCGCGACCTCACTCCCTTCGATGGAGTGAAAGCTTCGATCCTCAACATGCTCAAAGAGCAGAAGGACTACATGATCATCTCCATGAACAAAAACAATCCGCAGATCTTCGAACCCTATAAGCTCAATGTAGTGACGGGCGAGCTGACCCGGCTCTACGAGAATAAGGATGCGGCCAACCCCATTCAGGGTTATGAGTTCGACAAAGACGGCGAACTGCGTGGATACAGCCGTCTCGTAAACGGGATAGAATCCGAGTTGTACTACAAGGATTTGGATACGGGCGAGTTCCGTCTGCTGAAGAAAACACACTGGGACGACACCTTCGGAGTCATCGCATTCAACTATGCCTCCAAGAACAGAGACGAAGCCTACGTACTGACCAATCTGGACAGCGACAAGACTCGTATCGTTCTTTACGACCTGAAGCAGAACAAGATCATCCGTGAGATCTTCGCCAACGAAGACTACGACGTCAGTGGCCTGCACCTCTCTCGTAAGAGAAACTACGAAATAGACCTCATGGCCTACGAAGGCGAGAAGTCCGTAGTCGTACCCGTAAGTGCCACCTACAAGGAGCTGCACAAGCTGATGGAAAAGGAATTCAAGGGCAAAGAATTTTCCGTGGTGGATTACGACGATGACGAGACCATCATGCTGATCGCCGTACAGAGCGACAAGCTATACGGCACCTACTATCAGTTCGATGCTCGCACCAAGAAGTTCACCCTCCTCTACGACCTGATGCCTCAGCTCAAGGAGGAAGACATGGCCGAGATGCGCCCCATCAAATTCAAGAGCCGCGACGGACTCACCATCCACGGCTATATCACTCTGCCAAAAGCAGCCCTCGAAGGGAAGAAAGTACCCCTGATCGTCAATCCTCACGGAGGCCCCCAAGGCATACGCGACTCATGGGGCTTCAATCCTGAGACCCAGCTCTTTGCCAGCCGCGGATATGCTACCCTGCAAGTCAATTTCCGCATTTCAGGCGGATACGGCAAGGAATTCCTCCGTGCCGGATTCAAGCAGATCGGTCGCAAAGCCATGGACGATGTGGAAGACGGTGTACGCTATGCCATCAGCCAAGGTTGGGTAGATCCCGACAGGATCGCCATCTACGGTGCCAGCCACGGAGGTTATGCCACGCTGATGGGTCTGGTGAAAACACCCGATCTCTATGCCTGTGGTGTGGACTACGTAGGTGTATCGAACATTTACACCTTCTTCGACTCCTTCCCCGAATACTGGAAGCCGTTTAAGGAAATGGTCAAGGAGATTTGGTACGACCTCGACAATCCCGAAGAAGCAGCTATCGCCAAGGAAGTGTCCCCCTTCTTCCAAATCGACAAGATCAACAAGCCGCTCTTCGTCGTACAGGGAGCTAATGACCCACGTGTGAATATCAACGAGTCCGATCAGATCGTAACGGCACTGCGTGCTCGTGGATTCGAAGTACCCTATATGGTTAAGTACAACGAAGGCCACGGATTCCATCGTGAAGAAAACTCCATGGAGCTATACCGCGCCATGCTCGGTTTCTTCGCCAAACACCTGAAGAAATAAGCCGGAGAATAAAAGGCTGAAAGCTCAAGAGGGTGCTGCAAGCGTTTCGTCTTTGCAGCACCCTCTTCCTTTTCATCGGCCATACCCAAACATCCTGTCCGACCCCAAAGAAATTTCCGATGGGATCACCTTTGAGGCTCGTACCCTCTCATTCTTTCAAGTGAAGGAATTGGGGATAATGCAGGATTGGGCACTTCTTCTCAACGAATACGGCATCTTACTCCCATATCCCAATCGTATCAGAACCGTAGGATATTCGCCTGCAATGCCAAGTGTTTCTGCCATTTTTCTCGAAAGGCCCTGTTCCTCATTGGGCTGGTTCATATAAGCATGCGAAATACCCATGCCTGTAGCCTTGAGCAGAAGACGCTCCAATACTCTCCCCAATTTTATCCACTGCTCCACCGTGTTGTTCAAAGAGGTAAACAGAACAAAATGAGAAGAAGAGGCTATCTTTCTTCTATCATTTCTATTCTGTGACTTCTCGTTAATGAGTCGGGTGATAATGGTCTTTACAATGAAGCGAGGTAGATTGGGGGCACCGAATACGGCATAGCTGAGTCCGTCTCTCGTTGCATCTTGATGCTTCTTGTTATAGCGCATCCATTGCTGCAATTCTTCTTTGAACTTTTTGTCTCGCATTTGTATGCTGTTGCCCTTGCAAACCATTTCCGAAATAGCGTCGAACTCCTGTGTGCCACTCTTGAAGAAATGAATCCCGACAAAAGGTTCCATATCGTTCTTTTCTGCCAAAGCGGTAATGTCGTTCACAGGAATAATACTTCCATTATAGACACTTCTGTTTGTCTGCCTTACGGATATATAAGGAAACAGAGGAGATGGAGTATCGGAATCCTGCTTAGTAAATCCGATGTGGATCGTGCCGTTTTCTGCGATAGAGACCATCGTCTCGTATCCTCTATGGGCTGCAGCTATACAAAGATTCTCCGTAGCGCATCCAAGGGAGACAAATAGCTCTCGATTATCAGGATCAACTACGGGCAGCGTTTTTGTGAAATCGGGCAGGATGTCGATTCCCGTCTCTTTAATCCTGAATGTCCATGGTTGCGTATTATGCCCTGAAGGAGCTTTGACAGCCTGCTCAATCAGGAACAAATAGTCTGTATCTTGTGCAAATATCTTGCTCATTTCCTCAACAAATTAAATGGTTAAAGAGTGTCTTCTTGTCGAATATGTTTCATCCACAGGTCGATCATCAGATCTATCCCCTGTACGATCTGCTCCCATCCTCTCTCGCTCTGCAGATCGATTCCGTTATATACGGGACTCCGCTCTTCCATCAATACGAGATAGCTGATAGATGCGGAAATGATACTTGCCAGCGAGGCAACTTCCACACTTGGCGATTGCGTCAGTCGGCTGACGATTTCTACCAGCTTACAGCCATTTTGCTCACGTTTTTCCCTCAAGGTACGAACGGTCTGATTTTCTGCAGTGAACTCCCATCTGTGCAGCCGTTTTAGCGTAATGTCGTTTCGCAGCGTCCTGATCTGTTCGCGAAACAAATGTTTCAGCCCCACACCGATTTCGGGCAGCTCTCCTATACCTATATCCGTATTCGCCCAATAATCCTTTTGGAGGATATACTTCGCAATCAGTTCGTCCAATCCTCCAAAATATCTGTATATCAGCATTTTCGAAATTCCGGCTCTTTGAGCCACTGCATTGACGCCGATTCCCTCGAAGCCTTCACTCTCGATAATGCTTCCGACAGCATCCAGTATCTTTTTTTCTGTGAGTTCCCTATCCTTCATACGTTATTCTCAACCATGATGTTACCGATAAGTAACCACAAACTTAAGTTACTTATCGGTAACAAACAAGAAAAGAGGAGGAAAATTCATCCTTGTACAGGATATTGAGCTTCTACACTAAGTGTCAGAATGTAATATGACTTGGAGATTTCTCATCCGAGAAGCTCCATTGTCTTCACCGGTGAAAAGCCTATTACAAGAGCTAAGAATACCCTCTTTAGGAGAGATCTCGACTGCTGCTTTTTGCCGATCAGAAAACACTGTAAGAAGAAAGACCATTTGACACACAGATAACTTCGCATCCGTTCACTTGCCGGTCTTGATATGCAGCTTTATTTTCTTCATCGCCCAATCGTAATGACTGGAAGTAGCTGATACGCAGTATGCACCGAGAGTCGAAGTACCCGTCCAGTCGAATGCTCCCTTGGCAAATAATTCATCGTTCGAAAATGTCTCAATCAATGCCATTACTTGTCGATGGCTTTCTTTCAATTTGTCCTTTGCTTCCGCTAATGGTGTCTGTTGGTGTTTCTTCCAAAACTCCACATTCATCACCGAATAAGTCTTCCAATTATAGGGTTCAGGCAGAAAAGGCTTGCGTTCACCCTTGCTGTTGGAGTTGATCCAATTCAACAACAGTTGGTGCCACTCATACAGATGCACGAGTACATCGCGGAGGTTTTTGTCCCGACCCCAATGTGCTTCCTTGCCGGCTGTAGCCATTTTGTCGGCAAATGTCGCATGCTGCAGATCATCGCTCATTCTGTCAATAAGTACCCACAGCTTCTCGAATTGCCCATTGGAAGCCATGATCAAATCCTGTTTCGTCGTTGCTCTTGCCATATTTCACTGTCTTTTAATGTCTTTACCCGAATGCTTGGAAGCATGTTTGTAAGTGAACAAGACCAAAGGATCGGACAAATCCCATTTCTTTAGCTCTTCTGCTACCGATTCTTTGTGCTTCTTGCCGATGTCTTTCAGTGCGTTGCCGACAGACTTGCGCACGTATTCGCTTTCGTGCCCCCTATGCCGGCTAAGCCATTCGATAGCGATGTGTGGATTCTCTTTGAAAAATGAGCGACTCGTCCAAATCCTCAATCCCTCCGTTACGGCCCTGACCACATTCGCATTGTCACTATCGAGCCATTCCCTGATGACAGGCAGGGACTTTTCGTACCCCTGCTCCTTACAAAACGTATCGAAAGCCTTGGCAAGCATCTCTTGTACACGCCAATTCTTATCCAAGCTCACCTGGTCTTTCAGAAAAAGGAGTGCTTCACCATTCGTACCGGCCAAATGTCCTAAGATCGCAGTCGCCAACATTCGTGCCTGATAGGCTTCATGATCGAAAAGCTCGAAAGCGATGGCGAAGGATCTTTCTTCCGAAGAAGAAGATAGAATCTCTTTCGCAGCCTCGAGTATATGCACGAAGCCATGCTCGATAGACAGGATTCTTTCCAATACCTCTTTCATATTCATAACGGAACTTCCTTATTCGGCTATAGACCGCGCTGCTTTCCTGCGCCTCCGGTTGCTTTTGCCACAATATGCTGCATCTGATCGAAAATACCCTCTGCCTCTTTGGTGTTTAGACCAACCTTCTCCGCAACAGCCAGTAAATCCGCCCTTGCAGGCTCTATACTATTATTGATGGAGGTAGTACGATAGCCTCTTATACCATCGCTTGGCAAGAGGTCGTAGGCCGGTGCGAAATGCCAATCCCCTTGCCGATAGATGAAAGCAAAGTTTTTGGCATGGTCATCCTTATTATCTATCAGATAGTTGAACACCATCAAGCGATACACCTTCCACATCTCTGCAATACTATGCGTGATTGTGGCACAAATCTGAAAAATATGCATGTAGTCGATACTCGGCAAGCGATAGTCTGCGCCGATCAATCCGGCAACACTCACAACATGGTATTTGCCTTTTGCATGCCGATCGAAACGCTCCACACCGAAATACTTGTCCTCAAAAAGTCGCGTTTCCGGCATCTCAACACCGCATTTCTTAGCCAATAAAGAATAGCGATACTCTTCTCTGCCGATATTTACGCTATCTCCCGTAGCGCGAAACTTCACAAGCCACTCCCGGCCATCATATCGGGCAAAAATCTTAGGTCTGGCACCTCCCGGCGAGCCCCCCCTATACTGAAACTCTTCGATTCCAGCTCCTTCATACTGCTCATTGCCGAGAATCCGCTCTGCCTCCTTTGCAAGCTCTTCAAAGTCCAAATAGTCTTGTCGATGAACGGTACTATAGTCCGGATGGAACTCCAAGGCTCCACGTCCCACCGAACCCACCAATGCAAGACGATCGAGCAATGTAAGCGAACGAGGATCTATCTTTTTCTTTTGCAAATACCTATCCATGACCAGCAAACCCCAACCGTCGGGCAAGCAATCGTCAAAGACTCCGAAGCCGCCATCGAACGGGCGTGGCTTAGCCACTGCCACACCGCTACGCAACGGCAGTTCGAAAGGCGATATCGATACTCCCCTTGCTATCTGCTCCGCAGAATATTCGAAAGCGCACAATCCCTCTTTCGTAAGGGCCAGACGACCTACAACGGAGCCGTCCCACAAGACTTCTACCTGCTGTACCTTATTCATTTTTTGCTACCTCTCTTGCGCTTGGGCTGCTGTTCTGCCAGAACTTCATCGAGTGTCTGATACTGCCTTTGGGCAAAGAGGAGCGCAAAATCCTGTAAAGCATTCAGCGCGAATCCGATTTGCAATAAGCCTCTAAAAGAAATATCGCCCGTACGCTCGAACCTACGATAGGTAGGCAACTTCATTCCTGCCCGTAAAGCCATTCCCTCTTGCGTCAGATTCATCTCCAGCCGTCGGGCCTTTACTCGGGAAGCAACCTGCATAGCTACGGACTGTGGATCAGAAGCCATAAGTACCAATATATTATCCATATGAGCAGAAAAAACCTCTTTATTGATATTATCTTATCACTTCCAAAGATAATAAAACCGCCTAAAAAACAATCAAACGGACTGATCCACCGAACTACTAAAATCCGTTTTTTTGAATTTTATCGCAAAAGATTGTCCATTGCTTTTTGGAGGGTGGCATACTTGAAACGATAGCCCGAGGAGATGATTTTTTCGGCCGATACCCTACTTCCTTCCAGCAGAATGGAAGCCCGCTCACCAAATACGCGACGAATAACCCATTTGGGTATGGAGGGAAAGAAGACAGGCCGTCCGATGGCACGCCCAATAGCGCGCATGAACTCTACATTACGCACATGCTCCGGTGCCACCACATTATAAACACCGGATACAGTCGGATTTCGGAGGGCATGCAGGATAATTCCGCATACATCGCTGATATGGATCCATGGTATATACTGCTTCCCACTTCCTAACGGAGCACCGAGAAACCATCTGACGGGACGCACCATCTTAGCCAAAGCACCGCCCCGAGGAGCCAGTACAATACCGTTTCGCATAATGACAATTCGCTCCGACACCCCCTCTTGTGAGAAAGCGTGAGCTGCCTGTTCCCACTCCATACAGACATCGCTCAGAAAGTCGTCGCCCTTTTTGTCGTTTTCGTCGAAAATGCTTTTGCCGGTTAGCGTCCCGTAGAACCCCACGGCCGATGCCGAAATGAAAGTAGCTATGCGAATGTCATTGGCTTTCACGGTCTCTAACAGGAGCCTTGCCGAATCGACCCTGCTCGAACGAATGACCTCTTTGCGCTCACTCGTCCACGGCTTATCGGCAACTCCGGCTCCTGCCAGATGGATGATATGCCTCACTCCTCGCAGTGCTTCGACCTCGATTCGCCGCTCGGCAACGTCCCATTCATATTCGTTTTCGTTCCGTTTATGGCGCGTCAAAAAGCATACGGAGTAACCGTTTCGCACAAGTTCTTCCGACAATGCCCGTGCAACCATCCCGTTTGCACCGGTAATCAAAACAACGTCTTTCTGCATAAAGAAACTCACAAAATTCAATCCGCTAAGACACTGAAACAAATATATAAAATGGGATGTACAGGAAAGTGTACCTCAATGGAAAAATACGCGCCAAAAAAGTTTTCAACAACGAAGCGGAATTTGGAATGATTCCAAATAAGCATCCAAAAGAGAGAGGTGATCGAAGTAAAAAAGACAAGGAAACGGATTTTTGCAAGTCAAAATACGCTTTTCGGAAGATTGGGAAACGATTTATATATAAAGCATTTTCAATTTATATATAGATCGTTTTCGATTTGTATATAAAACGTTTTCAATAAATATATAGATCGTAAATGATTTGTATATAAATCGCAGGACGAAAAAGGCCGATTCGGGAGGTGATAAAACAAAGGCACCCACCGAGTTTTACTGCAAACTCAGTGGGTGCCCGGTCTCTTGGGAGAATTACCGAAAGGGTATTCCGCCCTTATACATCATAGGTCTACACGCTTTTTTTCTCTAATGCAGTGAAAGGATGTGAATAAAAGGGATGCGACTGTAGCGGTCGTATCAGCAAATGGTCGAGTGGTCATTGTATCGGAGTGCATATCAATTTAGCAGTTTAGAATCTATTTATATTGATCCGAAGAGCGTATTCTATTTTCAAAAAGAGCTTGATCGGCCACAAATATAAGAAGATCGGCCAATTCGAGGGAATCGAAACATTCGCATAAATTCTACACTCACAAACCATGAAATGATCTTCGAGAGAATATCGCCGAAGTTTACAGGTTGGCTCCAAGCCAATGACCGATCAGACGAGGGGCTTCGGCGGGCAACAGCTGATCGGGAGGCAACTCCTTGAAGTACCGATCCGTGACAGTCGGCTGAGAAGATTCCATCTCGCCGCGTTTAAGAGCATTGTCCAATAGGATTTTTCGGTTTTGCTTCATCCAAAGCAATTGATCCGAGGTAAAACCGAAGAGCCATTCGTCCGTGGCTTGGGGGAAAACCTGCTTCATCAACCGATATATATCGCCCCAATACTCCAATTGGAATCGCAGGGTCAGTACCGTCTCCCGAGGCAATGGACGTTCGGAGCATATCCAGCCCAATACGGCATCGCGCACTACATATTCGGGCGACATGGTTTGGCGCGCATACTCGCTGAAAAACTGCAGATACACGGGATAATCGGGACGGATATACTTGTCTATCGAAACAGATACCAGATCCGGGACGGCGACGACGCTCTGCTGTAAGCCACTGACATGAAAGGCCACATAGCGTGGTATGGTCATCTGCGGATCCAATGTGCGCAACCGCTCGAATGCTGCCCTCACCTCTCCGGCTATGGAGTCGGCTAAAGGAGTTGTATAGCAGGCTTCCGTATCGGCATACAAACGCCGAAGCTGCGGATGGCTATACATGCGGACGAGTACTTCGGTGGGATTTTCCTCCTGTGCGTTGGGATCCAGTACCCTGTATGCCAACCAGTCGGCATTGGCAGGATCGCAGCGGACTATCTCCTCCGTGGCCGCCTTAGGATCGGAGGAGAGGGATGCAGCGTAGTAGAGGCTATCGAAGCGGACAAAGCGAATGGAGTCCTTCGTCTCTTGTGCCGAAAGGGCAAGAGCACAGAAAAACGGCAAAAATGCAAGCAGCATTTTCTTTACTAAATACGTATTTCGTTTCATTGATATTCGGTATTGCAGTTAGCCAAATAAAGGTAGTTGCTTTTTTTACATTTCGATAATTTATACATATATTTGACGATCATAGCACGAATTTCCCATCGGGAAAAAGAGTGCCGTGGCGTTTAATTAGAGAAACTAACTCATGTATGGGAACTCTCTGTAGATATGCGATTTGAGTTCGCAAGATCAAAGCAGACAGATCTCATCAAAAACAAAGCGTATTATGAAGAAATTTATTCAGGACTTCAAAACGTTTGCTCTTAGGGGTAACGTAGTGGACATGGCTGTCGGTGTGATCATCGGTGGCGCATTCGGAAAGATCGTCACCTCGTTGGTGAACGACATTATGATGCCTCCCATCAGTTTGCTAACGGGTGGTGTCAACTTCTCAGATTTGAGAGTTGTATTGAGCAAGGCAGTTATCGAAGGCGGAGAGGTCGTTAAGCCGGAAGTCTCCTGGAACTATGGCAATTTTATCCAGACTACAATAGACTTCCTGATTCTGGCATTCGTGATCTTCCTGATGATCAAAGCTATCATGGCTGCCAAGAGGAAAGAAGAGGAAACACCTGCAGCTCCCGCTCCTACGCCACCTGAAATCGAACTGCTTACAGAGATTCGCGATTTGCTCAAGAAGCAATAAGCACAGAGTCTCCCCTACTCTCGGCCACAAATGGCGAGGATATATCCGCTGCCTACCGGTCGGGAATGGGTGAGGAATAAAGAGAGACCGCTACTCACAACTATCGGAGACAGGGCTTGCACGCTCTGCCGATAGTTCGGGTAGCGGTCTCTTTGTTTTTCCATTTATTCTTTTGGCAATACTCGTTACGATTAAAGAAAAGTGCGCTTAATAAGTGCATTATATACATTTCTTTTCTACTTTTGTGATCGCTCAGCGGCTTACATCCCGATGACCTTTGGACGCCTACCACTCATGCACCGGCAGACGTTCGGAGCAGCCGATGTTAACCTCCGGCAGTTTAGTTTAGAAAATCACATTCAAAAAGAATCTAAGCAATGATTATTGGCATTCCAAAAGAGATTATGCACGGCGAAAACCGTGTGTCGGCTACCCCTGAAACAGTGGCCAAATTTGTAGCAGACGGGTTCAAAGTCCTGTTTGAAAAAGGAGCAGGAGAAGGTGCTCAGTATCATGACGAAGAATATGCCCAAGCCGGCGCTACGCTGGTAGACGGTGCTAAGGCCGTTTATGACGGTGCCGAAGTGATCCTGAAGGTAAAAGAGCCTTTGTTCAACGAACAGCTCAATACGCACGAAGTAGAACTGATGCGCAAAGGTCAGTACCTGATCACATTCATCCATCCGGCTTCACCGGTGAACCACGAAATGGTACGCAATCTGGCCAAGCAGGGCGTTATCTCCCTGACTCTCGATGGTATCCCCCGTATCTCACGTGCACAAAACCTCGACGCACTGACTTCGATGAGTACTTGTGCCGGCTACAAAGGTATCCTGATGGCTGCCGAGGACCTCGCCAGTTTCATCCCGATGATGGGTACGGCTGTCGGTATGATTCCGCCCGCCAAAGTAATGGTGATCGGTGTGGGTGTGGCCGGTTTGCAGGCTTTGGCTACGGCTAAGCGTCTGGGTGCCATCACTTATGCTGCCGATATTCGCCCCGCGGCTGCCGAACAGGCTCAGAGCTTGGGTGCCAAGATCGTGGACACGACCGTTCCTGCCGAATTGGCTATCGCCGAAGGCGGATATGCCAACAAGCTGCCCGATGATGTATTGGCCAAAGAACGCGAGGCTCTGAAGGCTACTATTCAAGACATGGATATCGTATTCTGTAGTGCATTGATCCCGGGCAAGGTGGCTCCGATCATCATCACGGAAGAAATGGTAAAGGGTATGAAACGCGGCTCTGTAATCGTGGACATCTCCATCGACCAGGGCGGTAACTGCGAAATCACACCGAAGGGAACCAAGGAAGTGAAGCACGGCGTAATGATCCAAGGTATCAAGAACATCCCCGGTATGCTCCCGAAGAGCTCTACATGGATGTTCGCACAGAACATGTACAATCTGGTGAAGTACCTCACAAAGGACGGCCGGATCGAATTGGATATGAACGACGAAGTTTGCAGCAAGATCCTTGTTACTCGCGACGGCGAAATCAAACACGCCGGTACTCGTGAAGCAATGGGTCTGTAATCGAACTGTTCCTACATCTTAATATCAAGAGCCAAGGAACGACCCCTCTCAAGTGGCCGTCCCTTGGCTCTTACTCTTTTGAGCTAATACACCAATCACTCTCATAGAATAATGAATCCGATCATTCTTATCATCGTGCTGATAGCTTCCACGCTTATCGGCTACAAGCTGATCAGCAATGTGCCGAGCTTGCTGCATACTCCGCTGATGTCGGGTATGAACGCTCTCTCCGGAGTAACCGTAATAGGGGCTATTGCAGCTGCCGGACTATCCTTCAAGTTCGGACACGACGGCCAACTCATCCTCGGCCAAATCTTCGGAGGACTGGCCATCATCCTCGCTACCATCAATGTGGTGGGTGGCTTCGGCGTCACGCACCGCATGCTCCGTATGTTTAGCAAGAAAAAGAAAGGAGGCGACCAATGAGTCCCACCATCTATTATATACTCTGCGTCCTCCTCTCTCTGATGGTATTGGGGGGAATTTCGATGATGAGCCGCGTGAAGACTGCCGTCATGGGCAATACCCTCAGTGCAGTAGCCATGTTGGGCGGTATCATCCTCACCCTTCTCTACAATGAGATCTTACCGGCCTGGTCGGTTTACATCTTCCTGATTATCGGTGCCGGTATCGGTTGGACGATGGCACAGCGTGTCAAGATGATACAGATGCCTCAGATGGTGGCCTTGCTCAACGGTGTCGGAGGTGCTGCTTCCGCTCTGGTGGGGATTTTGTCACTGGCAGCCGTAGGTATCAATCCCAACAACAACACGGCATCCGACTATCCTGTCTTCACACAAGCCACAGGTATGCTGGCACTGACTGTCGGTATGATTACCCTCGTAGGTAGCCTTATTGCCGCCGGCAAACTGCACAAAGTCTTGCCTCAGAGACCGGTGGTATGGCCTAACCATTCGATGCTTACTTCGTTGCTGCTGATCCTGACTGTAGGGTTCGTGGTGCTCGGTTCTGTTTCCATCGAAGGATTTCCCCTCTTCTGGGCTATCATCGGAGGACTGTTTTTCTCCTCTCTCTTCGGTTTGTTCTTCTCCATCCGTGTCGGTGGAGCTGATATGCCCATTACGATCTCGCTGCTGAACTCCCTTAGTGGTGTAGCCGGAGCCATTGCCGGTATGGCCGTGGGCGATATTCTGCTCGTAGCCGTAGGTGGTATTGTGGGTGCCAGCGGTCTGTTGCTGACGCAGATTATGTGCCGCGCCATGAACCGCAAGCTCATGTCTATTCTGATGGCTTCGGGAGCAAAGGCAACACCTGCCACTACAACACCGACAGCTGCTCCAAAACAAGAAAAAGAAGAGGTTGCCGCTCCTGCTCCTGCCAAAGCGGAGAAGACAGCCGGCAGCGTACTGCGCGATGCCAAGCGCGTCATCATCGTACCCGGTTACGGTATGGCATTGGCTCAGGCACAGCATCAAGTCAGACAGCTGGCCGATAAACTTGCTTCAAACGGTACGGAAGTTCGCTACGCCATCCATCCGGTGGCAGGTCGTATGCCCGGACATATGAA
>NZ_KB899180.1 GCF_000378065.1 Porphyromonas gulae DSM 15663 | reverse complement strand
AAACCTACTTCATCAACCCAAGCTGAGAGAATATGCGTACTGCCGGTTTTCTTCTTCGAGCCTCTGAGGCGTTTGCCGTCAATGGCGATATGTTTACCTTCCAAGTCGCTAATCAGCTCTTTACCATAAACTTGAAGACAAGCATAGAGAGACTGAGGCTCAATACGTTGGAGCACTCTTTCGAAAGTGTCTACGCTCGGACAACCATTATGCAACACAACCAGTGGGCGAAGCGATTCTCCACGCTCTAAGCAAAGTTCATGCATGGACTCATAATCCTCGCCTCCACACAGATAACTCGCAAGTGCTATAACTAGAATATCGCTTAACTTATGCTTGCAACGACCCACTACACGTGGATCTTCTACCTTAGAAAAATAATCTTATACATCCATAACCCGAAGATAGCTCTATTTTGATGCGGGTGCCCTGATATTGTGAGGAGAGTGAAGTTCCATTTGAATTATTTCTTATATTTGCGGAGTCGGTGCCGACAAAAAGATGAATGTGTTTTTTCTTCGCTTTCGGCACAAAGACAAACTAAAAGAGAAAAGACAGAGAATAGAAGTAGCAGAAGTCTATGGCTTCTACCGCTTCGTCCAACAAGTATAACTTAACAAAAAACAAACGAAAAATGAAAAAAGCATTACTTATTGGTGCTGCTCTTTTGGGTGCAGTCAGTTTTGCTAGTGCTCAGTCTTTGAGCGCAATCAAAGTACAGAACAATTCAGTACAGCAACCTCGCGAAGAAGCCACTATCCAAGTTTGTGGAGATCTGCCCGCAGAAATTCCTACCGTTGGAACACAGCAAGCAGGACTCATGGCTGTTGCAGCCAAATTTGACAGTGATGATCTTGAAAACTACGTTGGATGGGAAATCAAAAGCGTTGATTTCTTCCCCGGACATGAAGGTTGTAAGTACACTTCTGCTGTATGGGCTGATGATATGACTATTTTGGGCGAATCAGTAGAAAGTGATCCGGTAATGCAGCAGATCAACAATCTTGCTCTTAAGACAGGTGTAAAGATTGAAGCCGGCAAGACTTACACGATCGGCTACAAGGCTAACACCGATGGTGGATTTCCTCTCGGTTGCGATGAGGGTCCTGCAATTGACGGTTATGGAGATTTGATTTCTCTCTCAGAAGACGGAGAAACTTTACCACCGTTCGTATCTCTTCATCAAGAAGTTCCTTCCTTAAATTACAACTTCTATATCGTTGTTCATTTGAGCAAGGGTGAAGGTGTTGAGGCTGTTCTCACCAACGACAAGGCTAATGCTTATGTTCAGAATGGCGTTATCTATGTAGCGGGAGCTAATGGTCGTCAAGTATCTCTGTTCGACATGAACGGTAAGGTTGTTTACACCGGCGTTAGCGAAACGATTGCAGCTCCTCAGAAGGGTATGTATATTCTCCGTGTAGGTACTAAGAGCATCAAGCTGGCTATCTAATTTGAGTACCCTTATATCTGATAGGCATGACCCTTTTCAGGTATAACTATCGTAAAAACACAGCGAATCGAAATTCGCTGTGTTTTTCTTTTTTATTCGTGACGCCTTCAAGTGGGATAAACACCTAATCAGCCATAAAAAGCGAGAAAGAAAATAGACCAGAAGCTGATTCCGAAGCGGAGTACGTTTTATTTTTCCAGTCCTGCAGCAACGGAGTCAAAGCCGACTTAGTTTTCTGTATGGGTAGGCTCAATGGTGTTTTGGCTAATGCATAGTACAACTTACCTGGTCGTCCCTTAAAAACGCCCTTTAAGCCAGATGCAATTATCAAATGGTTTCTCACTTATTATTTTGATCATGAGCCAAAGAGCTTTCATGGCTCTTTTGAAATTATAGGCAGCTGCAGCCAGTAGGATGTTGATAGCATCCCCTATCAATCCCTTGTAAAAGTTGCAGACTAAACGATGATCTGATTTCAAGTGTCCAATGGTTGGTTCAATGCCTGCTCGCTTGCAGAATAATTTTATTGCTGTCCGCTAAACTTTTGAGATGATACTCAATAGATCTTGCAATCCTAGTAAATAAGTTGGATTTCGTCAGATTTCGTTTTAGTAAGCCCCCAACCAAAAAGATTTGGTTCTTGTGGGGCTTCTTTTGGTTCAAACATTGCCTCCCAATCGCTCTCGGGATGTTCAAACAAGCTATAAAAGTCCACATAATACATCAGTACAATACGCATTAAGGTCGCCAGCCCCGAAAACACCAAGACCTTTTGGCCTGTCGCTTCATGACCATCAAAAGCCGGTTTGCAATGAGCGTGACCCAAATCTGAATTTGGATAACATTGGCACTCTCCCCATAGAAGTGCTTCAACGGGAAATTCTGCTTAATTTGCTTCAAAAGGAGTTCAATAGCCCAACGCTTGTGGTAGATATCAATGATGCCTCGTGGATTTAGATCAAAATCGTTAGTCAGTAGACTAATCAACTTCTTCTTGTTCACATCCGGATAGCTAACAATCCTTGCTCAATACTCAATCGGCTCTTCTCCTTCGACCTTTTTAGTCAACACAATGTTTCGTATACGCACCTGCATCAGCCCTTCCGGCGTTTGAATCATCTCCATATTTTTCAAAGGTCTCCCGAAAGACATAAAAATATCCCTCAAAGCCTAAAGCCGGTGGCTTAATCAACCGCAAACCGAAAAGAAAAGAGGCTGCGCCAAAAATGAATTTTGACACAGCCCCTTTTTCTTTTTTTCTCCGAGAGCGTTTTATTTGATTCTCAAAGCTTTACCCGGAGTCAAAACCTTGTTTTGGCTGATGCCGTTAGTCGCACAGAGCTTCTTTACGGAAGTACCATGTCGTTTGGCTATTTTCTCCAATGTGTCGCCCTTTTTGATTCTGTAGGTCATTGGAGAAGATGCTCGTCTGTCTCGCTTGCCTTTCTTGGCGTAGCGCGAAGGTGCCGGAGAGGCTTTGGCGTAACGAGAGTTGGTTCCTCGTTTGAATGTGTAGACGTCTCTGAGGGGTACTCCATTGCCGAAGTCGATAATGGTGCTCGGATTGATGGGGATACCCATAAAACGAGTCTCGAAATGGAGATGAGGTCCTGTGCTACGTCCTGTGCTGCCACCTAATCCGATCGGTTGTCCTGCACGAACGATCTGGTTTTCCTCCACCAATTGGCGGCTCATGTGTCCATACACTGTCTCCAGACCATTCGGATGACGCAGGACTACGTAGTAGCCGTATCCACGACCTTCGTAGCTGCGTACACGAACTTTCCCGTCGAAGGCTGCTCGTATCGTGTCGCCACGATTCACTGAAAGATCAATACCATAATGCATCCGCCCGAAACGCCGGCGGTAGCCAAATTCAGAGGTGACCTGCTTATCTTCGACGGGCATCACGAACGAAGAGCAGTCAATGTCGTAGGAGTCCGGAATTTCGACATCGGTTCGTGCGCCCACAAAGGGGTTCACATACTCGCTCCAAGAATCTTCACCATATAAATCTATGGCGGGGTAATTAAGGGCTTCCATCGCCAGCCGACTTTCGTATTCGGCATTCCTTACCTCTTTTTCAGAAGAAATCTTGTTGCGGAACTCGAGTCGATCGGCAACCATGTTGCCCAAGTAGCGTACAGAGTCCGAAGGCTTTGTACGTTCGGTCTTTGCTTTGCTTTTCACTTGGTTATTGCGCACATTTCGGACCGGGGTCACAGCCTGGGTTGCAGAAATGAAGCACAGCGAACAGCAAAGCAGAAGGATCGATTTTTTCGACATATTTCTGTTCCTGTTTTAAAATAAGATTAGGCAGTCGGCTCTACGCTGAAAGGTCATGGGAAAGAGCGCTCCCGAGTCTGCCGCTGAAAAAAATTTGCCTCAAAGGTGTAATAAAAAATCCGAATAACCATGCTTTTCGTTAGGCTTTTTCTCTTTTTGCACACATTTCGCATCCGTGTGCAGGGTTTTGGCTCGCTTTAGGACATGATCGTTTGTGTGCTTGATCATGGCCATCTCCCGTTAGTCAAAAAGGTGCTTCAAAGTCTGTAGAAAAAGAGGATGCAAATCCGATCCTTAGTGGGCATTGGATCTTCTGACATCCTCTTTTTATTTATATGATCCCCTCCGGCAGGAAAAGGCTGTAGCTTCAGCTGCGAGGCGCGCAGTCCCTTTGGGGAAGATTATTTTATTCTCCGATAAATAGTTTGGCCGTGCGATCTGGTCCGTTGCTGATCAGGTAAAAACCGAGACGCATACCGCAGGAGATGGTCATCGACCCCGATGTGGCCATCGTTTCAAATGCCAGACGTCCATTCATGCCATATACACGGATTGCTTGTCCTACGATCAGATTCTCCAAATGGAGCATGCCGTCAGAGTAGCGCGCTGCAAGGCGGGAGGGAGCAGCCTCTACTGAGTTCAAGGACGTTGCCGTTCCTTCATACTCCACCCATGCCGATCCGTTCCAAGCCATTACATCCTATTTTTTAGCTTTTGCACGAGCTACATGATCCGGGGTCATGATATTGCCTTCGGATGCAGATAGTACTGCTGCAAAGAGTGCGCCGGGAGATTGTAGTGTCATTTGAGGCAGAGATTCTTCACGATCTCTTCCGTTTCGGCCTCTTTGATATTGTTCTTGGCTACGGAGATGAAATAGAGTTCGGGCTTATTGCTTATATCGAGTTTGGATATCTTGTTGTCCTGACAGGAAATCACGATCAGCTTGTCCATGCCGGTCACGTTCAGTTCGGTCAGCTTATTCGAACTGCATTCGATGTAGTTGAGTTCATGGTTTTTAGTGCTTGCAATCCCCGAAATGACCAGCTTGGGGGCTGTGGAGCGGCCCGTATTGTCCGATAGGGTAGCTTGGGCATGGGGTGGGGTGGGGGGCGTTCGTGGCTGATAGCTTTGGCAATTACGAACCTAAAATGCTCCGATTCCGGCGCGTGTTTTCTGAAAAAGTGGCGCGAGAAAAATTTCGTTTTGGCGCGAGATTTTTTTCATTCCCGCGCCAAAAGAAAAAAGTTTACGCGCCACGTTTTTCGGATCGGGAAACCCAAAAGAAATCAGCCGTAAATCACGGTAACGCAAAAACCTTGTAGGGCCTTTCCTCCCAACGAACTGCCCGCTTCTGCTCATGATGAGAGCCGAGGGGAAGAGCTCCCCGATAAACAAGGAAAGAGGTGCAACCTGATCTTACAGCCATTCGGATACCTTCGGGGAAATGCGTCGAAGGCTGATCGGACTGTGCCGGCTCCTCAAATCGGTTGGGACAGTATTGAAGAAAAAGGATTATTTTCGCGAGGTAAAACGTAGGAATACAATAAGATTCACACATCAAGATAGCATGGCACAACAGGAAGATCTCTTCAAAAAAATAGTCTCACACTGCAAAGAATACGGCTTCGTCTTTCCCTCTTCCGAGATATACGACGGTCTGGCTGCTGTGTACGACTATGCACAATACGGTTCTGAACTGAAGAACAACATCAAACGCTATTGGTGGGAAAGCATGACCCTGCTGCATGACAATGTGGTAGGTATCGACTCCGCCATCTTCATGCATCCTTCGATCTGGAAGGCTTCCGGACACGTGGATGCGTTCAATGATCCACTCATAGATAATAAGGACTCCAAGAAGCGTTATCGTGCGGATGTCCTCGTGGAAGATCATTTGGCCAAAATAGACGAAAAAATAGCGAAGGAGGTAGCCAAGGCAGCCAAACGCTTCGGCGATGCATTCGACGAGGCTCAATTCCGTGCCACCAACGCCCGTGTGATCGAATATCAGCAGAAGCGAGATCAGATACACGAACGCTTTGCTGCTGCACTGAACGACAACAATCTGGAGGAAATCCGTCAGATTATCCTCGACTGCGAGATCGTCTGTCCGATCAGCGGCACGCGCAACTGGACAGAGGTACGCCAGTTCAACCTGATGTTTGCCACGGAGATGGGTTCCACGGCCGATGGTGCCATGAAGGTATATCTCCGTCCCGAAACGGCTCAGGGTATATTCGTCAATTTTCTGAACGTACAGAAGACGGGACGAATGAAGATCCCTTTCGGAATTTGTCAGATAGGCAAGGCTTTCCGCAATGAGATCGTAGCCCGTCAGTTCATCTTCCGGATGCGCGAGTTCGAACAAATGGAGATGCAGTTCTTCGTCCGACCGGGTGAAGAGCTGCAGTGGTTCGAGAAGTGGAAAAAACTCCGTATGCAGTGGCACCGTGCCCTCGGCTTCGGAGACGACAAATACCGTTTCCACGATCATGACAAGCTGGCACACTATGCCAATGCTGCCACCGATATTGAGTTCGAGATGCCGTTCGGCTTCAAAGAAGTGGAAGGGATCCATAGTCGGACAGACTTCGACCTCTCTCGCCATGAAGAGTTCAGCGGCAAGAAACTGCAGTATTTCGATCCCGAATTGAACAAGAGCTACGTGCCGTATGTAGTGGAAACCTCCATCGGACTGGATCGAATGTTCCTGACGATTCTCTTCGGATCGTATTGCGAAGAGGAGACTTCCAACGGCGAGATGCGCGTAGTGCTGAAGTTGCCCGCAGCGTTGGCCCCCGTGAAGCTGGCCGTACTGCCTCTGGTTCGCAAGGATGGTCTTGATACGAAGGCTCGGGAGATTGTCCACGACCTCCGTTTCGACTTCGCCTGCCAATACGATGAGAAGGACTCTATCGGCAAACGCTACCGCCGTCAGGATGCCATCGGTACTCCTTTCTGTATCACGGTGGATCACCAATCGCTCGAAGACAATACCGTGACTATCCGCTATCGTGACACGATGGAGCAGGAGCGCGTGGAGATCAGCCGTTTGAATGCTATTATCTCGGAATATGTAAGCCTCAAGAGCTTGCTCAAAAAGATAGACCTATGAAAACGAAAAAGAATATCATCATGGTGGCCCTTGGGCTGATGCTGGTAAACGTCCTCCTTGTTTTCTCCTCGTGCGAGAAAAGGCCGAATGAGGAAAAACAGCGTCGCCACGACAACGAAGTGGCCTTCAACGCCTATGCAGACAGCACCAACTTCAAGAAAGCATCTGTCGATGGTTCGACCGCATACGTTTACATGCGCTGGATAACAAACGGTACGGGCACAGAGCATCCGATCGCTACCTCCCGTGTGGAGGTCCACTATCAAACGTACCGTTTGGTAGGGAATATCATGGTGGACGGAAACTATAACTCCGAAAAGCCGGCGCGTATCACACTTTACAGAAATGAGAAGGATAAGGCGATTACCGGCTTCCGCATTGCTTTGCAGAATATGGTCATCGGAGACGAGTGCGAGTTCATTGTCCCCTGGTATCTGGCCTATGGAGAAACGGGAGTGCCTGCATCGGGCGCAAATCTCATAGCCATCCCTTCCTATTCCGCACTTCGCTTTATCGTGAAGCTTAGTGGCATTATTCCTGAAGAAGAAGACAAAAAATGAAAGCCGAGCCGATTGAAATTTTAGTTTCGAATGACGATGGTTTTCGAGCACAAGGCGTCCGCGAGCTGGCAGAGGCCCTGCGCTCATTGGGGAATGTCACGATCGTAGCTCCCGACGGGCCACGATCCGGAGCTTCGGCTGCCATTACCTCCACTCTGCCCATCAAGCTCAAGCTTCGGCACAGAGAGGAAGGCTATACCGTGTATAGTTGTACGGGAACGCCGGCGGACTGCGTGAAGCTGGCGATGAATACGGTATTCAAGGAGCGCAAGCCCGATCTGCTGGTTACGGGGGTCAATCACGGCAACAATGCCGGCATCTGCGTAATCTATTCCGGCACGGTGGGTGCTGCAATGGAAGGATGTGTATGCGATGTACCGGCTCTGGCCGTTTCGCTCGACGACCATAGCGAGATCTGCGATATGAGTCATGCCACGGCCTATGCCGTGCTTGTCAGTCGTATGATCCTGAAGAATGGCTTGCCTCAGGACACGATGCTAAGCATGAATGTTCCGAAGGGAAAACCTTTGGGGCTAAAGCCTTGCGCCGTCACGGACGGTCGCTTTGTCGACGAATACATGGCGTCCGAAGATGCACGCGGCAATGCCGTCTATTGGATGACGGGACGTCAGATCAACAAAGGAACCATAGAGGGCGATTTGGAGCTGATGCGTGCGGGCTACGTTACGCTATCTCCCATCAAGTTGAACATGACTTCCAGACGTTATCTGCCTGTTTTGGAAGAGCTTCTCAAGGAGCTTGACTGATCTCTTCTCCCCCTTTCCCTGATTTTCCCTATTGCCTATGCGCTATTTCATCGTAGCCGGCGAAGCCTCGGGCGACCTGCATGGATCCAATCTGGTTCGTGCCTTGAAAGAGCACGATCCGGAGGCTGTATTTGCTTTCATGGGAGGGGATTTTCTGTCCGAGGCGACCGGGGAGCAGCCAATCTTTCATTACAGGGAAGTAGCCTTCATGGGCTTCATTCCGGTACTCACCCACCTCGGCGTCATTCGGCGCGCAGGAGAGCATGTGCAGGAGCAGATGCGAGCTTTTAACCCCGACGTTGTCATCGCAGTAGACTACCCGGGCTTCAATATGCGCTACGTGCTTCCGTTTGTACGCGAAGAGCTTGGCAAGCCGATCGTCTATTACATCTCGCCCAAGGTCTGGGCATGGAAATCCTGGCGGATCAAGACGTTGAAGAAATACGTCGATCTCATGCTCTGCATCTTGCCTTTCGAGAAAGATTTTTTTGCCCGACACGATTTTCCTGTCGTCTATGTAGGCAATCCGTGCTACGATGCCGTGAAGCAGCACATGCGGCCAACGATCGAAGAGCAGGAGCATTCAGTCAAGGATTCTCGTCAAGTAGCTCTTCTCTGTGGGAGTCGCTTGCTCGAAGTCAAGGAGAATTTGCCCGTGATGCTACGGGTGATGAAGCAATTCCCCGACTACCGACCTGTCATAGCCGGTGCGCCCGGACTGACGATGCAAGACTACGTCCCGTTCTTGCCCGACGACTCTGTTCCCGTTGTATTCGGACATACGTATGAAATACTGCGAGAGAGCAAAGCAGCCCTCGTAACCTCCGGAACGGCTACGCTCGAAACCGCCCTGATCGGTACGCCGCAGGTCGTATGCTATTATATCCGAGGAGGCCGACTGACCAATCTGATTTTCAAGTATTGCTTTAGTACACCTTTCATCTCGCTGACCAACCTCATTGCCGGCAGGGCTGTAGTGCCCGAGCTTTTCGGAGCCTTGTTCACGGAGAAAAGGTTGGCCGCAAGCCTCTCTCCGCTCCTTGATACTTCCTCCGCAGAGCGACAAGCGCAGTTGTCCGGATACGACTGCATCCGCAAAAGCATCGGCACGGACAATGCGTCGGACAAGGCTGCCCGTTGCATAATAGCTCGCTTTGCCAAAGATAACGCCCGACCATCCTCCTTATGAGCATTCATATCTGTCAGCCTGTCTCTCCCAAAGAAAAGCCAAATGGCTTCCTGAACAACAGCCGACCGACCACGGCTCTGTCCGGATTGCCCGAACTCCATACGATAGGACAAGGAGCTGATTTGGAAATCTGGACCAAAGACAGCCATGCTTTGCTCTTCCTGCTCAAAGGAGAGCCGGCCGTATTCGTTGGGCGAGAATCCGGCAATTCGCAATTATCGGGAGATAATGTCGTTCTCTTAGCTGCCAATCTGCGTATAAGACTTAGAGCCGAAAAAGGACCGGTTACGCTCATCTGCTTTTATTTCCACCCCACACTCCATTTATGCCTCGGCATTTGTCCCTCCTCGGGCAATAAGAAAGAATGCCGGAGACGAACTGAGATCGTTCACATCTCCTCCTTGCAACGAGAGACAATGGTGAACTCGTGGCTCCACTCTGTGATGGGATATTTATCAGAAATGCCCACTTCGTCCGAGATATTCGAGCTGAAACTGCGCGAACTCTTCTGCATCTTGCGCTCACGCTACGAGAAGGCGCTCTTAGACAACTTTCTCTCCTCATTCCACTGTCAGAACAAGGGGTTTCGCGCTTTCGTATTCCGACACCATTTGGAGTGCCGATCGGTAGAAGAGCTTGCAGCCAAAATGAATCTGTCGCTCAGTTCTTTCAAGCGTCACTTCAATCAGGAATTCGGCTGTCCGCCACTCAAATGGATGCACGAAGAGCGAGCCAAGCATATCTACTCGGACTTGGCCGATCCGTCTCTGTCTCTCAAGGAAATAGCGGACAAGAACCTCTTCTCCTCCGTGAGTTACCTCTGTGCTTTCTGCCGCAAGATGCTCGGCAATACACCCCTGCAACTCCGCAAAGCAATCGGACGACAGTCCAAATAAGCTCCCCTCCTTCTCCTCTATTTAAGATTAAGAGCAAGCAGAATCATCTGCTTTTTCTTCCCTCCTTGTCTCCGTGGTTCTTTCTATTCCGGTGCGGGAATTGACCGGAATGCGGTTCGTGTTTTCTGAAAAAGTGGCGCGAGAATTTTTCCGTTCCTATAACAAAGCAAAAAAGTTCCCATGCCACGTTTTTAGGCGTCACAAATACGAAAATTTTGGACTGTGACGTGTACTGAAAAGCATTGTGCCGAGCCTCTTCCGTGGACTGCATGGGAGAGGATTTCGGCACAATGTCGTTTGTGGGGCAGGAAAGGGATGCGCTCCTTCTATTGTACTATTGTTACTTCGCTTTGACAGTAAAGGTAATAGAAACTAGGGCTGCCGTCGTCTTCCTTCAATGGCCCATCCAAATAATCTGTATCAATGTAAATGCTGATGAAGCCCTCTTGATATCTGATAAACTCATCTGTTCCATCTCATGAAGATAATTCCAAGGATAGGAGCAAGCCGAAAAAGGCCAATGGAATCGATTTGATGGTCGTTTTTTTTTGTTTGTTCAAGGCTTCTCAGGTGCAAAACAACAAGACAAGTTCGATCCGCCTATTCGTGATACAGGCATTGTGCAATCCGCATAGGGTGGCTACGGACAGGTATACCACCCTTTCGTAGGATTGCTGCACCGGAGATTGATAATACTTGGTTGGGAGTGTTCGGTATCCTTTTTGGGACTGCCGATGCTCCCAACCTCTTTATATGGGACTATTGCCGGAGTCGTATGGGTTGGAGGGGGTGCCGGATAGAAGAGCGCATCAATGATTGGATCGCTTTTTTGTTAATTCTCGGTTCTTTCCATAGATGATATTTTTCTGACCACAGTACACGTCACAGACACATCGATCCGAACCAAAAACACACGAATTTTGGTTTGGGTTTTCTGAGAAAATGGAACGAGATTTTTTTCGTTGTGGCGTGAGAATTTTTTGCTTTCCGCTCCAAAACCAAAAAGTTCCCACGCCACGTTTTTAGGAGTGTCAAATGGAAAAATTTTGGAGCGTAACGTGTGCTAAAAAACGTTGTGCCGAGTGATGGCACAACTTCGGTCGAGGAGTTGTATAGAGTAGCAATAGTGGGGAGAGACCCGATTTCGACGCATACGTTTTTCTTGCGTTAAATGTCTGTAAATGTCAGATAGTAAGTGTGTTGATGGGAGCAGAAACGGACGTTTCTGGTCTCCTGCATCGTGCAGGGAGCAAGAAACAGCCTACAATCGCGTCCTGCACAGTGCAGGAAGCAAGAAGCGGCCTACAATCATTCCTTAAATCTCTGCGTGCGCTGTCGCCATGGCCGAATGGGTGGTTCAGTGATCGGGATAGATGAAAAACACGTTTCTTACCGTAAATCGGACGGTGGATGAAAAGGATTCATGCAAAAAGCCAATCGGCCGTCCCCCCTATCGGCATGAAAAAAGACCCTGCACAGAAGTACAGGGTCTCGTCAATATATATTCGGAAATCCGTTTCGGTCATAATGTATTGTAGAAGACGGCACTGTGCCTCAGGCCTGTATGAGACTCTTGCCACTGTATGATGTATAGACCTCGCTGTAGGGCAGAGATATTGATCTCGCTCTCTCCTCTTTTCAGGTTACCCCTCAGCATCTGAAGGCCGTTCGCATTCAGAATTTGGTACGTAAGACCTGAATGTTCTTTGTCAAAGCGTATGTATTCCGGATTGACACTGAAAGGCGTTGATTCACCGGACAAAGTGCTCAAACTGTTCGGAATGCCATAAGCATCGCAAGGACGTTCCTCCCAGAAAGGAGCTTTGTATTGGAAGTCATCACTGAAAAAGCATCGGAGTAGCGGTTTTGGATTGATATGATCCACAATAATTCCATAAGGAAGGGGTTTTTCATATTGGGCATTGAGCTCTAAAATGCCCAAATCTTGGATTACTTCGACAAGTTTACCTTGCTCCGGCCACGGGCCTTCCGCAAAATAATAATTCAGGCGATAAACTTGTCGAACCAAATTGCGCCCATCGACGTTGATTGTGGATTTTTCAATGACCGTTGTCGTCCCGTGAGAAAAGCCCTCGACGGTTGTACCTTGGTTGACGGGAAGGGGTACAACGTCGCCAACCTCTGCTGCGAGATCATAGAGTAGTCGCAAGCCATCAGACTCTACAACATAGGCCTTACCCCCTTTTCTATATAGGTAAAAAGGCTCCATCGGGGTCTCAAGACCTGTCCAATCTTTATGAACCACTTGTATCTCTTGAGCTTGGTATTCGCCTATTTGGATATTCTTCTCGACACGATGGCGGATATACCCGAAATACGAAGGCGAGTCCATACTCGTTTTTTCACTTCTGTGGTAATACCACGTAGTCCCAAGAGGATAAAGCAAGATCGGATCATCCTGCTTATCGCTGTTTTTCTGCCCAAAAAGGACGCATGCGCCGAGGAAAAAAACGCTCATTGCCAATAAGCCTCTTCTGTAAAAATTGTTTTTCATACTGCAATCATTTATTTTCACAAATTCGGAGTCATTGATATCAAAAACGGCTAAGATACATATTTATCAGGGTGCATATTCCCCTCGCACAAGTGCAATAGGAGGGAGATGCAAAGGCAAGATGCGAGAAGCTCGACACATGAATAAGCGGCTCTGCTCGGGACGGACATATCTCTCATACGTGCCGCTTCCCCTTGCAGAGCCGCTTGGTGGAAATGAAAAATGCGTTGCTTTCCTATACGATATTAGTTTCGATAAGAATGTAAAAAGTCTGTCAATTCTTTTTTGATGCCGTTTTTATCAAACGGATTGCCGAAGTTTTTCTTGATCATTTTATTTTCCACAAAGAAAACTCGCGGAAAAATCTCTTCGAAAGCATCCATATTTTTTATTCCCAAAGCTTGTCCGCATGCGGTGGAATCGATTCCACAGAGAATTTGATTCGAGAAATTGACGAAGCCGAATGTGGGGAACAGCGGACTTTGGATATAGTTTTTTATAGCCTGATGCTGATCCGAGAATAAAAACAAAACGTTCAGCGATGTTTCTCTTCGAATCTTCTCAGCTAACCCACTGATAGTGCGAAATGACTCGGTACAATGTCCGCATGTCACACTCGAATAAAACCAGAGGGAAGGCTTTATTCCCACTGTGTCGGGAGCTACCCATTCGCCTGTATATGCTTCGAGCAAAGAAGATTCGGTCTTATCTCCATCTGTCAGGAATTGACCATCGGATGTTACGACAATCGCACTTTCGGAGTTCTCGATCTTGCCCGCAAGGGTCAATAGCTTTAGGC
The DNA here is from genome assembly GCF_000378065.1 of Porphyromonas gulae DSM 15663. Taxonomy (GTDB): domain Bacteria; phylum Bacteroidota; class Bacteroidia; order Bacteroidales; family Porphyromonadaceae; genus Porphyromonas; species Porphyromonas gulae. The sequence continues at coordinate 9,107 of NZ_KB899180.1, read as the reverse complement.
TTATTCCCACGGATTCTTCATTGCTAAAGTGCTTTTTGATTACCTCCGAGTCCCAAGATTGGAGTTTACCATCTTGATCGAAAATTAGACTCTTCTCGAAAGCCATACGCTCTCTCTGCTCCAAAGCAGATAGTTCGGGGAGATTCTTTTTGACAAATTCTTCTGCCATCTTTTCTTCCTCATTATTCGAAGAAGAACAACCGAATGATAGAAAGATCAAAAGAAGAGCTGCTATCAGCTTTTGATGACAGTGTTGTAGTGAATACATCATTTTTGATTTTTAGATTGAAACAAACGTAATCAAAAAATAAGTAAATCGAAAAGTCTCAATAGATATACCCATTCATAGTGATTTATAGCATGGCATATACCTGAGTCTTTTTCTCTTTTTCTCGGGTGTGTTTTCCGGATTGTACGAAAGAATGCCTACATTTGCCCCCGACAGACCGCTACGGGGGTGCTTGCCGACAAGAATTGCGATACAGGCAGGCTGAGATAATACCCATAGACCTGATCCGGATAATACCGGCGGAGGGATGTAGAATCGAATACACACTATGCGTGCCAGCAGCTTCGGGAGAAGCACCCCATTGTGGACGGTCAGCCACATGCGAAAGAACAGATATTATCCCTCAAAAGCACGCAAATGCAAGTTACTATCAACAACCAACCGATCACATGCCTCGAAGGTATGGGACTGGCTGCTCTCTTGGAAGCCGAGCGGATCCAAGTGGAGCGCACGGCCATAGCCGTAAACGGAGAAGTCGTACCCCGTGCCTCGTGGCCGGACTTCCGTCTGTCCGAAGGCGATGAGATCCTGATCATCCAGGCCACCTATGGGGGCTGACCGACGTACCTTCAGCTTCAAGGCGATAGTCTCAAAACAGTAAAAACCCCAAACCCATTACCTCATTGATATGAAAGAATTCAAAGTGACGACCGGCCCTCTGCCCGGCAGTGAGAAAATCTATGTCGAAGGAGAGCGTTTCCCCTTCCTGCGCGTACCGATGCGGCGCATCCGAATGTCCGACACCATATTGGAGAACGGCGAACGTGAGAAAAACGAAGATGTAGTCGTGTACGATACCAGTGGCCCCTATACCGATACCTCCTATGAGGTGAATCTGCACCGAGGAGTACCGAAGATACGCGAGCAGTGGATAGAGGATCGGGGCGATACGGTGCGGCTCGAAGGACTCAGCTCCGAATACGGACGGATGAGGCAGTCGGACACTTCGCTCGAAGAGCTGCGCTACGAGCATGTGTGCACGCGTCCCCGTGCCGCCAAGGACGGCTGCGCCACGCAGCTCTACTACGCCCGTCAGGGGATCGTGACGTCGGAGATGGAGTTCGTGGCCATCCGCGAAAATCAGTTGATCGATCAGGTCAGGACGCGCTATCGTGCCGAGGAGGGCGAGCCGCTCGGAGCTGCTATCCCACGCAAGATCACGCCCGAATTTGTACGCGACGAGATTGCCGCCGGACGGGCTATCATTCCGGCCAATATCAATCATCCGGAGAGTGAGCCGATGATCATCGGGCGCAATTTCCTCGTCAAGATCAATGCGAACATAGGCAATTCGCCCATCAGCAGTACCATCGAGGAAGAGGTGGAAAAGGCTGTCTGGGCCATACGCTGGGGTGCCGATACGGTCATGGATCTCTCCACGGGGGATCATATCCATGAGACGCGCGAGTGGATCATCCGCAATTCGCCCGTGCCCATCGGCACCGTACCCCTCTACCAGACGCTGGAGAAGGTGCAGGGCGATGTGACGAAGCTCAACTGGGAGATATTCCGCGATACGCTCATCGAGCAGGCCGAGCAGGGTGTGGACTACTTCACCATCCACGCCGGTCTGCGCTGGCACCACGTGCCTCTGACCTTGCGCCGCCTCACGGGGATCGTCTCCCGCGGCGGTTCTATCATCGCCAACTGGTGCACCACCCACAAGCGCGAAAGTTTCATCTACGAGCATTTCGAAGAGATCTGCCAAATCCTTGCGCGCTACGACGTAGCCATATCTCTCGGCGATGGCTTGCGCCCGGGCTGTATCCACGATGCCAACGATGCCGCACAGATAGCCGAGCTGAAGACGCTGGGAGAACTCACCGAGATTGCTTGGAAGTACAACGTGCAGACCATTATCGAAGGTCCGGGACACGTGCCCATGCACAAGATCCGCGAGAATATGGAGATTCAGCTCGAAGCCTGCCACGGCGCACCCTTCTACACCCTCGGCCCGCTCGTCAGCGATGTGGCGGCCGGCTACGACCATATCACATCGGCCATCGGCGCGGCACAGATCGGATGGTTCGGGACGGCCATGCTCTGCTATGTGACGCAAAAGGAGCACTTGGGTCTGCCCAACCGCGAAGATGTACGTGAAGGTGTAGTAACCTACAAACTGGCTGCCCATGCCGCCGACTTGGCCAAAGGACACCCCACGGCGTACTGGCGCGACTATATGATGAGCAAGGCGCGGTTCGAATTCCGCTGGAAGGATCAGTTCCACCTCTCGCTCGATCCGGAGAAAGCGATCCAATTCCACGATGCCACGCTGCCGGACGAAGGCCACAAGGAGGCGCATTTCTGCTCCATGTGTGGCGAACATTTCTGTTCCATGCGTGCCAATAAGAACTTCCGCAAGTTGCTAAACGAAGAGCCAGTCTCCAAATGAAACCCTGGCTGATCACTCCCGAAAGGCTTACGAGCGAGCAAATCGGGCTGCTCGACCGCCTCTTTGACCGAGGCTTGGAGCGGCTGCACCTGCGCTTGCCCGGTGCCGGCGAAGAGGAGTATTCGCAGGTCATCGAAGCCGTGGCAGCCGGCTATCGCCGGAGAATAGTGGTGCACGATCATCCCCGGCTCATCGGCCGCTACGAGCTGTGCGGTTTGCATCTGCCCGAACGAATCTGGAAAGGCATGACCGATCGGCCACAGCTCCCTGACGGCTGCACGGTATCGGCTTCGTGCCACACGATAGAAGATATAGAGTCCTTCCCCTTTCGGCTCGACTACTGTTTCTTAAGTCCCGTGTTCGACAGTCTGTGCAAGGTGGGCTATGCAGGACAATTTTCCCCCGATTCGTTGGGCGATCGTCTGCGACGGATCCATCTGCCCGTGGTGGCACTGGGCGGCATTACGCCCGATCGTCTGCCGCGGCTCCGTAGAGCAGGCTTTGCCTCGGCAGCTGCACTCGGCTATGTGTGGTTGGCCGAAGGCCGGGAGTTGGTGCGCTGGCAGGAATTGTGTACGCCGGCCATCATCTGTGTCGGAGGAGTGGATCCCTCAGCCGGAGCCGGCATCACGGCTGACGTGCGGACGGCCGAAAACATGGGCGTGCGGGCTTATACCGTGGCCACGGCTATTACCTTTCAGGGAAGCGACAGCTATCGGGGGGAGCGATGGGTGGATTCGGCGGACATCATCCGGCAGATCGAATCTTTGTCGGCCGAGATGGAGCCTGCCGTCGCCAAGATCGGCCTGATCCGCGACTCGGACACCCTCTCTCTCGTAGTGGATTGTCTGAAAAAAGTTTTCCCCTCGATTCAGATCATATGGGATCCCGTACTCAGAGCTTCGGCCGACAGCTCCGCAGAACAAGCGGATCGTTTTAGTCTCGAAGACATAACGGCTTTGTCCCGAATAGACTTCATCACGCCGAATCTTCCCGAAGCTCGCCACCTTTTGGGCTGCGAACCGGACGATGAGGCCCTGCTCCACTTCCATCGAAGTAGCGGTGTCGGGCTCGTACTCAAAGGGGGGCATGCCGAAGAATCGGTCATAACGGATCGGATCGTCTACGATGGTCGATGCGAAGCTCTCCGGCTCTTACGCAGCGGTACGGAGAAGCATGGGACGGGTTGCGCCCACAGCACAGCTTTTGCAGCTGCTTTGGCTCTGGGACAAGAGCCTTTTACGGCTGCCGGGATGGCACAGCTATACGTCAGCCGACTACGTGAGAGTGCTTCGGGCTTGCTCGCTATGCACAAAGACCTGCCTGCCGATCCGGTCGTCCGGCTGATGAGCGAAATAGATTTGCAGTTCATCACGCACCGTCAGCCCGATCTGTCCGAACTCGAAGAAGCGGAGGCCGTCTGCCGTATGGGTGTGCGCTGGGTACAGCTTCGGATGAAGGAGGCTTCGGACGAAGAGATGCTTCGCACGGCTCATGCCGTCAAGGCCCTCTGTCGTCGCTATGGAGCACTCTTTGTCGTCAATGACCGTATCTCCATAGCTCGTCAGGTGGATGCCGACGGCGTACACTTGGGCAAAGAGGATATGGCGATAGCCGAAGCACGTCGCATCCTCGGCTCGAATAAGATCATCGGACGCACTTGCAACACGATGGAGGATGTGCGCCGAGCATACGCCGAAGGAACCGACTATGTGGGCATAGGCCCCTATCGCTATACGGAGACAAAGCAGCGTTTGGCTCCCGTCCTCGGACTCGAAGGCTACCGAGCCATTGCCTCCTGTATGCAGGCCGAGGGTATCCGACTGCCAGCTTTTGCCATCGGTGGTATAGAGGATGCGGACATTCCCCTCATTCGCGACTGTGGCATAGGAGGCATTGCCGTGAGCGGCAGCCTTATCAGGAAAATAAAAAAGAACTAATCGGATGATCTCCCTCCCGTATAGAACGATCATCTTTTGATAAACAGAAAAAAATCTAATGGAAACATTACAAATTGCCGGCAAAACATTTGAATCGCGCCTATTCGTCGGCACAGGTAAGTTTGCCTCCTCCGATCTGATGGAGGCTGCGGCCTTGGCATCGCAATCCCGTATGGTGACCGTTGCCCTGAAACGTGTGGAAATCGGCCGCGGCAACGAAGACGACATGATCAGTCGCATCGCCCGCCATCCGGAAATCACCCTTCTGCCCAATACTTCGGGCGTCCGCTCCGCCAAAGAAGCCATTCTGGCGGCCGAGCTTGCACGGGAAGCCCTCCAAACCAACTGGCTCAAGTTGGAGATACATCCCGATCCCCGCTATTTGCTTCCTGACCCCATCGAGACGCTTCGTGCCACAGAGGAGTTGGTACGTCGCGGCTTTATCGTTCTTCCGTACGTTCAGGCCGATCCCGTGCTGTGCAAGCATCTGGAAGAAGCCGGTGCGGCCACGGTAATGCCGCTGGGTGCTCCCATCGGCAGCAATCGCGGACTGAAGACTCGTGAGATGATCCGCATCATCATCGAACAGAGCCGTGTGCCGGTAGTCATAGATGCCGGTATCGGTGCTCCCAGCCAGGCCGCAGAAGCTATGGAGATGGGAGCTGATGCCGTTCTGGTGAATACGGCCATAGCCGTGGCGGAAGACCCCGTAAGCATGGCAACGGCTTTCCGCCTTGCCGTGGAAGCCGGCCGAATGGCTTTCGAAGCCAAGCTTGGCAGTGTCCGCTCCGAAGCCGAAGCCAGCTCGCCTTTTACCTCTTTCCTCAATCTGAAATAATTCCTGCGGAATATGACTTTCTATGATCACTTGCACGCCTCCCCCTATACTTGGGAGCGGGTGGGTAACCTCTTGGCCGATGCTACAGCTGCCGATGTGGAGCGTTCGTTGGCACACCGACGCCGCACGATCCAAGACTTTATCACACTTATTTCGCCTGCAGCCATCCCCTATCTGGAGCAGATGGCCCGGCAGGCGCATGCACTGACGGTAGAGCGATTCGGCCGCACGATGCAGCTCTATATCCCCCTCTACCTGTCGAATATCTGTAGCAATGCCTGTGTGTACTGCGGATTCAGCCGGTCGAACAAAATCCATCGTCGCCGACTCACTGCCGAAGAGGTGGATCGGGAAGCGGAAGCGATCCTTCGGATCGGATACAAACACCTCTTGCTCGTGTCGGGAGAGTCCGAGAAAGCCACTCCGGCCAGCTACTATGAGGAAATGACGCGGCGGCTGCGTCCGCTCTTCTCCCAACTCTCGCTCGAAGTTCAGCCCCTGACCACGGAAGAATATGCCCGTCTGCATGAAGCCGGTATCGGAGCCGTCTATGTGTATCAGGAGACATACAACGAGCGGGCATACCCCACCTATCACCCTGCCGGACGAAAGGCGGACTATCGCTATCGCTTGGAGACTCCTGACAGGATAGGCCGTGCCGATATGCAGAAGATCGGCATAGGGGCACTGCTGGGACTGGAGAATTGGCGTGTGGACTCCGTTTTCACGGCTCTACACCTGCGGTATCTGGAGCAGACGTATTGGAGGAGTAAGTTCTCCATCTCACTGCCGCGTCTGCGTCCTGCCACGGGCGGATGGGAGCCTAAAGATCCTATCGACGATGTCGGTATGGTACAGCTCATTACCGCCTTCCGCCTGTTGGATAAAGATGCCGAGATCAGCCTGTCCACACGGGAGAGCCGTGAGTTTCGAGACCACGTGATGCCGCTCGGTATTACTTCGGTCAGTGCCGGCAGCAAGACCGAACCGGGAGGATATGCCGAAGAGAATGCCGATCTGGAGCAATTCACCATCAACGATGCCCGCAGTCCGGCCGAAATGGCTGCCGATCTTCGCCGACTTGGCTACGAGCCCGTTTGGAAAGACTGGGATGCTTTCATGTAACAGAGTTCCTGCCACAACGAAGGGTTCTTTATAAGAGTAAAGGTTGCTCTCCAATCGAGGAAAGCAGCCTTTGTCCTTTTGTTTTTATTGTTTGAAATCCTTACAGGCGAATACCCAAGCCTACGTGGAAAGAGGTATTCTTCAGGGTAGCCTCCAAATTTTCAGTCTTCGGTTTAATGTCTTTTACGGTGTTGATCAAACCGAAGTCCGCACCGATAAGCAGATAAAAGTTCGAGTAACCAACCATGGCGGCAGCACCGAGACCGACATCGAAACGTTTGGCATTGATCATCTCGTTCAAACCTTCTTTATAAATATCGAAAGTCGTCTCTTGACCATCTTTCCTGATGGCAGTACCATCACCCTTGATAGCATAGGATAAATAAGGCCCTGCCTGTACAGCAACTGATACCAAGTTGAGCAGACTCAAGCGATAACCCAGATGAACCGGTATCTCGATGTAGTGCATTTGAGCTTTCAAAGAACTCAATCCCAGTGCAGCAGAACCAACTTCACCGAAATTCGTTTTCATCCCTTTGGAGTGGAAAGCAATGCCCGGATTAACATAAAGACCATAGCCGATCGGGGCTTCTATCCCACCGGAGAAACGGTAACCGACAATGCTTTTAGTGGCGAAATCAGCAACACTCTCCACCTTATAATCACCTGCACTGAAACCAACAGCAGCATCTGCCCTAAAGGCTATTCTCCCTTGTGCCGAAAGGGCACCGACAGTCGCCAAAATCATAGCGGCGATCAAGATCAATTTCTTCATTTTCATTTCTGTTTTATATTAGACTTCTTTGAATAATAACCATCCCAAATATACGGTTTTTCGATTACGGACATCTTTTTTCCTTTGAGACAAGGGCCTCTTCCCCCCCTCTCTTCGGGGAAGAAGAGAATAGAAAAGGAAGAAGCCAAAACCGAATAGTAGCAACTTACGGTTTTGGCTTCCTGATAATAGGGGATGAGGCTTGTTACTTTTGTGTCAGTTCGAGAGGTATAGGATGATTGTCTCCCTGCAATGCAAGCTTCATAGTCTTGTTTTTCCAGTCGACTACACCCGTAACATCTTCCGCTTCAGACAAATCGATGTCCTCAAAGGCCGGAAGCATCGGCTCTATGGAAATGATTTGGCTCTTGGACAGACGCAGCAGGACAGTCTTGGAGGAGGAATTGTACATATAAGGCATCTTCATCTTCATCTTGACTGTTATGCTCGGAGTAATCGTAACATCTACGTTCAGGTTCGTTTCTGTCTGGGAGAAAAAGTCGAGCTCCAATCTCAGTTTTGCCGATTCCGGTAGTTGAGCGTCAGAGTCGATCTCTCCATCCATCAATGCGTTGAGCAGATTGATTTCTGCTCCGCTCATCATTCTTTCCCATTGGGTCTTCTCGAGCGTTGTCGGATCGTCTTTCTTGCAAGACGAGAATGCCAGTGCGGACAAAAGAGCCAGCAACATGACTGTAAGTTTCATCATTTTCATATTTGTTCGTTTTTTGGTGAACGTGCCGGCAAATATAAGTCAAAATTCAATTTAGACTGTTCGGCTTTTCTCTTACCCTATTGGATGTCTATACCGGTACTTCCCATTCATTACTGGATTGTGGCATGGAACAATGTACCTCATCTCCTGTCCCTCGAAGACGCGTATAGCTTCTATTGCTTAATGATTTTGGAGGTAAATAATAAAAAAGCATGCAGAAATGCTTGGTCTCGGCATGCTTTCTTTCGTTTGGTAGCGAGACCCGGGATTGAACCGGGGACCTCATGATTATGAATCATGCGCTCTAACCAGCTGAGCTATCTCGCCATCGTCCTTGATTAAGACGGTGCAAAGGTAGACGTTTTTTTGACATGCGCAAGACATCCCCTCCCTTTTTTCAGGGCAATCGCATCAAAAATTTCGAGAAAATACAAGTTGCTAATTTTCAGATAATTGCATTTTGGAGGTTATACTCAAAGATAAAGAATACGCTCAAAAATATAACTGATAATCAGGCACTTACATTTTGATGCGGTTGCCCTGCTAATGACCGCCATTAGAAACTCATCCTAATGACAATTCTGGGATAAACTATATACCAACCCTTACAAAGCGATAAAAACGAAGTCGCCCGACCTCCTAAAAAGGAAGTCGGGCGACCGATTCGTACTCCGAGACAGTTACAGATTCATCTTAAAAGCTTCTCTGCAGAATGTCTCCGAGCTTAGAGAGCGTTTATTACTTGATAGCGAGTTTCTCTACGTAAGACTTGCCATCAACAACCACCATAACTGCATAGGAGCCGCCCTGAGCCGTGTAAACAACCGTGTTGCGACCCGCTGCCAGACGACGACCGTTCATGTCGTAGATCATGGCTTCGCCCTGGCAACTTACAGTGATCGTCTTGCCTACAACCGTAAGCGTGTAAGGCTTCTGAACCGTTACGTCTGCCAGAGAAGTGATATTCAACGTAGTTGTTTCGATAGCTGATTCCCCGTTCGGGTAAACAACCTTTACTCCATAAGTGTAAGAA
>NZ_KB899179.1 GCF_000378065.1 Porphyromonas gulae DSM 15663 | reverse complement strand
TAGTTGCTCCAACTCTTCTTTTTCATTGAGGGTCAGCTCACTCTGGGGGGATTGGGACGCTTTCATTGGGACCGGATGAACTTTATCTTCGAGTCCAAATTTACTAAGCCAAGAGCGAATGAGACCATGACTTAGCCCATATTTCTGCTCAATGGCTGCTTTGCTCTCTGCTCCCGAGAGGTAATCCTCTAGGATGGCAAGGCGTTCAAAGTTGCTTAAATGTTTGCCCATAATGGATACTGGTTGCATCCCGCCCACTGTCAACTTTTTTCAGTACACGTCACCACTTTCTTCTGATTTGCCGTTCGTCTTTTATCGTATTTGGAGAAAATTCATATCCTTTCGATCTCATCGGAAAAGCAAAACGGGAAAAACCGAAAAAAAGAATTACTTCGATCGATCGCATTTTCATGCCCTGATGGACAAAAACAACTTGCATGAAGAAAGTATCCTTTTGCGACATTTTGTTTGCCGTAGAGCGGACAAGCAGGAATAAGTCTCGGAGTGCTATCCTTTTGATGTTGAAATGCGATTCGCGAAGAGGCTTTTGCCGCATTCTTTTCTCTCCCTGACAGGCATGAAATCCAAATATTTTGGGACGGAATGTCTTGTGAATGAAAAAAATATCAGAACTTTGCGGCCGTTGCGATTGGTCTTTATCACCTGAAAATTATTTGATAGGGCTTGTCGCATTCTGGTAAAATCCACCTTATCAAACTCAGTATGCTATGACGGAAAAAACTACCGTAAAAACGCTGAAAGATGTTGTAGTCCGATTCTGCGGCGACTCCGGAGATGGGATGCAGCTGACCGGAACGATATTCTCCGACCTTTCGGCGGTGTTTGGCAACACCATTTCCACTTTCCCAGACTATCCGGCAGAAATTCGTGCTCCACAAGGGACATTGGGAGGAGTGTCCGGATTCCAAGTGCACATCGGGACCGATCAGGTACGTACTCCCGGCGATTTGGCTGACGTTCTCGTAGCCATGAACCCTGCCGCTCTCAAAGTCAATCGGACACACGTAAGACGGGACTCTATTATTATCATCGACATCGACTCTTTCAAGGCATCTGATTTAGAGAAAGCAGAAATCGCCTCTGAAGACTTCATGACCGAGCTGGGGCTTACGACACAAGAGCTCTTCACCGTACCCATTTCATCCATGGTGAAGAAGTCTACCGCAGAATTCGGTCTCGATGCGAAAGCAGCCCTCCGCTGCAAGAATATGTTTGCACTCGGTCTCGTATGTTGGTTGTTCGACCGTCCTACACAGCATGCCAAAGACTATCTGAATAGAAAATTCGGCAAGAAAGAAGCTATCCTCAATGCCAATATCAAGGCTCTTGCAGATGGTTTCAACTATGGACATAATACCCATGCTACGGCTACGATCTATCGAATCGAAGGTCGCAAACAAACACCCGGGGTATATATGGATATCAGCGGAAACAAAGCCACAGCTTATGGTCTGGTTGCCGCTGCCGAACATGCCAATCTCAACCTCTTCCTCGGCAGTTACCCCATCACTCCGGCTACAGACATCCTGCACGAGCTGGCCAAATTGAAATCTTTGGGTGTAAAAACGGTTCAGGCCGAAGACGAAATCGCCGGTATCTGTACGGCTATCGGTGCATCCTTTGCCGGCAATCTGGCAGTAACCAACACTTCCGGCCCCGGTTTGGCTCTGAAGAGCGAAGCCCTCGGTCTGGCAGTAATGGCCGAGCTTCCTCTCGTATTGGTGGACGTTCAGCGTGGTGGCCCTTCGACCGGTTTGCCGACCAAGAGCGAACAGACCGACTTGTTGCAAGCCTTGTTCGGACGTAATGGAGAAAGCCCCATCCCTGTCATAGCTGCCACTACACCGTCAGACTGCTTCGACGCTGCTTTCTGGGCATGTAAGATAGCTTTGGAGCATATGACGCCGGTTATCCTGCTGACGGATGCTTTCATCGCTAACGGCTCCTCTGCATGGAGAATCCCCGATCCCCAATCATATCCCGATATCCATCCTCCCTATGTGGATCAGTATAAGGGCGAAGCCAAGTGGAGACCCTACTTCAGAAATGAAGAGACGCACGTCCGCTATTGGGCTATCCCCGGACAGGAAGGCTTCCAGCACCGCCTGGGCGGTCTGGAGAAAGACTATGTGACCGGTGCCATTAGCACCAATCCGGATAATCACGCCAAGATGGTCGCTACACGTGAAGCTAAGGTTCAAGCTATTGCCCAGGATATTCCTGACTTGGAAGTACACGGCGATAAGGACGATGCCGAGCTGTTAATCATCGGTTGGGGCGGTACCTATGGCCACCTCTATGAGACAATGGAGCGTATGCGCAAAGCCGGCAAGAAGGTGGCTTTGGCTCACTTCCGCTTTATCAATCCGCTTCCCAAGAATACGGCAGAAGTACTGCAACGCTATCCGAAGGCAGTGGTTGCCGAGCAGAATTTGGGACAGTTTGCTCTCTATCTGCGAGGCGAAGTCCCCGGATTCCACCCGCTGCAGTTCAACCGTGTGACCGGCCAGCCGCTTGTTATGAGTGAGATGGTAGAAGTATTCACGCAAATGATGGAGGAGAAATGATTATGTCAGAAACGACTAAGTGCCCCATGTACGAGGCAAAAGACTATAAGAGCGATCAGTATGTGCGTTGGTGCCCGGGTTGCGGTGACCACGCTGTGGTAGTAACCCTCCAGAAGGCAATGGCCGAAATAGGGATTCCTCCCCATCAGACGGCTGTAATATCCGGTATCGGATGTTCTTCGCGTTTGCCATACTATATGAACACCTATGGCTTCCACACCATTCACGGTCGTGGTGCAGCCATCGCTACCGGTGTGAAGACGGCCAATCCGGAGCTTTCCGTATGGCTCGCATCCGGAGACGGTGACAGCTTGGCTATCGGTGGTAACCACTTCATCCATGCCGTGCGCAGGAATATCGACATCAATGCGGTTCTTTTCAATAACCGTATCTATGGTCTGACCAAGGGACAATACTCTCCTACCTCAGCTCGCGGATTCGTATCCAAGAGTTCACCCTACGGTACGGTAGAAGATCCGTTCATCCCTGCAGAACTGATCCTCGGTGCTCGCGGCAATTTCTTCGCCCGTGCCATCGATGTGGACATGAAGACCCTGCAGGACTGCTTCGTAGCCTCAGCTCGTCATAGAGGTTTTGCCGCCACGGAAGTATTGGTAAACTGCGTGATCTTCAATGACGGTACGCATAAGAACCGCTCACACAAAGACCTGCGTGCCGATCGCACCATCACGTTGCGTCACGGTGAGAAGATGATCTTCGGAGCGAACCGTGATAAGGGAATCGTTCTGGAAGGACTGAAACTTCGTGCCGTTACGATAGGCGAAGACGGTTACACCCTTGATGACGTACTCGTACACGACAAGCATGAGCAAGATGTAACTCTGCATCACCTCCTCGCTATGATGGGCTACACAGACGAGAGTATGCCTATTGCTCTCGGAGTCATCCGCGACGTGGAAGCTCCCTGCTACGACAGGGCAGTGGAAGCTCAGATCGAAGAGATCCGGCAGAAGAATCCCACACGTAAGCTCCACGAACTCCTTCTTAAAGGAGACGTTTGGGAGATCAAATAAAGCGGTTTAGACGATTAGTACCCAAACGGGTAGGATTCGACAGAAGCCTTTCGGGGAGGATGTCGTTTCCTACCCGTTTCCCTTTCATGGAACGGGTGTAGACCGGTTATTCGACAGGGGTCGGAGATTGATCGAGTATAAAAGCATGGAGCCATACCGAAAGATTGCGGCATGACTCCATGTCAGTCAGATTATTTGTATCTGAAATACTTCCGATACGAGAAGGGGAGGATCAGTCTTTGGCTGCCATACAGTCCTCGGAGGTTTCGAGATTTCGAATGCGCCAATCCTGCGGATATAGATTGTTGGCACGAGTACCGAGATTCTTCAGAAAGCCGAGCGGACGTCTGCGGAATGTGGCGAGGACGAAGCCGAGCGGCAGATCAGGCATAGTGGTCACAGACTGACGGGCCAAGTAGGTGAGAGCTTCATCCCGCGAAAACTCCATATCGAAGAATGAGTGGTCGTCCATTTCCGTGGACAAAGCCAAGGCCGGAGCCGGCACGAGATCTTTCCCCTTTTGCATTCCTACCGTAATTCCAGCCGTATGCAATCTGATGCCATTTGCCTTGAGGCATTCGACTATTTCGAGCACATTGGGAGTAAGAGCGTGCACATACTCGTCTCCCATCCACTGCCATTCGTATTTTTCGGGAGCATGTACGAAGCATTTGATGCCATGAGGGATATGCTTTTCCACATTTTTCTTTCCCTTGCTCTTGGGGTGCTTATGCCTTACGGGTTCTCCCTCCGGTTTGCGAACGAGGCAGAAGAAAAAGCCTTCACCCACAACTTTGTGAGGGAAGAAACGGTATGCCGGTGCCTCTCCTTTGAGTTGAGGAGCGATCTGCCATTCGGAGGGAACGTCCAAAGCCACAGGCTCCGCTCCGAAAGTATCGATGAGGAAAGCCAGATTGTCTTCGTTCTCAAGCGTATTGAAGGTACAGGTGCTGTATGCCAAGAGACCTCCCGGCTGCAACATTTCCCACGCAGCAGAGAGGATACGCTGCTGACGGCGAGCACAAAGCTCCACATTTTGCAGGCTCCATTCGGATCGAGCAGCCTCATCCTTACGGAACATGCCTTCTCCCGAGCAGGGAGCATCGACCAGAATGAAGTCGAAAGTCTCTCCCACGGATTTCAACTTGTCGGGATCCGCTTCGGTGACAATACCGGCCGGATAGCCCCACTTGATCATATTCTCAGCCAGAATATTGGCGCGATGGTGAATCACTTCGTTACTGACCAATACGCTGCCCTCCGGCAATATATTGGTCAGGAGTGTACTCTTTCCACCCGGGGAAGCGCAGAGATCCAAAGCCCTGACAGGTGACTCGCCGAGCAGAGGTTCCAACTGCCACAAAAACATGGAAGAGGCTTCCTGTACATAGTAGCCTCCGGCATGGAAGACCGGATCATTGGTGAAAGAAGGTCTCTCAGCCAGATACGTGCCGAGGGGACACCAAGGCACAGGCTTATTGGTGGGCAGATCCATGACAGTGGTACCGATGCCCAGTTTATTAGGATTGCGACGTACGCTTACAGGTGCAGGACTGTCGAGTGCTGCAAAAAATGCTTCGGCTTCGCTCCCTAACAGTGGGCGCATAGCAGAGACAAAATCTTGAGGTAGTGGTGTCATCTATTATTTATAGAGTAAGAAGATGGTTGGAATTTTATGTAGTGCAGGTTTCCCTTTCTTCCATTCCGAGAGGGTACGAGTACGAATCAGTTCGTCGGGACAGGAAATATGGGAGGCAATGCATAGTTTGGTCGTCGGTCGGCAGTGGCGAATCAGTTCGTCCACCAGTTTGTCGTTTCGGTAAGGCGTTTCGATGAAGATCTGTGTCTCGTGATATTTGTAGATTCGCGTCTCCATCTCTTTGAAAGCAGCCAAACGCTCATTTTCTCCGATGGGCAGGTAGCCTTTGAAAGCGAAGCTCTGACCATTGAAGCCGGAAGCCATCAGTCCCATCAGGATCGAACTCGGCCCCACAAGTGGCTCCACTCTCAATCCCTTGCGCTGTGCGATGGCTACCACATCTGCGCCTGGATCTGCTATCGCGGGACAACCCGCTTCCGATATGACGCCCATGCTCTCGCCGGCAGCCATAGGGCGAAGATAAGAGCTGACCTCCTCCGGGGAAGTATGCTTGTTGAGTTCGTAGAAGGTGAGCGAATCTATGTCGATAGACCGGTCTGCCGTTTTCAGGAAACGGCGAGCCGAACGGATATTTTCGACGATGAAATGGCGTAGACTACGGACAATAGTCCTGTTGTATTCGGGCAGAACGCGAGTGTGATCCGTTTCGCCCAGCGGCACGGGGATAAGATATAGAACGGGGTTGTTTTCCATCATGATCGGGGACGGGGTACGAGGTTGATCTTTTCTATTCGTGATGATTCTTGAGCTGCTCGGCAAGCAGTACCGTCTGCCTCAGGTAAGGCATTTCGCTCCGGAGATAAGGACCGAAAGTCAGACCCGAAAGCTGCTCTTCGATCTGATCCACCGGCCACCATTTGCCTACTCGCGGATCCTTGTCGCACAAGATCATATTCGGTTCGGACATATGAGCCAAATAGAGATAGACGAGCCGGTCTTTTCCGTTTTCATTGTGGATATATCGCAGCAGAAAGTGCGGTCTCAGACGATTCACACCGCAGAATCGTTCGTCTATAAGACTTTGTGCCAATTCCTTATGATGCTTATCCGTGGTCAGCCACGAGAAGAAAGGAGTATCATAGCAGTCGCCCGTACAAAGATCGCATTTGCAGTAATGGCTCAAATAGATCATCCCGTCGGAAATGGCTATCAAACGTACTACGGGAAGTAAGCCGGCAGCAGGATCAGCCAGTGCCTCTGTCTCGGATCGGGCTATACGGCCGATGGATTCGCCCTGCGTATCGGTGATCGGTATCCATTCCTCGCGGCGCATCTCCCTGCGCACCCATTCGAGACGAATCACCTCATATACATAGAGCAGGAAGAGCGAAACACCGGGCAGATACAGCAAGACATGTGCAATCCTCTCCCCCCTGAAGTAGAGCAAAAGTCCCATCAGAAAAAGGAAAAAGAGCGATATGCGCAGGATGCTCCCCGTAATGCGTCCATACTCCAGCATGACCAGACGTTTGTGCGGACAGTCTGTATAGTTCGCCTCTTTAGGACCGCTTCCGCGAAGCAGTCTGACCGCGGCCGAAACCAGAAGTATGGCCGTCAGAATCGAGCCAATACCAATGAGCGGAGAAGCCTCCGGCAGCCATATGGTGGGCAACAAGAGAAGCAGTACAGCCAAAGAAGTCAATATGGCCGGCTGACGGTACTTGCTTTTTCGACGGAAAAAGAGCACCCCACCGATGATTACAAAGAGAGCAATGGCAGCCGTCCATGCCACCATCATCCCCGCACTCGGCAGTAACAGGAGCAACAAGACGACCGGCAGAAATCCGCCCATCGGATTAGACCCTAAGAAGGGTGCTATATCCGGATACTTCTTTGTAGTCAAAATTAGGATTCGATTTTTTCGTTTATGAGTATAACAGCCACAGCCCCGTTTAGTTGTGATCCAAGTAGCTACAGCCACAAAATCGACAGTCGGGCAGCGACACTCCATGCAACGGCTACAGGGAAACAGTACAAGAGAAATCACGATCCTTTGCCCTGACGTATAGTGAAAAAAGGGACACATGTTGTTTTGCTGTCTTATGACATAAACGCCCCGGATCGAATTCAATCTGCAAACAAAACAGCAGACGATCTTTTTTTCTCCATACGTCAATCAGAGTCGTTAGCGGAGAAAGATGAAGCAGATTTACGAACCACTTTTATGGAAAAAATCGAACCGCTTTTGTAAAAAAATGGCACCAAAAGTTTTTCGCTCCCGCGCGAGAATTTTTCAGTTTACGCGCGGAAACGAAAATGTTCCCGCGCCACGTTTTTCGGCACCATATCTTCTTGTTTTCTCAGCGTGTGACGTGTACCCGATTATCCTTTTGGTCACAATCATAACGGTCGGTATAGATCAGGTGTAAAATGTATATAGATAAAGGGATGCACCAAATTATTTGCGAATTTTGAATACCAATAAGCCATTTACCGATCTAAGCCTCGGTCACCTAAAAAAGATAAACAATGAGAGCAATCTATACGAGAACGATACTTGCGTCTGCCCTATGCTTGCTAATCACATGTAAATCAAAACGTAGCGCATGGACCTCTCAGTATCGCGGATGCGGATGGAAGTAATCAGCAGGTTTTGTCTGAAGATGTCATCATAACAGACTCATTCGCACCCAAGTGGATGGGTAATAAACTGTTGTATATAGACACGGACAACGATGCTGACGTCGAGAAAGATTCGGATTGCCCGACCTCGTTATACTCTACCGATCCGGACAATGGCAACACCCAAGAACGTATCTTCGCCGGGAATACAAGGGATTCTCAATCGCCACGAACTCGTGTGTAAAGATAGACCGGAAGTACAGCTACAATTCCTGCAATAAACGGCGAGGCGGACTATATCGAATTAACCCTGCATATACGAGGCAAGGAAACTACGATGGCGCTCGACAATCAGGATGCCGGATTAGGTGTATTTATCTATGACAATACAGCTGGAGACACCAATATAAGAAATGCTCCTAAAAGGAAGGGAAAAACTAAGCAAAAAATCCTCTCATTCGAGGGGTCAAACAGAATAAAAAGAGGCACGACTCTCCCGAGCGGTGCCTCCTTCAAAAACATGAGATCAGATAATTACTTCGTTTCTATATGAATGATCCTCAGTAATTCGTTTTCATTGGCTCGAAGTAAGCCTGCGGATGAGCGCAAGCGGGACATAACTTCGGTGCTTTCTTGGAAGTAATGACATAACCGCAATTGCGACATTGCCATGCGATTTCTTCCGTTCGCTCGAAGACGGATCCGTCTTCCACATGAGCCAAAAGAGCCAGATAGCGACGTTCATGCTCGGCTTCCACCTTGGCTATCTGACGAAATACGGCTGCAATCTCCTTAAATCCCTCTTCTTCGGCAGTCTCAGCAAAAGCCGGATAGAGTTCTGTCCACTCTTCATTTTCACCGGCAGCTGCCGCGCGCAAGTTTTCGGCTGTGGAACCGATTATTCCTGCAGGAAAAGAAGCCGTTATCTCAAGCATGCCGCCTTCCAAGAAAGAGAAAAACCTTTTGGCATGCTCTTTTTCCTGCTCAGCGGTTTCCATGAAAACTCCGGCTATCTGTTCGTAACCCTCTTTCTTGGCAACACTTGCGAAGAAAGTATAGCGAGACCGAGCTTGCGATTCGCCGGCAAATGCCATGAGCAAATGCTTTTCTGTCTTTGTCCCTTTGATACTTTTGTTCATAGTTGTTTTCTTTTTATTGACATGATGAGCGTCCAACTCACACCACAAAAATAGGTACTAACAGGCAATAAAACAAGAAAAACAGGAATAAATATACCTACACTTAGGTATCTAAATTCTTTTATCCTGAGTAGAGCCATGGAAACACGCAATAAAACAACAAAGGAGAAGTAAAAAGATCCGGCCGATCTTGATATAGTCCGGTGCCTGATTTTTCACAGAGTAAGCGGAAAAAAAAGACTTCGAACGAATCTTTTATACACGTACAAAAAAAGAGTGTGCCTAATCGCACTATGGCGATCAGGCACACTCTCTAAAAATATCTCTTGGACTTGTATGTAATTACTGGATACCGAGTTTCGCTTTTACCTTTGCGGTCAAGTCAATAGCTGTGACGCCGGTGTAAAGCATCATGCCAGCCTCCATGATATAAGCACAATTTTCTTCGTCACCAACCTTCTTGATGGCATCGGCCACCTTTTGTTGGATAGGAGCAAAAAGCTGTTGCTGACGCTTTTGCAAATCCTCCTGCATCGTTTGGTACGACTGCTGATAACGAGTTTGAATATCCTGAAGTTCCTGCTGACGACGATTGCGGATATTCTCCACAAGACCATCTTTCTCCTTTACGAAGTCCTCCATCTTCTTGTTCAACTCATCCTCCATACTCTTAAGATCAAGGCGATACTTTTCAGCCAATTCATTCAGCTGTTTTGTAGCGGTTACTTGTTCGGGCATTTTGGAAATGATGTCCTCAGTGTTTACCACTGCCACCTTTTGCGCCAAGAGGCTCAAAGGAAGAGCCATCAGAAGCATGAGAAAAAATTTCTTCATTTCGTGTTGTTTATTTATTCGTTAGTAATATTCTTTACTTGCTAAAGCCCATCTTGCTCAAAACAAGATCACTAATATCGATAGATGGGCTGGCAAAGATGATGCCCGAAGTACCTCTGTCAAGTACCATCTGGTAGTTGTTACGCTTGGCAATCTCTTTGATAGCATTCCAAATCTCGTCCTGAATGGGCTTCATCAGATCAGAGCGTTTCTTATACAGTTCGCCCTCCGGCCCGAAATACTTCCGTTTGAGTTCGGATGCTTGCTGCTCTTTCTTTACGATGGCTTCTTCCTGACTTTTCTTTTGGGCTGCAGACAAGAATACGAGATCGCTCTGATACTTCTTATACATAGACTGGGCTTCATTCTCCAGAGCTTCGATTTCATTTTGCCATTTCTTGGAAACCTGATCGAGCTGCTCGTTCATCATCTCATAGTCAGGAATATTCTTGAGGATATATTCCATATCTACCAAAGCAAACTTTTGGGAGAAACCGGAGAAAGCTATCGCCAGTGCAAAGCCGATCAAAATCAAAAACCGTTTCATATCGCCATTCATGTTTATTTGTTAGTAACTATTTTATTAGACATGCCTCTCAAACGGAGTTTAACCGATCAGAACTCCTGACCGAGTACAAAATGGACATTGCTTCCTCCTCGCTGGAGAGAATTGTCAGGACGGTCGAATCCATACCCCCAATCTATACCAAGCATTCCGACCATGGGCAATGTAACGCGCAGACCAACACCAGCGGATCGTTTCAGGTTGAAGGGGTTATAATTGTCAATAGTGCGCCAGGCGTTCCCTGCTTCGGCAAACGCCAAGAGCCAAGCATTGAATGAGTTTTCAAATAGAATCGGGAAGCGCAATTCCATTGTGAGACGCATATACGCGTATGCATAGTCATAGTTATTACCGGCAATAGATCCGTTTTTATAACCACGCAATCCAATCGTCTCGTTCATATAACCACCGTAGTAGCTGGACATACCATCGCCCCCCATGTAGAAAGTACCGAAAGGCGACTTCTTATTGGAATTGTACGAACCAAGTACAGCCCCTTCCACACGACTCATGAGCACGGGCGTATATTTATGCGTAGCAGGATTGAGCAATGGAGTAAAGACTCGTCCTCTAAACTTCCACTTGTGATACTCGATAAATCTGTAACGATCGCTTACGCTCAGGTTCTGGCTGGCATAGTCATGATTGTCCCACAAAGAATAAGGGAGGGTGGCAGCTACAGAAACCATGAAGTCGGATCCGCTACGGGTATAAATCGGGTTATCGATGGAAGTACGGGAGAGACGCAACTCCAAATTGAGATCATTGGCTGAGCCATGATGGAAATTCTGGAAGGTATTGTAGCTCCAATTGCGTAGTCGATAGTAGGTATAGTTCAGAGAAGTGTAAATCTGGAACCAATTGTCAGGCCATGTCAAACGCTTACCATAACCAATCGAAGTACCCAGCATCTGAAGCGAGCGATCCGGATCACTGGCCTGTGTATAGAGATCACCGGCGTAACCGGACATTCCATTGTAATAACTATTATAGTTGTTGTAGTAGCTATTATAATAGGCATTGTAATAATTGCCGGCATTGCTATTATAGAATTTGGAGTCAATAGCCGTGGTCTTCGAATAGAAAGCACTGAAGCTGAACATATCCGGCCGCTTACCACCGAACCAAGGATCCATAAATGTGACACTATACTGCTGGTAATACTTACCATTGGTTTGTGCACTCAGCGACAGCGTCTGTCCATCTCCCTGCGGAATAATACCTTTCTTATACATTGAGGGATGGAGCAGATTCGCGACAGAGAAGTTCGTGAACTTAATGGCTCCTCGGAACAGGAGTCCGGACTGGCTCCAACCTACAGAAAGTTCCAGCTGATCGCTGCTGCGCGGCACCAAATCATACTCTATATCCACCGTACCTGTCTCCGGATTGGGGATCGGACGAGGAATAGATTTTTCAGCATCGAAATGCCCGAGCTGATTGATCAGACGAATAGAGTTAATGATATCCTCCCGACTAAAGAGCTGGCCCGGCTTTGTGTAAAGTTCTCGGCGTACGACATCTTCGTAAACAACGGTATTCCCTTTGATGATCACCTTATTGATATTGGCCTGCTTACCCTCGGCTATACGGATATCGAGCGAAACGGAATCCCCAACCACGTTAGTCTCTACTGGATCGACCCAGGCAAAAATGTAACCATTGTTATAATACAGGTTTCCGACAGCATCTTCATCTTCATTAAGACGCTTCGCCAATCGTCTTTGATTGTACACATCTCCGGATTTTATTCCGAGCACACGCTCCAAGTACTCCGATGGATATTGCGAATTGCCGACAAAATTGATATCCTTAATGTAATACTTCTGTCCCTCATCGATATTGAGATAAATATCCACTCTCTTGCCGTCGGGAGCCTTCACGACACTGTCGGTCAGTATTTCAGCATCACGATATCCATATTCCTGATACTTCTCTATCAGTCGGACCAAATCTTCACGATAGTTCTCTTCCACAAACTTATGAGTACTGAAGAGCTTCAAGAAAGATGAGCGAATGTGCTTCCTGAGACTGAATTTGGCATTGGTGTTCTTCATAGCCATTCGCAGCTTATGATCGCTAAGAGCCTTGTTGCCAGAAAAATAAATTTCATTCACCTTGGTTTTGCTTTTCTTCTCAATTGAGATAAGCACATTGACAAAGCCATCTTTGGAAAGATCCGGTTCCTGAGTTATCTGTACGCTGGCATCGCGATAACCTTTCTCACTAAAATACTTCTGTACGATTTGCTTGACCTTGTCTTCATTATTTCTGGTCATCTGAATCCCTTCGCGAAGACCGGTTTTCATTTCGAGATCTTCTCTCTCGGACTTCTTTACCCCGCTAAAAGTAACCTTACTGATACGAGGACGTTCTGTGACAATGATTTTCAGATAGACCTTATTGCCGACATATTTATCCGCGATGATTCGCACATTTGAGAAGTAGCCCTGACGCATAATTCTATTCACGGCAGCAGACATGGCATCTCCGGGAATCAGGACTTCATCACCTACAGCCAAGCCGGAAAGATTGCGCAAGACAAAGTCATCGAAAGACCTCATCCCCTCGATCTCAATAGATGCTATGGTCTTATGAATAGGCTTGGCATA
The DNA here is from genome assembly GCF_000378065.1 of Porphyromonas gulae DSM 15663. GTDB lineage: Bacteria > Bacteroidota > Bacteroidia > Bacteroidales > Porphyromonadaceae > Porphyromonas > Porphyromonas gulae. The sequence goes on along the minus strand of NZ_KB899179.1, from coordinate 10,660 downwards.
GGATATTTCAGGGCTATATATAGTATCCTGAGGGGTCAGATCCGAGGACTGTCCTTTCAGGATCCCTATACTTGCGCAGAAGAGAGCTGCTACGGCAATAATCTTTTTGTACATAGTCTTTCTCAAATGATTCAATATTTATTTTCTCCGAGAGCGATTTGCTCGCTGGTCTTGCCGAATCGACGCTCTCTCGAAGAGTATTCTTCTATGGCAGCCGCCATGCAGTCGGCGTCAAAGTCGGGCCAAAGCGTATCGGTGAAAAACAATTCCGTATAGGCCATTTGCCACATAAGAAAATTGCTGATGCGCTTCTCCCCCCCAGTACGAATGAACAGATCCGGATCGGGAATACCTGCCGTGGAGAGATGATCGGACACTAAATCGACATCTATCTTCTCCGGCTCTATACTTCCATCCCGTACATCCAAGGCCAATCGACGAATAGCATCGGTTATTTCCCAACGAGAACTGTAACTGAGAGCTAAGACCAAAGTCAAGCCGGTATTTCCGGCAGTCTCGCGAATACCTTTTTCCAACGATTCCCGGACATCTTCGGGGAGTCGGGAGAAATCACCTATAGCGAGAAGACGTATATTATTGGCCAGCAAATCCAGCATTTCATTCATAATGGCTGAAACAAAAAGACTCATTAAGGCTCTGACCTCTTCCTCTGGACGATTCCAATTTTCGGTACTGAAGGTATAGGCAGTCAAATAGTCCACACCCCAATTGACTGCTGCACGCAAAGCGACACGCAGGGCATTCACACCGGCCACATGTCCTTCGCATCGCTCTTTGCCACGCATCTTCGCCCAACGGCCGTTACCATCCATGACCAAAGCGATATGCCTCGGCACTATAACCGCTGACTGGAGCTTGTCTCCATCACCTACCATCTATCTCTTTTTTATCAAGATATTTCACCTAACGACCAATCCAAGAGAGGTCTATTTCCTTAGAATGTTTCGAGGCCCTATTGTTTATTACAAAAAGTCTTACGCAGGCCGAAGTCGTACGTAATCCTAAGCACTAAAGCCCCTGTAGCATCCTTGTTTTTGAGCCAGGAGTCATTGATTTTATACGGATCCTCGAGCCAAACACTTTTATCTGTCAGCGCATCCAGAGCATCGGTAAGCAAGCCCGTGAAAGAATACTCGATACCGACATTGATCCGCGGTTTAAGCTTATACTTCACCCCCATTCCGACAGTAATCCCGGGAGCAAAAGCCGAACCTTTGGCACCCGAAGCCAAACCCAAAGACAACCCGGCTGCTACATAAGGAGACAGCCGCGCTGTACCAAGATACTTATAGCCATCACTATAAGGGAGAAAGTTAAATTCGCTTCTAGCGTGGAGCTGAGTCAACCCAACATTAAAACCCGCTTGAGCAAAATCGGGGAAAACATTCCCGGACTTATCGGTATTGCCTCTCAATGTACGCCAATCCAACATGGCACTGAAAGCCCAACGAAAATTATAATTGTAGCGTCCGACCAACTCCAAACCAACTCCGGAAGAACCGAACAAGCCTCTGTTTGCATCACCGAAATACTGAGCAGCAGCAAGACCTCCTCCTATTTCATAGAGATAATCCTGAGCAGCTATCCGGCCGTTACACACAGCAAACAAAGCAATGGCGGCACAGATCCGTGCCGCATAGTTCTTACTAATTGTTTTCATTCAGTTTCAGGATACCCTTCCATATCGTGGAAAAGAATGTTCCTGAAGAGCTAACGCCTCCCAACTGATATATATTGTAAGCTCCATCATCAAATGCACAGACGAACGGCAATGGATAGCCAGCTGTGTAGAAAGGATCGGCCGGCAACATAATATCCGCGGCTCCACGTTTCCATGTGATGCCCTTATCAGTCGAATACGCCACAGCCACTCGCTTTATACCTTCGGCTTGTTCAGTAGCATAATAGTACAAGTTACCATCCGATGGAGTTTGTACCAAAGCCCCTTTTTCCATTGATGCGGGAATGGCTCCGATGGCCAAGTCAAGTCCAAACCAATCGTTTCCATTGCTCGTGATCCAAACGGAATCGGCAGGAACACCCGTACGCGTTACGCCGCCGACCAAGCGGAGCATTGGATGATTGTTTGCTTTATATAGTTGAGTACTGAAATTGCGAACAGGGAAAGTTTCGGGAGCTTGCTCCTGCCAAGAATGGACTCCATCGATATTGGTGGCAAAGAACAGAGAGCCATCTTTTTCAGCAAGTAATGCCAGTGTGTGACTCCCCTGTGGCCAAACCATGGCACCCAGCAGGGCAGTCACAGGAACTTCGGAGGGGAGCAAACTCCAGTTTGTGAAGTCATCGCTTTGATAAATCCCCGAATCTGTTAGAATCCAAGCGTGTCCATCTTCAGTCACAGCTATCTGCCGACACGCACCCGACAAGCCGGATGAAGACAGTAAAGACCAATGAACAGGGTTCTTCCTGTCAGATGAATATAACAATGTCTTATTACCTGTGGCTGCAACCATATAAACCTTATCAGCATGCGTTACAACATCGACAAAAGAGGCATTGATGTCCGGTAAAGCTACCCCATCAAGTATGTGCCAAACGAACGAAGTCGGTTGATAATCATAACGATTGAGGGTAACGGTATACTTTTTCGTTTTCTCCCCACTTTCATCGAAAACCATCAAATGCAAGGTATGACAATCGCGCAACCACAAAGAGTCCTTATTGTGCCAATCTTTATATTCCCCATCATTAACCGCTACTTGCAACTTTTTCGCAGAGAAATCAGTAACAAGATTCATCATTACAGAATCTAAAACCGTGCCATAAGGCATATATTTCTTATTAATAATTGTCCCTTTGGCATGATCGATAGAGAAAAATACTTTTTCTAAATCCGGATTCTTCTTAGCGGAAAGGTAGAATCGGTGGATTTGCAGATCAACCACATTCACGTCTTCGAGATCTAACTTGGACTCCTTACAAGAGACCAAAGCTATACCTGAGCAAAAGGAGATAAAAATCCAAAAGAGATATCGGATGAAATGTTTCTTGCACATACCTATAATAATTTTGTGTACAAAGATAAGATATCTGCCGACTTATGTAACAATTGCAGGCTATCGCATCCAGGGCAGGGCAACCGCATCAAAATAAGGATATCTTTGGGATTATGCATGTAACAGATTTTTCAAGGAGGTAAAAGATCCTCGTGTTGTAGGTCGCTGTAAGCATAAGTTAAGCGACATTTTAGTTATCGCCTTGGCGAGTTATCTGTGTGGTGGAGAGGATTATGAGTCAATGCACGAACTATGTTTGAAGCGTGTAGAATCCCTTCGTCCATTGGTTGAATTTCCTAACGGATGTCCCGGCGCAGATACATTTGAGCGTGTACTCCAACGTATTGAACCTTCTTCTTTTTACGCTTGTCTCAGTGTTTATAGAAAAGACTTGATTAGCGATTTAGAGGGTAAACATATCGCCATAGATGGCAAGTGTTTGCGTGGCTCCCAAAAGAAGACAGGGTGTACACATATACTCTCGGCATAGGTTGATGAAGTGAACTTATGTCTTGCTCAAGAGACAGTTGCAGACAAACACAATGAATTACAAACTATTCCCGAAGTGCCGGATAGTCTTGACTTAAGCGGATCAACTGTTAGTATTGATGCGAAGGGAACGCAAACAGCTATTGCTGAAGTGATTATTCAATCGGAGGCCGACTATATTCTTAGTCTCAAAGCTAATCAGAAGTATTTGTTTGAAGATGTCCAAGATGCGTTTTCAGGGAAATATAAGTTTCATTCTTGGGAAACCTTAGAGAAAGATCATGGGCGTATTGAAAAACGGTTTATACGATGCTAAACGCCAGAGGTTTTTGATGAGGGAGAATATTCACACTGGCAGGGCTTAAGAAGTTTGATCCAATTAGAGCATATCGTGAGCCGTTTAGATGGAGGCATTCATCAAGAAAAGCAATACTATATCGCAGTTTAGCCTCTGAAGAGTGCAAACAGATAGGACAATACATTTGTGGTCATTGGTGTATTGAAAATCGCTTACACTGGCATCTTGATGTGACTTTTAGGGAAGATGCACAGGGCTTAGAAGGACTACTCTGCAAGGAATCTTAACAAACTTAAGAAGGTTTGCCTTAGCCATTTTTTCACAGTATAAAGACAAGCTCTCCTTACGAAAGAGGTTATTCAAAGCTGCGCTAAACTTAGACTATCTCAAACAACTCCTAATGATTTGATGTAGTTGCCCTGTACAGAACAAAGAAAATATCGCGATGGACGCATACAATAATGATAAAACTATAGCCATTTGACATCGAAGATCAAGGAGAGACTACATTTTGCAAGATAGAGATACAAGTAACGATAGAAGAGAAAGAACACGTTGATAAAAAAGAGAGACTACCCTTCATAAGGTAGCCCCTCTTATATTAATCAGGATTGGCTGAATTAATTCGGCCAGTTTTTGATAATCTGCGGATTCACCTGACGATCCCTAACCGGGAACTCCCAAGTAAATGCATAATGACCGGCAGGCACCGGTTGCTTCAGCTTATCGGCCTTTGCAAGACCGATCTGCAAAAATACCGGCTGGTTTTCCATATCATCATGGTTATTGGGCAAATTCCAACGAATCATATCGTTCAGACGAGAGCCTTCTCCGATCAGCTCACGAGTACGCTCTGCCATTACCAAATCCATGATATCACCATCTTCCAGTTCACCACCACGCTTCTCGCAGAGGGTCTGCAACAAGTCCTTTGCTCCGGCTGCATCACCGATCTTAGCCAATGATTCTGCCATGATCAAATAAGCCTCTGCAACTGAGAAGAAACGACTGGTCACCTTAAAGTCGGGCACATTAGGATTAGACTGATAAGCGGGGTTACCCAGATACTTTCCAACCACATAACCTTGACCCACAGCGGCGCCAAGAACATAATAATCTTTCGTGATATAGTAAGACTTACGATAATCGGCATCATCGTACAGGTCAACAACCCACTGGAAAGGAGCTGAAATAGGACTGGAAACCACAAGCTGAGCACCTGAATGCCAGAAGAACCCACTCAGCGTCGTTTCTGCAAGAGTTCCAATAGTTCCAGAAGCAAAAGCACGGAACACAATTTCAGGGTTGTTAGCATCATCGCGGTACACCTCAGCAAATTTCTTTGCAGTCGTCACTTCAATGAGAGGATAATTGTCTACAACAATTTTTGCATCATTCTTAGCTGCCTCGTAATTACCCATTGCGAGATTAACACGTGCACGCAAAGCATGAGCATAATGCTTGGAAACTCTGATATTACCTTCACTGCTCTTGTTGGGCAAAACTTCAATTGCTCGGCCCAAGCGATCAAGGATATAATCATAGCACTCTTTCTGGGTGTTACGAGGCGCTGCAACCAAGGGGTTGTAATCTTTAACAAGCACAATACCCAAATCATACGGATGGGTAGTGGCTGCAGGATCATACTTATAGGCAAAACGCTCCATCAAACGAGAGAGGGCTAATGCCTGAAGAGTCATACCTTCTGCGTGAAAGATCTTTACATCTTTGAGCTCTTTATCAAGATAAAGGTTCATCTCAATAGAACGCTCTATTCTGGTCACAAAGTAATTAGCGCGTTGCAACAAACTATAATAAGCGAGATAGTATGAGGCAATCTCACCGGATGATTCCAAAGCACCCAAACTCCATGTGATAAAACGAGAACTTGTATTGCCATCATTAGTTGTCACAGCATACATATCTGATTGCAGATCCTGCCATACGAAACGAGAGGGGTTTTCTGCACTTCGAAGCGTAGAGTAGAGTCCATCTCTAAAATGCTTGGTTTCTATGAAAGAAGCGAAATGGTCTTTCTGATCATCACTTCCATCCGGGTCACGCTGCAGATCGCATGAAAAAAGCCCCAACAGCAGGAAAGCAGACAGCGCTGCATAAAATATTTTTTTCATAATTATTTACTGTTATTCGTTAGTACTCGATGTTTAGAAAGAAATCTGAATACCACCAACAAACTGCTTTGTATTCGGGAACTGATTCAAAGCCACATTGCCTCCGGCCTCAGGGTCGAAACCTTTGTACTTGGTAACTGTCAGGAGGTTACGAGCCATCAAATAAACACGCGCGCCTGAAACTACCCCCTGGCTATTGAATAAGGATTGAGGAAGGACATAAGTCAATTTCAGATTCTTGAGACGCAAGAAAGAGGCATTCTCCAGCAAACGGCTATCGAACTGATTGTCTTGACCCAGTCTTGGAACGTCTGAGTTAGGATTCTGCGGAGTCCATGCATCCAAAAGGATTTTATCCTTATTGTTTCTCATTGCAGCGCCAGAACCGTTTTCAGTGAAGTAGCGGTCATTGTTGATCATCCACTTACCAATGATATAAGCAAAATCAGCATCCAATGAAAGTCCTTTCCATGAAGCACCCAAAGAGAAACCACCGGTAATAGGAGGATGTTGAGCTTTATCTACCGCTTGCTCCAAATCCGTAGAATAGACATTCGTTGTAGCAGGTGTACCATCCGCCCAAGTCTTGCCGGGAACATACCACAACTGATCACCACCATGATAAACATTGCCATCCGGGTCGGTATAAGGCTCCGTACCCTTGTAAATACCTGCATACTCAGCTATATAGAATGAACTAGGCTTGCCAATCTGCCAAACGAGTCCCATATTAGGAAGAACGTATTCTTCCAAACCGAAGAAGAGCTTCGTAATCTTCTGTTTGTTGTAGTTGAAGTTCGCAGCAGCATAAACATTCCAATCTTTATTTTGGAAGATAGTTCCTCTCAAGTTAACATCAATACCGGTATTTTGCATTGAGCCGACATTCTGGAACTGACTTGCAAATCCACTTATATACTGAAGAGGAACATTGATCAACATATCATCCGTTTTACGGACGTAGAAATCGACCTCTGCAGACAAACGGTTGTTCCAGAAACCGGAGGCCACACCTACATTTAGCTGAGATTGTTTTTCCCAAGAAAGATCGGGATTACCAATTGTTGTGATGCTGAGCCCCAAAGCTGTATCGGTATAGTTATTGTTAGAAACGAGTGCCTGGTGATTGTAATTTCCGATTTCTGAGTTTCCGGTAGTACCATAGCTCAATTTGAAACGAAGGTCGCTTAACCAATCGCTTTCCTTGATGAACTTATTGTAGATGTCGAACATGGAACCGAAAGAATAGAACCAAGCACTACGATTGTTCTCACCAAAGCGAGAAGATTGGTCATTTCGCAACGAAATATCCAAATACATCCACTTATCAAAGCCATAGCTACCTCTACCGAAGAAAGACAAATAAGCATATTCTTCTTTTCGCTGAGTAGGAAGCTGAAGGAAATTACCAGTCTTTCCTTGCGACAAAAGCATTACCTTGCTGTTCTCGAAGCCATTTGCTCTTGCACTAAAAACATCTACATCTGCATCAATAAATTCTTGGCCTAAAAGGATGGTTACATCATGCAGCTCTTCAAAATTGGTTTTATATTCACCTGTATTTGTGACTGTAAACAACCGTCCGCCATAGAACTGCTCTGTTCTGTTACCCAGAGGATTAGCAGAAAAAATATTATTCGGAAGTGTCTTTGATGTAGCACGGATGTCCGTAAAGTCCAAACCTGCTTGCGACTTAATTGTAAGCCCTTTAATCGGGTTGAACTGCAAGTATCCACCCACATTTGCTTGATAAGTATAATCTTCTTCGGGGTACCATTTTGCAATTCGCAATGGACTTTGGCGAGGTGTCGTTCCTATGATATAGTATACATCGGCAATCTCCCCATCACTCGTTAAAGGATTTAGATACTTAGGCATAGATAATGCACCGAAAGTTCCCGTATTATAGTAATTGGTACCAGAGAACGTTGATGCCTGTTTTTCAGCGATTGCACCTGAGAGATTCAGACCTATTTTAAGCCATTCCTTAATACGGCTTTCCAAGTTCATACGGCCGCTATAGCGCTTGAAAGAAGAAGGCTCACGGGAAATACCTTCCTGATTGAAATAACCCAAAGAAACAAAATAAGAGGTACCCTGACTACCTCCGGTGAAAGAAATATCACCTTGGTGCGTCGGAGCAGTAGGTCGAATGAAATACTCAAGCCAGTCGGTATCATTATCAAAATCAATTGGCTTTAAATATCCGGATTTCACAAGAGGAGCAAGCTCCGGGTAGTTGGCATACATGTTTTCTGCATTCTTGATCAAAGTAGCTTTGACTGCTTCGATCGTTGCATACTCCGGCTTAGTAGTATCCCAAAAGCCATTATCAAACTGATACTGAAGGTGTTCATCACCAGTCATCATTCGGCTCATAGGTTTCTTTCCAATAATAGTAGAAATCCCGTAACTGTAATTGAATGTAATACGGCCGGCTTCACCCATTTTACCTCTCTTGGTAGTGATAATCACGACACCATTGGCAGCACGTGCACCGTAAATAGAAGTTGCAGAAGCATCCTTCAAGACTGTTACGTTGTCAAAATCATTCGGGTTCATCGTAGCCACCACTGACAGATCCGTCTGCATACCATCAACGATATAAAGCGGAGAAGAACTTGCGCCCAAAGATCCGGTACCGTGAATGGTTACGTTGGCCACCTTCGTGGGGTCTCCCGAAGAGGTCATAACCTGCATACCGGCTACTTGACCCTGAAGGGCGTCCATAATGTTAGACACAGGCTTTTCCGCGAGCTTTTCGCTGGATACTTTCGCAACAGAACCGGAAACGGTGCTGAGCTTCTGCCCCGTACCATAACCTAATACAACTACCTGCTCCAGGACCTTAGAGTCCGGATCCAAAACGATCTTCATTACGTTAGCAATGGCAACCTCTTTGGTAGTCATACCGGAGTAGGACACTCTCAGCATCTTGGCATTGGCGGGCACGCTGAGCGTGAAGTTACCATCCAAGTCGGTCGCAGCACCGATAGTGGTGTTTCCGACAACCACGACATTCGCGCCGATCAGGGGTTCATTATCTTCGGAGGAGATAACCGTACCCTTCACGGTTCTATTCTGGGCCATAGCCCACCCAATGCTCGTCAGCAAGCAAAGGAAGAATAGCGTCATTCTTTTCATAGACTTTTCTTTTGCGTTAAACTTAAAATTATTACTGTTATGTTGTTTCCTTATCTTTCCGGCTTTGCCCTTAACCAAGGAAAGTGTCAGAAAGCCCCCACCGGCCACAGGCACGGGTATACGAAACTTCCACAACTACCCTATGATACGGACAGCGACAAAACTAAATAAAAAAATGCAACCAGACTAATCCTCTTCTCTTTTTTTTGATCTAATAATCCGGAAGGGCTGTCCATTTGACACGCAAACCTTACAAAAGACGCACTTTTGGCCATCTTACATGCTTATTACCGAAACCCTGAGACAAAACAGAAGCTCCAAGGAGGTACAAACACCTTCGTAATAGCAGATAAAACAGAGCGATTTCTTATATATAAACAGCAGCAGATTATCAAGAGAGCATTGATAATTTCCACATCCTGTTCAGACATTTTGGAGGACAAGTTATAAACAATAATTCCTCTCGCCGGATTCCTGATAAAGCATGCCCCCCCTAAAGATAAAGATCGCTTTACGCGCGAAAAATTGCTTGACCGACACGCCGAAAAACATGGCGCGAGAAAATTTTCGCTTTGGTGCGGGAAAGAAAAAATTTACGCGCCACAACGAAAAAAATCTCGCTCCACATTTCCGGAAAATACAGACCGCAAGCGGAGAATTTCCGGGACGTGTTTTTCATGGTCACTTGAGATCGAACTCACGAAAAAGCAGGAAGGAGTTACAAATCGTTCAATTTGCAGCTCCTTCCTTATTATAAGCTGAGATCAAGCTAAGACAGTTCTTTCAAAAGGAAACTGTTTTAGCATTCCTCCTATGATGCTCGATCTGTTCAGCTCATCAGTTAACGATTAGCTTCCTTACGTCAGTAGCTGTAGTAGGACTATGAAGACTGACAACATACGCTCCATCAGTCAGAGCTTCTGTCATCGACTTGCCTCCGGCCTTTACATCCCCGCGGAACAATAGCTTACCGTCAGTGGTGTAAATTTGCACTGTGTAGTCATGGGCACTGTTGTTGCTAACAACAATCCGCTTTCCAACCGTACCAACCACAACAGACATTTCCTCCGAATCAACGCCGGCCTCATCAAACGAGAGTCGGAATCGTGCACCCGAATCCCCTCGTTTGGCCTCGAATGAATACGAAGTGGTATTCGTTATACGGTGCTTGGATTCGGTCTGAAGATCGTGCAGATATACAGCCCCTTTCGAAAAATGATCAGAAAGGGCAAACTCCAATGTGTATTGACCATCCTTATCTGCATCGAAGCCGATCTGCAGATTATCCAACTCAGGAACAGCCGCAACCTGGAATTTATCATTGCCGATATCCGACAGCGCATAAAGCTGTGAAAGTCCCTTCTCCGGCAGCTTGCGACCATCCCAGCCGTTGTCGAAACCGAAAGAAAGACCCGGCTCCGTAAAGATCCACAAACGGTCGGCAGACTCGTTGCCAAGAACATCCATCACAAGAGAAGGCATACCGGACGAACCCGTATCGTTAGAACGCCATACGATCTGAGCCCCATTGCCGTTGTTCACCGTCGTATTCTTCATCA
>NZ_KB899178.1 GCF_000378065.1 Porphyromonas gulae DSM 15663 | reverse complement strand
GTCTTGGTGTACTTCTTGTTCAGCAGGGTGCGGATACCTCGCCAATCAACACAAGCATTGATTTGGCGGAGAAAGGAGTGCTTCATCCGGTCGCGACACGAACCTGAGTATATACTTGTAGAAAGCCGGGAGCCGGTTCGGTTGGTTTAGTTGCCATGTTGATACAGTTAATTATGTGTAAATATGCTATTTATCAGTGATATATACAACAACCACAACCCCTAAAAGACGCAAAGTGCCGTGCAACGGTCTCTAAATTTCAATCAGAATTAACCTTTCCGGCAGCCGGCATTTTCTGTATATATCATCTAGCCCATCTTGTGAGGACTAATACATTCATATAAAAGCTATACTTTTGCCTTTGAAAAGACTGAAGTAACCGTTTCTTTCATGAAGACGGTGCAAGGGAATCCGGTGCAATTCCGGAGCTGAGCCCTCAGCTGTAATGCTTCGAAGTCACTTCTCCGAATGAGGAGCGATAGGGTGGATGGTCAATCGCGATGGTCACTGTAGTAAAGGGTAGCCCGCTATGGGAAGGCCGACCAAGACCCGATAAGGAGCTGAGCCAGAAGACCTGCTTGAGTAGATTTGTTCTAATAGAACTCCAGGGATTGAGGAGCGTTTAGAAAAGAAGTATGCTGTCGATTTATTGCTCGCCCTTGCTTATTTCATGGCTTAGGTAGGTTGAGCGCAATGAGTCATTCGGCAGTTTTCAGGGTTTTTCGGTTCCGATGGCCTTTTCTTTGCAGTATCCTTGTCCCGCTCTTATGTGACATTTTTAGTAACAGTTATGCGGACAAAAACTATCCTTTTTGCGATTATTTCTCTTATTGCTCTGTTGCCGTCTTCTTTGTTGGCTCAGAGCAAAGCCGTTTTAACCGGTAATGTGTCGGATGCCGAAACCGGAGAACCCCTTGCCGGTGCCCGAATCGAAGTCAAACACACCAATATAGTAGCCGGTGCCGATGCCGGCGGACATTTCGAGATCAAGAACCTGCCTGTGGGTCAGCATACTATTATCTGTTCGTTCGGCGGTTATGGACAGAAAGAGGAGGTGGTTGCCATCGAAGCCGGACAGACCAAAACGATCTCTTTCGCGCTGCGACTGCGCACAAACAACTTGGAGGAAGTCGTCGTTACCGGTACCGGTACACGTTATCGCTTGGCCGATGCGCCTGTGGCAACGGAAGTGCTGACGGCTAAGGAAATAGCTTCTTTCTCGGCTCCCACTTCCGAGACCTTATTGCAGGGACTGAGTCCTTCCTTTGACTTCGGCCCTAATCTGATGGGGTCTTTCATGCAGCTGAACGGCCTTAGCAGCAAGTATATCCTCGTTCTTATCGATGGTAAGCGCGTGTACGGCGACGTAGGCGGTCAGGCCGATTTGAGTCGTATATCTCCTGATCAGATCGAACGGATCGAGCTGGTGAAAGGGGCTTCGAGCTCGCTCTACGGATCCGATGCCATCGCAGGGGTAATCAATGTGATCACGAAGAAGAATACGAATCGGCTGAGTGCATACACCTCGCATCGCATATCGAAGTACAACGATAGGCAGACCAATACTTCGCTCGATATAAACATCGGTAAGCTGAGCAGCAATACCAACTATTTCTTCTACCATACAGATGGCTGGCAGAATAGTCCGCTCGAAATGAAAAAGAAGAAAGGATCCGGCGAACTGATCTTGGAGGAAACGTATAAGAAGACTTTCCGTGCGCAGGAAAATCAGGGCATAAGCCAATCGCTTTCCTATTATGCAACGAACAATCTGAGCTTTACGGGAAATGTACAGTACAACAAGCGTCAGATCTTCACTCCGACCTTTTCCGAGAAGAAGACCTACGATTTGGATTATCGTGCTTTGACCGCTTCGCTCGGTACCAACTATCTTTTCCCCAATGGACTGCATACACTTTCTTTCGATGCCGTCTATGATCGCTTCCGTTTTGGATATTTGTATCACGACAAGGACAGCAGCGAGAGCCTGATCAACAATCAAGGTCAGACCGAGCAACCGACATTCTTCCCGGGTCAGCTGCGCAAAAAAAACGATCAGATCCGATACACGATGGAGGCTCGCGGTATCTTTACACTGCCTTATGCGCAGAAACTGACCGGCGGTTTGGAGTATTTCCGTGAGGAATTGATCTCTCCCTATAATCTGATTACCGACAAGGCAGACGCTTCCACACTCTCTGCTTATGTGCAGGACGAATGGAAACCGCTCGATTGGTTCAATATGACAGCTGGTTTTCGTCTGGTACACCATCAGGAGTTCGGTACACGAATGACGCCTAAGGTGTCCATGCTCGCCAAGTATGGGCCGCTGAACTTCCGCGCTACGTATGCCAACGGCTATAAGACTCCCACGCTGAAAGAGCTTTTTGCTCGGAACGAACTCAGCACCATGGGTTCGCACAATCTCTATCTCGGCAATGCCGACCTTAAGCCTCAGATGTCGGACTATTATGCTTTGGGCTTGGAGTACAATCAAGGCCCTATCTCACTCAGTGCGACGGTTTATGACAATGAACTTCGCAATCTGATTGCCTATGTGGATATACCGACCTTGCCGGAGCACGCAGCTCAGGGAATCAAGAAAACCAAACAGTATACCAACGTAGGAAAAGCCCGCAGCCGAGGACTTGATGTCCTGTGCGATGCCTCTATCGGCTGGGGCATCAAGCTGGGAGCCGGATACAGCCTCGTGGAAGCTAAGAATCTGGAGACGAATGAGTGGCTGGAAGGAGCTGCTCGCCATCGTGCCAATGTGCATGCCGATTGGGCACACTACTGGGGTAAGTACAGACTCGGCCTGAGCCTCTTCGGCCGTATCCAGAGCGAGCGTTTCTACAAAGACGGCAATGCTCCGGACTATACCTTGTGGCGACTCTCCACCTCACATCGTTTCACCCATTTCCGTCACATCATACTGGACGGAACGCTGGGTATAGACAATCTCTTCGACTATGTGGACGATCGCCCTATGGGTGTCAATTATGCTACGGTAACGCCGGGGCGTACTTTCTTTGCTCAGATAGCGATTCGATTCAATAACTAATGTCTCACAAATTAATTAACAACAGTGATGAGAAGACTGATTTTAGCGACTTTGGGACTTATGGCTATTGCCATGCTCTCTTGTTCGAACAACAACAAGGATTTGGAGAACAAAGGAGAGGCAACTCTTTTGGTGACGTTCGGTAGCTCCTATAAAGCTCCGCGCGAAACCTATGCGAAGATCGAGAAGACTTTTGCCGCAGCTTATCCCGATCAAAAGATAAGCTGGACATATACGTCTTCTATTATCCGAAAGATACTGGCTCAGCAGGGTATCTATATCGATGCTCCGGATGAGGCTTTGGAGAAATTGGCCCGTCTGGGTTATAAGAAGATCAATGTGCAGAGTCTTCATGTGATTTCCGGTAGAGAATATGATGAGATGCTCGACTTTGTCAATAAGTTCAAGGCAGCACATACCGACATTACGGTGAAGATAGGGACTCCACTCTTCGATACTGATGAAGATATGCGCGAGGTGGCAGAGATCTTGCACAAGCGTTTTCAGCAGACAATAGAGAAAGGGGAAGCTGTCGTATTCATGGGACACGGTACCGAGCATGCTGCCAATGACAGATATGGTCGTATCAATAAGATCATGAAGAACTATAGCAAGTTTATGATCGTCGGAACCGTCGAGTCCGATCCTTCCATCGAAGATGTTATTGCCGAACTGAAAGAAACCGGTGCCACGGCCGTAACAATGATGCCGCTGATGAGTGTGGCAGGCGACCATGCTACGAATGATATGGCCGGAGATGAGGACGATAGCTGGAAGACGTTGCTGACCAATGCTGGCTACACGGTCTCTATAGACAAGCTGGACAATGGCAATTTTTCAGCTCTTGGAGATATAGAAGAGATCCGTAATATCTGGCTCAAGCATATGAAAGCCGCCTCTGCTCGCTAAGGACGGGCGGATATGCAATGAGACGATCAAGCAATTAAGTCTACGAGAGCACTTATCGAGAAAAAGGACTTGCCGATTTCTCGATGAGTGCTCTTTCTTTTCCACCCAAACAAACCGATGAGACGATATTCTGTCACACTCTTTTTGTCGGCTATTCTCTTTCTGATAGCGGCCGGCTGCAATCGTACCCGTACCCAAGAGCAAAAGGCAACCTCCTCCATATCCTCCGATAGCCTGCGCCCACGGTATGCAGAGGGTTTCCGCCTTGATGCCGGCGAAGGATGTTATCTTCTTTCCATCGAAGATCCGCAGCAGGAGTCGCACAAGGAATATCGCTTCGCTTTGGTACCGAAAGGGACTCATCCGGCCATTCCTGAAGGATATACAGCCGTGACGATACCGGTAGAGAGGGTGGTGTGTATGACTACGCTCCAGCTTTCCAATTTTATTGCTCTGGAAGCACAGCCCTTGGTGGCAGGAATATCCAGTACCAGATATTTGAGGGACTCTGTCATGAAGGCACAGCTCCAAGACGGTCGCACGCAGAAAATAGGTATCGAGGGAAATTTCGATCGCGAGGTAGTCATGTCGTTGCAGCCGGATTTGATCCTGATTTCCCCTTTCAAGCGTGGGGGATACGATGTGTTGGAGCAGGTATCCGTACCCTTGATACCCCATTTAGGCTATAAAGAGCTGACGCCTCTCGGTCAGGCAGAGTGGGTGAAGCTCATCGGCCTTCTTACGGGACAGTACGACAAGGCTTGTCGTTTCTTTTCGGAGATAGAAACGTGCTACCATGCTTTGACCGGATATGCCGATGAAGTGACCGATCGGCCGATCGTCTTTAGCGGAGAGATGCGCGGAGGCAACTGGTACGCCGTCGGGGGCAAGAGCTATCTGGCACAGCAGATACGCGATGCCGGAGGCGAGTATTTCCTGAAAGACGATCAGCGATCCGGCGGTGTCTCTCTCGACTTCGAGACGGTCTACAGCCGATCCGATTCGGCTCGCTACTGGCGAATCCTCAACAGCTATCCCGGGAAGTTCGGCTACGAAGCATTGAAAGCCGAAGACAGCCGATATGCCGACTTCAGGGCATTCAAGGAAAAAGGCGTGATCTACTGCAACCTGAGAGAAACAGCCTTCTACGAACTCATGCCCATGCATCCCGATTGGGTGCTGGCCGATCTTATCGCTATCTTGCACCCCGGACTGCTTCCCGACCACCAACCGCATTTCTATTATTTGCTCCGATGACATCCGTCAGCCACTTACGTACAATATCTGTCGCAGGTATTCTGGCCGCGCTGGGAGGAGCCGTACTCATTCTCTTCGGGGTCAATCTCTTCCTCGGCTCGGTGGCTATTCCGATGAGCGAGATCTTCCGACATCTTTTTTCGGATCGTCCCGAAGGAGGAGAAGCACTCGTGCACTACAATATCCTGTGGAAGTCCCGCCTGCCCGAAGCTCTCACGGCTGCTTTTGCCGGTGCAGGCCTGTCCGTTAGCGGCTTGCAGATGCAGACCGTCTTTCGCAATCCTTTGGCCGGGCCGTCCGTTCTCGGCATCAGCTCCGGAGCCAGCTTGGGCGTTGCTTTGGTCGTCCTGCTGAGCGGCTCGCTCGGAGGAGTGGCATTGAGCAGCCTGGGCTATATGGGCGAGGTAGCCATGAACATAGCCGCTGCAGTAGGTTCGCTGGCCGTGATGGGGCTGATCGTTTTTGTCAGCACCAAGGTGCGCAGCCACGTTACGCTGCTCATTATCGGCGTTATGATCGGATATGTGGCCACTGCCGTCATCGGGGTATTCAAGTTTTTCAGTATCGAAGAGGATATTCGGGCATACGTAATTTGGGGTTTGGGCAGCTTTTCCCGTGCCACGGATTCGCAGCTGAGTTTCTTTGTCATCCTGATGTTGATCTTCATTCCGGCCGGCATGCTCCTTGTCAAGCAGTTGAATCTCTTATTGCTGGGAGAAAGCTACGCGCGCAATCTGGGCCTCAATACTCGTCGGGCACGGCTGCTCGTGATCTCTTCCGCCGGGCTGCTGATCGCTGCCGTCACAGCCTATTGCGGTCCTATCGGCTTTTTGGGGATGGCCGTGCCACACTTGGCACGCGTTATCTTTCACACATCAGATCATCGGATCCTGATGCCTGCTACCTGTTTGATCGGAAGTGCTCTGGCCCTTTTCTGCAATATCATTGCCCGTATGCCGGGATTTGAGGGAGCTTTGCCCGTCAATTCCGTAACGGCTTTGGTGGGAGCACCTATTATCGTCACCGTATTGTTCCGGCGCAGACGCTTCAAGGAAGAAACCGACTGAGACCAACGGCCTCCGCAATCCCCATCCGCAAACGTTATTATCAATGGAGAAATCAATAGAGCTGAGCCGGCTTGCTATCGGGTATCGAACCAAATCCGGAGACCGCATCGTGGCATCCGGCGTGGAAGCTCATCTCCATGCCGGACAATTGACCGCTCTGCTCGGTGTGAACGGTGCCGGCAAGAGTACGCTCATGCGCACGATGGCAGGATTCATGAAGCCCCTGTCTGGGCAAATACATCTACTGGGGCGGTCACTGGATAGCTATAAAGAGATAGAAATAGCCAAGCGTATAGGCGTAGTGCTGACCGATAATTGCCGGATTGCCGGGATGACGGCAGGCGAACTCGTCGCATTGGGGCGTAGCCCTTATACCGGATTCTGGGGCAGATTGCAGAAAGGGGACAGAAAGCTCGTGGCAGAAGCCGTAGAACGTGTGGGAATCGCTCCGCTGATCAATCGCGAACTGACTACGCTCAGCGATGGGGAGAGGCAAAAAGTAGTCATCGCAAAAGCCTTGGCACAGCAGACACCGATCATCTTCCTCGACGAACCGACGGCCTTCCTCGACTATCCCAGCAAGATGGAACTGCTGCGCCTCCTTCGCAGCCTGGCCCACGATACCGGTAGGACTATCTTCCTCTCCACTCATGATCTCGATGCCATCTTGCCCATGGCCGATCGCATTTGGCTGCTGGACAAGGAGCGTCCTTTCCGTGAGGGTACGCCGGCATCTTTGGCCTCTGCGCTCGAAGATTATTTCGGCTATGCCCATTCTTCCCCCACATTCGAGCCGGTATAGCATGCTCTCCGGTGTATAATCCGATAGCTCTCCACCCCCTGATCAAAGCTATTCGGACAGCCCGATCCTCCCTCTTCTCTTCCCTCTTTCGGCTATAATGCACCGATGGATAGTTCCTTTCGGTATAGAAATTCATGTCGTTTGGCCTGCCGTCGTGTATGCAAGGCCGACTTATATCACAAGAGCCATGTCTGTAAAATGGAAAAAGAGTGTGCCAAAACGTCCCGTCCTGACACACCCTTTTTTCAGGTTTGCCACAGTAGTCAATCAGTATTATATCTTTTTCCGAAAGATCGGACTGTGGGCGGATATATAGCCTGCCCCGAATACTTTTGCTGATAATACCGGACGGCTACTGTGACAAACCGTCAAGCATTACGGGAGATCTCTGTCCCGAAGTGCTTATCGATCACATGCCGGTCGCTACAATCCGCCACCCTGCGAACCCTGTTCGCCACCACCGTTCGGCGGTGTAGGGCTGTCGGGCGTATTCGTCTGTGAAGAGGCGTTGCCTGCCGCATCTTTCGGATTCTTCACGTAGACGAACCGTAGATTGGGGTCGATCAGCGTCACGTTGGTAGTGTGAGTGGACTGATTCACCCGTTTCTCCGGATAGAAAGCCACACGGATGCTGTTGAACTGACGAGGCGATACATCCTCTTTCTTCTCCACACCCTTGCCGCGTGCGTTGGCTGTGATCCGGAAGGAGCCTACTCCGTCCAACACCACACGCGCCCCTGTGGAGAGATAGTCCCGCAGCACGAGTCCCAAGTCATGCAGGATGCCATGTACATCCCCCTCGGATGCACCCGAACGTGCAGCAAGTTCGCGTGCTACTCTTTTGGTATCGATGACGCGGCCCGAAGCCACAGTCTGAGGATACCACACTCTTTTGCCATCTTTATTGGCAACTTTTGATTGCTTGGATACATATCCAATCATAATTAAAATAGATTAAAAAGTTATGGCCGCAATATCGCGGCGCACAAAAGTGTATCGTTTTTTCTTTACGGACAATAGCAGGGACCTTCATTGTTGAAAAGTTTTCCATAATTATTTTGTAATCCGCTGTGAATGAGTGTATTGCGTTTTATGCTTTTCGGCTAAAATTTTCCAAAAACTTTTCTTTTTAATCGGCATAAATCGGGCTAAAAAATCGGTCTGATCAAACTATATAGTTTGGCGAGACCAAACTATATAGTTTAGTTTTGCCAAAGTATATAGTTTGATTTCGGTCTTGTTTTAGCATGGTTTTTTCAGTCCCAAGAGAAGCCTCCGCCCCTTGTCCGAAACGCTCGGAACACCTCCCCCAATCCTGCATCCTATACCTTATATATATAGTGTCGAAATAGGGTACCCCGATAGAGGCCACCTTTCCTTTCGGTCTCAGCTTCCCCGATATATCTTACAGCCGCTCTCCAAGAAGAGTCCCCTACGAGGTCTATAGTACTGCTTGTGTCTTTAAGTGTTTGTTTGCTTTTTTTTCTGTAGCGGTAGTATGTAGATAAGATCTTTGTAATAAGTACGTTAAGGAATGATTTCGTGCAATTTTTTTGAAAAGTTGTTATATTTGAATCAAATTAAAAGATCAAATCAATGAAACTAAACGTAAAGAAAGGAGTAAGATGAATTTCAACGACATCGAGGAAATCAAAAAAGACGGTTTCAAGGGCCTCGAAAGTGTAAAAGACCTTCGCGAAAACAGTTCACGTATCCCCAAAAAGAAAGGTGTTTATCTTGTGTTGAAACCCCGAGATATGGATGTTAAATTCTTGGAAACAGGAACAGGCGGACACACCAAAGGTAATCCTAATGTGAGTATTGATAAACTTAAAGCCAAATGGATTGAGGATACGTTAGTACTTTATGTGGGCCAGACAGGAAGTAAATCAGAGGATCGCACATTATATGAAAGAATCGATGAGCTTCTGCGATTTGGACAAGGAGAGAATACAGGCCATTGGGGAGGGAGGTATTTGTGGCAAATTAATCATTCGGAAGAGCTTGTTATTTGTTGGAAAGAAATGAAGGATGAAGATCCGGAAGAAATTAAGAACCAACTTCTTTGGGATTTTGAATCGGAATATTCTAAATTGCCTTTTGCAAATCTTCAGCGACCAAGCGATAAATAATGATTGCATCGAAGTTGATCAAGCTGTCGTGTTTTACTGAGCAAACTTTTTGTCTGGTAGAAAAGAAATGTTGCTATTGTCCTTGTCATAAGTATCGAAAAAATAGAAGTAATTCCATAGAAAATTAAGATAAGTACATAGAAGAAAATAGAAATCGAAAAAACAACAGAAAAAAATGAATGAAGTACCTGTGATTAGAAAAGGACGCTTGAAGTCTTGTTGAAATGTAGCTTTTGAGGAGGATTTTTCGGTCAATAGGTCTAAAATAGTCGTGAAAGGAATAGAAGCCACCTTTGAGAAGTTGGAAGGATGGATGCCGAGAAAAAACACTACAAGCCATCGAGGCGAAAATTGAAGGTATAGCCGAAGAGAATCCGTACAACATGCGCAATGAATAGATCGTAGGCTAACGAACTTCAGAAGCAGTCAGAGTCCATAAAATAACAGGAATAAAGACTCTTTTCCTGTGCTAATTGAAAAGATTTAAAGGAATGAAAAATAAATCCTCATTCCCTCAGGGCTATCGCATTTGAAAGTTTATACTGTATCCTTGGCCTCTTTCTTCTATAATTTGGGACTCTAGCACATTAATTCGCACTTGTTTTAATAACCGAACGTAGCAATCGTTAGGTTTATAAGTGTGTTAACAGTTCAAATGCGATTGCCCTGCTCATTCCCTTTTTGTGTGCTATTTCATTTCGTATCTTTGTGTTATTGTTGGATATTGAACGTGATAGGTAAACAAATGAATCGAATCCAAGAAATGCTTGAGGAGAAAGGTGTCAAGCAAACATGGCCTGCTGAAAAATTCGGCAAGAGTTTCAGTATTGTCAATTCCGATATCTGCAATACGACGCCAACCAAGCCTCAAAACCCACTTCCAGATAGCAGAGATATTGGAAGTGGATATAAAGAATTTAATCAAGAAGGCAAAACAGTAAGTCGTTTTTTTATCAATAGTGAAAAATTATGAGTATAGAGGAAATCCACGAAAATGAGGATATAGAAATAGAGGATACCTCATCAGGACAGGATGGGACAATTACCCACCCCTTTAATCCCAATGATATTGAAATTGAGACTCCTCCCTTTACTGTTGGATATTTGATTGACAGAATGGAGCATGGTGAAATCAATATGAACACCGACTTTCAAAGAGAAGGTAATTTGTGGACAGAGGAACAGCAAAGTAGATTGATCGAATCTGTTTTGTTAGGATTACCACTGCCTGCCTTTTATTTTGATACAGCAAACAAACAGTGGGACATTATTGATGGTCTTCAGAGGTGTTGCGCCATAGAAAATTTCTGTGTCAAAAAAGCACTTAGGTTGCAAAGCTTAGAGTTTTTAGCGGAAAAAGATGGTAAAAAGTATTTAGAGGGGCTTGGGTTTGATGATTTAGACAGAGAGCTACAGCGTAGTATTATTACTCGTCCGATTACCATTAATTTGATAAAAAAAGCCCCTAGAAGTATTCGGTTTATTTTATTTAAACGTCTCAATACTGGGGGATTAGAGCTCAAACCACAAGAAATACGTAATGCTGTATATCAAGGATATGCCGCTGACACCATAAAAAACATGGCAAAATTACAAGAGTTTGTTCAGGCTACAGGTAAAAGAATACCAACAAAAAGGATGGAAGACAGAGATTTTGTTAGCCGTTTTGTTGCATTTTACTTGATTGATTATTCAGAATATCAACCTGGCCTAGATGACTTTATTAATTCTAGTATGGAATTGCTGGAAAAAAAAGAAGCTCAATTGATAGAGCGCGATTTTAAGGCGTCTCTGAATTTAGCTTACGAAATATTTCGAGAAGATGCTTTCAGAAAAAGGACTGATTCAAGGGAAAAACGACGACCTATAAACAAGGCTTATTTTGAAGTAATTACAGTTCTATTCGCAAAACTTTCAGATCAAAATAAAAGAGAGTTATTAAATCATAAAGATCTCTTCAAAGAGAACCTCATGACTTTGATGTCAAATGATAGATATAGTAATTCTCTATCAAGAGGAACAGGGACAAAAGATAGCGTTAATATTCGCTTTTCATGGTTTCAACAGGTTTTAAATAAAAGTATTGAAGGTGTAAAAATTAAAATTAGCAATGATAACAAGATTGAAGATATCCGACTTTAAGGCTCATCACAATACGGATCTTCCGTTTGCTCCTTTAACCCTGCTTACAGGAATTAATAGTTCTGGGAAATCATCTATCCTTCAAGCTCTATTACTGCTACGTCAAAGCTTTAAAAAAAATAGACTAGAGAAAGGATTAGATCTCAATGCACCTCTATGCGATATAGGGAAAGCAAAAGATGCATTGTATCGTGCCAGCAAAAGTGAAATAATTTCTTTCACAATAGAAACTGATGAAACTTTTACATTCTCATTCAATACTAAAAACAAGTATGAGGACACCTTTATACCCGCTGATGAGCCAATAAGATTGTCAGATAGCTGGCGAGAGTTTCCCTTGTTTACAAATGACTTCCAATATCTAAGTTCCTCTCGATGGGCTAACTTGAATCAATACCCGATTGATACATACGCAGTCGAAACAGAGAGACAACTTTCTTTGGAATATGGTCAAGGAGAATTAGTAGGACACTTTCTTTCCTTTTATGGGGAAAACAGAGACTTTGATATTACATCAGATCTCTTATTACATCCCTCAACCACCAGTAGAAAACTTTTAGATCAAACGATTGCTTGGGAACGAGAAATAAGTCCGCGTATCACAATACATCCTATTCAAAAAGAAGATAATATAAGTATTGCATATGGTTATCGGAGCGAAAGAGAAGGTAGCAGACCCTTGGAAAACTTACAATCAAAAAATGTAGGGTATGGTATATCCTACTCCTTATCTATCGTAGTAGCACTGCTCTCTGCGAAGCCTGGAGCTCTTCTTCTTATAGAGAACCCCGAAGCCCACCTTCATCCAAGAGGACAATCGAAGCTTGCAGAATTAATAGCATTAGTTGCTCAAAGTGGAGTACAAGTGGTAGTAGAGACGCACAGTGATCATTTATTTAATGGGGTGCTTAAGGCGGTGGCTCAAAATAGAATAGAAAGAGGAAAGGTAAAAGTGCATTTTCTGGAGTTGGACGATGCCAATGTATCGATACATACCGAAATTGATTTCTCTGAAAACGGTAGAATCTTAAATCCTAGAAAAGGTTTTTTCGACCAGTTTGACGATGACTTGGATGCTTTACTTGGCTTAGAATTAAAAAGCTATGGACATACTTCTGAATGAGCTTTCGTTATCAAGTCAATACGCCTCTAGGGAAATATTTGTAGAAGAAATACTCCCATCTTTAATAGAGGTCCTTGATGAAATACAAAACCTTTTCAATGCTACTATTTACAAGAGCGAACAATTTTATTTATCAAAAGTTACAAAAACAGATACTATACATAGTATTCTTGTTGGAAATTTGTCAAGACAATACCCGGGTTTAAAAAAGATCAAGCGACAATTCGTCTCGCCCTTATTTGCTGAACCTTATTGGGAAAATACTCGTCTGCACTCGGCAAATTGCATTTATATATACAGAGGAAACAATGTTTGTAACCAATCCGTTGCAGAAGCTTGTGAGCGAGATAAGATAATAGTCTCATTCAGAGATAGTGACCTGTTTGGAGAAAGAACACTCTCTATTTTAGAGAATGGTACTGCAGAGATTGTTCTTGACAACCTCTTCAATGTGGGACATTTCTCAAATGTTTTACATCAGAGAGGAATTATATGTCAGTTCTCTCTAAAAGATGGCACTCGCTTTCAAAAAGACGGAAGAATTGTTCAAGGGCAAAATGTTTATAGGGAAATTGGTACGGGTTATTATTGGTATTTAGACAATTTGCATAAGAACCATTATGAGGTGTTTGACAAAAATGGGCAACATATTGGAACTGCAAATATGGATGGAGTTATAGATCCTGGTAAGAAAGTAAATGGGAGAACCCTACAATGATGTTTTTGTCGAGACAAGTATCTCACAAAAGCGTCCTATTCCCGTAAGTGTACTTCGGGAAGAAGCGGTTTCCAAGTATCCATATTGGGCTACCCGAGGGTTATTGATGAATTCTATCATGCACAAGGACTTCGAGGGGAATGCACCTATTCAGTTTTATGAGTACGACGACCGGACCGTATCGAGATTCAAAACCCTGGTGGATTATATGGCAAGGTCAATCCTGATAATTTCCCAAATGTGAGCGATTATTGCGACCCCTTTATTGCTGAAGCAATGAAAGTATTGGGCTATGTAAACCGATTTAGCCGTGGAGCCTATCGAGTTCAGAAGGAGTTGAAAGAAAACGGTAACGAGCAAGCCTCTTTTGATTTTTCATTGCTTACGGCTTTTCGAGTAGTTGAGAATGTTTCTCAAAAATACTTTGAGGAAAGCTTTGGAGGAGAAACATCCAAAACTACCCAAGAAAGGATTTTAGCAGCTATTCTGGCAAAGCCAGAAATTACTCAAAAGAGTTCTCGATCTATCGGTATTACACTTGATGGCAGGGCTATCGCATTTGAAAGTTTATACTGCATACTTGGCCTCTTTGTTGTAAATCAGTATGTATTTATTTGAAGAAAAGATGTAATAGAAAAAATGAATGAAGTACCTGTGATTAGAAAAGGAAGCTTGAAGTCTTATTGGAATACAGCTTTTAGAGGAGGCTTTTTTCTCGGATTATTTGTGTTCCTGGCCGCATTGACAAAGCAGAACTTGTTGAACTCCTTGCTCTTCGGCTTGATGATTTGGGTCTTTGTCATTGTACTATGGATCGGTGTAGGATTTACTTCCGAAGAATACTACAAGCGCAAGAAGCAAATAAAGAAGTTGATGTCAGATCAGTATGCTTTTCTGGATCTGCATGGCTTTACGTTGCATGAAGATCTCTATTTCGAGGGTATATATGAAGGCTTCTTCTTTAGAGTTTGCCCTGCGACCGAGTATATCAAGAAAGGATATGCAGGCAAAAAAGCTGTTGAGTATGTAATAATCGAATCCTTTTACAGATTTGCTTCAGAATCGACAGATGCAGAGCGAGAGGCGAAAATGTCCGGAGAATATAATTTTGGCGATGTTCATTTCGAAAATCAATGTGCCGGATTTGTGCCTAAAGATTGGGAAAATCCTGATTTCAAAGCAAACTTCGATGCTCTGATAGCCATATTCAAACGTGAAGGCCTTCTCCCGATAACGAAAGAAGATTGGGAGAGTATTTTCGGACAGCATTTGAAGAAAGCTAAAGACGCAAACAAGAAGAATCCTCAAAGATAAGGCAGTCAGCCCGGAAGAAAAAGAACTGTAACTGAATTGAAGTCAGCTTGTTGATGGAGTTTAAGAGGGAACTATTCATGCCGGTATCGATAGCAGAGATCAGTTTTTATCTTGTCCCAAAGAGGAGATTTACGATTCTATATTATCTTTTCAAAACGTTAAATAAACGTAAATGTGCATGTTTTTGCCCTGAATAATATGTTGTTTAGCATAAAGTATTATATTTGTAGTGTGTTTTTCATGGTATTAGATTTTAAGGTTAATTGGAGAGCGAGCCGTCGTGAGACGTTTCGCTCTCGTATTTTTTATGCAGGTCTTTATCGGTTGTAACCTTGTCTTTTACAGCACCTTTTTGTCCCTTTAAGAGAGTTTCCCTAATCGGTTGGAACCGTTGGTGATAGGAGTGAAAATAAAATAGGCCCCCCTTTGTAAGCAAGGAGAGCCTATCTTTCGAATGGCCTTTGTCGTTAGAGCTTTATCGGTGCAAAGGATAAAGCTTTCTTCTTTGTCTCTTTCAGACTCAGATCATTTTTCAAACAGCAGCGATCAGTCGAGCAAAGATCGCTCCCATCTTTTCGGATGCGGCATTGGCTGCACGGATCACATCTTGCTCATCATTGACGAAGTCGTCGGCAAAGTGGTAGCCTTCATTCGTGATTACGGACATTCCGAAAACGCGAATACCCGTATGGCGTGCTACGATTACTTCCGGTACCGTACTCATACCGATGGCATCGCCACCCACTTGTCCCCAGAACTTGTATTCGGCAGGCGTTTCGTAGGAAGGGCCTGTAAGACCCACATACACACCTTCTTTGACCGGGATATTCAGTTCTTGAGCTATGCCTTTGGCTTTAGCGATGAACTCTCGGTCATAAGCTCGTGTCATATCCGGGAAGCGAACGCCGAACATATCCATATTAGGCCCGATCAACGGATTGGGCAGGTTGTTGATATGATCGCGAATGATCATCAGGTCTCCCACCTGGAAGGAGGTGTTGATGCCACCGGCAGCATTCGACACGAAAAGATTTTCTATGCCCAATAGCTTCATAACCCTGATGGGGAACGTCACCTGATCCATCGAATATCCTTCGTAATAATGGAAGCGACCCTGCATGGCAACGACAGGAGTGCCGCCTAAGATCCCTCCGATGATATTACCCTTGTGCCCTACAGCCGTAGCCTGAGCGAAATGCGGTATCTCGTGGTAGGGGATGACGGTCTTGTCTTCGATTTTCTCGGCCAGTTCACCTAAGCCGCTACCCAGTATTATAGCCGTTTTGGCATCGCCCGGCAGACGAGAGGACAGGAAAGATGCTGCCTCGTGGTAATGCTGTTCTTGGAGTTTCATTATGTGATATGTTTATATTTTCATTCGTGTTTTTTGTGGGCCTTGGCCATCAGTCTGTATGCTGCCTCGGCAGCACCTGCCAATATGGCTTCCTCTCCGGGTACTTTACGTCCGCGCATCAGGATCTTCCCATCTACAATAGTCGTATCCACTGCACTGCCGTTGGCAGAATAAACCAAGTTGGATATGAAGTTGTGGCAGGGAGTCATCTCCGGAATGTCCAGACGTACCAGACACAGATCTGCCAAGCGTCCCGGAGCTATGACTCCGGCATCCGTTCCCATGATTCTGGCTCCATCTATTGTAGCACTTTCGTATATATCCGTTGCTTTCACTGCCGTAGCATCCGAACGCCAGGCTTTGCCGAGAAAGGCGGCCAGCTTCATGGCAATGACCATATCCAAATTGTTGGAGGAGGAGCATCCATCGGTACCAAGTCCTATGACTATTCCGCGCTTGCGCATCTCGTCATAGTGGAAGCGATAGCCGGAAGCTAATTTCATATTCGATGCAGGATTGTGTACCACCTTACAGCCGTGAGCGGCCAGCAAGTCCATTTCCTCATCATCCAGCCAGATGCTATGAGCCAAGATTAACCGGGGCGATAGTACACCCAGTTTGTGTAGATACCTGACGGGAGTGGTACCGAACTTGGCGATGCAGTCCCGGACTTCTCCTTCTGTCTCGGACAGGTGTAGGTGTATCAGCACATTTTTCTCATTCGCAAAGCAATGGCAGAATTGTAATTGCTCTCCGCTTACGGTATAAATGGCATGAGGCCCTACGGAAAATTGGATCCTGTCGCTATAGGAGTGGAATTCTTCGTGCAGACTGTAGCAACGCTCTCGGTCAATACGGGCACGTTCCTGATCTCCTCTGTCGAAGAGCGTGGACGACAGTACGGCACGTAATCCCATCTCCTCCACAGCTCGTGCTGTGGCAAGGGTATGAGCATACATATCGAGGAAAGCTGTCGTGCCGCTCTTGATCATCTCCAGACAGGCCAATTTCGAACCCCAGTAGACATCTTCCTCTGTCATCTGTGCTTCCACCGGCCATATCCAGTTCTCAAGCCAATCCATCAGTCTCAGGTCATCGCCGTAGCCCCGGAAGATAGTCATGGCCGAATGGGTATGACAGTTTTGCAACCCGGGTATAACGGCCATGGAAGAGGCATCTATAATTTCATCGGCATGACAGCCAATCGCCGGAGCAACCTCCACAATACGGTTGCCCTCGATCCTAATATCCTGACGGATACCTTCCAGCACTGCCTGTTTTATCAATATGCCCAATGCAGTATTCTTTTAATGAAAGAGGGTGCAACAGGATTTCCTTTCGCCCTGTATGCACCCTCTACGGTTTTTTCTTACTTGTATATGCGGTAGAACTCGGCTACCGATTCGATTCCCTTACGGAAGATGTCCAGCGGCATATTCTCGTTCGGCGAGTGAATGGCGTTGCTTTCCAATCCGAATCCCATCAGCACGGTTTTCAGTCCCAATACTTTCTCGAACGTAGCAATGATAGGAATGCTACCACCCCGACGAACGGCAAGCGGTCGTTTGCCGAAAGCGATGGTACATGCCTCTTCGGCTGCTTTATAGGCCGGTAAATCGATAGGGCAGAGGTATGCTTCCCCTCCATGCAGAGGAGTCACCTTCACTTTGATATGCTTAGGTGCCACCGACCGGATGTAGTCGATGAACATTTGGGATATTTTCTCGTGATCCTGATTGGCCACCAATCGTGACGATACTTTGGCGTAAGCCTTCGAAGGCAATACCGTTTTGGCACCTTCTCCCGTATAGCCACCCCAGATGCCGCAAACGTCGAATGACGGGCGACAGCTGTTCCGCTCGAGTGTGCTGTATCCGACTTCCCCAAATACGGCGTCTATGTCCAGTGCCTGGCAGTATTTTTCTTCGGAGAAAGGTACCTGTGCGATCATTCGACGCTCTTCATCCGATAGCGGTACTACATCATCGTAGAAATGGGGGATCGTGATACGGCCGTTCTCGTCCACGATGCCTGCAATGAGTTTGCATAGCTCGTTTATCGGATTGGCCACGGCACCTCCGAAGTGTCCGGAGTGCAAATCCCTGTTGGGGCCGGTCACCTCCATTTCCCAATATGCCAGTCCGCGCAGACCGGTCGTCAGTGATGGGGTCTCGGCACTTACCATGCTCGTATCGGATACGATGATCACATCCGCCGATAGCATCTCCTTGTGTGCGCGGCAGAATGCTTCCAGATTGGTAGAGCCTATCTCCTCCTCACCTTCGAAGAGGAACTTCACATTGCACTGTACCAAACCCAGAGCCAAAGCCGTCTCGAATCCTTTCACCTGGATCATGCCCTGCCCTTTGTCATCGTCGGCTCCGCGCGCCCAGATATGGCCGTCACGGATTACCGGCTCGAACGGTTCGCTCTTCCAAAGCTCCAAAGGCTCGGGAGGCATCACGTCGTAATGTGCATAGACGAGTATGGTTTTGGCTTTCGGGTCTATTATTCGTTCCGCATAGACGACCGGATTGCCCGGTGTCTGGAATACTTCTGCTTTCTGTGCCCCTACCTGTAGGAGATGGTCGCGCCAGTGTTCGGCACAACGCTGCATATCGGGTTTATGTTCGCTTTTTGCACTCACCGAGGGGATGCGAATCAGGGCAAAAAGATCTTCCAGAAAGCGTGCCTCATTTTCGCGGATATAGTCTCTGATATTCATGATTATGATTGATTTTTCGTTCCCGTCAAAGATAGGAACTTTTCATATACATTTGCACAAACTAATTAATAGCCGGTTTATAACCCTATCCGATTCGGGATTATTAATGGCCAAAGATTTTAGGATTTTGCCTCATCGGTAGTCATTTTCTAATTATGAAGAGGGTAGTGTGTACAGCCGACTCATAGCATAGAAAGTCTCTCTTCACATAGGATTATGGACACAATAGTTCTTTGGCTCCGCGAAGTTTTCCTCGAGCCGTCGGTTACGCAGACGATCATTATCCTCAGTCTCGTATGTGCTTTGGGCTTGCAGTTGGGCAAGCTTCGTATCGGCACTATCTCGCTTGGCATCACTTTCGTCTTTTTTGTCGGGATTTTGGCTTCTCATTTCGGCGTTACTACCGATCCCGTGATGCTCGCTTTTGCGCAGAACTTCGGCCTTGTAATCTTTGTCTATGCGCTGGGTTTGCAGGTAGGCCCGTCTTTTTTCCCTTCGCTCAAGAAGGGGGGGATTGCCCAAAATCTTATCTCCTTGGGATTAGTCCTGGTCACATTCCTCCTGTGCATCCTCCTTTATTATATCCTTGGCATTTCCATGCCCAATCTGATGGGTATCGTGGCCGGTGCCACTACCAATACTCCTGCTTTGGGTGCAGCCCAAACGACCCTCCATCAGATCAATCCCGATGCCACGGCCGAAATGGCCGAGATGGCTTTGGCCTGTGCCGTCACTTATCCTTTGGGCGTTGTGGGTGTGATCATTGCGTTGGCTTTGCTGAAAGTTATGATGCCGAAGGTCGAGGAACGAGACGATTCGGAGGCTCCCAAAGCTTTCTTCTCCGAGTATGAAATCTGCAATCCTGCTTTGGATGGCAAGAGCGTCCGCGAAGTGGCACTCCTGCTCAAGCGTCCTTTCGTTATTACACGGGTCTGGCACAACGGTAAAGTCGAGATCCCTACCTCCGATATGATCCTCTATCTGGGCGATCATATCCTCGCTGTCTCCGGTGAAGAGGATACCTCACAGCTCGAAATACTCTTCGGCAGGAGGGAAATGAAAGATTGGAACCGCCCCGACATAGACTGGAACAGTGTGGACAAGCAGCTCGTATCACGCAGGCTGGTAATAACTCGTCCTAAGCTCAACGGCTTACGCCTCGGCATGCTGAAAATCCGCAACCTGTATGGCGTCAATATCAGCCGTGTAGACAGAGCCGGAGTCGAATTGCTGCCGGATAGAGATCTTCATCTGCAGTTGGGCGACCGCCTGACTGTCGTTGGCGAAGGTAAGGCGGTAGAGCGCGTGGCCGAGATTTTGGGTGATGAAGTCAAACAGTTGGACAATCCCCATTTGACTACTCTGTTCGGAGGCCTTGTCCTTGGATGTGTTTTCGGCATGATTCCTTTCTATCTGCCCGGTGTCAGCATGCCTATCAAGTTGGGATTAGCCGGTGGCCCTATCATTATCGGTATTCTGATGGGAGCATTCGGGCCACGCTTCCACCTGACCACCTATGTAACCAACAGTGCCAATCTACTCCTGCGCCAATTCGGTATCATCCTCTATCTCGGAGGACTTGGATTGGCCAGTGGAGCCAATTTCTTCGACACCATTGTCCACGGGGATGGTCTGCTTTGGGTCGGAGTGGGCTTTTTGATTACGATGCTTCCTACGCTATTGGTCGGTTGGGCTTCTATCAAGTTGCTTCGCAACAGGTACGATGGTACCGCTGGTATGATATGCGGAAGTACAGCCAATCCGATGGCTCTCGACTATGTGAATAGTCAGCTCAAAGGTGACGGAGCTTCTGTGGCATACGCCACCGTGTATCCGCTTTCGATGTTCGTCCGCATCATCTTCGCACAAATCATGATCCTCATCTTTGCGTAGGCTCGCCTTTCTCCTTTGTATCGGAAGAATTTGTTTGGTAAGATAGGTGTTTCCTGTTTTCTGGAGCAGTATAAATTAGAATCTTGCGTTTCATCTTATAATCTTCCATCCGGATCTTTTTGTCCTTAATTGATTCTCCATTTGGAAACGTTATTTCAAATGTATTTTCATCGTATTCGTACAATGCTGCGGATGGGATTATATATACGGCTTCGGGCGCATTATCAGACCATCCGAAGCCGAAAAGATAAAACAGATGCTTGACTCGGTATCTCGTCTTGTTAGCACGGAAATATTTTTCGTATTTCTCGGCATCACTCTTAGGAATGAAGAAATTTACTGTGCTGCGCCATTTGCATTCTACGGCGATAAGCTCTCCGGGAAGGTATTTTTTACTCTCGTTGCTGATGCACTCCAGCAGTAAATCCGGGGCTGAGGAGGATACCGGATAGTATCCATTGACATACTTATCTCCTCGCCATTCCAACAATCTCCAAAAAGGAGGAGTACCACCTGTGCCCGACATACCATTACCATCTTTGCTGATATTGGAATGCATTACAACCCATTCTTCGAATCGGTCTCCGTAGTATTTATGCTTCGTTCTTTGTTTGAAGTACTGCAATGCTTCTTTGAGTTCACCAATAAGTCGGTTCAATATCTCCATAGTATATTCAAGAAAATGCGATGTTATAGAATGTGTTGCATATTTATTCGTTGCCTCTGTCAGAATAACTTCTGTCTCTTAGCTGATTTCGATCGGAATTTGAAATGCAATTAAGAAATTCTTTTTTTTTGTGTAAGTTTTTAATTTTATGTGTACTGTTATTATGGTTCTGATTTGGCTATTCTAATACATTCTTCTCGTGATTCTTCTATTATTTGAATTTTAGCCGGATTGTTTGAGAGGTTAAGTAGGGGTAGATGTTTTTTTATTAAACATTTTTCCATGGAACGGAGTACATCTTCCTCCAGCTCTACCCAATTTACGGCCAGATTATTTATTATCCATTTTATGATTTTTTGTTCATCTCTTTTTGGAAATCTGTAATTCTTCTGGTTCTTTTTCCCAACTAATGATCCTTTTTCCGGCCTATAACCCAGTAATGCACCTAAGCTCCTGAAAAAAGTTCCATGTCCCTTTGCAAAAAGTTCTTGCTCTAATCGCTCTTTTAGGTTTTTAGCAATGCCAAAATAAAGAATGTTGTGATTCCTCTCTGACAGGATTTCATTAAATCGTTCTGGGAGCCTATTTTTGTCTTTGATTTGTATACAGTATATGCCGGATGATTGAGGTGCAGATGATATGTCAATGCCTTTGTCAAGTTTAATTTTTAGTTGGTCTAGCAGCTCTTTTTCAACTAATGTTATATTTTTTCTGTGGATCTGCTTTGTATTTTTAGGAGCTTTTGATACTTCTTTTGATGAGGATTGTTGTGTTCTATTTCTATTAACTAGAGAAATTTCTTCGCCTTTGCAATGGAAGATCTCTGGATGTTTGCTTGCTCTCGCTGAAATTTGCTTTGGGCTAATTTCTGAACAGTCATTTTTCTGATACCACTTGTTTTTATTTAATTCTTCTGCGATTTCATCTTTTGTCATACCTCCTCCAGCCTCTCTGAGTAATTTTTCCATTGCTTCGTGTAGTGTCATATGCCTTTTGTTAATAGGTTCTATTTTGAATTTTTTTGCCATGTTTTAGCGTGAATAAGTTTTTTTTATTTTCTTTAACTAAATAGTTGTCATCCTAACCCAGAGTATACTCAATTACCTTGAGCTTTAACCTAAGATAAAGTTGATTTTACTTGTAATCAGCTTATTTATTTTGCGAATATACTTATTTTAAGAGAATGAAATCCGCTGATTGATTGTTTATGAGTCAAATCTGAATCTATACAAAGGGTGCGCCGGATCTTTCGGATCGACGCACTCCTTTCGTTGTTTAGTCTTGTGGATTGTCTATTGGTACCCGGATCGTAGTCGGATTAGAGTCCTCCTCCGCCTGATCCCTGGTCGCCACCACCGGTTTGAGAGCTGCTATTGCCGGTGTCGGATGAAGCTGCCGGCGGAAGCGGCTTGCCGTACTCGGCGAACTTCAGATCCGGAGCGATCAGCGTACAATCTCGTTCGCGAGTGACCGTATTGTAACGACACTCGGCCCTGAAATTGACCCGAACGGAGTTGAATTGGGAGGCTTTCACGTCCTCTTTCTTCTCCACTCCCGATCCTTTGGCCTGTGCAATGAGACGGAAACAGCCGATGCCGTCGAGCTTGATCTTCTTGCCCGAAGCCAATTCCCTACGCATGACGATGCCCAAATCGCGCAGGATACCGAATACATCGCCTCGGCTGGCTCCCGAAAGTTCTGAGATTTGTTCTGCGATGTGCAGGGTGGAGGCAGTGCTGCCGTTGATGACTGTCTGCGGATACCACAGCTTCTTACCTGTTGCCTTGTGGGCAATACAGGATTGTCTTCTTTTGAAGAATAACATAATAATTGAAAGAATTAAAATTTAATAATACGGACTTTTTCTGTCCATTAATTTAATAATAGCAATCGAGAGATCGATTCGGCGCCATCCTCTTCTCTCTGTTTGCACTGCAAAGATAAGGATAAAGAATCCGATCGTCCAAATGTTTTGCGGGAAAAAGTTTTCAACAACGAAGGGTGCTTTACGCTTTATATATAAAACGGATTCTGTGTTTCTTCGATAAAGGCTTTGTAGCACTTTAGTTTCGCGCAAAAGCAAGGCTGAAATCCGATTATTCGGAGCTCTCGGAATGATTTATATATAAAGCGTTTTTGATTTGTATATAAATCGATTTCCATTTATATATAAATCGTTTTCATTTTATATATAAATCGAAAACGTTTTATATATAGATCGTCAGCCATTCGATGGGGGAAAGAAGCCGAAGACGTCTTTCATGGAAGCATAAAAAAGCAAAGCACCCGCCAAAGTTCCTGTCGAACTCCGAGCGGGTGCTTTGCTTTTTGTCGTGTGGGAGAGGTTCCCTTGTCAGCTTTATTCTTTTATTCTACCGATGTAGGAGCCGTCGCGGGTATCCACTTCGATGAGCTCTCCCTCCTGAATGAAGAGGGGTACGCGTACTTCTGCTCCCGTCTCCACGGTAGCGGGCTTCAGCGTGTTGGTGGCGGTGTCGCCCTTGAGTCCCGGCTCGGTGTAGGTCACGCGCAGCTTAACGTGCGGAG
>NZ_KB899177.1 GCF_000378065.1 Porphyromonas gulae DSM 15663 | reverse complement strand
GCGGATACCTCGCCAATCAACACAAGCATTGATTTGGCGGAGAAAGGAGTGCTTCATACGGTCACGACGAACCTGAGTATATACTTGTAGAAAGCTGGGAGCCGGTTCGGTTAGTTTAGTTGCCATGTTGATACAGTTAATTATGTGTAAATATGCTATTTATCAGTGATATATGCAATAATCCTAGTCCCCAAAAGACACAAAGTGCCGTGCAACGGTCTCATAAATATACGACTAAAATCGATAGAAAACGAAGAAATACGAGAAACTATCAAAAACAGAAATCGCAGTAAGTGATTAACTTACTGCGATTTACTATTTGTTTGATGCTCGTTTGTGAGCGGAATTATTTCACTTCTTCAAAATAAATCTATGTTGATTTACAGTAGATTGCGATTGTATGGTACAAATATGATTTCTGAAATCGATTACAAACAATCGCTTATATTGTCTTTATTGCTCTGCTTTTTCAAGTTCTATTCGAGCTGTGAGTTCTTCTTGGTACGTAGTCATAAACTTGTTTAAATCCATAAAAGCATACCCCACTAAACGATAGAACAGATTCTTGTATTCTATCTTTTCTGTTGCAGTGAATAGAGTTTTACCACCTTCCATCGGTTCGAATGTTGCCTGCCATTCTCCTGTAAACATTTTACTATCCATCTCAAAACTGTAGAAAGAGTGTGGTCTCTTCTCAAGTGTCTTGAATCGGATAGTTACACCATTGGTTGTCTCTTCCCATTCTTCAATATCCCCTTGGGTACGGATGATATCCAAATCATCCAAAGAATTTCTGTAATGCCATTCTTGATTGTTGGTCACGATAGCAAAAACAACATCAACAGGGGCATTCAAAATGCACTGTTTTGTCTCCGTTCTGGTTCTCGGCAGCAATGCTCCTATGAGCACGACAACCAATACAAGTAATAAAAGACCGCTCAATATTATGTACAACACATTCTTCACGTTCTATTTGATTATTACCCACTTTCCAGCCTTTGTAGAGCCTTCGTGCTTGATGAGTCCTTGCTTAGTCATATTCTTAATATGATATTTAATGCCATCAAGAGTAATGCCGATAGATTGAGCCAATTCCTTTTGAGTAATTTCAGGCTTTGCCTGAATAGCTGCTAAAATCCTTTCTTGGGTAGTTTCTTGGGTAGTTTCTTGGTTTTTTCTTGGATGTTTCTTGGATGTATCTCCTCCAAAGCCTTCTTCAAAATACTTTTGAGAAACATTCTCAACTACTCGAAAAGCTGTAATCAATGAAAAATCAAAAGAGGCCTGCCCATTACCGTTTTCTTCCAACTCCTTCTGAACTCGGTAGACTCCACGGCTGAATCGGTTTACATAGCCCAAAACTTTCATTGCTTCGGCAATAAAGGGATTCCGATAATCACTCACATTTGGGAAATTATCATAGGTTCCTTGACTAAAAAGTCATTTAAGCTACACTTTAATTTTTTCATCATCTATGATCTCTACCGAATTCTGGAATCGTATAACCACATTATGTTTCTTCTTCATTTCTAATAAGTAATTTTGAGTTAGACTAATATTAGCAAAAGGAGGGCGTTGCATAGGCAACGAGGCTAATAAGTAGCAAGTATTATTCTTATCAAAAATACCTAGAGACCTATAGTAACATTGTGTTTTAAATAGTTGCTTTCGAGCTTTATTTAAATTCTTTTTGTTATTTTTAATCTTATAACTGTACTTTAACTCAAGAAAGAGAATCCAAGACTTATCATTACTACTATGAGGATAAGTAACGCATTCACATTGAGAAGCAATACTTCCATTAGGTTTAGTAAAGCTTGTATTATCAAAAGGAATGCCGTCTATTAGTAAACTATGAGGATTATTAATTGTAAAGTAATCTATATTGGTCGGAAGAACACCGTCAAACAACTTTACTCCTTGTTTAATTGGACTATGGGTTGTTTGTTGTGTATAGTCTGCCACATATATTGAATTGCTTGTGGTGATGTCATTAGTCAATTGGTGAGGGAAATGATTTTGTATACTTGTTCGTATCATTATTCGTAGTAGTTAAGCATTAAATAAAAGTCATCCATCAAGTCTTTCATTTTCTGGTCGAAATAGTTGTCAGAAATTAGTCCATCTTCTCCTTGAATGGTCCCTCTCACGACTCCTTCTCTGATTTCATAAATAGATACGTCTACAGGATTGATTTTAGATTGATTACACTTGAGTTTGCTCAATTCATTTGCCTCCATTTTATCACTGACTAAGCCTGCCATCATACAGTTATTTAATGCATAAAGCACATATGGACTATGTGTTGTAAGCGTTAATCTGTTCCCTTCTTTATTCAAACACTTTTGTAAGAAGTAATACACCAAATCTCGTTGTGTTTCAGGAAACAAATTTTGTTCTGGCTCTTCAATAATAAACTGAGAGTTCATTGTTTTAAATAAGCTATTCGATATGGCTTTGTATTCTTCAAAATATTTAACTGCTTTTTCTTCCTTTTCGTGGAGTTTTTCGTTGAAAGATTTTACAAGTTTTTGCAAATCGTCTATAGGCAAATTATCCTTATCATAATAAGGTTTTAATGCTTTTTCTACCGCAAGATTTATGTTGACCCGTTGTTTTCTTTCATCCTGTTCAAAGGAAATAGTATCCTCATCATATATCCATTTTGTCAAATATTCAATCATAGCAATTAAGGGAGTAATAGATTGCAACCCGCTTGATGCGTTTGACAAGAGGATATCATACTCTGCATCATTATTATTACCTCTAATATGATCTTCTTCACTTCCTTCAAGATAATAATAGTTTACACCAAGATTCAGAACAGATAAATTATTTTCATTAGAATATTTCTTGCGAGCTTCAAACCAATCAAACAAGAAACTTCTAATATTAGTATTCCCAAATTCAGATTTTCTTGCTTCAGGAAGAATAACCATATTACGCTCAGAAGGAATGTAAGCTATTTTACTACGTTTGTATGCATATTTATCAACCCATGAGATTGAACATTCCTCATTTTCCCATACAATATCTACGACCTCACTTTTGTAGTAAATATAACTATCGGAATTGAAGTAACCCTTTATCTTATGAAAAGACTCAAGACGTTCTCTGAAATATGTTTTATTTTCTTGATATTCGGAAAGGGATTGACTTGTCGCCACATCTTTTTCCACCCACGTACAAAAACTAATAATTTTTGCGATGGTACTTTTACCACTACTTTGTGGTCCCATAAAGACATTAATCCTATTGAGAGAAATCTCTACAACCTCTTTTATAGGGCCTATATTTTTTATTGTTATTGTTGACATAGTTATTGATTAGTATTATTGTTCGAATTTTCTATCAGTTGTTTTGCCTCGATTTCCAATATCTCTGCAATCTGGAAGAGGGTTTCGAGGCTTGGTTGGCGTCTGTTGCAGACGTAGGAATTGACAATGCTGAAGCTTTTGCCGAGTTTTTCGGCAAGCCATGTTTGCTTGATGCCTTTCTCCTCAAGCACTTCTTTGATTCGATTCATGGGTTTATCCATCGCGTTCAATGTTCTTTTGATAGCGCAAAGATATGAAATGAAATAGCATAGAAAAAGGGAATGAGGATTTATTTTCTCCATCCCCTTAAATCTTTTAATGGGTGTAGAAGAGAAGTATTTACTTCCGTTGTTTTATGGATTCTGCTTGCTTATGAAGTTCGTTTGCCTGCGATGTGTTGAAACGGGCTCGCTCTGTCTTTTCAGCTTGCTCTTTAACTAATCGTTCGTAAGTTTCCACTTGTTCTCGGATAAGTGCAATCTGCTGTTCGTCTCTCTGATAAGTGAAGAGCGTTTCCAAATCCATTAGCTTTTCCTGATTGGCTTCTCCATATATTTTGATGTGGCGATACTTCAAGTCTTTATCTGACAGTTGACTGTTTTGTTGCATCTGCCAGAAGTTTCCAAGCAGTGAAAACAAAATAACAAGCCCCATACAGCAAAAAGTGATAACTGTTCTGCTATTCTTAAAGTCAAGACTAAAAACATGTTCTTTGCGGATGACAGTGCGATTCTCTTTGCCCATCTCATCAACTTTCGCCTTGACCGCTTCTAGAGTCTCTTTTTTCTCTGCATCCCATTCATCCAGGTTCTCAAAGAGAATCTATAGATCAAATTTTCA
The DNA here is from genome assembly GCF_000378065.1 of Porphyromonas gulae DSM 15663. Lineage (GTDB taxonomy): Bacteria > Bacteroidota > Bacteroidia > Bacteroidales > Porphyromonadaceae > Porphyromonas > Porphyromonas gulae. The sequence goes on along the minus strand of NZ_KB899177.1, from coordinate 22,308 downwards.
AAAATAAAAATCGCAGTAAGTAGATAGCTTACTGCGATTTTTATTTGTTTGGTACTCGTTTGTGAGCGGAATTACTTCACTTCTTCGAAGTCTACATCTGTGACGTTCTTGTCGTCAGAAGGCTGATCGCCGGCAGATGGACCTTGAGCACCACCGAAGTCCGGACCGGGTTGTGCACCGCCTTGAGCTCCGGCATTCTTATAAAGCTCTTCTCCTGCTGCGGAAAGAGCAGCTTGCAGTTCGGCCATGGCCGTATCAATAGCAGCTACATCCTGTGATTTATGCGCTTCTTTCAGCTTGTCGAGAGCAGCATCGATCGGAGCTTTCTTATCGGCAGGGAATTTGTCTCCCAACTCCTTCAACTGCTTTTCGGTCTGGAAGATCATGCTGTCAGCTTGATTGATCTTGTCGATACGTTCTTTCTCCTTCTTATCGGCTTCGGCATTGGCCTGCGCTTCTTCCTTCATACGCTTGATCTCATCGTCGGACAAACCGCTGGAGGCTTCGATGCGGATATTCTGCTTCTTGCCAGTAGCTTTGTCATGAGCCGTTACGTTGAGGATACCATTGGCATCGATGTCAAATGTTACTTCGATCTGCGGTGTCTGACGGGGTGCAGGAGCGATACCGTCCAAGTTGAAACGGCCGATGCTCTTATTGTCCTTAGCCAAAGAGCGCTCACCCTGAAGCACATGAATCTCTACCGAAGGCTGATTGTCCACTGCTGTAGTGAAGATTTCGCTCTTCTTCGTCGGGATAGTCGTATTGGCATCGATCAAGCGAGTCATCACGCCACCCATAGTCTCGATACCGAGCGAAAGCGGTGTAACGTCCAACAGCAAGACATCCTTTACTTCACCGGTCAGAACACCACCTTGAATAGCGGCACCCACAGCTACCACTTCGTCGGGATTCACACCCTTGGACGGAGCCTTACCGAAGATCTTCTCCACAATCTCCTGAATAGCAGGAATACGTGTAGAACCTCCTACAAGGATGACTTCGTCGATATCGCCACGCGACATGCCGGCATCTCTCAGGGCCGTTTCGCAGGGAGCCACACATGCCTGAATCAGACGATCGGCCAACTGTTCGAACTTAGCCCTTGTAAGCGTCATCACCAAGTGCTTGGGGATGCCATTCACCGGCATGATATAGGGGAGGTTGATCTCCGTAGATGAAGTGCTGGACAGCTCTATCTTGGCTTTTTCGGCAGCTTCTTTCAGACGCTGCATAGCCATAGGATCCTGACGAAGATCCACTCCTTCCTGAGACTTGAACTCTTCTGCCAACCAGTCGATGATCACGTGGTCGAAGTCGTCTCCTCCGAGGTGCGTATCACCGTTGGTCGATTTCACTTCGAAAACGCCGTCGCCCAATTCCAAAATAGAGATATCGAAGGTACCGCCACCTAAGTCGAAGACAGCGATCTTCATATCCTTATTGGACTTGTCCAAACCGTAAGCCAAAGAAGCTGCCGTAGGCTCGTTCACAATACGACGAACTTTCAGTCCGGCGATCTCTCCAGCTTCTTTCGTTGCCTGACGTTGAGCGTCGTTGAAGTATGCAGGCACAGTGATCACGGCTTCTGTCACTTCCTGACCGAGATAGTCTTCGGCCGTCTTCTTCATCTTCTGAAGGATCATGGCCGAAATTTCCTGCGGCGTATAGAGGCGACTGTCTATATCTACGCGCGGAGTATTATTGTCCCCACGTACTACCTTGAATGGCACTCTGTCCACTTCTCTGGAAACCTGATCGTAGGTTTCGCCCATGAAGCGCTTGATAGAGTATATCGTTTTGGTCGGATTGGTGATGGCCTGACGCTTGGCCGGATCGCCTACCTTACGCTCGCCACCATCCACAAAAGCCACCACCGAGGGCGTTGTGCGCTTGCCCTCACTGTTCGCGATAACGATAGGTTCGTTACCTTCCAATACAGAGACACATGAATTCGTTGTGCCTAAGTCAATTCCAATGATTTTTCCCATAATTCTATATTCGTTTTTTGTTGTTGTCTGATTTTCTTTCGTTGTCTATGTAACGACGAAAGGGTGATACGCTGTAACATGAACAATTTGCGTGCCAAAAAGCAAAGTACGCCTGATACTGCCAAAAGGTGACAGAATGTCACAATATGAAGCCGCACTGTGACTCGAAAACCTGACGAATGCGACTCCACGCCCTGCTGTAGCTTCAGCTCTGACTATATAAATTACTATAGGAACTAATTCGGTATATAGCTTCCCTCAATGTCGTGTGGCAATCTTATATGATAAGAACACTCAGTCTCTCGTAGAAACGCCAATTCGACAGCTTTCCCGAAGTATCCCCATGCAAAGGATAGGGATGAATCCCGATGGATTTATGTTCTCTGCTTTTACGAACCGGTTTACGACAAAAATAGAGCCTAAAGCGTGAAAAAGCGGAACCACTCTTTTCCCTTCTGGCGCGAGAAATTTTTTCTTCTCTGCACCTGTTTCTATGAAGAAAGCCGATAAAAAAGAAGCGAGCCACGAAAGTCCGATTACAAACTTCGTGGCTCACTCCTATTCTTGAATGCTGTCGTCTCCTCGGGGGGTATTTGGCCGATGGAGTGGGGGAAGAGTCTTATTCTTTAGCGTTCAGCTCTTCCATCTTCTTATCGATCAGCTTGATCTTCTCGATCATCAGACGGATGTCTTCTTCCAGTTTTTCCTTCTTGCGCTCCATTTCTCGCATCAGGCTATTCCCACTTTTACTGGATATGCTGAGGAAACCCAGATTGTTCGTATAGGTCTGCAATTCGTTGCGCATGCGATCGAGGATACGTGTCATACGATCACGCTCATCGTAGAGCTGACCTTTGCCACCGCCTTCCAGTTGTTCTAAGGAGGCATTGTACCCTTCGAGGCGACGATTGCTGCGTTCGATATTGAGCTTGTCGTACAGGCCATCGATCAATTTTCTGTAAGTCTTATTGATAGCATCTTTTTCCCTGAACGGTACAAAACCTATGGCATTCCAGCGTCCGGCCAGAGCATTGAGTCTGTCGATGATACCTTCGCCGGCCTCTTCCGAATCCAAAGCCTCCAGCTCAGCTATGATCGCTTTCTTGCTCTTGAGGTTTTCGCGTTCTTCGGAGCGCATATCACCCTGTTCGGCTTTTTTGCGTTTGAAGAATGCATCGCATGCAGTTGTAAAGCGCTTCCAGATCTCATCACTATACCGATGAGGAACGGCTCCGATGCTTTTCCAATTTTTTTGGAGTTCGGTCAAGCGAGCAGAGGTTTCTTTCCAGTCGGAACTCTCCTGGAGACTTTCTGCCTCTTCCACCATGGCCAGTTTCTTCTTGTAGTTATTGGTCAGCTCTTCGCGCTTGCCTTTGAAGAAAGCCGTTTTTTTATTGAAATAATCATCGCATGCCGCACGGAAACGCTCGTAGATCTTCTCGTTGTCGCTTCTGCGGGCATAGCCTATGGTCTTCCACTTGGCCTGAATCTCGAGTACGGCCTTTGTCTGTTCGTCCCATTTGGCCAGCGAGTTCAGTCCGGAGGTGTCTATCGCCTCCATCTCTTCGCAAAGCAATGTTTTCGCGGCCAGATTTTCCTGCTCGCGTATCTTTTGCTTTTCGAAGTGTTCTTGATACTTCTTATTGATCGTGGTAGACGCAGCTTTGAATCTTGCCCACACCTCTTCGCGGAGTTCGCGGGCTACCGGCCCCAGTTCGCGCCATTGATGGTGCAGCTCTTGCAGTACTCTGAATGAGTGGATGACGTCGGCATTCTCCGTGAGGGCTTCGGCCTGATGGATCAATTCTTCCTTAGCCTCCAGATTCTTTTTGAAATCGTAGGCGCGGAATTCATCGTTGATCTGCTTCAGATCATAGAACTGTTCTACCAGACTATTGTATTCTTTGGTTATATCCGTAGCATTTGCTTCCGGCACGGGACCGGTCTCCTTCCAGGACTTGCGAATCTCATGAAAAACAGGGCTGATCTTGCCGAACTCTTCGTTGCTGCCGAGAAGATCTCTCAGCCGTTGCAAGAGGGCCTCCTTCTGAGCCAAATTGCTCTCACGCTCCTTTTGCATCGACTCTATCCGCGATTGGTTCAGTTCGCGGAAGCGCTGTAGCAAGTCTTTCAGACGTTCCTCGTTCAAGTCCGGCTCGGCCATAGACGAAGTCGTACTGTCGGCCAATTCTCCTGCACGAGCCTGCTTCTTCTTATAGAAAGCACTCTTGTAGGCCTCTACTTCCTGTCGGCGAGGTAGCTCTTCTCCTTGGAGTAATGTGGCCAAGCTATCAAGTAGCTCAAGCTCGGTCATGTCCGCCAAACGGGCGTTTACGCTTGTTTTACTTTCTTCGGCTGATTTGGATTCGTTTTCCAAAGGAGTCGGATCTGCCACTTCCAGGCTTTGAACCTCCGGCAACCGGTCTGTTGTCGTAGGTTTCAATTCTTCGGATTCGGGCTGTGCCATTGAATCCGTGAGAGGGTTCGTAGGGTTTTCCATACGTTACTGCTTTAATGTTCACATCCACCGAAAACCTCCTGTCCGGAGAGATACAATTCGGCGCTTTTCCAATACAACGGAAGGTAATTATCAGATAACGATTCCGTCTTCAAAAGACCAAATTAAAGAAAAAATATTGACAGACCATAATTTGGAGAGTGTTTGCCCCAAAGTGCTCATTCCAGAAGTAAGAGCAACACTCTGGTAAATCGGTCTATCGATCCCTCAGCGTCAGGATGGCTTCGTTTGGGTCGACCCGATGATCAGTAGGCTTCAAAGTCTTCTACACGCTCTGAGCATCGATAGAGCCCGAGTCTGTCAAGTGTACTGCGATGAGTCTTTTTACATGTTACAGGCACCGATGGCCTGTACTCGCTCTAATGCCTTTTAGGGGATTGAACTTTTTCCTTACATTTGTCCGCGATGAAGCCCTCTATGAGGAGTTGGATGTCACTGTCCTGAGAGGCTTTCATCCGAATGAAATTATATAGATAAACGATTAAATGATAGTTAGATATGTGCTTCGAATATCCTCATGCTCCTAATCTTTTCGGCCGATTGAGCCGGCCGATATTATATGTATGCCATGTTGGCATACGGATGAATAGTATAATCCCCATGATCCATAAGCAGCAATAAGGTCTCTTACAGTCCCTTCAAAAGAATAAGGCACCCACATGATTCAGCTCGAATCATGTGGGTGCCTCTGTTTTATAGCCTCTCGAAGTGGCCTTTTTAGGCTTGCGATTTATATAGAAATGACTTTCAATCTATATATAAATTGAAAACGATTTATATACAAATCGAAAACGATCTATATATTTATCGTAAACGGTTTGTATATAGATCGTTATCTTCTCTCCCAAAAGTCATATTTCGACTTGAAAAAGTCCGTGTCCTCAACTTTTCGACTTCAATATCTACTTCTTTTTACCTGCTTATTTGGAATCATTCCAAACTCCTCTTCGTTGTTGAAAACTTTTTTGGCGCGTGTTTTTAAGAGGAGAGGGCACGTTGTATTGGAGCCAATGTGTATTGGCTCGTAATTGTGCAATATCGTTTCCTGATAATGTCAGAAGGGGTTGTCGATTCCTGATGCTTCGGCGAGGAAATCGGCCTCGGATGTGCCCGAGGAATAGGGGCCTGAAAGGAGAGGATTGTCCTCCGGAGGAGGTAGGGGTGGGGCGAATGATCCGTTGCCGACACCCATTTCCACGGGAGAACCTCCGATACGGGAGTGGCGTTTGACCATGCTTTCAGCCTCAAGAGGGAGGAACTTGGCAAACTCGCTGCGGAAGCGCAAACGCACATCATCCACAGGCCCGTTACGATGCTTGGCGATGATAAATTCGCCTATGCCCAAAAGGGAGTTGCCCTGCTGGTCTTCCGTGATCTTGTAGTATTCGGGGCGATGGATGAAGCATACCATATCGGCATCCTGTTCGATGGCTCCGGACTCGCGCAAGTCGGATAGCTGCGGACGTTTGCTGTTGATGTCGCCCTGACGGGTCTCCACACTTCGGTTGAGCTGGGAGAGAGCGATGATGGGTATCTTCAGCTCCTTGGCCAAAACCTTGAGAGAGCGTGAGATGGTACTGACTTCCTGTTCACGATTGCCGAATGACATTCCGCTGGCGTTCATGAGCTGAAGATAGTCGATGATGATCACCTTCACGCCGTACTCGCGCACCAGACGACGCGATTTGGTGCGCAGTTCGAAGACGGAAAGAGAGGGCGTATCGTCTATATAGAGAGGTTTGTTTTCGAAGTCTTTCAGTTTGGTGTCGAGTTGTACCCATTCGTGTGATTCGAGTCGGCCGGTCTTCAACTTCTCACCCGGAATCTCACAGACATTGGACATCAGACGCTTGACCAGCTGCACACTGCTCATTTCCAAATTGAATATGGCTACGGGTATATTATAGTCGATAGCCATATTTTTCGCCATGGAAAGCACGAATGCGGTCTTTCCCATAGCAGGACGGGCAGCAATGATGATCAGATCGGAAGCTTGCCAACCGGCCGTGAGCTTGTCGATAGCGGGGAAACCGGATGGCTGACCGCTGAGTCCTTCCTTACGGTTGGCTGCAATTTGGATTTCGCCCAAGGCCTCTTTGATAATCGGGTCGATAGGCTGGACGTCCTGCTTCATGTTGTGCTGGGAGATCTCGAACAATCGTCCCTCGGCCTGCTGCAACTGATCCTCTATGTCCTCCGTATCATCGTAAGCCTTCTTCAGGACTTCACTGGAAAAGCCGATTACCTCACGGCTCAAAGCTTTCTGCGCCAATATCTTGGCATGGTATTCCAAGTTGGCCGAGCTTGCCACTTTGAGCGTCAGACCGGCTATATAAGAGGGGCCGCCGACGGCATCGAGATTGCCGTTCTTCTTGAGCTGCTCCGTCACCGTGAGCATATCCACCGGCTTCTGATTGAGTGCCAGTTGGGTAATGGCTTCGTAAATCAGCTCATGGGCCTTGAGATAGAAAGTCCTGGGGCGCAACATTTCGCCTACTTGCATATAGGCATCTTTTTCCAGCAGGATAGCTCCCAAAACAGCCTCCTCCAATTCGGGAGCCTGTGGCGGAACACGTCCCTCCAACGGAGCTGTAATGCTCTCCGGAGCAGGATGTTTGGTGCGAGACTTGGTAGCGGCCATAGTGATGGGACTGGATTGTGAAAAGGCTTCGGATCAGTCTAGTTTGAGGACAGCGAGGAAAGCTTTCTGAGGTACTTCGACCGTACCTATCTGCTTCATGCGTTTCTTTCCTTCTTTCTGCTTTTCGAGTAGTTTACGCTTACGGGAAATATCACCACCATAACACTTAGCCGTCACATCCTTGCGGACGGGCTTGATCGTTTCGCGAGCGATGATCTTGGCCCCGATAGCTGCTTGGATGGCTATTTCGAATTGCTGACGCGGGATCAGTTCTTTGAGCTTTTCGCACATGCGCCGGCCGAATGTGACACTGTTGTCCACGTGTGTGAGTGTCGAAAGGGCATCGACGGGTTCGCCATTGAGCAGAATATCGAGTTTCACCAGCTTGCTCTCTCTGAAGTCATGCAGGTGATAGTCGAACGAGGCATATCCTTTGGAGATACTCTTGAGCTTGTCGTAGAAGTCGATGACGATTTCGCCCAATGGGAGGTCGTAGAAGATCTCTACACGATCGCCCGATATATATTCTTGCTTCACCAACACCCCTCTTTTGCCCAAGCAAAGTGTCATGATAGGGCCGATATAGGCCGTATTGGTGATGACCGAAGCTCTGATAAAAGGCTCTTCGATATGATCGATAAGCGTGGGTTCGGGCAGTCCCGATGGGTTGTGGACCTCCTTACAGCCGCCTTTCTTGTCATAGACTTTGTAAGAAACGTTGGGAACTGTCGTGATCACATTCATATTGAACTCCCGATCCAATCGCTCCTGCACGATCTCCATGTGGAGCAAACCGAGAAATCCACAACGAAATCCGAATCCGAGAGCCACGGAGCTTTCGGGCTGGAACGTCAGCGATGCATCGTTGAGCTGAAGCTTTTCCAAAGAAGCGCGCAGGTTCTCGAAGTCTTCGGCTTCGATAGGATATACACCGGCGAAAACCATGGGTTTTACCTCTTCGAATCCTGCTATGGCCTCTTTGGCAGGCTTCGCCACATGGGTGATCGTATCGCCTACCTTGACCTCGCGGCTTGTTTTGATACCGCTGATGATATAGCCTACATCGCCGGTCTTGACCTCCGAGCGCGGCTCCATATCGAGCCTGAGTACTCCTACTTCATCGGCATCGTATTCTTTCTCGGTGGCAATAAACTTGACATGATCTCCTTTGCGAATACTGCCATTCACCACCTTAAAATAGGCAATGATACCACGGAACGGATTGAAGACCGAGTCAAAGATGAGGCATTGGAGTGGAGCATCGGGATCTCCGGCAGGGGCCGGTACTTGTTCGACGATAGCGCGAAGGATCTGATTTACTCCCTGACCGGTCTTACCACTGGCACGGATAACCTCCGAACGATCACAGCCCAAAAGCTCGATGATCTGGTCTTCCACCTCTTCGGGCATGGCACTGGGTAGATCCACTTTGTTCACAATGGGGATGATGGTCAGGTCGTTTTCGATCGCCATATAGAGATTGGATATGGTCTGTGCCTGTATCCCTTGGGCAGCATCGACGATAAGCAATGCCCCTTCGCAAGCGGCGATGGAGCGAGAGACTTCGTAGGAAAAGTCCACGTGCCCCGGAGTATCGATCAGGTTGAGCACATACTTTTCTCCATCTAACTGATAGTCCATCTGAATGGCATGGCTCTTGATCGTTATACCTCTCTCTCGTTCCAAGTCCATATTGTCCAAGACCTGATCTTGCAGGTCTTTGCCGGAGACGGTGTTGGTATATTCGAGCAACCGATCGGCCAAGGTACTCTTGCCGTGGTCGATATGTGCAATAATGCAGAAGTTGCGGATATTCTTCATCGATGTTTGTTGAAATGGAACTCTTTGATGCTGATGTATGACCTTTTTTCGGTCTTTATGCTCGCAAAAATACAAAAACAGACAGAAAAAGTGACCAAAATATCTCGACCGTGTTTCCGGTTTACGAACCTAAAATCGAGATTTCCAACCCATCTTTGCAAAGTCGGATACGATGGAGGAAGATACGGAGATGCCAATTAAGATTTAAATGTTGTCTTTTATTGTTCGTTTCACAAAAAGGTGTACATTTGCAGCACCGGAAGCGATAATGCTTCGCCACTGTCTCATGGTGTAATGGTAGCACAACAGATTCTGGTCCTGTTTGTCAAGGTTCGAATCCTTGTGAGACAACAAGAATATTGATAAGCTGTCCCCTTTCAAAGGAGACAGCTTTTTTATTTGCTTGGAGCAAACTCTTCTCGGACCATATCGTCAAACTCTTATATGCACAAAAGCGGCTGTTCTTTTTGCTCAATTCTGAAACAAACGTGCAAAATCAACACCAAAAACCTTATATTTGTTTCCGAAACAAGATACCGTTAGAATTTTAGGGTAATCGAAAATACTTAATGAGTGTGGCGAAAACAAGAGAACTGATGATCGATGTAGCACGTCAGCTCTTTGCCAAAATCGGCGTGGAAAAGACCACGATGAACGATATCGCCGATGCGGCAAACAAGGGACGACGCACGCTATATACCTACTTCAAAAGCAAAAAAGATATCTATTTTGCAGTTGTCCATAAAGAGCTGGACGAACTTTACAGCTCCTTGGAGACGGCTGCAATCGTGTCTATGCCGCCGGCTAAGAAGCTGATGCACTTCATCTATACTCATTTGGAAGCAATCAAAGAGATCGTCGTGCGTAATGGTACGCTTCGTGCCGATTTTTTCCGAGATATATGGAAGGTGGAGACTGCCCGTAAGGAGTTCGACCTCAAGGAAGAACATCTGATCTGTTCCATTTTGGACGAAGGAGTTCGGCTCAATGCTTTTTCTATACCCGATACCCATATTACCGCCAAGATCTTGCTCCATTCAATCAAGGGGCTGGAAGTGCCCTATATCAGCGGACATCTTAGGCATGCCGGAACGATCGCATTCGAGCGAATCAGTGAGAATGTGGAGCATCTGATCTTCCACGGTATCTGTCTATCTCCGGCAGTAAACACCGGTGAAGAAGAGACTGGCAGAGAAAGTATTTAAGAATTTAACGATCAATAAATCAACTTCGCGGACATACAGATCGTATCGGTCAGTATCTGTCCACGACAAATAAAAATCAAAGTATGAAATTATTGGAGAACAAGGTAGCTCTCATTACGGGAGCCGGACGCGGTATCGGCCGTGCCATAGCTTATAAGTATGCAACGGAAGGTGCCGATGTGGCCATTACGGATCTGAATATCGATGAGGGCGTACAAGCTTTCGTAGAAGAACTCAAACGGCTGGGAGTACGTGCTGCGGCATACGCTTCCAATGCGGCTGACTTCGATGCCGCGCATACAGTGGTGGAACAGATCAAGGCTGACTTCGGCCGGATCGATATTTTGGTGAACAATGCCGGTATCACTCGCGATGGCCTTATGATGCGTATGACCGAGCAACAATGGGATGCCGTGATCAATGTTAATCTGAAGTCAGCGTTCAACATGATTCATGCCGTGACTCCCATCATGATGGGACAGCGTACCGGCAGTATCATCAATATGACTTCTGTGGTAGGTGTATCGGGCAATGCAGGACAATCCAACTACTCAGCCTCCAAAGCTGGTATGATCGGTTTGGCCAAGAGTGTTGCCAAAGAACTGGGCTCACGCGGCGTGCGTGCCAATGCAATTGCACCGGGTTTTATCATTACCGATATGACCGCCGTGCTTAGCGAAGAAGTGAAGAAGCAATGGGCTGCACAGATACCTCTGCGTCGTGGCGGTACGCCTGAAGATGTGGCTAACGTGGCTACTTTCCTTGGCAGTGATCTCTCTTCGTATGTGACGGGACAGGTAGTCCACGTTTGCGGTGGTATGAATATGTAATATAGGATCAGAATCAACCTGTTCGGTTCATAGGGCTGTCGTTATGGAAATCGTTTACGAAGACAATCATCTGATCATAGTCAATAAGGCTGTCGGAGAGATTGTTCAAGGCGATAAGACCGGCGACAGCCCTCTGTCCGAAACGGTCAAGCAGTGGATCAAAGAGAAGTATGCCAAGCCGGGCAATGTCTTCCTCGGTGTAGCCCATCGTTTGGATCGTCCCGTAGCAGGGCTGGTCGTTTTCGCCAAAACGAGTAAGGCTTTGGCTCGGCTCAATAATATGTTTCGAGACGGGGATGTACAAAAGGTATATCGTGCCATAGTCAAGCAAAGACCTCCCAAGGACGCGGACACACTGCTCCATTATATCAGCCGAAACGAAAGGCTGAACAAAAGTTTTGCTTCGGTACGTGAAGTGCCGAACAGCAAGAAAGCATCTCTTTCTTACCGCTTATTAGCTTCGTCCGACAACTACCATCTTTTGGAAGTAGAGTTGCATACGGGCCGGCATCATCAGATTCGTTGCCAGCTCGCAGCTATAGGTTGTCCTATTAAAGGTGATTTGAAATACGGATTTGGGCGCAGTAATCCGGATGGAGGAATCAGTCTGCTGGCCCATCGAATTCGTTTCACTCATCCCGTCAGCGGTGTCCTCATCGATCTCACTGCTCCTCTTCCACCCAATGATAAACTTTGGTCTTTGCTTACTTCTAAAGCAGGCGATCAGTGAATAGAAAATCTATTCGCTTAGTGAGTAATCTCGTCGAGATTGACGAGTTTGTTCATGATGGCGTAGATCGTCAAACCACTGGGGCTGTGGATCTGTAGTTTCTTTGCTATGTTGCGTCGGTGGGTTATAACGGTATGTGTAGATAAGAAAAGCTCTTCCGCAATCTCTTTGTTGGTCATACCTTTCACCACGCCTACGACGATCTCTTTCTCCCGATTGGTGAGCGTCTGTTGTTCTTCTCCGCTCTCTTCGGGTTCCAAGGTCTTTTGATAAAGTCTTTCCAATAGCTGTCTTAATTCCTCTACTGTGGCGTGGACGGACAGTGTATCGTCATAGTTGTGTAGCATATTGCTGTCGATCGGCGTAGTGAGCAAACCCACATAGCGCGACTGTGGACATACCTTGTCTGATTCGTTTCGGGTCAGTCCCGATACGAGTGGATTCATGAAAACGATATCGGGACAATAAAAGGAGATTACATCTACCCAACCATTATCGGCCGGCGCATCTATGAATTGTATCTTGTAGCCGGTGATTTTCTTTAGTAGAGCTTCCAGCCCTGCACGAATCATAGGTAGCGGTTCTACGATCGCTACCTTGAGTGAGATGATGTTCATAATCCGCTTTCCTTTTCTATTTTACGAATCAAAGGCACGAAAAGGTGGTCTTCGACAAAGTTGTGTGCAGACAGATCGTCTTCCGAAGAGAATATGTCGTGCAGTACGCTGTTGAGTTCGTAGCCGCTTGATGTCGGGTAGTATTTGATCAGCAGGTTCTTAAGTTCGGAAATTTTCAGCTCTATCTGATCGTGGCGTTTGCTGAATATATCGATCCTGTAGTGCGAACGTTCGTCCAACTTTCCGGCTAAAAGCTTTTCCACATAGGGGAAAACTGTTTTCTCTTCGTAGCTCATGTGCTTGCGTACTTCCTCCACGTATTCATCATAGAATTGACGAATGACGAACACCACCTCGGATGGGCAGTTGGACAGTGCGGCTAAAAGATCTTGACGGAGCGAAGGCAGACGGAATTCGAGAAAATAATTGTGCGACTTGCGCAGATAGTTGATCAGGGAGGGAGCTGACAGATCCGACAAGATTGCCTCGGAAGGGTGCTCGGGACGGTTGATAAGTGCGTTGATGACAGCCATGAGGGTATTGGTGTTTACCTTATTGTCCTCACAGACTTCTCGTATGCTCTTTTCTCCGAAACCAAGTGAAATACCAAAGCGCGTAATGACCAGCAGCAAGTCGTAATTCTCGCATATTAAGTCACTTAGCTTTGTATTGGGTGAATATGATTTCTTTATGTGATGCGTTGTCATACGAAAAAATATTGTTTTGTTTCGAACAAAAGTATAGTTATTCCACCTAATCGACAATCCCCACATATAGGTATCTGCCTGAAATCAAATGATTTCGCACTTGATCGTTCTCTTTTCTTATACCGGTTCGGCTCAAACCTCTTCAAGACGGGATGGCATCTATTTCGTCAGACTCCTATAGAGAGGTCTTTGTCTTTCTTTTCGTCTTCATCGATTTTGTGCTGCTTTTTAGTCGCATATTTATGAGAATAATCCATACTTTTGCAGCGAATTTTAATGAACCCAACTAACTTAAAGCAATACGGAGGTAGTAGAATGAAGAACATCCTGATTATCGGCTCTACCGGCCAGATCGGATCGGAGCTGACTATGGAGTTGAGAAAGCGTTATCCTCAGGGAAACGTTGTAGCGGGTTATATCCCCGGTGCAGAGCCTAAGGGCGAACTACTCGAAAGCGGTCCTGCCGAAATAGTAGACATCACCAATGCCAAACAAATAGCAGAAGTGGTGGATAAGTATAAAGTAGATACGATTTACAATTTGGCAGCCCTTCTCAGTGCCGTAGCAGAAGCCAAACCTCAGTTAGCATGGCATATTGGTCTGGGAGGACTTTTCAATACACTGGAAGTAGCTCGTGAAAAGAATTGTGCAGTGTTTACACCCAGCTCTATCGGTGCTTTCGGCAATGATACTCCTAAGGACAAGACCCCCCAGGATACTATTCAGCGTCCCAAGACCATGTACGGAGTAACGAAGGTCAGTGGCGAGCTTTTGAGCGACTACTACCACAAGCGTTTCGGTGTAGATACACGTTCGGTTCGTTTCCCCGGTTTGATCTCCAACGTCACCCTCCCCGGTGGCGGAACGACAGACTATGCCGTGGATATTTATTATGCAGCTGTCAAAGAAGGATGCTTCACCTGTCCCATTAAAGAAGGTACTTATATGGATATGATGTATATGCCCGATGCTCTTCGCGCATGCGTGGAGCTGATGGAAGCTGATCCTGCCCGTCTGGTACATCGCAATTCGTTCAATATCACTGCCATGAGTTTCGAACCCTCGCAGATAGCGGCAGCCGTGAAGAAGTTGGTACCTGATTTCGTTATGAATTACGAAGTCGATCCTCTCCGTCAAGGTATTGCCGAGTCATGGCCAAACTCATTGGATGATTCTTGTGCTCGTAGCGAATGGGATTGGAAGCCGGAGTACGATCTCGACTCCATGTCTGCTGATATGATCCAGATACTGAAAGCTCGCTACGGCAAGTAGAAAGTCTTTTTAGCTGCCGATACTGATAGGCAAAATACCTATTTGCCCCACATGCGGATCTCTGTATGTGGGGCAATTTTTATTGTGCCGATCTCCTTAAAAATGTAGTCCACAGCATCGACACCATTCAAGTTTTTGCCGGTGAAAAGGTGGAATCGGATTTTTGTAGAAGGGGAACTTGGCGAGGATCAGTCCATGAGGGCTTGGATCTCAGGTAAACGGCCGGCACGGACATAACACTTGCTGAAGTACGAACTTCGTTGCAGCGATTCGATGATGATACCTCTACTATTGGTGTTGTGCAGCATGATCAGTTCGTCACCGCGAACTTCGATTAGCAGTGCCACATGGCCGATAACCCCTTTGCGGTTCTTACTGCCACGGAAGAAAAGCAGGTCGCCCGGTAGAGGATGGCGTACGGGAATGGTATAGTTGTATAGTGCCGATGAAGAGCGTGGAATATGAATATCGTAGCAGAAGTAGAGGTAGGCCACGTAGCCGGAGCAATCCATCGGCCAAGACGATGGCTCCCGATACCTGTAGGGTTTGCCTATCAGCTTCTTGCCTCGGGCTATCAGGTCGGTAACGATGTCCTCCGCCGTTCGGAGCGAATGGCCGGTGGCAGTTGTATGGTGAGGTTTACCGGATATGCTTGTCGCTTTCTTGCTCGTTCCGCAGGAATACAGCAGACCGGTAAGGGCGAGGAGCAAACAAGACTGCCGGAAAAGGCATTTACAGATCGATACGCATTCTTTCATTGGCGGCAATAGTCGGCTTGAATACGCTTTGAGCTTCTTCCAGCAAACCTTGGACGTCCTTGTATCTGCCGGAGTAATGCCCGATGAGGAGGCATTTTGCTCCTGCCTGTCGTGCTATTTCGGCCGCTTCTTTGGCCGTACTGTGGAAAGTTTCTTTGGCTCTTGCCCGATCCTCCTCCATAAAAGTGGCTTCATGGTAGAGCAAATCCACACCTTGAATAATAGGGACGATGGAGGGATAAAACTCCGTATCCGAGCAGTAAGCATATCGTCTGGGCGGTGTGCCCGGGGTCGTGAGGTGTCGGTTGGGGATGATCCGCCCATCCGGTGTCGTGTAGTCGGATCCTTCTATGATGAGGGGATATTCGGCAAGCGGAATATTGTAGAACTCGGCAGCCGCTCTGTTCAGATGCCTTGCACGGCATTTTTCTTCGAAGAGGTAGCCCGCTGCAGGGATGCGGTGGCTGAGCGGTATGCTATAGACTTTGACGGATTTGTCCTCATGCACAAGCGCATGTCGGGAGGCATCGATCGTATGTATCTCCACCTGATAGGGCATTCGGTGACAGAACTGCTCCAATATGGGGCTGAGGAAACGCTCTATTCCCTCCGGCCCATGTACATGCAGGGTGCCGGTACGTCCCAACAGACCAAGTGTGGAGATAAATCCGGGCAGGCCGAAACAGTGATCGCCATGCAGGTGGCTGATGAAAATATGGATGAGACGCCCGAAATGGAGCTTTTCGAGTCTGAATTGTCGCTGGACACCTTCTCCGCAATCGATCATGTAAAGTTTGTCGCGTAGGTCGATTACTTGCGAAGAGGGATGGTGGTGTGTGGTCGGCAGGGCAGATCCGCAGCCCAATATATGTACACTGAATGCTGCCATATTGCGCAAAGATATATAAATGTGTCGCTCGGCTACCGCCGTTCGGCAAAGAAACTACGCATCAGATCCTCTGATTCGTCCGCCAATATACCGCCTTCTACGCGGCATTTGGGGTGGAGTGCATGATCGGTGAACAGCCTGTAGCCCACTTTGGGTTCGGAAGCTCCGTACACTACTCGTGGTATTTGCGTCCAGCGAAGCGCGCCGGCACACATCAGGCAGGGTTCGACAGTCACGTACAGTGTGCAGTCGCGGAGGTATTTCCCCCCTATGGCATCCACAGCCATCGTGATGGCAAGCATTTCGGCATGAGCCGTAGGGTCGTTCAGGCTTTCCACTCTGTTGTGAGCACGCGCAACGATCTGCCCCTTGCAAACGATCACGGCTCCGATAGGAACCTCTCCTTCGTCAGCGGCCGCTCGCGCCTCTTCAAGTGCAAGCCTCATATAGCGGATGTCATCTGTGGCAAGGGTAGGGGCTGTCATCGCATTTCCTCCTCTCGGAAAAGCAAAGGAGTATCACTTTCTAATCGGTGTATTACCTCTTTCATCAGCGTTTCGCGGATCCAGCGAGAGCGGTTCTCCACCTTGAAACGGCTACAATAGGTCTCGACGGCCTTGTGCTCCGCCTCGTTCAGTCGGATTTGGATTGTTTTCTTTCGGAGCATCGTGGCTCGCGGGAGTACATTGTGCCGGTTTTTCCTGCTCATATTCAGTGGTGCAAATATAGTCCCTTTATTCTGCTGCCGGCCGGTCTGCGTCCGCTACTCCGCGGAAAGTAAGGCGGTGATGCGGCGAAACTCCGAAGCGACGAATAGCAGATTTGTGTGCCGTCGAAGGATAGCCTTTGTTGCGTTCCCATCCGTACATCGGGAAGTCCTTATTCAGGCGGAGCATCGCGTCGTCCCGATAAGTTTTGGCCAAAATGGAAGCTGCTGCGATGGAGCGATAGCGGGCATCGCCTCCCACGATGCAGTGGTGGGGGATTTGTTCGAAAGGATCGAACCGATTGCCATCGATCAGCAGCCTTTCGGGGCGAAAAGGCAACTGCTCTATGGCGCGATGCATGGCGAGAAAGGAAGCTCTGAGGATATTGATCTCGTCTATTTCCTGCGCACTTACGATACCTATCCCCCATACGATAGCCTCGGATTCTATGACAGGGCGAAGGGTGTAGCGTTGCTTTTCGCTCAGTTGCTTCGAATCATTCAGCAGGGGATGAGAGAAATCGGCCGGTAGGATCACAGCCGCTGCATAGAGGGGACCGGCCAGACAGCCACGACCGGCTTCGTCGCAACCGCATTCACGCAAGTCATCGTCTATATAGCGAGAGAGCAGCATGGGGAAGAAATTAGAACATGCTTACTACGCGCTTCAAGGCTTGGAGGAATTGCTCCACTTCCTCCTCGGTGTTGTATAGGGCAAAGGAGGCGCGAGCCGTGGCATTGAGTCCCATGCTTTCGAGCAGCGGTTCGGCACAGTGGTGTCCGGTGCGGATGGCTATACCCAGCCGATCGAGCAGCATGCCGAGGTCATAGGGATGAATGTCCCCTATGAGGAAAGAGAGCACACCGCTCTTGTGTTCGGCTTCTCCGATGATACGGGCATTGGGAAAAGCTCTCACGCCTTCGGTAGCCATGCGCAGGAGTTTGTCTTCATGTGCGGCTATGACTTCTAAGCCCAGTCCTTCGATGTAGTCGAGAGCTGTGGCCAAAGCTGTGGAACCGACATAGTCCGGCGTGCCGGCTTCGAACTTATAGGGCAATTCGTTGTAGGTGGTCTTTTCGAATGTCACCTTGGCGATCATCTCTCCACCGCCGTGGTAAGGGGGCATCTTCTCCAGCCACTCTGCTTTGCCATACAATACGCCTATTCCTGTAGGTGCGTACACTTTATGGCCGGAGAAAGCGTAGAAATCCG
This sequence comes from Porphyromonas gulae DSM 15663, assembly GCF_000378065.1. Classification (GTDB taxonomy): domain Bacteria; phylum Bacteroidota; class Bacteroidia; order Bacteroidales; family Porphyromonadaceae; genus Porphyromonas; species Porphyromonas gulae. The sequence continues at coordinate 4,410 of NZ_KB899177.1, read as the reverse complement.
CTCCCAACTCCCGCACATCTACCCGGCAGTGGGCGATGGCCTGTGCTCCATCGACCAGAACGGGTACTCCGGCGGCATGAGCCAAATCCGTTATCCGGCGTATGGGATTGATGGTGCCGAGCACATTGCTGATGTGGGCTATCGAAACGATTTTGGTGCGTTCGTTGAGTAGAGACCGGAAATGCTCCACATCCAGTTCGCCCGATTCAGTCAGCCGGATCACTCTGAGCCGAGCACCGGTACGCTCGGCCAAAAGTTGCCACGGGACGATGTTCGAATGGTGTTCGAGGGTGCTGATGATAATCTCATCGCCGGAACGGACGAAAGCTTGGCCGAACGAAGAGGCCACCAGATTGATCGCCTCGGTAGTGCCACGCGTAAAGAGCAGCTCTTTTGGGTCTTCTGCTCCGATGTAGCAGGCTATCCGCTTGCGAGCATTCTCGTGCTGCTCCGTAGCCACCTGACTCAGATGGTGTACGCCGCGGTGGATGTTGGCGTTGAATGTGCGGTAGGCTCGTTCGATTTGGTCTAATACCGCTATGGGTTTTTGCGTCGTGGCGGCATTGTCCAGATAGATGAGGGGTTTACCGTGTACCCGGGTATGGAGGATGGGGAAGTCTTCCCTGATTTTTTGAATGTCGTACATAATGAGCTATACTATATACTATGTATGTAACCTCTTCGGGGGAGGGAGGAGAGAGAACCTACCACTTCTCGCGGTGAAGAATCTCCGAGGTTTCTTTGCGCTTCTTGGCCCTGTGCGGATCGGCGGAATAGCCGAGCATGATGTTCATGACTACGCGACGTCCGGAGGGGATACCCAGTATTTCGCGAATCTTGGCTTCGTTTACCCAACCTATGATGCAGCTACCGAGACCTTCAGCCGTGGCAGCAAGCGTGATGTGTGCGGCAGCTATGCCGAGATCGATATTGGCATAGTGGATTTTTTTCATTTTTCCGCCGATAGTAGCCGTGAAGTTGGCTTTCTCCTCTACTACTACGATGTGTACGGGAGCCTGACGTGTGAAATGATTCATACCCAATAGCCGAGACGATGAGGCTTCCGCCAACTGTCTGCGAGTATCGGGATCGGTGACGACTACAAAGCTCCAAGGCTGCGAATTGCAGGCTGAGGGGGAGAGACGCCCCGCTTCGATGATGCGCTCAAGCACGTCTTCGGGTACGGGGCGGTCGGGATCGAACTTGCGATCGCTCTGCCGCTGTTCGATCAGGGAGTAAAAGTCGTTTGGGTTCATTGGTATTGGAGCATCTTGCTGAGGTATTTCCCCACGATGTCGAATTCCAGATTGACCACGCTACCTGGGACAATGCGGCAGAAATTCGTATGGTCCCGAGTATAGGGGATGATGGCCACACGGAAGCTGTTCATGCCGGAGTCGCATACGGTCAGGCTCACGCCATTGACGCATACGGATCCTTTCTCCACGGTCATATAGCCTTGGCGAGCCATCTCCTTGTCGAGCTTGTATTCGAACGAATAGTAGTGGCTGCCGCCGGCTTCTTCCACTGCGGTACATACAGCCGTCTGATCTACGTGTCCCTGCACGATGTGCCCATCGAGTCGGCCGCCCATCATCATGCTTCGTTCCAGATTGACGAGATCGCCTATTTGGAGGAGTCCGAGGTTGGAGCGTTCGAGGGTTTCGCGTATGGCGGTCACGGTATAGGTGGTGTCCGTCTTGCTGACTACGGTGAGGCATACGCCGTTGTGTGCGATGCTTTGGTCTATCTTGAGTTCACTGACGAAAGAGCACGTCATCGTGATGTGCAGATTGTCATTTTCGTGACGGAGATCCGTCACTTGGGCATATTCTTCTACGATTCCGGAAAACATATTGTTGTTGTTTTTAATTGATGAAGCGGTACAAAACTACAGAAAATATAGTGATGGTAAGGGAAATACGAATAAGGTAACAACATAAGAATATTCTCCCTGATGCGGTTGCCTTGATATAGAAGCTAACAGTTGCTGAGTATAGAGCTAAATACCGAATGCTATCTCGAGAATGTGATAAAAGGGATGTAAGAGACACTTACACCCCTGTACAAAAGCTAAGTGTCGAATGCCCTTGATGGTGGTTTGGAATATGAGGATCGATAACCGATATTGGATCAGTCAATAGTCAAAGATGAATCGTCCGTGTAAATAACCCGAGGACGATGCTCATCATAGCCGGTGCCCCAGAAGTCGAACTCCGGTTTGTAGAGCGGAGATTCTATTCCTAAGAGTCCCATAATGGCATAGGGCAGGACGTCGGTCATGATACGTCGGCTCCTAATAGTTTGCAACCGAGGAATAAGCTCTGGGTACTTGGCTCTCATAGACGGACTGAGGTATATAAACAGAGGGACAGACACACCTTGGTGGCTAAATGAATGCCCGACCAGATTGGGGTTGTTGGGTGCATCATAGAGGGCTTGCCCGTGATCCGAAAGGTAGATGATGATTGCATCTTCGTTTGCGTATTTTCGCTCAATCTCGCCTAGGATATAATCCGTGTAGTACAGACTATTGACATAGTGTGCCACGACTGCATCTTTCGACTCGTCATAGTGAGAGGGAAGATTTTCCGAGTTGAATTTGGCAAATTCAGAGGGGTAACGATCCTGATAGGATACATGTGAGCCACTCAGATGTACCACCTCAAATAGATTTTGATGCTCGGTGCGTTGCATGAGATTGGGTAATACCACATCGTCCATCCCTCTGAAGACGAAGAGGGTACTGTCTGAAAGTTTGGCGATGGCTGTGACATTCTGCACTGCAAGACCGAGTTTTTCCTGAGCACTCAGCCAGAAGGTATAGTAACCGGCGGAGCGTAGTAGCGGTATTAGAATAGGATCGTCATACCATTTTCCTCCTGCACGGCTTTCTCCAATAGACATCATTGCTGCAATCGAACCTTGAGTATTGGGTTTGGCACTGACCACATCGTCGAACTGTACAGCGGCACCGGACGAAAGTAGACTATCCAATCGGGGCGTATTCTCCAGAGGATAACCATAGCTATGCATATAATCAGGGCGGGCTGACTCACCCAGAACGAGCACTACCGTGTGGGGTGGCTTAGGGGAGACTTTGGTAAACATATCTCCCTTTGCTCCGGAGTTAATGCGATCGAAAAGAGCATTGACCTCTTTGCCTTCCATCAAACTCTGCGAGATACTCCATACGAGTCTTTCACAAGGTGCAGCTGTCGGATAGGAGAAAGCATAGCCTCTATCCTCGGAGAGTTGATCAAGAACTTTGGGATAGTGCCAAACTGCCGCATAGAGTATTGGGCTAAGAAACAGAAGCAGTAGGGGGAGGAGATATTTGGGCCTGCTTGGGAGTAGACGCAGCAACAACCCGAAGGTTAGGCTCACAAGCCAAACGATCACGTACCAACCTGCCACATGGCCGATGTCGCTCCAAGAGAAAGCCTCTCGCCAGAATGCACCGGCCTCGGCCGATGTGGTAGCAAGAAATGCTGTAGCCATATAGGGAATAAAAACAGTGCCGTAGCATCTGAGTAGATACATCTCGATTACGTACATGAGCGTTGCGATCAAGATCACAGGCCACATAATGCCTCGATATAACCGATGGCTTGGGATGGCTGCAAGCAATAAATAAACGACCAAGCTCCAAACAATTGGGGCAATCAGAATCTCGGCAAATCGAACCTCCATATCCAAAGAGATCAATACTCGGCGATAGGATTCGTTGACAATAAGCTGTAAAAAGGCCAGGAAAAACAGCAGATAGCTGCGGTTTAGCAGGCGGCGGCCATAGGTGTTAGAGGCATTCTGCCGAAGATTGCGATTCGAGTTGCACAATTTTGAAAAAAGGTCGATCATTGTATTTTTTATATTGCTATTGATTTTAATCGATGAGTAACATTCGTAAACGTAGGGGCTGATTGGATTGAGGTTGTATATCGTTTAGAGGACCATAGTGGAAGTATGTAATGCCCAAAGGTGTCGGAATGTGTTCTTTGAAGTTGTTTAACTGATATGCGACAAAGATATGTAAAAAACGTTGCCACATAAATGAAATTAACAAATATACTTCATGGGACAACCGCCTCAAATGCTCCCATTCCAAGTTTAATTGTCGTGGTGTATTTTTGATATGAGTGGGGAATAACCTTTTGAAAAGGTGAGTAAATACTTGCAGATTCGCTTGATCTCATGGGAATGTCGTTTTTATGGTGTAATTCAATGTTGTCCTAAACGTTTTGGAGGATATAAGAAAAAGGAAGCAGAGCTAAGGAACAAAATGTTACCTTAGTAAAGAGAGCCCAACTCCTCCACTTCCTTTATGACAAAAATAACACTCTTTGCGCAAGCCATCGGTAAACTACCGAAAGAAAAGATTAGAAAGATTATTCGGGAGTCAGGTACAGA
>NZ_KB899176.1 GCF_000378065.1 Porphyromonas gulae DSM 15663 | reverse complement strand
CCGTCGCCGTCGGCATCGATAGTCTTCCAGCTTGATGGTATACCATTTTCAAACGATTCGGAAAGACTGGGATTAGGATTAGGGTTAGGATTCGTTCCGTTGGGGGCATCCCATTTGAGCGTTACCTTCTGTCCATCAGCACTACCCGTCAGATTCTGTACAGGATTGAACTGCTGTGGATCAACTGTTACGTCAACACATTCCTTCGGAGATACACCGGTTTCGTACTTAACTTCGACACAGTAGTTATACTGGCCAGGAGCTACATTTTCCTGTTTGAATGTGGTTGCCGTCAGATTCTGTGCGACAACAACATTGTCACGATATACCGTGTAAGTATAGTCATCGGAAACACCTCCGCCAGAGACTGCTACGTCATCAAGATAAAGACGGAATATACCTGTACAATCAAAATGACGGAACGCCAAATAAACATCCTGTCCTGCATAGGCAGAGAGATCAATGGTCCTCTCCTGATAGGGAGCTGGAGCCTTTGCACCTTCGCTCTTCAGGACATTTGCAGGAACAGATTTGCCTCTTCCAAGAGTTTCTTCGAAGAGCTTGACTGTAAAGTTTGCAGCCTCGTTTCCGGTTGTGGACAAGAACACTCCATAGTGCTCATTTTCCCAAGGAATTTGCGATGAAATCCAATACGTAAGCTCACCGTCTTGGGGAACAGTAATCTTAGGAGTTACCAGATAGTTGTCCGGACTCAAGTTGGGTTTTGCGCCTGTGCTGCTTTCCCATGATCTACTAAACATAGCACCATTACCTGTATGAGTAGCGGTGTTGTAAACGTTTATTGTAGATAGCCAATTGCGACCATCACCATCAGCATCGATCATTGTCCAACCATTTGGAAGCGTTTCTGTATCGAAACTTTCGTTCAACACATAAGCCCGTTTGTCGGATGCGGGGGCTTGCCAAGTGAGGGTTACCGTCTGCCCTGATACAGACCATTGGAGATTCTGTACGGGAGCGAATTCATTGCCACCTTCTCCTGTTACCACAACGGATGCAGCATCGCCGGAACCTTGTCGTTTGACAGTGAAGTGATAAGTCTTACCGGCCTCTACTACATAATCATTGCCTTTGGAAACACCCTGCCCTACAATATATATTAAGCCGGGATTCGGATTGATGATTACATAGTCATAAGTGCCGGCAGGAATATCGGCTGATGCCGTTCCATCAAGCACGAAATTCGTAGGAGTAAACGAAGCATCGGCATTGACCGGAACTTTATACTCGAAAGGATCGAAAAGGCCATCAGGAATTGTCTCGCTAGCAAACCAAAAACCATCTTCGGGAATCGATGCGCCGTACTGATCGTGATCGTCATCCCAAAGCATTTGATAGCCTGTGCCGTCTTGCCACACATCATGAGCTTCCAAGATAATTCGTGCCATGCCGGCAGGAATCGGATCTCGCAGATCCTTGGCTGTGGATGTTCGAATACCTTTCTGCACCGTCTGGTGCGTCACAGATGGAGCCGTCTTCGGCCCTCTCTGTGCAGTAGCCGTCTGTCCCCAACACAACAGGGATAGCAGGACGGCAAGCGAAAATAAAGAATTCAATTTTCTCATACCTTTTGAAAGTATTAAAGATTAATGTTTCGCGAGATAGTGCTCTACCACTATCGCCCGAAAGGTATGTTTTTAATCTTAACCTGCCAAATATTTTTTGCTAAAAAGACACAAAACACAGTTTTATTCTTTAGAAATTAGCCGAAAAATACACCCATCGCTGAGGCAAAGTTTTACGCCATCTTTTTTGAGGATTTTATGTTTTCCATTGAATCCAAAGAGATTCGAGGCAATTATACAGAAAGGTTGAAAAGCTTACATTCTATGATAGAAGGGAAGATATAGCCCCCTCTACGCTATATCAATTCTCGGAAAGAATCGATAGCCTTTGAATCCTTCTTCAATAGGATGAGAAGCAGAGCAGGTATTTAGACCTCGTATACAGTTCTATATACCCTCTGATAGATTGGTTGCAACAGTACAGTCTCGGATAACAGCTCTTCACCTCACACAAACTGTGTAGATGAGGATAAAAATAACATTGGAATATTGCCTAAGATTCACATCTTATTCGCAAGAGAAGAAGTGAGGAACAAAAAGATCCGATCCACTTGTTCGATGGTCTATCCGTTTCGATATATACCGAATCTTTCATATTCTCTGCCGAAGGGCGAAGCATCGGCATAGAACAGCCAGGGCCCCTAAGATCGAGAGACGGGACTGCTTTCCGACTTGAAAAAGATGGCAAAGAGAATGGTAATGACTAATGCATAAGCTGCAAAAATATACCATACCGTGCTCCAAGCCGTATGACCGGCATCCGTAAAGCGATCCACCACCCAACCGCTGGCAATTCCCCCGATGATGGCTCCGATACCATTGGTCATGATCATAAAAAGGCCTTGAGCAGCTGCTCGAATCGAGGGCGTAGTCTCTTGATCGACAAACATGGAACCGCTGATATTGAAGAAATCGAAGGCCATACCATATACGATCATTGACAGAACCAGGAAAATGAAGCCGCTACCCGGATTGCCAAGACCAAAGAAAGCGAAACGCAACACCCAAGCCAACATACTCATAAGCATCACCCGTTTGATCCCGAAACGTCCCATGAAAAACGGAATGGCCAAAATGAAAAGAGTCTCGGAAATCTGTGACAAAGAAAGCAACACATTGGGATGCTGCACGGCAAAGCTCTCGCTATAAGTATCCGCGAAATCGGACAAAAACGGATTGCCGAATGTATTGGTGACCTGAAGGGCTGCTCCCAATAGCATGGCAAAGAGGAAGAAGACTGCCATACGACGTTGGCGGAAAAGAACAAAAGCATCCAGCCCCAAAACGGCAAGCACCCCCTTCTTCTTGCTTTCTTTTGCCGGAGGGCAGTGAGGCAGGGTAAAAGCATACAATCCCAATGCAAGGGAAGCCACAGCACTGACATAGAATTGCATACTGCTCATTACCCATCCGCATATATCGACAGTCCACATGGCCAAAATGAACCCGACAGTACCCCATACGCGTATAGGAGGAAATTCACGCACTATATCCATACCGGCTTTCTCCATAGCAGTATAGGCTATCGTATTGGTGAGAGCGAGAGTAGGCATATAGCTCATGCAGAGCAGGAGCATAACAGGATAAAAAACGGAGTAACTACTCAGCGTGGAAGCATAAACCAGCAATATGGCTCCGATCAGATGGCACACACCCAAGAGTTTTTGAGCAGCCACGTACTTGTCCGCCAGAATACCCAGCAAACCCGGCATGAAAAGAGAGGCAATGCCCATCGTACCGTATATGGCACCTATTTCCAAACCGGAATAATGCAGTACGCTCGCCATATATCCTCCAAGGGAAATCAGCCAAGCTCCCCAAATGAAAAACTGCAGGAAATTCATCAGGATCAGACGGTATTTCAATTGCTTCATGATGAGTGTGTGATTGTAGTTGTTACGGAAGACTGAAAAGAAAAAGCCCTTCGACGGCACCGAATCCCGAATCGAAAGGCTTATTCCGGAGCGTATAGCACATATCAGTTATCAGTATAGGTCATACTATAGACTCCTATACGCGCTGTTTTGTCTTTTTTTCCAAGTAGTAGTTTCACGCCTGACGGGAACATGAAATTATTCAGCTGAGAGGTGTACATTGAGCCACCGGCTCCTGCAGTCTGACGCTTCACAGGCAGCAGTACGAGAACAAGATCCTTATTGATATAAGGCTTACCCTCGGGGGTCTTCTCCGTATTGTTCTTAATATGCTCCATCAACAGGCGGCTGATATTGCTAAACCGATACTCCCGTTTCTTAATGTTGTATATGGTCGAGAGGAATGCAGTGCGGGGCTGCATCAGTTCGGTTTGTTCTTGCTCGAAGAAGTTCTTCACCGAATCCTGTGGCAAGAGCAACAGGTAAGAGGGCGGACTCAGCATCAAGCCCTCAGAAGGCTTCGAGGCACTGATATTGAACTGTGCTTCACCGATCTGCCAAGCCAAAGAGGAAGACAGATTGCTCGTGAAAGCATCCGTAAACTGCTCTTTGCTGATCGTCAGTTGCGTCATCACCCCTGCCGGACTCTTCACACAAGAAAGAGAGTCATTCTCCTGCAACAGGTGGGATATTTGGGAGTTCTTGATATGATTGACCTGATAGGATTCGCTCGTATTTACGAATGTCTCTGTAGCCGTCTTGGTGGAATCGGACGTAACCTTGTAGTTATAATAGATGGCCATCTGTGTATTGTACACGCTCAGCACAACTCCCGTACCCGTCGTAGTAGTCACATACAGACCGCCCAACACATTATTATAGAAGCTCTCCTGCGTATCGAAAACACTTGGATTGTTTACCGAGAGGTCGTATATCTTTTGGCCGATCTCATTGGGCAGGGGTATTCTTACGCGGTGGAATGCTGAGTCATTGCCCGCCTTGAATGTCTGCGAAGCGATGATCTGGGTTTCGTCCAGCAAGGAAGCTAATTCCTCCGTAGAATAGTACGAGGGAGGAATGGCTTTGTTGATTTTATAGATCGAAACCTTCATGAGGGCTGTTGAATCCCCCACCCAACTATCATAGTTGATACTAAGCTTCACGGAGTCGATTTTCCCATCTTTGGGCGGATACTTGAATTTGAAATTCCTCGGACTCTTGAACTGCATGATGTAGTCAGCCTTCAAGTCGCCGTATTCGGGATCCGTCAGGTCTCCCAGCAGGGTATAGTTCGTTCGGTTGTATATATCGCCCATCGGTATCGTCTTTACAGAAAATTCGAGCGTATCCACTCTGGCCGAAACCGGATCCGAAGGCGGCTGGATAGAACCTCCGATCGGAGACAGATCATCATCGCAGGCTACCGTGAGGAAAGCCATTAACGAAAAAACGAGAAGAAAGTATCTCTTCATAATAATGGTGAATCATTGGGGGTTTGCGTGGAAAGGCAGATAATTAACGTTAATCGCTGCCTGCATATTGTTCGGCGCGGTCAGGCAGAATGAGACAAATCAGTTGGTCGTCAAAAGATCGCTATAGAAGTTGTCGAAAGCCTCTTCATAGTTCTCTTTCCCTTGGTATGGGAGGAAAGCCTTCCCCTCCAAAGAGGATATATAGTCGGTCAGTTCCGGAGCTACAGTCTCCGCACCCTGAATGACGCCATCAGCGTATCGAATCGCCAGACGACTCAAAGCCATATAATCGGCAGACTGTCCCATGACGGACAAGTCATCAGCCGTGATCTTATCAAATTCGAGCTTGCTAAAAAGAGTCTCCGGGATTACCCCCTGTCCGGCATCGTCGTAGACGGAATAGACCACTTTTGCCTTCTGCAAGCAAGGATCGTCCGCATACACCTTCTTCAGATACAAAGCCGCCAAGGCCGTGAACCAACCATGACAATGGATGACATCGGGGATCCAGCGCAGTTTCTTGATGGCCTCGAGTGCTCCCCGCACGAAGAAGATGGCTCGCTCATCGTTGTCATTCTCCTGTTTAGGCTTGATGTCGTACATCGTCTTGCGCTTGAAAAAATCATCATTGTCAATGAAATAGACCTGCATGCGTGCCGACTGGATGGAAGCCACTTTGATGATCAGCGGATGGTCGTTGTCGTTGATGATCATATTGATACCGGAAAGGCGTATCACCTCGTGCAGCTGGTTACGACGCTCATTGATGATACCATAACGGGGCATAAAAATGCGCACCTCGTTGCCTCGCTCCTGAATGGCCTGAGGCAATTTGCGCGAAACGACCGATATGTCCGTTTCCGGCAAGTAGGGGAAAATTTCTTGGGATATGTAAAGAACTTTTTTGGAATCCATTCTTTTACCGTCATCTACGTTTCTCGCAAAGGTACAAAAAAAACTCATCGACAAGATAAGGAAGAAGTACGTAAAGCTCTCTTAGATAAGTATAAAAAGAAAAATACACCCAAGTATCGCAGCACATAGCCAACTATTATAGCAGATAGAGTAAGCCGATTCCGCAGGGAAGGCAGACAAAAAACTAAACAATCTGATCAAGCATAAGGCGTAATGATAAAGGCACAAATAGATTAATAGATTTTTAAGAAAAAAAGCGAGAAGGCCAAAGAATAGCCCCGCCCCGTTTGGGAAAAAACGAGAAACGAATTGCCACACAAAAAGGCCATCACGCCCCCTTAGCAGAATCGACGGTTTAAAGACGGAAGAGATAGTTGAGCTTTATGCTCAGAGTCAGGTTCGACGATTTGCCATGAGGATCCTGCTGGCGGTTGTTGAGGAGATCGTGGAAGCCATAGTACAAACGCCCTTCCATCTCAAAAGTTCCCAGACGACTGGCATCGAATCCGAAACCAGGTCCACCGGCCAGTCCCCACTCGAAACGACCGTGTAGGCCTTGCGCATAACGTCGCAGCTGTAGTTCGGTGAAGTCCGAGCCTTGCTTGACGGGTTTCTCTGATACGATGAATCCAAACTGAGGCCCCAAATTGAGAAAGGCATAGAGACCTCTTTGCCGAATTTTGACATGTGTGAGCAGGGGTATCGTCACACAATCGAACGTGCGGCGATAGGCATTGTCAGGTTTTCCCTCGAATTTTTCTTCCCAACCCAGCCGGACATAATCCACTTCCATCTGGAAGCCGGCTTTCAAGGCTCCTGTACTTTCCTCGTTTACCCGAACAATGAGACCACCCGATGGCGCCAACAACATCTTTTGGTCCACTGAGGGGTTGAAGAGCACCTTGTTGGCGGATACGCCTCCCGCGAGTCCGACCTGCACACGCAATGACCGCTTGGCCGTTTGGGCTTCGACCAAATTGACCAGAGATAGGAAAATGAAAAGACTGATACTTATTCTCAGAAACATGATTTTCTTCAAATAGAGTTGCATAGACAGTCGAACATTCGTCCACTCGTCATGAAAGAGCAACTATTGAGATATGGCCACACGATCCACCCCTCCATCGGCTCTCAGGGTAACGATGAAGAGGTTGAGATTCACAAAGCCGCCATCACCTTTTATCTCACGGAATTGGAAGTCTGTCTGCAATCCCGTGGAGGGGAGCATGGGGAGGTTGTTCCTAAGTGAACGGCCATAGGAGGCTAAGCCCCCGATAAAATAGCTGGTAATATCGTAGCCCAGAACGCTGTACTTGGGGAAGCCACCAGACACCTTATGATCGTACCAGGCATAATATTGCGAAAGGAATTGTTCGCTTTCGAGGTTTGCTGGATTGAAATAGAAGGAAGAGTAGAATGAAGAGCCGTATTTCCTCATTCGCCCTTGCATATCTCTGTCGAAGGACTGCCACTCGGGGTAGCCAAAGAAAGTTAACTGTTCCGCCTTGCCATTGCCATCCGCCAAATAAAGTATACGACGAAGGATGCTCTCTCTCGCCATGCAGGGCATTATCACGATACGGGAGTCGGAACGAAGCAGCTTGACCAATTCGCCCTGTTCTGTATCGGAAGAAATCTTCGTATAGGATTTGCCTGCCTTGTCCATCTCGGACATAATGAAGGCGGCACAAGGCTCAACCGATCCCGAACCGGTGACGAACACAACGGTTCTATCGGCATATCGCTGCATAAAGAGCTTGGCAACCTGCGGATAGAGGTATTCTTGGGGAGGATTGATCTGGAAGAGGTTGGCCGAAGCCCTGCCGGCTATTTTACCGGAGCTGAACGGAACCACGTAGTTGATACCGCGCAGGTCTGCATAGCGTGAAATAGCAGCTATCTGGTCGTTGGAAGTGCCCCCGATAAGGAGGTGACAGTTATTGAGCTCGCCACTATGGATTACATCCTCTGCATCAGAAGCATTGGATACATCATAAACGCGCAAGGTCACCGAAACGCCCCGTTTCTTCAGACGATTGAGCCCCATCAGCATACCTTCGTAAAACTCCACATATCGCTGTGTATTGCCCGACAGCGGGAGCATCAGACCGACTTCTATAGTTTCGGACTGTACCGACATGGGACTGGAGGCCATAGAGGTAGAGTCAGCCTTGGGAATACGCAGCTTCCTACCGGCGGGGAAGTTAGAGGCTGATATACCCGGATTGGCCCTCATCAGATCGTCTTCGCTCAACTCATATTGCCTGCTGACAGAGTAGAGCGTTTCCTGTGGCTGGATAATATGTTCACTCGGGAGAGCAGCTGCTGAAACTCTGCTATTGGACTTGATCGGCTTGGCCGGAATAAGCAAGGTCTGTCCTTCTCTAAGCCCCTGTTTGGCCGATGGATTGAGCGCATAAATATCTTCCTCCGAGAGACCATACTGACGCGCCAGTCCATAGACGGTCTCTTTGGCTTGCACCACGTGCACCTTTGTCCTGCTACGCGTCTGAGCAGCCATCGACATGGCAGACATCAGCACACAAGCCATCAGCAGGATATAAAAACCTTTTATCCGGAATACATGATTTGTCATGATTTACCCCCTTCTTTTTTAGTCCTATCTATTAGGTGAGATGGGGCAAAGGTAACAATAACGACACTGCAGACAAATGTGTTATCCTCTTTACAAATCCCCATATCAGAGAGCTACATGGATTAATCTCTTCATTATAACAGGCCCATAACTATACGAAAAATCATCCGGATATCATAGAAGCATTTTGAGAGATTAAATTAAAATGATGGACTTACCACTCGGCTTGAGGATATCCTATACTTCTTTCAAATTCTAAATAATATTCAGCAAGACAAACAACTCAAATCAAAAGCCATTTCAATGTCGAAAGACAAGGTTGCTTAAGGGACAGGCAATGTCACACACTACATCATTTTATTAGCAATAATTCCTTGCGTTGATAGCTTACCAAAGTCAGCTGTTTCGACAGAAACTCGTACCCAATAAGCCCATTAATTTTCAGATCTTTATCCTTGTTTAAATGAGAGATATCACTAAAAACAGTTTGTGATTTTTTGAACAAGGTTGTTCCGGCATAGAATTCTTTCAATTGAGCATGAGTGACATCTTTCTTGTTTTTAGAAGCTCCACCTAAACTTTTTGTCGTTATTCCCTCCAAATTATCTTTCACTTTAGCGAAAAGGGTTATATCCAAGAGATTTGCTCCCGCACCACAATCAATACCCAATTTATAATAATCATCTCCTATCCTGATCTGCATAATGGGGATGTGGCCTCTCCATTCAAGCGGAAGAGTTTCAATAAGGTGTTTAGATAGTTTTTCTTTTCTGTATGTTTCGAAATAATCCGGATTGATTAGTATGACAACATTCCTGGCATAATCATACAGTACATCGTATTTACTCAAGAAATCATGGCCGATCAGTCCGTAAATCTGCCTACCTTCGCTCTCCAAGTGTGATATGTCATTCGTAAGCATATCTTTCCGATTGACACGGATTCCATAAAAGTCAATGCTCGTATTGACAATATTTGTTCCTGATAAACTCTCGTCGTGAACTCCTTTAGCAGTACTTAAAACAGTTTCCTCCTTTTCTGTATCGACTGTGTCTTTCTCGATATATTTCGAATTAATGATGGTAAATCCAGATCCACTATCCAATATGAAATCTTGCTCTTCTCCATTGACAGATGCCTTGACAACAATCAAATTTCCCATTCTTGTAAATGGAATTTCTATCACATTACTCAGATTGTATTCTATTTTGGAAGGATCTACCTTGGCTGTTTTTACCACGATTTTTAGTAGTTCCATTCTTTTTATCCTATTGTTTTGATCAAACTCGAACAACGCCTGTTTCTTTCCGTGTTTCTCATATTCAACATCGTAATTAAAAGTCAAGTCAACGTTTCCTGTTACTTCTGTCAGTATGAAACTCTCGATGTTTCCCAAATTACTAACCAACTGCGCCAATACCGTTTCTGCTACGGGTGAAGATTGACCTGCAATTTTAAAGTTTTCCGCCAGATATGGCCTTATTTGCTCCATGTTCTGTTTGCTAACGGCATCAAAAACAACACCGACAATTCTTTCACATTCGGTTCTATCTTGCGCAAAAACCGTTATGGTAAAGAATACGGAAAAAATCGACAATAAGATTCTTTTCATAACTATTACATTAATTTTCATTGTGTTCTCGGCAAACTATAACGCATTCGGCAAGAATGGAAAAAAAGTAGGGAAGCAGCAGAATGGGCGATTACATTAATGTGCTGGCGGGAACATTTTTCACCCTTGGCTGTATGCCAAAGGTATCTACTGCAGACGTCCTTCCCAAAAAAGATAGGCACAAGCTGTATCAGCACATAGCAAACAAAGGAATCCATGCGTTCAAGTACTTGGCTTGCAATATAGTAAAAAGAATATTTCGTAATACAACTGTGATCATTCTCCGTAGTAATATACACTCCAATATCAAGTACAACACTATTGTAAATTTTGACCATTAGGTGTAATTGCATACTTTTAGCGTCTTAAGTAAGAGTCACAGATCGCATCAGTTTTTTCTAACAACTAAACTATTTCGACAAAGAATGAAAAAATTAAACTACTTATTTTTATTTGCCGTTTTATTCACCTTATTCTGTTCAGGACAAAAAGCAGTGGCACAAGGCGTAACACTTCCTTATCTTGAAGGTTTCGATGAAGGAATCCCCTCCACATGGACTATCAAGGATGCCGATGGCGATGGATGGTGTTGGCTCCACGGGGTTCCTACATCTTTCCAGAACACTCAGCATGGCAATGGTATGATGGCATCCTTTTCTTGGAGTGGCGGACAGCCTTTGAAACCGGACAACTGGCTGATTTCTCCCATAGTGACCGGTGCGACCTCTGTGAAGTATTACGTAGCTGTAAACACCCTATATCCTAATGAGCACTATGCTATCATGGCTCAGCTGGAAGGGCAAGAGGATTATATTGTTGCCTTTGAAGAGACGCTGACCGGGACAAGAGCACAAGGGCCATTCTTCGAACGAATGGTGAATCTTCCGGCCGGCACGCAACGAGTGGCTTTCAGACATTACCAGTGTACCAATCAAAACTTCCTTCACATCGACGAAATTTTGTTCATGGGCAACGGGGCGCAGCACAACCCTGTCATGAATTTGCAAGCGAGCGTAGCAGACAATGGGACTGACGTGCTACTCCAGTGGAAAGCCCCTGTTTCAGACGAAACCGACTTCTCCTACACAGTGTACCGTGATGCAGCAAAGATTGCAGAAGGCCTGACCACTACCACTACTACATACACGGATGCGAATATGGCTAACAAGCAGCATGAATACTGCGTAGAAGTAAAATATACCAGCGGTGTATCGCCGAAGGCCTGCACCAAATTCGTACCCCAAAGTGCTCAAATGATAGCGGTGCAAAAGCCTTATACGCTGACGGTGACAGAAAACACGATCACGGTATCTTGCTCAGGCAAAGCCACCATCTACGACATGAAGGGACGGCAATTGGCTTCGGGAACGAATAAAGTAGTCTTTACGGCTCAGAACAATGTATATGTCGTAAGGATCGAAATAGATGGTAAGACCTACGCAGAAAGAATTTCCGTCAAATAATCCGCATCCGATTCAAAATTCATATTTCCTGATTCGATCTTAGACTGAACAGGGGTGTGCAAAAATCGCGCTCACTGCGATCGTAGCACACCCCTTTCCTTTTTCCAAGATTTGACGGACAGCTCTGTTTTATCACCTCGTGAAGAGACCCTCCGAAGGCTGCGAACTATAAATAAATCGAAAACTATCTGTATACAAATCGGAAATGTTTTATATACAAATCGTTTGATGACCTCTTCTGAAAAGACTTCCGAACTAAATTGGTATTACCGCATAAAAGTCATGCGAACGGAGTACTCGTTTTTTGATGAAACTGCCCTGACAAAAAGAGAGAAAAAACGCTACTGAATAAGAATAATTGCTATATTTGCGTCCGCTATCGGGATGTAGCACAGTTGGTAGCGCGCCACGTTCGGGACGTGGAGGTCGGAAGTTCGAGTCTTCTCATCCCGACAACGCCGTCAATATTCCTTCGGGATTATTGGCGGCGTTTCTTTATTTACAGCAAGGCAAGTGCTTTCTATTGCCCCAACAGAAAGCACTTTCTCTGAGTGTATTTTAGTCTTAGGACTGATAAGATCAGGAGGGAAAAGCCTACATGTTTTTGCCGAAAAAGAACTGCATCAGCAGCAAATTCAGCACAAGCAATGCACCTCCCATCAGGACGATCTGACGTTGTTCCGGCTTAGGCAACAGGAAATAGGCGACTATACCGGCCACGAAGATGAGCAATATCAGAAAAGTGATGACGCGTGTAATGCGTGATTTGCGGAGTTTCATTTTCTTATGTCGTTGTTGTTATCAAAGTGAAAAGGGGCGGAGTTTGTAGCCACGGGTGCGAAGTTCCTGTACCAGTCCTTTTGCGCCGATGAGGTGGCCGGCTCCTACAGCTATGAGAGTGGGCTTTGCAGACAGTAGAGCCGGTATCTTTTCCATCCATCGTGCATTGCGCTTATAGACCAAACGCTCCATATCCTGAGGTGTCATATATTGACCTTCGAACACGCTTTCTATCTGCTGAGCCTTATAGTCACTGACAAGTTTTACTAAAGGATTCTGCTTCTTTTGCATATCTCGAATTGTCTTAAGCAAGTCTTGTGCTTGCTCTTTCAGGCCTTTGGAAAAGAGGAGATATTGCATAGCATCCCAAGCCTCATCCTGCGTTTCGAAAAATACCGCCTCTTTTCCGTCAGCGAGTCCATGAACGACAACGCCTACATCCATCGGCTCCTGCCCTTGGAGACGCATAGATTCTAATCCGAGACTGATAAAGAATGAGAGGATAGAGGGGCGGAGGGGTATCTGATCCACAGAACCCATACCGGCGGATTTGAGGAATTGGTTCAATTCCTGTAGCTCTTCAGGAGAATAAAGCATGGCATAAGTGGTATCGCTCGGCAGCATCATGTTTGCTTGCAGGCGCGGCATCAAGGCTGTCAGGGATTCGGGACGAACGTCATGCTCGATGACTACCTGACGGACAGACGCGTATGCATCCTTATAGCCGGAGATACTATCCGTATAAGTATAAGGCACTATATGACAGGTACCGAGTAAATAGCTCGGTTCGGTCAGCCCGTTTCCGGAAATTTCCCACAGGATGGCATCGCGTTTGCCGACTTCCTGTGCAGAGACACAGTAACCGATGAGGAGAAAGAGCCAAAAGAGAATCGTTTGTCTTGTCTTCTTCATAATTGTATCAATGTCTTAGGGGTTATGCAATAACATCATTCTCCAATCTGGAAGCAGGGCGGGAACAGGCTTGCAGTGTATGTATCCACTGGCAAGCAACGAGACCGGCCGTTTCCGTTCGCAGGCGACTCTCTCCAAGAGAAACGGGTGCAAATCCGGCAAGCAAGGCAGACTCCACTTCAGACGGAGAGAAGTCTCCTTCCGGCCCTATCAGAATCAGCACATCCTGTCCTGCGCGGTAGAAATCCGACGGATAGCCTCGGCCTTTAGCTATTTCGGCTCGAACGGCTTCGTCCACATAAGCGATAAGGCGAACCGCGGTATTCGAAGTATCGGCTATTACGGTTTGTATCGGGATATTGACTCGAATCACGGGAAAGGAGGCTTTGAGCGACTGCTTCATCGCACTAATTGCGATGCGCTCCAAGCGTTCCGCTTTGATACGCCTACGCTCGGAATGTTCGGATTCGATAAAGACCACTTCGTCCACCCCTATTTCTACTAACTTCTCCAGCATCCACTCCATCCGCTCGCTCTGTTTGGTGGGGGCAATAGCTATGGTAATTCTGCCTCGCCAAGGTTTTTGCCACGACTCCTGTCCGCACACGCTTACATAACAGCTCTTGCGATCGGCAGTTTCTATGACCGCATCGAAGAATGAACCTCGCCCGTCGGTCAGACGGAGACGATCGCCTGCCTGCATACGCAGGACGCGCAAGATATGGCCGGCTTCGTCGTCAGGCAGCCTGTCGGACTGCTCTATATCGGGAGCATAGAATAAGGGGAGGGACATACTGAATCATTCTACCATAGTTTCTGTACCAAAAGTAGTCCATTCCAACCGAATAGAACCATCGGCAGCGCGAAAGGCGAATCAAGAAACGGAAAAAGGGTGCACCGGATTCCTCTCCGATGCCCCCCTTCTCTATCCCAAAGGATATAGCCGACAGCTTATTTTATTGCGGTCTGACTTTCCGTGCAAATCGGTCATTCACGCTCACCATTACAGCCTCCCCTGCAAGCTGCGTGCGTGGCAAGCGAATCGTCACTTCTCTCTCGGTTGAGACTACTTCTCGCAGCAATGCACCGGACAGAGAATGGATCCGTATCGTATTGGACTGCGATCCGCTCGGGCAAAGGATGCGAACGACGTCGCCTTCGCATGTAATCTGATACGGGCTATCCTGCTGAAGAGCCTCCTGCATAGCAGCCGGTACTTGATGGATCACGCACCCCAGATCAGGATACTTGACGTAGCTGTTGCCTTCGCTATCCTCGAAACAGATCAGCTCGTTCGGGATACCTCCGTCCATCCCCAGAGGATAGGGGTCAAAGCCCTGTGTGTCGCCTATACCCTCGATCCATACGTAGTGTATGTTAGACGCATAAGGATCTTCTCCATCATAGAAACCGTTGATGTAATAGAAACGTCTTTGTTTCCCTGCAAACTCTTGCTGCTCGATTTTGGCAATGATAAATGACACCTCCGGTATGAGTTGGAACGTGTAGTCCTTGAAGACTTGCCCAACGGGTCGGTTATAATCGAACACCTCGTACTCGCCGCTGCTTCCAAAGACGCGGAACACCTTTCCCGTCTCCGGTTCTTCTCGCATAGAGATCGAGGGTAATACAGGATCTTCGGCATTCGTCGGGAGCACATCTATACGTACATATGCTTTGTCATCGATTACAACCGTCTCCACGGCCTTGTATTCATAGGTTCTTTTCTCATGCATAATATCGGGCATACCGGCTGCACCGGTTTTGTGAACCACGTTCCATTTATTGCCCACGGAAACAAGTGGGATTTGCCCCGATCTCGGAGCCGGTGCCGTACGATGCTCTTCGGTGGCAGATTGCTGAGCACACAAGGGGGAGATTGCAGCCCCGACACCCAAGACCGCGGATAGAATTAAGTACTTGGCTCTCATAAACCTTTCATTTTTTTAGGATTGGTTTGACGATGCGTCATAAAGATATAAAAATTGTGTGCCTATTCATAATTTACGAACGGCAATTCGTCAAAATTCCCCACCTTTGCCCTGCACTATCAGGGAAAGAACGATATGAAAAGACTGATAACAACAGGAGCAGCCATTTTACTGGCCGCTACACTATCTGCCTGCAACGGCAATAATACAAGCGACACCCAAGACGATCGGGCTGAACAGGCCGAAACGGTGCAAGCTGATCTCTTCTCGGCCGACTCGGCTTACACCTTCGTGCAGCGTCAGGTGGACTTCGGCCCTCGCATCCCCGGCACAGCTCCGCATCGAGCCTGCGGCGATTGGCTCGTGGCTACGCTCCGCAGCTTTGGAGCCACGGTGCAAGAGCAGACAGCCGAAATCAAAGCGCACGATGGCACCATGCTGCCCATGCGCAATATCATAGCCTCATACCACCCCGAAGCCACGAGACGCATATTGCTGATGGCTCACTGGGATACCCGGCCGGCCTCCGATCAGGATGCCAATCCGGCTATGCACACAGAGACTTTCGATGGTGCGGACGATGGCGGCAGCGGAGTAGGCGTATTGCTGGAAATAACACGCTATCTGGGACAACAGAAGGATTCGGGCATGGGCATCGACATCGTATTCTTCGACACAGAGGACTACGGCAGCTATGGCGATGACGAATCGTGGTGTCTCGGATCACAGTATTGGAGTCACAATCCGCACGTAGCAGGTTACAAAGCCGAAGCCGGCATCCTGCTGGATATGGTTGGTGCCGAAGGAGCTACGTTCTATTGGGAGTACTTCTCCAAGAGCTATGCCCCGGGGTTGATCTCTGCCGTATGGCAGACGGCAGCCGAATTGGGATACGGCAGCTACTTCATCCAAGCCGATGGCGGCGCTCTGACGGACGACCATGTACCTGTGATCAAGAATTTGGGGATTCCCTGCATCGATATTATCAATTATTCGTCCAAAAACGAACATGGCTTCGGCGACCACTGGCATACCCAGAGGGACAATATGCAGATCATCGACAAAAATGTACTCGATGCCGTGGGCGAAACGGTCATTCGATATTTGGACGAACAGGCGAAAGCCGCTTCACACTGACTACTCACTCATTAGCTTACCCCATGCCAAGTATAAACGAAATACAAGATCAGATCATCGAGGAGTTCTCCGCCTTCGATGACTGGATGGACCGTTATCAACTGCTGATCGATATGGGCAGTGCCCTACCCGAACTGGACGCTGCGGACAAGGTGCCGGAGAACATTATCGAAGGTTGCCAGAGTCGCGTATGGATAGCAGCCTCTCTGCAAGACGGCAAGGTACACTACCGCGCCGATAGCGATGCCCTCATCGTCAAAGGGATAGTCGCCCTACTGCTACGGATACTGAACGATCAGAAACCGAAGGACATCATTTCGTCCGACCTCTACTTCATTCGCGAAGTAGGGTTGCAAGATCATCTCTCCCCGACGCGCTCGAACGGCCTCGTCTCGATGCTCAAGCAAATGCGTTTCTATGCCCTTGCCTTCGAAGGTGGGGAGGCCTGATTCATGGGTGATCGTCTGACCGTCATCATAGGTGCCGGACTCACCGGCCTGACCACAGCCGCCTTCCTCAGAGCTGCCGGCAGGCCTGTTCTGGTTTTGGAGCAGTCAGCTCATATCGGCGGACAGATACGCACCCTCCGAAAGGACGGGTTTGTCTTCGAAACAGGGCCGAATACCGGCACGATCTCCTCATCGGAAGTAGCCGAGCTATTCGAGTTGCTCGGATTGGAACCTGAGATAGCCACGCCCGCAGCCGCCAACCGCCTGATATGGAAAGGCGACAGACTGCATCCCCTCCCACGGAACTTTGCCGAGGCTGTCAGTACACCCTTGTTTTCCCTATGGGACAAATGGCGCATCCTCGGCGAACCCTTTCGCCGGAGGGGCGGACAGCCCAATGAAACGGTCGGATCCTTGGCTCGTCGCCGTCTGGGCAAAAGTTTTGTGGACTACGCAGTCGATCCTTTTCTCGGTGGCATCTATGCCGGAGATCCCGACCAACTGGTTACTCGCTTTGCCCTGCCCAAATTGTACGATCTGGAGCAGCGATACGGCAGCTTCGTGCTCGGTTCCGTTCGAAAGGCCCGACAGCCACGAAGCGAACGCGACCGCAAAGCCTCGCGCAAAATCTTTTCCGTACGAGGGGGACTCGGTGTCTTGATCGAAGCTTTGGCTGACTATATCGGGCGCGAACACATCCTGACGGAAACGCAAATCCGATACATCAATCACCCGGGAGCACACACCTTCGGCCTTACCTATACGGATGCTTCGGGAGAGGAGCACACCATTCCTTGCCGCCACTTGGTGAGCACGGTGGCAGCGCGCCACATTCCCACGCTATTCGACCACTTCCCGACGGACGAATCAGCCGTATTCGAGCAGCTCTATTATGCCCCCATGATAGAGGTTGCCGTAGGCTTCCGTCGGGATGTGGCCACCCACCTGCCGGCTTTCGGCTGCCTGGTCCCTTCAAGGGAAAATCGTCGCATCCTCGGTATCCTATTCCCTTCGGACTGTTTCCATGGCAGAGCACCGGAGGGGGGCGCACTCTATTCCATATTCATGGGCGGGGTGCGGAGTGCTTCGCTCATAGACCTTTCCGACGAGGAGATCAGCACGATCGCAATGGAAGAGCTGCGCGATATGCTGCACATACCTCACACCTGTAGGCCGGATCTGCTGCACATCTCACGCCACCGCCATGCCATACCGCAGTACTACGCCGATACGGAACTTCGGCTGGACATCATTCGCCGAATGGAAATGCGCTGGCCGGGCTTACATTTAGGGGGCAATATGCGTGGGGGAATAGGTATGGCACATCGTATCTCACAGGGTGTGGAAATGGCTCGAAGTATCATAGAAGAGACAGCTATCGCCGAACGAGCCGCCAAAGGCTGATCAGGGCATTCGCTTTTTCCCTCACCGCGAGCTACACCCCAATCGGCCGGTATTTCTTTTCACCCTGTTCTATGTAATCCAACGCATATCTTCCGGACTAATTCATAAGCCCAACAAGCCAAGCAAACTACTGCTCCCCTACCGTATACGTTACGTTCGAGAAAATAGCTATTTGGCGTTCTGAAAAACGTGGCGCGACAATTTTTTCGTTTTGGTTCGGGAAGTAAATTTTTTACGCGCCAGAACGAAAACAATCTCGCGCGTAAATCCTCGAAATCACGTTCCGCAATTTGTCCGATTTCGGTTCCGCTTTTTCAGTATACGGCAGAAGGAAGAAGAAGAAAGAGTCGGCAGGGAAAAAATAAGGAGTCAATCTCGTCCTTGATTCACAGTACTCAAGCCTCGCTTTTGAGCGAATCAGCCTTGCTTTTGAGGACGGTAGTAATCGGAGAAAGTGCCGAAAGAACAACCATCGGCAAGAAGAGTATCGATCACGGCCTCCAGTCTGTGGCACATTTTTTCGCCACTGTTATGAGTAACCGTATAGCTCAGTTTGCAGCCGGGTAAACAGCCGATCTCTGCGAACTCCCACGGGTGAAAATAAAGATTGAGATAATTGTCGCGCCGAACGGTGTGGCGAATCATCCTGATGTACAGGCTGAGGGGAAGATGGTGGAGGGAAAGCCAGAAGAGAGGAAAACGCAATAGAGGCGTTACCGAACTCGGCATCTGCAAGACTCCATACTTGTCGAAATAGGGTAACCTCGGAGCAGAGAGATGATTGTAGCGGCCGGGGATACAAGTCGGATTGAGCGAAGAATTGTACAAGTACCCTGCTTGGGCTATTTCCGCATCGCCAACAGGCATCATGCGTGGCATCCGAAAACCGCAGACATCGGTACCACCCCACAGAGAAGCGAGCTTCTGACGAGACTCGGCAAGGTGCTCTTGGGTGAAAGAGGAGTGAAACACTCCATGAGAAGCCAATTCGTGTCCATCCGAATAGATCCTCTTTCGCAGATCCTCCGGCAATGACTCCCAGAAAGTGACGGTACTGAAGAAGGTGGCCCGAACGCCTTTTTTCTTCAGTATATGGAGGATGGTCTCTGTCCCTTGACGACTGATGCGCAACTGTTCTTCCAAGGGAAAGTCTTTATATCCCTGCTCAATCGGCACATCGAACTCCTCAATATCGAAACTCAAGAGAACCATCTTGCTCTGATCAGTTTGGGGATTTTGCAGACTTCACGAAGGATCGTCTTGGCTTTCATTACCGACAGAGAGATGTCGGGACGAATGGAACCGCTGACGACTGCTATACGCACTTTTTTTCTCTTCGCCAGACAGATAAATTCGGTATCGAACAGGAAACTATCTATCCGTGTTTGGAGGAAAACGGAACGTCCCGTTGAGGAGAATCCTTTGAGTCCTCCCTGCGTATCCGTCGTTGGGAGGAAGAAGAATTTGTTTACAAAATGCGAAAAGTCAGAAAGCATTTTCCTCTTAAAGCGAATCCTTTTCCCATAAGATTCCGGCTCTCTACGGGATATAACAACGTCTGCACCTTCCAGAAGGGCTTCTATCACCTGTTTATATGAGTCCGGAGTAAACGGCAGATCATAATCCGTATAGAGCACGAAAGGTGCATCGGTTTGCGCCACGCCATAGCGGACGGCAAAGCCCTTTCCTCTATTCTTGGCGTAGTCGCAATAGACAACTTTCCATCGCGATGCAGCCCAATGCGAGCGTACCTCGTCAGAATGGCCTTCATTGCTCCCATCGGGTACGATGAATATGCGGAAAGTCACGTCCGGCATACTATCGGACAAGGCTGTCAAGCGAGATATAGTCTCTCGCTCCCATCCCTGACCGGGACGATATGCCGGCAGTACCACATCAATTCTGATCATAAGCCAAAGAGGAGGATGTGTCCGCTTGGGTAGGGAGATACTGCGTACAAAGCAACTCTATACTCAACCGTATCCAAACCAAGGTCGGGAATAGAGCCTTCAAGGCGTATGGAAGCACGATATTCTTGCGAAGAGCCGCCGGGAACAGATCGGTAGGAGACAAAGAGGAGAGGAGTAGTGTTCCGACTAAGAGTGTAATATCCAGCCGATCGGGTTTCCCTTTGGGACGATGCACGAACCAAATGCCGACGCCCAACAAGGCTATGATATAAGTACTCGATTCGCTACCGGTACTGAACAAAACGGTGAAAAGCAGGGTCGAAGCCAAAATACTCATTCGGAAGAGTGGAGCCTTGTACTGACTGAATCGGAGGAAAGGAAGAGCGAACAGGATAAGTCCGGGTACTAACAACAGCAAGTCGGAATAGCCGGCACTGCCGGTCATTTTCCTAACCATTCCGAGCAGGGAGACATTTTGATACAGGGAAAACAGATTCTCCCCATTCTTCGTGCCAAGGCTGGCAAACCAATCCACATATTGTTCAAGAGCATAGGAACTTCCTCCAAAGAGCATCGGCAGGATACCGATCAGACCGAACCATGCAAAAAGCCAAGCCAAATAGCGGCCTTTTCTTTTCACAAAGGGGAAGAAAGCCAATCCGACGATACCATACAGTTTGGTCAGAGTCCCTAAAACGATGAAAAGCGTTGCTGCCCATTCCTTTTTCTTTTCCACAAAAGCAAAGCTGAGCAGAATACATGCTCCTATGAGGATATTGAACTGCTGCATACACAATGCCGTGTACAGGTCAAGGAAAGCAATCCACAGGATGGCAGCCTTTTTCTTTTCGCTCGTGGGTAATTGGCTGACAGCCCAAAGACATCCGGCAACCGAAAAGCATAGCCACAGCAGCATCCCGATGAAGGAAGGCAAAAGGGCAAAAGGAGCAAAAAGGATAGGGAAGACAGGGCCGTAGAGAAAGACATCGTGATGCTCTGCCGGATAGGCCGAATAGAGCGACTGATGTCGGGAGAAATGATAGAAAGAGGAGCGGAATATGGTATAATTATTGTGCCTGTGCGGAGCCGCTTTCGTAATGGCAGATACGATGGCAGCTATCCACCACAATAGAGGAATGCTGTTTTGGAAAGAAAGCCTCGGTTTTAATCGCATTAAGATTTTGGTTTTTGGGAGAAAGATCGGAGGATCGGCTGTTATTCTTCCTTGCGGATCACTGATCGGATTTTTTCGACAAGGAGGGAGAGTGCCACCGAATTGAATCCACCTTCGGGAATGATCAGATCGGCATACCGCTTGGATGGCTCCACAAAATCCTCGTGCATAGGCCGTACCGTACTGAAGTACTGTGCCAATACCGAATCCATATTGCGTCCCCGTTCTTGGACATCGCGTACAAGGCGACGCGCCAAACGAATATCCGCATCGGTATCGACGAATACTTTCACATTCATCAGATCCCGCAGCTCTTTGTTTTCGAATATCAGGATTCCATCCAGCACGATTACTTTGGCAGGACGGACGGTTACTTTTTCTTTCAGACGATTGTGCTCTACGAAAGAATAGACCGGACGCTCTATCGTTTTGCCTGCTTTCAGGGAGAGAATATCCCGGACGAACATGTCCGTGTCGAAAGCATTGGGGTGGTCGTAGTTCAGCTTCTTTCTTTCCTCAAGGGAAAGGTGGTCATTGGCCTTGTAATAGTAGTCATGACAGAGCACAAGTACATCTTCCTCCACGAAAGCCTCACAGAGCTTTTTCACCAATGTACTCTTGCCGGAAGCACTTCCGCCAGCTACTCCTATTATCGTCGTATTCATTACCATCCCTCCTCCAAAAGGGCGTGTCGCAACACGCAGTTATCATTCATTACACTTACAGGACACCATTCTGCTTGAATACCTTATGCAGCTTTTCGATGGCAAAGTCGAGTTGCTCTTTCGTATGCGTAGCCATGAGCGAAAAGCGAATAAGGGTGTCGGACGGAGCTACCGCCGGAGAGACCACGGGATTGACAAATACCCCTTCTTCGAAAGCGTCTCGGGTTATTTGGAATGTCTTCTCGTTGTTGCGGATAAAAAGCGGGATAATAGGTGTCGATGTGTGGCCTATTTCAAAGCCGAGAGAGCGGAACGCGTTCAATGAGTAGTGCGTCAGCTCCCACAATCGGGCCAAACGCTCCGGTTCGCTAAGCATAATGTCCAGAGTAGCTGCCGCCGCTGCCGTAGAGGCCGGCGTACAGCTGGCACTGAAAATATAGGATCGGGCGTGGTGGCGCAGGTAGTTGATAACGCTCTTATCGCCTGCAATGAATCCACCGAGTGAGGCGAAAGATTTGCTGAAAGTACCCATGATCAAGTCCACTTCGTCGGTCAGACCGAAGTGATTGCAGACGCCGCGTCCATGGTCGCCCATCACACCGATACCGTGAGCTTCATCGACCATCACATTGGCGTTGTATCGCTTGGCGAGGCGAACGATTTCGGGCAAATTGCAGACATCGCCCTCCATACTGAAGACACCATCTACCACAATCAGTTTGATCTTGTCCGGATCGCACTGCTGGAGTCGCTTCTCCAGAGAGCCCATATCATTATGCTTGTACTTCAGCTTCGTGCTGAACGAAAGGCGAATACCCTCGATGATCGAAGCATGATCCAACTCGTCCCAGATGATATAATCCTCGCGGCCGGTGATGCAGGAGACAACGCCCAAATTTACCTGAAAGCCGGTAGAGAAGCTGATGGCATCCTCCTTGCCGACGAACTCGGCCAGCCGTTTTTCCAGTTCGAGGTGAATATCGAGCGTCCCATTGAGGAAGCGAGAGCCGGCACAGCCCGTACCGTACTTCTTCGTAGCTTCGATAGCTGCCTCCTTGACTTTCGGGTGGTTTGTCAGACCCAGATAAGCATTGGAGCCGAACATCAAGACTTTACGACCGTCAATAACGACCTCGGTATCCTGATCGCTTTCGATTTTTCTGAAATAAGGGTAAATACCTGCGGCTTGTGCCTTTTGCGGCTCGGTATATTGAGCCAATTTATCCTGTAACAATTTTCCCATTCGCCTCAAGAGTTAGCTTATTAGGCACAAATGTAAAAAAAAACGGGACGCTGACAGCACAGATTCAGGGCAAGCGTGCAGAGAGGAGGATAGGAAAAGTCTCTTTGGAAAGCCTTCTCCCAAGACATCAAGAAGTATCGGGACGATCCCTTAAGAGTCCCTCCTGAGACCCCTAAGGAGTCTCCTATGGGATCCCTTAGGAGTGTCGGGTGGGACCCCTTAGGGGTCATGGAGGGGATCCCTAAGGGGTCTCAGGAGAGATCCCTTGGGGATGAGAGCGGGCTGAAAAGAGAAGAGAGAAGAAGGCAGAGTATACCGCAAGGCTTTTCGATGGAGATCTTGCGAGAATGTCAAGGAGCTACGCGTCAGTCCTGTGCGATATAAAACTCCTTATCCGCTTCCGAGAAGCACACGATAGTGACGTCGATGGGGCGATCTGCAATAATCTCCTCGATAGTGGCCAAAGCAATGCGAGCAGCCTGATGCTTAGGATAACGGTAAACGCCGGTACTGATGCAGGGGAAGGCAATGGTTTTCAGCCCCTTGTCCAAGGCTATGGACAGCGATGTACGGTAGCAGGAAGCCAATAGATCCGGCTCTCCTTGTTGTCCGCCATGCCACACAGGGCCTACGGTATGAATAACGTATCGCGCCGGCAGATTGTATCCTCCCGTTATTTTGCTTTCTCCCGTAGGACAACCGTTGAGAGTGCGACACTCCTCCAGCAGTTCGGGACCGGCTGCTCGGTGAATGGCTCCGTCCACTCCCCCACCACCCAAAAGGGTATGATTCGCCGCATTGACAATGGCATCCCCTTCGAAGCGAGTAATATCGCCTACCGTGATTGTTATCTTTCCCATAGTGCTATTTTCGTTTATGCCCTGAACGGGCGTGATGTCGTGTTTTATCAAGCAGCCGGTCCCGACCTTGATACCGAAGGCTTATTCCATGCCCTCCATGGATTCGAGCACAAGCGTCGTACCATCCCAAACGGCATAGGAGTTGTACCGAATCCAATCGCCAAGGATCAGGACACGCTTCTCGTCGCGCAATGCCATATCGACCAGCATATGCCGATGGCCGAAAATATAGAAATCCACTTCGGGATGTCGGGTACTATGCTCTTTGGCAAAGCGAATCAGCCATTCGTTTTCTATATCGAAGTAGTCATTGCTGTAGGCGTGGGGGATATTGCCGAGTGTCTTTCGCTTCTCTCCGCTACGTCTGCTTTTCAGTGAAATGCCATAGGCCAAACCGACCGTCCAGCGAGGATGCACGGCTGCATAAAGGAGGCGTGCCAACGGATTGCGGAAGAGCCGGTACATGCAGTCGTACGAACGCTTCACAGACCGATACTCCTCATCTCCATGCGCCAAGCGAAAGAGCTTGCCGGACAACTCCACCGTAATGCCATGCATATGGACATGAGCACCCAGCTCCTGGGTCAAATAATCCGTCAGCCATACGTCGTGATTGCCGGCAAAGAAATGTATCTCCACCCCCTCATCGCTCAATTCGGCTACTTTCCCGAGGAAACGTGTGAAGCCACGAGGTACCACATACCGATACTCGAACCAATAGTCGAACATATCACCCATGAAGTAGATAGCCTTGGCCTCATGGCGAATACGCTCCAACCAAGCAGCCAAACGCCTCTCCACAGCCATGGGATCGGCATGATGGCGCGAACCGAGATGAGCATCGCTGGTAAAGTAGATCTTGGAACGCATGGGGGGAATTCGATTCGGAGCCGAAGTTTTTAGAGGAATCCAAGCTCCAGCATGGCTTCCTCGCTCATCATGTCCTTACTCCATTCGGGTTCGAAGGTCAGGTCTATCTTTACCCCCTTGACGCCCTTCACGCTTTCCACCTTCATGCGAACATCCTCTATGATGAAGTCCGCTGCAGGACAATTCGGTGCCGTCAGTGTCATGGTGACGGTAACAAACCCGTCGGCTCCTACATCCACATTATATATCAAGCCCAAATCATACACATTGACCGGGATTTCAGGATCGTATACTGTACGCAGCATGCGGACAATATCCTCTTCTATCTGCAAAAATTCGTTGTTCATCGCTCAAAAACTTCGTTTGTCAAACCGCATCGCTACCGGATGCCGGCAGCCTTTGTCAGGTCAAGTGCCATACAGCGGCGTTGTCTTTCAATCCAACATCTCTCTGTATTTCTTGTCTATGTCCTTACGAGCAGCATCGGTAGGCTTGAAGCTGTCCGAGTTTTCCATCGCTGCGATAGCCTGCTCGTCTTTGGCATCGATCGATTCGGGGATATAGACATTGACATTCACCAGTTGGTCTCCCGTACCGTAGCCGTTTACGCTGGGCAACCCCTTGTTGCGCAAGCGCAGCATCTTGCCCGGTTGTGTCCCCGCCTCGATGCGGATCTTGGCTCGTCCGTCTATCGTCGGCACTTCCACACTGCCTCCTTTTATAGCCAACGGAACGGATATAAGCAGATTGTATATCAGATCATTGCCATTGCGGATCAGATTCGGATCCGGCTCCTCGGCGATCACGACTATCAGGTCGCCATTCACGCCTCCTCGGGGCGCGGCATTTCCCTTGCCGTTCACGGACATTTGCATCCCTTCGGCTACACCGGCAGGAATATGGAATGAGATCACCTCTTCGCCGATCTCCACACCTTCACCCTTACACTTCGAGCATGGCTTTGTGATGATCTCCCCCTCTCCGTGGCAAGTGGGACAGGTGCTCTGGGTCTGCATGGCTCCGAGGAAAGTGTTGCTCACGCGCGTAACCACGCCGGATCCATGACAGGTCTGGCAGGTAGTCTTGCCATTGGCATCTTCCGTGCCATCGCCACGACATTTGCTGCATACTACCTGCTTCTTCACCTTCACTTTCTTCTCCACACCTTTACTTATATCGGCCAAAGAAAGCTTCACTCGTACACGCAGGTCTGACCCTCTACGAACGCGTCTGCGACTGCCGCCGCCCATATCGGAGAATCCACCAAAACCACCGAATCCGCCGAACAGATCACCGAAGCGGCTGAAAATATCCTCCATGGACATACCGCCTCCGCCGAAACCTCCACCGGCAGCTCCGCCCAATCCGGCATGTCCAAACTGGTCGTATCGACTGCGCTTCTGCGGATCGCTCAGGACGTCGTAAGCTTCGGCTACCTCTTTGAAGTGCTCTTCGGCCTCCTTGTCTCCCGGATTCTTGTCCGGATGGTATTGGATAGCCTTCTTGCGATATGCTTTTTTCAGTTCATCATCGGTGGCATTCTTCGACACACCGAGGACTTCGTAATAGTCTCTTTTTTCTGCCATCTCTTATCCTTGTTCGTTCTGCTCCGATTCGTCGATGGGGGATTTATTCTCCCACCACCACATGAGCGTGACGTATCACTTTGTCGTTGAGCGTATAGCCCGTCTTTACACAGTCTATTACCTTACCTTTCTGCTCGGCCGAGGGTGCCGGGATCATGGCTACGGCATCGCATAGGTCGGCATCGAATGGCAGGTCTGCGGTTTCTATCTTCTTGACTCCCTGCTTCTGCAGATAGTCCATGAACTTGCTGTAGATCAGCTCCACTCCTTCTTTGATAGCGGCAGGCTCCGACATGTCGCCCAAATTGTTGAGAGCGCGCTCGAAGTCGTCGATCACAGGCAGCAGATCCACGAGTACCTTTTCTCCGCCATTGCGGATAAGCTCGCTCTTTTCCTTGAGTGTCCGTTTGCGGTAGTTGTCATACTCTGCCATCAAACGCAGATGGGTGTCGTTCAGAGCAGCCAACTGAGCCGTAAGCTCCTCCACCGGGTCTGCCACCTTGTCGTTCTCCTCGGCTGCCGGGGCACTGTCAAGATCATTTTCGTGACTGTTTGTCAGTTGCTCGTCTCTTTCGGTATCCTGTTCGGGCTGAGGCGTTTGCTCACGATTGTTTTTTTGCTTGTTCATTATATTGTTTTCACTTTTTTATTTCACTCATTATCAGCATGTTGATGCCGTCGAAAAGGGTTACCCTCCCTTTATCGACACAAATGTACACTGTATTAACTACAAAAACTGCTCCACCCTATGGCTTCAACGCTGAATGAATCAATACACCGGCGACCCCCCCGAAAAAACAAACCCTGCAGGAGAAAAAGATTCCTTACAGGGTTTAACTTATAACTATACGATCCAACCTTCATTCCGTACACAGTTTTTGTGACCTGACTGCTACAGTATGCCCTCTTTACTGATATAGCGACTGCCACAAACAAAGCCACCGCAACAGAAGCAAATCTCCGCCGGCAGCAACCTTTTTAAATTCATACCGGCTATTAGAGTCGCCACACTTGCATGTAGCACAGCGAGATGAAATAAAGCTATTTATTCCCAATCATTCCTGTGATCCCGTCCATTCATCTTTACTGTCTGTGCAGATATTACAAGCTTTGTATATGGATTCTGATTAAAAGAAGTCGTCTGGGTGTAGTCTACGCAGTAAGCATTCTCGAATTCTACGACAAGAGGTGAGGATGCGCTGGGTAACCGGAATGAAAACACACCGCTTTTTCTGGCATAAGGACTAAACATCCAATGGGTAATAAAGGGGTCGGATACTCCGTCGATGACGAAAAATATGATTCCGCCGACTGTTTCACTTTGAGGTTGGCCTTTTTGGTCACAAACTTGTTCGAACTCGATCCCAAAATCAATGATCGAATATGTTTCGGAATGGCCGTTGATCCGGAGATCCAATGTCAAATCTGAATTGTTGCCCTGCATCGTTATGAGTTATGAAAGATCAATATTTAGTCCAAGCATTATCTAACGAAAAGTCTCCGACAATGATAGATTCTGCCTTTATTACAAGTCGTGTTTGTGCGTATGCCTCTCCATGCCGGGTGTATCTCACTTTAATACTTGTGCAAGCAGCATTCGAAAAGATGATCTTCTGAGCCGTTGTACCCATCAACGATAATTCCATGATGAGACTTCCACTTTTGTAACAACGTGGATTCATGCCCCACTCGATAATTTCATCGGAGGGAAGACGATCCAATACAACCGTAATTATTCCACCATAGGGTTCGCTTTGGGCTTTTCCCTTGTTGTCGATACGTTGATGCGCTTCAATTTTACTGTGTATCAAATCGTAAGGTTCCCCGAAAATTGTTTCCGAGTTGTAATCCTTCTCGTTTGATAATAAGAGAATCGTTTTATTCGCAGCCATAGTGTATTGCTGTTTAAATCAGATTAGAAAATATCGGGGAAAAGGTCTCCCATCGGAGGAGAAAAAGACCTTAAAAATCCCCGCAACATGTTTTCGAAAGCCACATATTTTTCGAAGAGGAAGTCTTCGAGATGATTTCCTATTTTTTTGCCAGTTTTCTCGTAAACCACATAATCAGCAACGGAATATACTCCGGATATAATCCAGCCGACCTCGGGAACAAAGGCAATAGTGCCGAAAATCAAATCGAGCGTATTTCCCCCGTTTGCTCCGTTTTTGCCTATATCGGCAAAGGCAAGAACCACGACTGCAGCATTTGCCGCTGTACCAAGACGCTTAAAAGGAAGGCTACGCTTGCGAGCAAGCTCATAGCTTATCAGGTTACCTTGACGGCCAACAGGAAATTTTCCAGTATTAGGATTTCGTGTTAATGAACTAATTGTTTTTCTTTTTCCACTCGCTGTTACCCAAGTTTTTTCATTCCATATATTATATGCTTTGAGGTCAAGATAGATGGAGGTGAGAGTAAGCGGTAGAGGAGCCTCTTGCGAAACGCGGTTGAACCAGTCCATCTCTTCCTGATCAGGAGCTGGTTTACACGAGCGACGCACAACAAAAAAGGTATCGGGCTTATGATTCACATTACCTATCCCGTACACGTATCCGGTATAAGGTATACTATCTTCCACCATCAACAGGAATTGTTGTGGAGAAATAGCAAGTGGAGAATCGGTTTGTTTTTTTCTCTGTGGAGGATTCATTCTACTACTTGTTTTGTATTATTGTCTTGAGTGAATCGGCGGCTCCTATTACATTTTCTTCTTCGGCTAATTTCAGGTAATTGACTGCCTTTTCCATATTTCCTGTGCGCTTGTAGCACAATCCCATAAAATAACGGCTGAAAGCCCGAATATCATAATAACCAGGCATCATATATTCGTACAAGCCATTTGATAAATACATGCTTTCCATTGATTTTTCTAATTTCTCCACAACAGAGAAATAGGTGATAGCTTCATCGTATTGATATGTCTCATAAAAAACAAGGCCAAGACTATAGTATGGATTTGCGTAGAGAGAGTCTGCCTTGATCGCCTTCAAAAAAAACAGTTTTGCGTTATCATACTCTTTTTTTTCTCCATATAAAGAGCCCATATTATTTAAAGCAATAACATCTAAAGAATCTATTTTCAATGCTTTTGAATAATCACAATGGGCACCTGTTGTATCCCCCAATTCGAATTTGACCCCACCTCTATTTGTAAAAACAAGACTTATTGAAGAATCTTTATCGATTGAAAATGTATAATATTTCAGAGCATTATTCAAATCTCCCTGGTTGTGTAGAAAAAGGGCTTCTTCATACAATTCGGCCGCCTCTTCCTTCGCCGATTTTGTCGGCTTATTATCGCATTTCGATGCCGATAGGAGGACGAACAGCACCATGGCGAGGCCTAATAACAGAGTTGATAAGTGTCTCATTACTACTACTTGTTTTGTGTTATTGTCTTGAGTGAATCAGTAGCTCCTATTACATTTTCTTCTTCAGCCAATCTCAGGTAATAGACTGCTCTTTCCATATTTCCTATGCGTTTATAACATAATCCCAAGAAATAATGACTAAAAGCCCGCATTGTATAATAATCTTCCATCATGTAACTATAGAGTCCTTCCTTTCTGTACCGTTCTTCCATAGCTTGCGCCAAAGATTGAACTCGCTGGAAATATTTTATAGCACATTGCTCCTGTTGATTTTCAAAAAGAGTTAAGGCAAAATTGTAATAAGTATTTGCATACAAGGAGTCAGCAGCTATGGCTTTAAGATAATAATATGCAGCCTTTTCGGAATATGGCATTTGACTGTATAGACATCCGATATTATTTAAGGCAATTACATTTGATGAATCAATCTTGATCGCTGTTAAATAATCATCAATCGCACCAATAGTATCTCCAAGTTTTTCTCTAACTCCGCCCCTGTTTGTAAAAGCATTGTCTTTAAGCGAATCTCTTTCTATAGCCAGAGAATAGTAGTGCAGTGCATCTTTATACACTCCTATCTTATCGAAATTAAGTCCTTTTTCATACAATTCGGCCGCCTCTTCCTTCGCCGATTTTGTCGGCTTATTATCGCATTTCGATGCCGACAGGAGGACGAACAGCATCATGGCGAGGCCTGATAATAGAGTTGATAAGCGTCTCATTCTACTACTTGTTTTTGTGTTATTGTCTTGAGTGAATCGGCGGCTCCTATTACATTTTCTTCTTCGGCTAATTTCAGATAATAGACTGCCTTTTCCATATTTCCTATGCGTTTATAACATAAGCTCAAGAAATAATAACTAAAAGCCCGCATTGTATAATAGTCAGAAACAATATAATCGAAAATCCCCTCTCGTTTGTATCTTTCATTCATTGATTTTTCCAATTTCTCCACAAACAAAAAGTATTTTATGGCTTTTTCGCATTGTAGTGTTTCGTAAAAAATCAAACCGAGATTGTAATAAGGATTGGCGTACAACGAATCTGTAGCGATTGACTTCAACAGGTATTTTTCTGCCTCTTCGAGTTCGTGTCTCTTCATATAAATCATTCCTGCATTATTCAGAGCCACGACATTGTTCGAATCAAGACGAACCGCAGTCAAGTAATCGCTCAATGCTCCAGACGAGTCAAGAAGAGCTTCTCTAACCCCACCCCTATTGTTAAAGACATCACTTTTCGAAGAGTCTTTTTTTATAGAAAAGGTGTAGTATTTCAATGCGTTTCGTAAATCTCCTCCTTTCTGAAAATGTAGTGCTTCGTTATACAATTCCGAGGCTTCGTCCTCCGCTTTTTTCACTTGTTGATTAGTACATTTCGATGCCGATAGGAGGACGAACAGCACCATGGCGAGGCTCAACAGTAAAGTCGGCGAGCATTTCATTCTATTACTTGTTTTTGTGTTATTGTCTTGAGAGAATCAGCCGCTCCTATTACATTTTCTTCTTCAGTCAATCTCAGGTAATTGACTGCTTTTTTTCACTTTCTCCACATATCAATGACATAATCCCAACATAGTTCCAGCCTTCTCATTGCATAATAATCACACATTGCATACTCATAAGCTCTCTACATCCTACTTTCAGCCATTACACCTTCCAGTTGAGAAGTTTATAAAATACTTGATTGCTCTTTGTATTATTCATTACATCACATCTTCTCCTCTCTATGCATCTGGACATTGAACAAATATACAATACTTTCTTACAAACTGACAGATGCCCTCACATTTTTTTATACAGATTCCGGTATCAATTATTCATGGAGATTGTCGATACGATTCCCTCGGATTTCGACTTTATGCTATATTTGCCGGCCGATAGAGGTTGCTATGGGAAGCTTAATGTTGCGACCGAACGCTCTTTCAAACGAATAGAATTACTTTTCAATAAACGACTAAACGATAATAAATCATGAGTACTGAAATTACCTCCCACACGAGATCCTTCCGGTCGGCATTGTCGCCCCGACAGATACATTCGACATCCCGGCATTTGAATAAAGGGGAGGTTGTCCCAGACAAATAAAAAGGAACAGATCCTCCATAAAATATTCACAAATAAAGAGGCATGCGCCGAGTTCACTGTAGAACTCGGCGCATGCCTCTTTATTTACAGCCCTCGATAAGGACCTTTTGAGCTATCCGATTTATATACAAATGGCATTCAATCTATATATCAATCGAAAACGATTTATATATAAATCAGAAACAATCTATATACAAATCGAAAACGGTTTATATATAAATCACGAATCGACCTCCTACAAAGCGAATTGCAAGTCCCAAAAGGTCGCTTTCTTTTCTCTTTCACCTCAAAATCCACTTCCTTTCGGATGCTTATTTGGAATGATTCCAAACTCAGCTTCGTT
>NZ_KB899175.1 GCF_000378065.1 Porphyromonas gulae DSM 15663 | reverse complement strand
CTTGAGGACACGATTCTCTTTACGTAGTTGCTCCAACTCTTCTTTTTCATTGAGTGTCAGCTCACTCTGGGGGGATTGGGACGCTTTCATTGGAACTGGATGAACTTTATCTTCGAGTCCAAATTTACGAAGCCATTGAGGAATAAGACCACGACTGATGCCATATTTCCGTCCAATGGCACCTTGGCTCTGTGCCCCGGAGAGGTAATCCTCTAGGATGGCAAGGCGTTCAAAGTTGCTTAAATGTTTGCCCATAATGGATACTGGTTGCATCCCGCCAACTGTCAACTTTTTTCAGTACACGTCATTGGTTTGGAGGCACTGAAAAATAAGTCTTCGCAAAGTCTGCTTGAAGTGACGTTCTTATCTCTATTTTTTTGGCCTTATTCCTCGGCTGAAAACACACAGAGGGCGCATCGGTAAGACGCGCCCTCTGCTTTTTAGTCACCCTTATTTTCAGGGTGTCCTTTATGTTTGCTTATTGAGCCTTTGCAGCAGGAGCCATCATGACAACAACCCGATTGTTCTGCTTCAAGATGTCTGCCGCAAACTTTTGCAATTCAGCAGGAGTAAGACTGTTCAGTACAGATTCGTAGTCTGTGATGAAGTCATTTCCTTCGAAGAAAGACGATTTCATGGCTTCGAGCCAGAAACGGTTCTCGCGCAGACTCTCTTTGTGCTGCTTGTTCAGGTTTTCGATAGTCTTCTTGAAGTACTCCACATTGGGGCCCTCTTTGGCAAGCTTCTCCAACTCAGCAAATACGATAGCATTCATTTCCTCGGCACGAGTAGGATCCGTGGGGAAATAGATCTGCATCAGAGCCTTGGGTTGAGGATATTGCTCGACACTACCGAATGCCGCCACACTGTATGCACCGCCTTCCTTCTCGCGAACGGTAGCCGTGTACACCTGATCCATTACAGCTGAGAAAACCTCCATCAGGAGACTGTTCTTGAGCGTGTATTCCACATTGCCGGACACGACATCGAATATAGTAGTCGAAGGAGTATCCATTTCTTTGTTGAACTTGCAGTCGATCTTTCCGGAACGGGCAGCGGGTACCTGAGCCTTGTGCATCTTATCGCCACGCTTGAGATTGGGCAATGAAGCAAGATAAGTTTCGATGAAAGGCTTCATCTTGGCTTCATCCAGATTACCGATAAAGAAGAACGTGAAATCGCCGGCGTCAGCGAATCGCTCATTGTAGAAAGCCATTACCTGATCGTAATTCACTTTCTGCACGTCAGCAGCCTTCAGGGTTTTCATGAGCATATTATCCCCGTACATAGTATGACGGATAGAGTCCATAAGCGCAGCCATCGGATTGGCTTCCTGGTTTTTCAGGTTGTTGTACAGCTTCTCCTGTGTAGCCTTGAATGCTTCGGGATCCTTACGGTTAGCAGTCATTTGGAGATAGATCAACTGGAAGAAAGTTTCCATGTCTTCTACAGTCGTTTTACCTGAAAGGCCTTCGGTAAGCAGAGATAAAGAGGGAGATACGGAAGCAGAGCGACCTGTCAGCACCTTATCCAGCTCGATCGCATTGAAGTTGCCCAAGCCACCCACGTTCATGAACGAACTCATCACAGATTGGTTGGGAGCATTCTTTCCGGAGAGGATACCACCGGGGCTGACAGCACTCATCAGGATCTCGTTCGATTTGAAATCGGTCTTCTTGAGATAAACCTTGATGCCATTGCTGAGCGTAAGCTCTGTAGCACCGAACTTCTGGTCTTTCTTCTCGGAAACGATCTTTCCGGCCTTGGGAGCTTTCTCCATCAATTTCTGGTCGGAAACTTCGTCCTTCTTGGCTTCTACTTTCTGCTGACGAGCAGCTTTGAATGCAGCGAGGAAGTCTGCTTCGCTCGGGATCTTGGCTTCAGCCTTTGATGGCCCCGTGAGCGTAACGACTGCATTCTTCACGGGATCGATCATCTGAGCGATAGCCTGATTGAATGCTTCCACAGGAACCTGAGGAGCAAAAGCGTTCACCGTCTGATATTCCACCTCGATACCGGGGATATAGCCACCATCGGTGAAGTAAGTGGAGTATTCGTTGGCATAAGCATTGTTTTTACGCTTCTCTCTCTCGTTGTATTGGTTTTCGTAT
Organism: Porphyromonas gulae DSM 15663; assembly: GCF_000378065.1. Classification (GTDB taxonomy): domain Bacteria; phylum Bacteroidota; class Bacteroidia; order Bacteroidales; family Porphyromonadaceae; genus Porphyromonas; species Porphyromonas gulae. Next base: position 31,891 of record NZ_KB899175.1, on the reverse strand, counting down.
TTCTTCAATACGTTCGTGCGTGCACGATCGTATTCGCCCTTGGTGATACCAAACTGACGAAGTCTTTCGATCTCTGCTACCAATGCGTTCATCGCTTTCTCTACTTCACCCTCACGAACCGTGGCAACAAAGTTGAATGCGTCCTTGGTCTGGGCAATGTACATGAAGTTGGAGAAGAAAGCAGCGGCACTGAGGAAAGGAGCGTTAGGCTTGTGAGTGATCTCGGCCAGACGCTCGTTCACGGCTGTAGTAATCACCTGCTTCATGTAGTCCTCGACGAGACCGAATACCGAACCACGTACTTCCTGAGGAGTGGGGTCGGCCTTGAAGCTGATAGAGAGCTGCGTGGTAGTGGCCTCGGCGTCGGTAGCAATGGCTACGATAGGCTCATCGTTGTCCTCTACGGTCGTATAGATACGCTCTGCGGGATTCACGGGAGCAGGAACGTCCTTGAAGAGTTCTTTGATCTTGTTCTCCACATAGTCCACATCGATATCTCCCACGATCACCAGACCTTGCAGGTCGGGACGATACCATTTCTTATAATAGTTGCGCAGCTCATCGTGCTTGAAGTTGAGCACAACGTCCATCAGACCGATGGGCATGCGTTCTGCATATTTATTGCCTGGCAGAGCTTTGGCAAGGATAGCTTCGAACATACGGAGCTGAGCATTGCGGCGAGCACGCCATTCTTCGTGGATCACACCGCGCTCTTCATCGATCTCATGCCCGTCGAGGGTAATATTGTTACTCCAATCATGTAGGATAAGCAAGCAGGAGTCGATGATTCCCTGACGTGTAGTCGGCACATCCATGATCGTGTATTCCGTCTTGTCAAATCCGGTAGAAGCATTCAGGTTCTGGCCAAAACGTACACCGATCGTTTCGAGATAGTTGATCAAGTTCTTGCCGGGGAAATTCTTCGTACCGTTGAAAGCCATGTGCTCCAAGAAGTGAGCCAAACCGGACTGGCTGTCTTCTTCAAGAATAGAACCCACTTTCTGTGCGATAAAGAAATCGGCACGGTCTTTCGGGTTCTCGTTGTGACGGATGAAATAAGTCAATCCGTTGTCCAACTTACCGACACGAACAGCCGGATCAGTAGGGAGTGGCTGAGCCTGTTGGGCTGAAAGCTTCATCGGGATGAATGCCACAAGCAGAAGGCCAAGTGATAAAAATCTTTTCAATTCCATAAGTATTCTTAGGTTACTTGTTTGGTTGTTAAGTAATTCCGGCCAAAAGTACGGTTTTTTCGTTGAATCAGCCTCCTGTCAGTTTGGCAAGATAGACAGGAGACAGGAGCTGAGACAAGCCGAATTAGCCGGACGGATCTGCCAAACAGATCAGTCCACACGGCGGTAGGTCTCTTCGAAAGGAATCCGAAAACGTTCGCCCCAAATGCCTTCGGGCGTTCTGATACCGCATGAAACTATCATATTGATTTGAGCAGCACGCGGCAGTCCTAGTATTCTCTTCACACGGAGGCTGTCGAAGCCCTCCATCGGGCAGGTGTCATAGCCGGTCTCTGCCATGGCCAGCATAAAGGTCTGTGCAGCCAATGCGCAGCTCTTGTGCATCACCGTACGCATGTCTCCCTCGGATACTTGTCGCGGTACCGGTTTGGACAATCCGATCACCTGTACCAAAATCTTGCGCAGGCTTCCCAGCAAACCGAAGCAACGACCATATAAAAATGGTATCAGTTTCCGATAATAGGACTCCAGCCGTTTGATTCGCTTAGACTGCTTTTCCTCCGGACTGTTATGCTCCACATTACCACGCTCAAAGGAGAGTACCGCCTCGGCATGCCTCTTTACCAAGTCAGGGCGAACCACAAAAACCACCATCTGCGGTGCTGTAGTGGCCGCTTTCTGTCCGAGACATGCTTGACCGAGTAGTTTCAGCTTTTGGGGGTTGACTACATGGTAGGCCTCCCATAGCTGCATATTGGAGCTGGTAGGAGCCAGAGTGGCTAGTCGGATACACTCTTTGACCCGATCCGCATCTATCGTCTTTTGGCTGTCATAGTGACGCACGGAGCGTCTGTGCTGCAATATTTCTTGAAGATTCATCGTCTGTTTTTTATCAAGTGTCACTTTTTTACATAGTTGACGTATAAGCCCTGTAGAGAAGACATCTGATGTGTGTCTTTTTGCTTATCCAAGTATATGCTTATCGCCTGTAATTCAATAACTATGCACTTAGCCTCTTGGTTCGAGAAACAAAATGAAACATATGCTTTCCGGTAGAAATAATCTCAACCGAAATCAAGATTCAAGTCCGTACCCCAAAAGTTGAATCTTCGCCCCTGCCGTCTCTTATTAGTATAGGCCGGAGTGTAAACTGATAATGGGCCTTAGAAGAGACACTGTAGTTTTAATCACGAACTAGACCTCTTCGAGTGTCAACTTTTTTCAGTACACGTCAGCCCTAAAAAAGTGGCGCGTCAACTTTTTCGTTTTGGCTCGAGAAATAAAAAATTCCTGCGCCTTAACGAAAAAAATCTCAAGCCACATTTTCCGAGTCATGAATTGATGAACGTTCCAGACGTAAATGATCTGAAGGGCCGGGAGTCTTATCGAGCTGATGAATCGTTTAGGCCTAAGATGCCCCGCATGGATCATGAATTGTAATGCGTAACCTTTGATTGATACCCAGATAATGAAGAGGCTGTCTGATGAAATGTGTGCTCTTCTCATGGCCTTTTCAAGAGCTACAAGAAATAAAAAATATAGGCTGACTCCAGAAGTCGGAATCAGCCCATATTTTTCATTCCTACACAAATGCTTTTATCGAACAGCAACGGAAGACAACAATCGAGCGTTATTTTCGACCAAATACTTGATTTTTCCCTCCATATCCCGAGGCAAAGAAGCTTTGGAGAGTAATCGGACTATAGGTTGCGGGTGGTGTATGTCCGTCCCTATGAGATCGTAATAGCCGGCCTCAAGCAGTGCATAGGCTTTCTCTGACACAAATGAACTGTATGCCCCGAACAGGGAAAAAAGGTTCAGTTGGAACAACACTCCTTGCTTTTTGATCATCACGTAATCCTTCTCCTCCATGTACACATAACGTTCGGGATGGGCCAACACGGGAGAAAGGCCTTTGAGTCGCAAATCTGCAAGTAACCCCATCAATCCCATGGGGGGGGCCATATAGGAGGTTTCGACCAAAATGTGCCGATCCCCCAACGTCAGGAGTGGTTCTGCCAACCGATCAGGAAAAGCAGCATCCAACATATACTCTGCAGCAAGTCGCAGGTGTGAAGCCTTATCAGTAGATGTTGCGGCAAGAAGGTCTTCGAAGCGTGCACGAAGGAAGAGAGCATTATTCGACGGATACTCTTCCATAATATGGGGAGTGAGTATATGCCGCTTGACGCCTATCTCTTCCAGTAAATCGATTATAGAGAGGGTCTCTTCGATAGATTTTGATCCGTCGTCCACTGCAGGCAGCAGATGACAGTGCATATCTATCATCTCGTCGAACCATCCCTGTTCAAAGGGATTGACTTGCTTCGTTTTCCTCCTAAAAATAGAAAACACCCCTTCTTTTAGTTCTTCTTCATCGGGCTCTTAAACTTCATCTTACTTTTTGAAGCAGAGTGGCGATGATGTTTCCTTTCCTGTTTGTCATAGGCTTCATAGCCATAGCCATAGTTATAGCCGTAAGTATATCGGTCGCTTGAGCTTGAGTAGGTGACGCCGTTCAAAACGAGACACAAATTCGCAAACTTGTTTTCAACATACAAACGTTCTATTTCAGGTAAATAGCGCCTGTCTAAAAGTCCTTGACGTATGACATAGATGGTCAGATCGGCAACTCTATTGGTAATCATGGCATCTGCTACGGCCATAGCAGGAACTGAATCCAAGAAAACATAATCGTAACGACGATTAAGCTCATCTATCAGATACTCCAAACGATCCGATAGCAAGAGTTCAGAAGGATTCGGTGGGACAGGACCGGCCAGAATTACATCTAAATTCTCGCTATGAGGCGAATGTGTAATTAGCCTGTCGATCGAAACGCTCTCGTTGTATAAGAAATCCGTGACACCGGTATTGTTCTGAGTCAATCGGTTGGAGAGGGATCCTTTTCTGATATCCAAATCCACTACTATGACTTTTTTGCCCGTAAGTGCTAGCGAAATAGCCAGATTCATAGTCACAAAAGATTTCCCCGAGCCAGGATTGGCAGAGGTGAACATCACAGTCTTGAGTTTGCTTGATTTTACACGCATAAACTCCATATTGGAACGCAGTATTCTGAAAGCTTCACTCGAGGAGTCTCTACTACCGGAACTAACCACCACATCCAAGTCTTCTTCGTTTCGGTGCCCTAGATAGGCAGGTATTTCGCCCAAGAATGGGATAGACAATCCTTCGAGGTCTTTACGCCCACGCACACCCTTATTCAGTTGCATTTTGGCGTAGATATAGACAGCTGGGAAAATCAATCCAAGCAGGAAGGCTGCAAAAAAGACAATCGGCTTACGAGGAGAGATGGGCTCCAAAGAACCATCAGCAGAATCAACGGTCTTAGCATTGCTCTCGGTGATAGCCAACCGGAGTGCATTCTCTTCTCGTTTGTTAAGAAGGTACAGATATAATTCTTCCTTGATTTTCTGCTGACGCAGGATCGTGGACATGATCTTTTCCTGAGTAGGTACAGCGCTGATCTGCTCTTTGGTTCGAGACATTTCTTTGTTGACCTCTCGGAGTTGTAAGTTCAAGGTCTTAATATAATTGTCGACAGCTGCATTGATCGATTTTCGCATCGCTACGAGCTGCATACCTACCTCTTGTACCGCAGGACTATTTTCACTTGAACTTTGTTTCAATCTTTCATATTTGAGCTTAAGTTCGTTGTACAGCGTTATACTATTGTCAATTCCTCTTTCCGTCAAGCCCAAATTGGCCGGCATGAGTTCATTATCGGTGCTGGTTTGTCTCAAGAATGACTGGATGTACTTGGCCAAAGAAAGGTTTCGCTCTACGATAAGCTGATCTTTCTGTAAGTCGGCACTGCTCTTGAGATATGCACCTACATCGGTGGAGATGTCCGTGATGTTATTCCTTTTCTTAAACGTTTCGATCTCTGTATCTACCGAACCAAGTTCTCCACCGATCATTGCCAAACGCTCATCGATAAAAGACGCGGTACTGATAGCGACACTCTTCTTATCGTTCATGACATCATCATTATATGAAGCGATAAGAGCATCGATAAAATTCTTTGCACGGTCCAAGTCTTCGTTTTTCAACGACAAATTGACTATCGTAGCCTTCTTGTCGGCCAAAGACACCTGAAGGTCCTGATTGTAACGCTCTGCGACCTTACGAGTATTTTCTTTCTTTACATATAGAACCTCTCCCTTCCATGAATCTGCAAAGAAGAGTGTGGTATCCAATTTTAGTTCTCCAACAGGAGTCGCAATCGGCTTCCCAAAAGAACCGTCTATTTTAATATCGCCTATTCCATTGCGCTCTTTCTGCTCAAAATGGGTCAGCTCAAAAGAACGCGCATCTTTGATCCGAATCCTAAAGGAGTAGCTTTCGGTAGAATCCCTGTCAGTAATCTGTATACTTACGGGACTGTTGCCATACAATGATTCATTGCGCCAAAAGCCCTGTTTGGATATGGATACATCTAAGTCAAGTTTATCGACTACAATAGCGGTCAAACGCTTGGATTTGAGAAGTAGAATTTCGTTCTCTACTTCAGAATTGCCCATCATCAAGCCAAGTTCCTGAAACTGCTGTAGGCCGCTTGTTGCCCCACTTTTTTCAGCACTTTTAATTAGTACTGTAGCCTGTGCATTGTATATTGGGGGCTGGCGTTGGATGTATATATAGGCAATGAGTAAACAGACCAATACACTCGCTACAATCCATCTCCAAGATGCAAGGAGACCAAGAAAAAACTCTTCTAAAGAAAAGATTGTGGAGTCTTCCGTATCGGAAATATAGGATCTGCCTTGCTGGGTAAATGTGTTTTGAGGGTCTTCGTTCAAGTTCATTCTAATTCTCGGTTTAAATTATTTAGACTTATCTATTATGGTAATCGTAAGCGTGGAAATGGATACGAGCGTGGATGTTACCCCGAGCCATACATTCACATTATTGTTCTGATTGATTTCGCTCATCTGTGTTTTCTTGCTGTTCGGCTCTACGTAAATGACATCGTTTTGATGGAGATAATACACCGGGCTTGTCAGCAAGTCCGCCTTCCTGAGATCCGCCAGGAAAACCTCGCGATGACCATTGGTTTCTCTGATCACAAAAACCCTATCGCGACGGCCATAGATTGTCAGGTCTCCGGCTAGTCCAATAGCTTCCAAAAGAGTTATTCGTTCTCCCTTTACAGACATCGACCCCGGATGATTTACCTCTCCTAAGACGGATACCTTGAAGTTTTGGAGCTGTACGGTCACTGTCGGGTCTTTAATGAATCCACTGGAAATAATTCTCTTCTGGATCTCTTTCTCCAGTTCGGTACGAGTAAGACCCTCTACATAGATTTGTCCTAAAATCGGATAATTGATATATCCTTTCGAATCGACTAAGAATCCCTCATTTGTATTGGCTCCGTAGCCGTTTCTGGCCAATGCTCGTGTAGTCAGCACTTGATTGTAAGGCGTTGAAAGTTCTGGATCCATACTGCTGACAAGGATGTTCAGCACGTCATCTTTCTCAATTTTTACGTCATATGGTTTGGCGATAATCTCCCGATTAAAAGTTTGAATATCTTGCAGATAAACGACCTTTTCTCTTTGGGAGCGACAAGAGGTAAAAAGCAAAACAAAATAAGAAACGAACAAAAAAATACCAAGAGTGCGCATAATTGGTAGGTGGTTTAAAAAGGGTTGTTGATGTACATTATAGTACAGCGATGCAAAGATAATCACAATCCAAATATTTGGTCGACTCATAAAAACTCCTTTTATCTCGATATATATTCATGATAGTTTTTTTGAATGATTATTCGAGGAAGAGAATCTTGCACGGATTGGGGGTGGTCACTACGTTGTGTTTGATAACCGGAAAATGCCGAGTGGATTTTGTTAACTTTGTTCATTCTCAATCATTAACAACTCTGCTTATGAAAAAGATATTATCGCCGGTAATCCTCTTTTGTGTTTTATCCTCTTTCGGTATGGCGCAAGTGGGAATGCCACGAATCAGTGATATGAGAGGAGTGCGTATGGATACTGTGTCTAAGAAAATAGAGGATTATGCTCAACGGCGGTTCTTTTATAAGATGGTTTTTGTTGAAGATACCCTGAACCGAGAAAAGAAAACCGAGGCGCAGTGTGTGTTGGAGATCGGGCGGCGCGGTAGTAGCTTCATGGATTTGTATCAGTTGGCCTGGGATTCTTTGTGCGATGCCGTTACCCGACGAAAAGGTTCGATGATGGAGCTATTCACAGAGGGTGCCGGCTTGATGAAAAAGGTAAAGTGGAGAATAGTCCTGCTGAAAGGGTATCCTGAAGGAGCGGACCGCCATCAACAAGAGGTGCCATTGACAGGTCGGTATGAGTATCAATGTCCGTCGCCATCTTTCGATTGGCAGATCGGTGAAGAGACCGAAGAGATCATGGGATATACCTGTCGAAAGGCCACCTGCCACCACAGCGGACGGGATTATACGGCTTGGTATGCCGAGGATATTGCCCTCTCGGATGGGCCGTACATTTTTCGAGGATTGCCGGGCCTGATTGTAGCCATCGCTTCGGAGGATGGGGAATATGCATTCGAGTTGAATGGTATGCAGGAGATTACTTTCTCCTCACCTATATATCTGTACAATAAAAAAGTGCAAAGGCGTTCGCGCGAAGAAGTGCGCAAGATCGTTCGAAACATTTCGGAGAATTATACCGAGACCATTATCAATCAGGGAAGAATCAGGTTTAAGAATCCGGAAGATGCTCAACGCATCAGAAATTTGCCGTACAATCCCTTGGAGAAAGAATGAAGTGTTTAATAAAACAACAAAAATATATACCTTTGTGTCGATATTTAAAAAAACAATCACAATGAAAAAAGTATTTTTGACAATGTTAATCGCCCTATCAATGGGATTGACTGCTGTTGATGCTGCTGAAGAAAAACAGAGTGAAGTCGCTAATTTAGAAGGCGTTGGAAAGTTAGACTCCTCTGAGAGAGGTATTCTTCCTCCTCCCCCTCCTGGGTATGTATGGATAATAACGACTTGTCGTGTTTATTTGGTTCCAACTATTTATTCTCCTGAAACTTTGGGAAATATGGCTCTTTACTATCAAAGCCTATGTGACTTGGCAGAACTTGATCCCAAATAATTCATCTAATCATCAACTTTCATAGTACCTATTTCTGGAAAACTAGAAATAGGTGCTTTTTTTGCTTTTATGAAAAAAATTTCATTTATCATATTCTTATTGCTTCTGTCGAGTTTTGCTTTCGCGCAGATGCCACAAGTCTCAGGAGCAGAGGCTATGCCGGTAGATACTGTGCCCAAAAAGATTGTAGATATTGCTAAGAGACGATTTTTCTATAAAGTAACTTTTTTGGCGGACACTTTAAAACGGGATAAAAAGACTGAAGCACAGTGTGTGTTGGAAGTCGGAGAAAAAGGAAGCTGTTTCAAAGACTTCTATGGATTTGCTTCGGACTCCATAAATGATGCCATCGCTCGTAGGAATGGCTCCTCGATGGAGGTTTTCTCCAAATGCTACGGGTATATGCAGAAGGTGGAGTGGAGAAGACCTGTTCTCAAGGGATATCCCGTCGGAGAGGATTATCATCAAGAGGAAGTCCCTTTGGTCGGAACGTTCGAATACAGTTGTCCATCGCCATTATTCCGATGGAATATAGGGGATGAGACCAAAGAGATCATGGGATATGCCTGTCGAAAGGCCACCTGCCACCACAGCGGACGGGATTATACGGCTTGGTATGCCGAGGATATTGCCCTTTCGGACGGGCCGTACATTTTTCGAGGATTGCCGGGCTTGATTCTTGACATTCGTTCGGATGACGGGGAATACATCTTTGAAATAAACGGGCAGCAAGAGATAACTTTTCCGTCCTTTCTTTTCCTAAAGAAGCAAGTCCATACGACGGTGATGTCAAGACAAAATGCTCGAAAGACTATTCGTGCTGCACACGAAAACTATGCGGAAGCACTGACAAACTCTTCGTTCAATGTCTCTTCGCCCATGCCGGCAGACTTCTCATTTGTGAGACCGTTGCCGTACAATCCCTTGGAGAAGGAGTAGAGAATGATGAATAGGGCCGTCTCTTCGATTTTGGTGGGTTTGTGGCTGTGCTTGGCGGGTTTGTTGCCTGTCGCTGCTCAGGGGGCGGCCGGGCAAATGCTTGCCGGTCGTGTGATAGATGCCGAGAGTCGCGAGCCTCTTGCCGGAGCTGTGTGCCAGCTCTTGGATGCCTCCGGCAAGCCGCTTGCCTTCGTCCTTTCGAAAGCCGACGGCTCGTTCTCTCTGGAGAAAAAAGCCGGTGGAAAACTCCTGAGCGTAAGGCATATGGGGTACAGGAAGATGAGCAAAGCCATCGATGCGGCTGTCTCTTCCCTGCTTTTTGCTTTGGTGCCGGCCGACGTCAAGCTGAAGGAGGTGGTGGTGCGTGCCGAGCCGGTACGCAAGCTGGGAGATACGATTGCCTATTCGGCAGCGGCTTTCGTGGGGCCGGACGATCGCTATCTGGCCGATCTGCTGCGCAAGTTGCCGGGTATAGAGGTCTCGGCCAACGGTCTCATCAAATATCAGGGCGAGCCTATCACGCACATGTATATCGAAGGCGTGGACATGCTGCAAGGTCGCTACAATCTGGCATCCCAAAACATGCCTCAAGAGGCGGTGAAAACCGTGGAGGTATTGGAGGGGCATCAGCATATCAAGACGCTACGGGAGACGTTGCCGGAGAAAAGGGCTGCACTCAACATCAAACTCAAAGAACGCTTCAAGATGCGTCCCTTCGGAGAGGTAACGGCCGGAGGGGGCTTCTCCGAGCTGTGGACAGGTCGCCTCTTCGGGATGCAGATAAGCCGGAAGGTGCAAGCCCTGCTCACGGTCAAGGGCAACAATACGGGCCACTCCGTGAACGAAGAGGCCATCCGGCTCTTGGATATAGACGGCATCATGTACAACGCATCCGATCGCGAAGAGGTGCTGACCCATGCCGGCTTTCGCTCTCTGCCCATGAGCCAAAGTCGCTATCTGATGAATCGGTCGGGGACGGGGAGCTTCAGTACGGCGATCCCTTTGGGGGCGGATATGACCCTTACGGCCAATGCCTCGCTGCTGACCGACAGACGGGAGCAGACGATCCTGCAGGAGCAGACCTATAATCTGAGTACGCCGCAGGAGGTATCCGTTCGGGAGGATCGCTATACGAAGAACAAGGCTCGCAGTGCGCAAGCCGACTTCTCGTTCGAGAACAATGCTTCCCGATTCTATCTGAAAGACGATCTGAAGCTCACCCTCGGTTCTGATCGGGAGGAGGTGCGGCTGGCTACGAATACGGCCGACTACTTGCAGACGGGCAAGTCGCTCCCCCGCATCATGCAAAACAATCTGACGGCGGTGCTGAAAGACGACCGGCGCAGCTATCGTCTCTTTTCCTTCGGCAAGTATATGGCTCGGGATGAAAATATGCTGCTGAGCGAGCCGGCAACGGGGACTTTGCAAATGGATCCCGACGTGCGGATGCGCGATTGGGTCACGCGCAACGGCCTCGAATCCGATTTCCATTTCGGCCGCGTGGCACTGCATTCGACCACGACGATGGGCTACCGAGGGGGACAGGTCGATTACCGCTCCTCGCTCTCACAGCCCGAAGTGGAGGGCTTCGGCGGCACTTACGGCTACCGTGCCGGCCATTGGGAGCTGAGCGAGACACCTTCGTTTTCCTATCGTTTCGGCCGCACCTATCACCGTCTGGACCTGCCTGTCGCGTGGCATCTCTTCACCTTGAACGATGAGTCCGAGGAGGGACGGCGACAGGCGAGTCGCGCCACCTTTTCGCCGGCTCTCTCCCTGCATTGGGAGTTGGGGGCGGCATGGAAACTGAACGCTTCCGTCCGCCACGGTCATTCGTATGGCGGTCTGGAGGGATTTCGCTCCGGCTATACGCGCAGGGACTACCGCACCTATCTGCTTCCTTCGGGCTTCATGAGCGAGAGGCGATATTCGGGGGCAAACTTTTCGGTCGATTATGGCGATGTGCTACACCTCTTCTACTTGCATCTGAAAGCGGGGTATTCGCGCAGCCGCTCCAACGAATTGCCGCATTTCGACTACTCAGAGGAACGTAATATCATCCGTTACGAACGCTATTGGCATGATCTTGATGCTTTTTTCGCCGATATGCGTCTGAGCAAATTTTTCTTCCCCGTCAAGGCCAATGCGGTGCTGAATGTGAAGTATAGCCGTTCGGAATCGCTGCTGAAACAGTCCGGACACCTCATCGGCGGACGTGGCAACAGCCTCTCCGCCGAGCTTACGCTGAGCAAGCGGTGGGGTGGGAGACTTTCCGCTTCCTACAACCTCGCGGCGAATTATTCATGGATGGAGACGGGAGCCAACGCCCATCGTTGGTTGCCCCACTACCGGCATGCGGCCAATCTGACCTTCCTGCCGATCCCCCGTCTGACGATGCGCATGGCCGGCGAGTATAATGCCACGACATTGGAGCCGGGGCATGTGCATGAGGATGTATTCTTCGACTGCGAAGCTCGCTATAGTATCAATAAGATTTGGGAAGTAACCGTTTCGATGCGCAATCTATTCGATCGTCGTACGTATCTTATCCGTCAGCTGACGGAGTATAACGCTTTTTCCACCGGTATCCCCATTCGCGGTCGTGAACTGATCGCTACAGTCTTCTTTCGCTACTGATATTCTTGATTCGGTATAGGAACCGGGGATCATATTGAAGATTTTCCTGAGTTTCGATACTGTTTTTCTTTTCGGCGAGTGATTTCATCGAAAAAATTCTTTGTCACAGCCATGTAAAGTAAAATTTACAAGGAAAAATTTATAGAATCAGATCTGCAAATAGGAATTTAATAGAATAAATTCTTCATTGCAACCTGAAAATACCGATTTCTTGGAAAAAATTCATTGCTGCATCTTGCATAAAGGAATTTTCCTGTAAAATAGATATGTTGCAAGCCTGCAACAAAGAATTTCGATGGAATAATTCTCAAATATAAACTCACAACAATAAATCCCTGTGCATAAAATGACTGTTGCCGAACAGTAACAAGAAAATTTGACGCAAAAGTCGATAGATGCCTCTATTGATCTTTACTCCAATATACATGATTGACAAGAAAATGCCTCTATACACCCGTTATCATGACCGTACGATTACCATCAGATAGAGTAAAGGATGAAAAATGTATATTTTGTATTGGTTTTCTTTCCGTAACAAAAATATATACTATCTTTATCAGAGTAAACGATATTGTTATTCTCAAAAACTTTTTCAGATATGATCGAATCCATACAGATTACTGCCTTTCATAATGCCGAGCTTCTCAATTTTATGATTGATGAGGTCAAAGATGCCCGTACTCTTGGCAAAAATGAGATTATTCCTACTTTGGATGAGCTGGATAAGGTATTGGCTGTTTTCAAAAAAGGTATTGCCATGAACAAGGCAAGCGAATACTCAGCCAAAGTAGCTGCTCTCGATGCCGTTCGTGGCGAAGCATTTCGGAATTTTATGGGCTGCATACAGGGTGAGACCTATCGGCCTGAAGAAAGCCATCGCGAAGCGGCAAGGCGTCTGATTATTCTGCTCAAACCCTATCGCAACCTGAATAGAAAGAGCTATCGGAACGAAACCGAGCTGATGTACAAGCTGGTGGAGGTATTGCGAAGCGATAAATATGCTTCCGATGTGCAGACCGTAAAGGTAACGGCTTGGATTGATAAGATGGATGAGGCAAATAAGGCATTCGATCAGCTGTTCGACCTGAGAGACAATACGGAGGGCGAACGTCCCGTCATCAACAACCGGGAAGTGCGCCATAGGATAAAGCTGCACTACAGCCGACTTTTTGAAATCATAGGAGCCTTGCTTGTCCTGCATCCGGATAAGCCGTTAGAGGGATTTGTGGGTCGTCACAATGAGCGAGTGGCCAAGATGAAAACGCTCTTTGCTCTTCGTGCTTCCATCGGAACGAAGTCGATCCAAGCGAAGCGAGCCGTATTGCGCAGTCTTGCTTCCGATCTCGGTTGGCCATTACCTGCCGGGCAGCAGGACTATGAATTTTTTGCCGGCACGCGTATCCTCCATCCGGCCGAACGCCGCTGGTACTGCCTCGGCAAGAAGGATGATATGATCACGCTGGTTCCCTACAAAGCGAAGAAAAAACCGTCCTCTTCCTCTTCTTCGAATACTGCGATCGAGCTGCTCGACCTTCCGTCCCTCCCCCCGTCCCAGCCCGATGACGATACGACAGGAGGCAGCAGTGAGCAGGGCAGCGGAGGCGGCGGTCTGTAGTCGATCGAATCCGAAGCGCATTGTACGGATATGCAGTCGAGGAAGATCGGACTTCGTGCCCGATCGAAAGGGCTGATTTTCAACGGAAGTTGTATATATTTGGGCGTTTCGTTTCGGTACGACCCTTCGGCTCCCTGTTGCGACGGGAGGGCGATACAAAGAGCAATCCAATCAAACACATATATTATATGGAAAACAAACAGACAACGAGCAAGCTGCCCGAAAATGCATATCGGGAGCTAAAGCCGGGCGAAGAGTACAAGCCGGTGATGCCTGCCGGCAGTACGCCGCGCGAGATTACCTCCTATTCCGTCCTGCTGGGTTTGGTGATGACGGTTATCTTCTCCGCTGCGGCAGCCTATTTGGGGCTGAAAGTGGGACAGGTATTCGAAGCTGCCATCCCGATCGCTATTCTGGCCGTGGGTATCGGCACGATCACGGGACGCCGGAATATGCTGGGGCAGAATGTGATCATTCAGTCCATCGGAGCCTGTTCGGGCGTCATCGTTGCCGGTGCCATCTTTACGCTTCCTGCTCTCTACATTCTGGGTCTCGAAGCCAGTTTCCTGCAGATTTTCCTCTCCTCGTTCATCGGCGGCTGTCTCGGCATCCTGCTGTTGATCCCTTTCCGCAAATACTTCGTCAAGGACATGCACGGCAAGTATCCCTTCCCCGAAGCCACGGCTACGACGGAAGTGCTGGTCACGGGAGAGAACGCGGGCAAGCAGATGAAGCTACTGGTGGCCAGCGGGCTCGTGGGCGGTCTGTACGACTTCATCGTGGGCACCTTCGGCTGGTGGACGGAGAACGTTTCCACCCGGCTGGCCGGCTGGGGAGCCGTACTGGCCGAGAAGTACAAGCTGGTCTTTAAGGTCAATACCGGTGCTGCCGTCCTCGGTCTGGGCTATATCATCGGTCTGCCTTATGCCACGATCATCTGTGCCGGCTCGTTTCTCGTTTGGTTCGTTATCGTGCCCCTTATCGGCTACTTCGCCCCTGGTATGACTCAGGCCGTGGGCGACGGTGTGTCGCTGACTATCGGCCGGATGAGTCCGGAGGATATTTTTGCCGTCTATGCACGTCCTCTCGGTATCGGAGGTATCGCCATGGCGGGTATCATCGGGATCCTGCGCTCGTCGGGCATTATCGGTCAGGCCGTCAAGTTGGCCGGTAGGGAATTGACCGGCAAGCGAACGAGTGCCATCGAAGAGCCGCGCACGCAGCGCGATCTCTCGATGAAGTTCATCACGCTGGGCGTCATCGTCGCTTTGGTGGTGACGATGCTTTTCTTCCAGTTCAACGTGCTGTTCAACTGGGGGCATACGCTGGTATCCCTGCTGATCGTATTCGTCATTACCTTCCTCTTTACCACTGTGGCTGCCAATGCCATCGCCATCGTGGGTAGCAACCCCGTATCGGGCATGACTCTGATGACGCTGCTGCTGACCTCCGTGGTTCTCGTCGGAGTGGGCGTAAGCGGCAAGCCGGGCATGACGGCTGCGATGATTATCGGCGGTGTGGTGTGTACGGCCTTGTCCACGGCCGGCGGATTTATCACCGACCTGAAGATCGGCTACTGGCTCGGCACCACGCCGAAGAATCAGGAGAAGTGGAAGTTCCTCGGCGTTCTGGTGGCATCGGTCACCGTAGCCGGTGTGATGATGATCCTGAACAAAACTTATGGCTTTACCGGCGATCAGGCTCTCGTGGCTCCGCAAGCCAACGCCATGGCAGCCGTGATCAAGCCGCTGATGGAAGGCGGCGAAACGCCTTGGATTCTCTACGGCGTAGGGGCTATATTGGCTTTGATCCTGACGAGTATAGGCGTGCCGGCCCTGCCTTTCGCCCTGGGTATGTTCATCCCGCTGCAACTGAATACGCCTCTCCTCATCGGCGGACTCATCAGCTGGTTCGTCAGCACTCGCTCGAAGGATGCCTCTGTCAATAAATTCCGCAAGGAGCGCGGTACGCTCATCGCTTCCGGATTCATCGCCGGAGGAGCTTTGATGGGAGTGGTAAGTGCTATCCTCAAATACATGGAGTTCGATGCTTTTGCCGAAGAATGGCATGCCATGGCAGGTGCCGAATGGTTGGCCATCGGCATGTATGCGCTGATCATCCTCTATTTCATCGTCGATAGCGTCAGAGGCAAGAAACACGAAGCATAACAACGAAACAAAGAATATGAAACTGAAAGAAAGATTTCTCCAATATGTAGGCTTCGATACGCAGAGCGACGAATCCTCCACCTCTTTCCCCTCCACAGACAAGCAGTTGGTGCTGCTGCGTCATTTGGCAGAAGAGATGAAAGCCCTCGGCCTGTCCGAGGTCGAAATGGACGAGTACGGCTATGTCATGGGCAGCATCCCTGCCACTCCGGGCTGTGAGCATGCGCCCGTGATCGGATTCATTGCGCACGTGGATACGGCTCCCGACATGAGCGGCAAGGACGTGAAGCCACAAATCATCGAGAACTATCACGGCGGCGACATCCGTCTGAACGAGGAACTGACAATGCGTGTGGCGGATTTCCCCGAGTTGGCGTTCTTCAAAGGACATACACTGATCACTACGGACGGTACTACCCTGCTCGGTGCCGACGACAAAGCCGGTGTGGCCGAAATCATGACGGCTGCGGAGTATCTGCTTGCACACCCCGAAATCAAGCATGGCAAGATTCGCATCGGATTTACTCCCGACGAGGAAATCGGTCGGGGGGTGGATCACTTCAATGTCGAGCGGTTCGGTGCCAAGTTCGCCTACACGATGGACGGCAGTATAGAAGGAGAGCTGGAGTATGAGAACTTCAATGCTGCTTCGGCCAAACTGACCGTAAACGGCCGCAATATCCATCCCGGCTATGCCAAGGGCAAGATGATCAATTCGCTGCAAGTGGTGTGCGATCTGCATGCTCTTCTGCCCGAGGCCATGCGACCGGAGGCTACTGCCGGCTACGAAGGATTTTTCCACCTTATCGGCATCAACGGTTCGGTAGAGAAAGCGTCGGTGTCTTATATCATTCGCGATCATGATCGCAAACTCTTTGAAGAGAAAAAAGAGCTGATCAAGGCTGCCGTAGCCTACATCAACCGCAAATACGGCTCCGACATCGTATCGCTCGAACTCAAAGACCAGTATTACAATATGCGGGAGATGGTGGAGCCTCATCCTGAGATTATCGAAAAAGCCATCGCTGCCATGAAGCTTGCCGGTGTGACGGCCAAGGTACAGCCTATTCGTGGCGGTACGGACGGAGCCAGACTCTCTTATATGGGACTCCCGTGCCCGAATATATTTGCCGGTGGGATGAACTTCCACGGCAAGTTCGAATACTGCTCGCTCGATTCCATGCAACGGGCGGTGGACACGATTTGCCATTTGGCTGCTCTTTGGGCTGAATAGTCATCGCACAAAACAAATGACGATCTATTCTTTCCTTTCTTACGATCATTGATAGAGAATGGTTTGAAAGCTTGGAGGGAAAGCCTGCACAATGGTTTTTCCCTCCGGCGTTTCCTCCGTCCGATTCATTTGGTTATGAAACAAAACTTTTCCGAACGTTACGCTCGTCAAACGGCTCTTCTCGAAGTGGGAGCCGACGGACAGCAGCGATTAGGTAGCTCGCATGTCCTTGTCATAGGGGCCGGAGGCCTTGGTTGCCCGGTCCTGCAATATCTCTGTGCTGCAGGTGTGGGGCATATCAGCGTTGTCGATGATGATCGTGTCGGCATCAGCAATCTCCAGCGTCAAGTGCTCTATTCCGAAGCCGATTTGGAACAGCCTAAAGCCATTATGGCTGTAGCTCGTTTGCAGGCGATGAATAGCGATTGCCGATTGGAAGCCTTCACCGAAAGATTTACAGAGCTGAATGCCGAGATGTTGGCCGGCGAGTGCAACCTTATTATCGATGCTTCGGACAACGCCGCGACGCGCTACTTGATAGATCGTACTTCTCTTGCACTCGGAATCCCTTGGGTGTATGGCAGCATTGCCGGGTGGAGTGGACAATCCACTGTCTTCGGTTATGGCCATCCGGTGCGTTATTCGGATCTTTTTCCCTCTGGCGAAGCCGCTTCCGAGGAAGTACCTCCCGCCGTTATCGGAGCCTTGCCCGGTGCCGTTGGGGCTATGATGGCGGCCGAAGCCATCAAAATCCTCTTAGGACGGCCCACCGAAGAAACTCTCAGCGGCCGTCTCCTCCTCATGGATCTATTGCATGGCGAGTCGCACACCATCCGCTATTAGCAATCTGAGTAATCAGAATAATTCCGATCTCCCTCCAAAAAGCCATGTCCTTCAATCTGATCGTCGATCAAGGCAATTCTGCCTGTAAGGTTGCTTTCGTCCGAAATAACAGCATAGAGAGCATTTCCTTCCTGCAGGGAAAAGCCGGACAGGCACTCGTACCCCTCATCGCTCCCCACCGTTTCGATAAAGCTATCTACTCATCCGTGGGGTTTCCTGACGAAGATGCCGAAGCCATTGTGAGAGGCTGTGCAGCTGCTTCCTTAATTATGGGAGCTGAGACACCCGTACCCATTCGCCTGCAATACGATCGCCGCACTTTGGGTGCCGACCGGCTGGCTGCGGTGGTAGGAGCCTATAGTCTCTATCCGAATACTGAATTGCTGGTGATCGATGCCGGTACGGCTATCACCTATGAACGAGTATCTGCTGAAGGGATCTATCTCGGTGGCAATATATCGCCCGGTCTCCACTTGCGCTTCAAGGCTCTTCACCACTTTACAGGGAGGCTTCCCTTGATCGATCCTTCCGGGATCTCTCCGAAAATAGCCGAGTATGGCTCCTCGACCGAAGAAGCTATCGCGGCCGGAGTAATTCATGGACTGGCAGGGGAGATTGACAGATATATTGACGATCTGCACGCTAAAGAAGGGCAGTCTACCGTTATACTGACCGGAGGAGATGCCAACTATTTGGCACAGATTATAAAAAGCAGAATACTAATTCATCCCGATTTAGTACTTTTGGGCCTAAATAGAATTTTAGAATATAATGTATAAAGATTATAAGGGTTTGTATGCGTCGCTTCGGTGGTGTACCCTGATCATTGGGTTGCTATTTGCAGCAGACGGTATACAGGCTCAGAACAACAACTTTACCGAGTCGCCTTACACTCGTTTTGGTCTTGGTCGTCTCGGAGAACGGACGACTATTAGTGGACATTCCATGGGAGGACTCGGCGTAGGTCTGCGTCAGGGCACATATGTCAATGCCGTGAATCCTGCTTCATATTCGGCCGTGGATTCAATGACATTTATCTTCGATTTCGGTGCATCTACCGGAATTACATGGTATGCCGAGAACGGAAAAAAGGACAATAGGAAAATGGGAAACATTGAGTATTTCGCCATGCTTTTCCCTATTTCCAAATCCATTGCTATGAGTGCAGGAGTGCTTCCTTACTCTGCATCCGGGTACCAGTTCGGATCCGTTGATCAAGTAGAAGGAGGTAGCGTCCAGTACACCCGTAAATATCTGGGAACAGGCAATCTGAACGACCTCTATGTCGGTATAGGTGCAACTCCGTTCAAAAACTTCTCAATAGGAGCCAATGCTTCATTCCTTTTTGGACGATTCACTCACAGCAGGCAGGTTATCTTCTCCACGGAGGCTCCTTACAATCCCGTACATCTCTCGACACTGTATTTGAAGGCTGCCAAGTTCGACTTCGGTGTGCAGTATCATCTTCCTCTCAAAGCAGATCGTTCGCTCGTTATCGGTGCCGTCTATTCTCCACGGGTGAAGATGCATAGCGAGCTGACTCAGATTAAGAATCAGGTTCAGAACGGTGTAGTAGTGGAGAGCGAAACGCAAGAATATATCAAAGGCACGGACTACTATACCCTGCCTCACACATTGGGTATAGGTTTTTCTTATGAAAAGAAAGATAAACTTCTCTTAGGAGCAGACGTCCAATATAGTAAATGGAAAGGTGAGAAGTTTTATAAATCCGATTGCAAATTCCAAGATAGAATACGGGTATCTCTCGGCGGAGAGATCATACCGGATATAAATGCCGTTGGGATGTGGCCTAAAGTTCGCTATCGCTTCGGTGTACATGGTGAAAATTCTTACCTGAAAGTGCCGACTAAAGGCGGTGTGTATCAAGGATACCATATCGTAGGTGCTGTATTCGGTATAGGAATCCCGCTCAATGACAGACGTTCGTTCGTAAATGTCTCTCTTGAATATGACCGGTTGATCCCGAAGGAGGGTATGATCAAAGAAAATGCTCTGAAATTGACCTTCGGCCTCACGTTCAACGAGTCATGGTTTAAAAAGCTGAAACTGAACTAATAGAAGGAAAAATGTTGGACATTAAAAGAATAAAGAAGAAAATGAACGCAAGAAATTTGTTTGCAACGGCAGCATTGCTTTTTACCGCAAGCACTGCTTTTGCTCAAACCGGAGCCCAAACAAATACCCCATTCGGTAGTGGAGAAGACAGTATCCGCTGTCGCCAAAACATAAGTCTCTTTACCTCTTATGCGAAAACGGGTAATTACAAGGACGCTTACGATTTTTGGGAGAAAGCCTATGAGGAGTGCCCGGCTTCCACGAAGAATATCTATATCTACGGTGTGAAGATTAGCGAATGGCGCTTACAAAACGAACAGGATCCGGCCAAACGTCAGCAGATCATCGATAAAATTCTAAAGCTGTATGATGACCGCGCCAAATACTTCGGAGAGGATCCCAAGTATGGAACGGACTATATAATGGCCAGCAAGGTGTCGGACTACATGCAATACATGGGCGATAAAACGGATTATGACAAGGTTTATGAATGGATCAAGCCGACCATCGATCAGCATGGAGAGAATGCTACGCCTCGTGCTTTATTCTATTATGCCTACTCTTCTCTGAACAAAGCCATCAGAAATGAGGCATGGCATGAAACCTATATTAAGGATTATACGTTTGCATCCCAGGCTATGGAAAAGCAGTTGGAGGTAGTGGATGAGCAGGGCAAAGAATTTATTCAGCCGCTCAAGACCCAGATCGACGAACTCTTTGCTCAGAGTGGTCTTGCAGACTGTAATACTTTGGTGAAAATGTATGGTGATAAGCTGGAGGAGAACAAGACGGATACGACTTTCTTGAAGAATATGCTCGGTATGTTCCATGCTTCTGATTGTGAGACTCACCCACTTTATTTCCAAGCCAATAAATACCTCTTTGCCGTACAGCCCTCAGCTATAGCAGCTATGGGTCTTGCCAAAGAAGCAATGGAAGGAAATCGATATAATGAGGCCAGTGACTATCTCCAAAAGGCTATCGAACTGAGTAAGAATGCCAAAGACCGTGCAGCCTGCAACTATACGTTGGGTCTCTTGGCCATGAAGCAGGGTAGTTACTCTACGGCACGTTCGTATTGTAACAAAGCTCTTGCCGAAGATCCTGCGATGGGCGATGCTCTTATCCTGATTGCCCAGATGTATGCAGCAACGGCCAATACTGTCTTCCCCGGTGATGCCATCAAGGCACGCTGTGTATATTTCTTGGCAGTGGACAAGCTCCAGCGTGCCAAGAGTATCGATCCTTCTTGTGCTCCCAGAGCCAATCGTCTGATCAGTCAGTATAGCCGCAACTTCCCTTCACCGGCCGATGTGTTTATGCATCCGGATTTGGAAAAAGGTAAGAGCCTCTTTGTCGGAGGATGGATCGGCGAATCTACTGTCATTCGCTAATTCCATTCCGGTACGCAAATTCGTTTGCGCATGGACCCCGGCCAACGAATAACAACTATCAAGAACACAACACTGCTTCTGTTGGAAGCAGTCGTTGTGTTTTTCTGTTTCTTATCTTTCGCTGCTTGCCGGAGGGGTAAAACGGAAGTAGTCAAACATGATCTGAATCTGGATTCGGCCTATTCGATGCACACGACTGATGTCAATACGTTAATATCCGATTCCGGATTGGTACAGTTCAGGATGAAAACCAAAGATTGGTTCATATATGACAGGGGTGAAAAACCTCACTGGCTATTTCCCCATGGGATCTATGTAGAACGCTTCGACACCCTGAATCACATCTTAGCCACTATCGTGGCGGATACTGCCTATTATATGATCGATGATGATCGCTTTATTCTCATTGGTCATGCGCATATCCGCAATATGAATGATGAGAACTTCCATTCCCCCCGATTTATATGGGATAAGAAGAACGCCATCGTTTATTCCGATGATACGGTCTACATTCAAAGCCCCGACAAAATACTCCGAGGAACATCTTTCACCGCAACTCAAGATATGGGTGAGTACACCATATTCAATCATTCCGGTGACTACTATGTGAGTGAAGAGGAGGACAAATCTGCCGACACTATACCGATTCATAGAGGAGATCGGACGGCAAGGCCTACCACTTCTCCTTTCATGCCGAGACCATCGGCCTCTCCAACCACCAAAGAGCAAAAATGAATTACCTGTACATACTGATTACACTTTTACTCTCCGGCTTTTTTTCCGGTGCTGAGATTGCGTTCCTTTCTTCGGACAAACTGCGTCTTGAGTTGGACAGGAATAAAGGCGATCTCACGGGCAGAGCATTGAACTTGCTGTATCGACATCCTGACCAACTGGTGACCACCCTTCTTGTAGGTAATAATATCGTTTTGGTGGTCTATGGTCTGCTGATGGCAGGATTGCTGGCTGCACCTTTGACACAATGGATTGATAACGATGCTATGATCGTCATTCTCCAATCTGTCTTATCCACTATCGTCATACTGTTTACCGGGGAATTTCTACCCAAAGCCATTTTCAAGACCAATGCCAATATGATGATGAGGGTATTTGCTCTCCCTATCGTGGCCATCTATTATCTGCTTTATCCTCTGTCTAAACTCTTCACCGGTTTATCTCGCTCTTTTATTCGTCTGGTAGACAAGAATTATGTGCCTACAACAGTAGGGTTGGGGCGTGTAGACCTCGATCATTATTTGGCTGAAAACATGTCCGGAGAAAACGAACAGAACGACTTGACTACCGAAGTGAAAATCATCCAGAATGCTTTGGATTTTTCCGGTATTCAGGTACGTGACTGCATGATTCCGCGCAACGAAATGATCGCATGTGAACTTCAAACGGACATCGAGGTACTCAAAAAAACTTTTATTGATACAGGTCTCTCCAAGATCATCATTTACAGGCAGAATATCGACGACGTAGTGGGATATATTCATTCGAGCGAAATGTTTCGTGGGCAGGACTGGCAGAAGCGTATCAATACTACTGTCTTCGTACCCGAAAGTATGTATGCCAATAAACTGATGCGCCTACTCATGCAGCGCAAGAAGAGCATTGCGATCGTCATCGACGAACTGGGAGGCACGGCCGGGATGGTCACTTTGGAGGATCTGGTAGAAGAGATTTTCGGTGACATAGAGGACGAACATGACACGCGCAAGATCATAGCCAAACAGCTCGCTCCCCATACCTATCTGTTTAGCGGTCGTATGGAAATAGATGATGTAAACGAGCGTTTTGGCTTGTCCCTGCCTGAGTCTGACGACTACCTTACCGTGGCCGGATTTATTCTGAATACCCATCAGAGCATCCCGATGACCAACGAAGTCGTGGAGATCGGCTCTTATACTTTTACTATTCTTAGATCCTCTTCTACGAAGATCGAACTGGTAAAAATGTCCATCGACGACCAATCGAACTAAAAAACAATCAATTGAAAGGCTTGGCATTTTGAAGTCGGTTTGTATCTTTGTGGCTTAATAAACACATTCTTAATAGTGCATAATAAATAGAAAACATAATAACAAAATGGCGACATTAGAGAAAATTAGGGGTAAAGCCGGTTTACTCATCGTAGTGGTGGGTCTGGCTCTTTTTGCCTTTATTATCGGAGACTTTCTCCGATCCGGATCTACTTTCTTCCGTCAGAGTCAAGAAGTAGTCTTGGACATTAACGGAGAGAAAATCAAAATCTACGATTATCAACAGCGTCTCAAAGTGATGGAGAAACGCGCCGAACGCAACGGAACAAAGATCACCGACGAACAGCGTGCTTCTCTGAACAATCAGCTGGCACAGCAGTATGTACAAGATTATGTACTCCAGCAGCAAGCTGAGAAGTTGGGACTTACGGTAAGCCCTGAGGAGTTATTGGCTTTGATTATCGGCGATGGTGTTCAGCCCTCGATGTTCGCCCAACAGTTTTTCTCTCAATTTGGCATCAATAGTTCAGACAAGGCTGCTGTGAACGATTTTCTCAATCAAATCAGCGAAAAACAGATTAAAACTCTCCCTGCCGACCAGCAAGGTTATTTGTACGAAATCCAAAGCGAGTGGCAGAACGTGGAAAAGCAAATCGCAGATACGCGTATGCAGGAAAAGTTGGGAGCCCTGCTAACCCGATCTTATGCCATTAATGATATTGACGCCAAATACGAAGCGGGAGTCCCCAGTCGCGAAATAGCCGTAGCACAAGCTCCTATATCGGTGCTTGGCGATACTTCTATTCGTGCAACAGACGAGGAGATCAAAAAATACTATAACGAGCACAAAGAGTTCTTCGTGCAGAAATATCCCTCTACCATCGTCCAATATATTAGTTCTCAAGTAGTACCGAGTGCTCAGGACATGGCTAATGCAGAAGTGGAGATGCAGAAGGTACGCACCGAGATGCAACAGCAAAGCGATATGGAAGCTCTTGCCCGCAACTATTCGGATAAGTTCGTATCTCCCTCTTTCCTGACTGCTGCAGAACTCGATCGTATGAACCTTGGTGCAAACATCACCGAATTTATCAAGACCACGACACCGGGTGAGGTTAATGTGCCGATGTTGGAGAATAACCATTATTCTTTGGTAAAATTAGTGGCTAAAAAGTCCGGCTTCGAGTCGCTCAATATGGCTGTCATAGCATTGGACTCTGCCAATCTGTCTAAGGCCGATAGCCTTTGCGATGCTCTCAATGCAGGCGGTGACTTCGCTGCTGCGGCTCGTACATTCAGTGCAGATCCCAGCTCTCGCGAAGTAGGGGGTGTATTGACATTCCCCAATCAGTTCACCCAAATGCCGGATAGTACTATTACAGAAGCTATGGCTCAGCAGCTACGCCTCGATACTCTTTTCAGCGTTCCGGTAAATAGAGTGATCAAAATGAATCAGGACAAGTTCGTTTTCCTGGCCAAAGCATTCAATCCCAAGCCGGCTGTAGAAAAATACAGAATTGCCTATATCGGAGTAGATGCCAACTTCTCTGATGAGACATACAACAAAAAGTTTGCAGAGCTGAACGAGATGTTGAACTCCGGCAATCCTTTCTCCAAACTCGCGGAACAGGCACGCAGCAAGGGCTTGAGTATAGAGGAAAATGCCGAAGTGACGGTATTCTCGGATCACGTAGGCAATATCCCCTCCTCTCGTGAGATCGTTAGCTGGGCTCTCAAAGCAGAGAAGGATGAGGTAAACGAAAAGATCTTCCGTTGCGGTACCGATTATTTGGTGATTGCTGCCGTAAAAGAGCAGATCCCCTCCGGCTATCGTCCTATGGACAAGATCAAAGAGCAAATTGCTAATCAGCTGCGTGTCGAAAAGCAAGGCGAGAAACTGGTGGCTGATCTGAAAGCCAAGAAACTGGACAATCTCGAAGCCTATGCTTCTGCGATGAACACAAAAATCGACACGCTTGCGGGAATCAGCTACTCTCCGCGTGGAGGTGAAGCAGCCGAATTGGCCGGATATTCCATGTCTACGCCGCTGACTAAGCTGTCCGAACCTTTTGCTGCTCGCAACTACGTGATGGTAGTAAAGCCTTTGACGCAAAATGAAAAAGCTGCCGGTCAGAGTGTAGAAGCTCAGGTAGCTCAAAAACGTCGTGCCCTCGGTCAGCAGACAGCGTACCGTGCATTCCGCAAAATGCTTGACCAGGTGCCTGTCACAGACAACCGTGCCCGTTTCTACTAAGCCATACATAGGGATGTAATACCTTATTGTATTTCTTACTGTTTGTAGCCCTGTTCCCTTTTGGGAGCAGGGCTTTTTATTTTACATGAGAAGGAATAATACTTTGTAGTCCGCATAAGAATTGATCTGGCCGGAGCCCTTTTATTTTACGAGAGTAGGGATAATACGGTCAGAAATCTGCCTTGTACTACAGTAGGAGAACCTTCCCTTTTTCATAAAGAGGGAGGAGAATAGTCTAAGGCAAAATGGCCCTTTGACGAAAAGAATTCACCCTCTCGCATTCCGGATCTCCATCATCTGAACAAGCAATGAAAGGACTCTGTCGCTCCAAATTCACACGGATTAGTGTCTGTCTTTAGGCTTCGCCATGCCATAGCATAAGGGATTTATATACCTTTGGAAATAATAAAATTGGATCACTCGCTATGGAACTTTGGCAATCGATACCGAAAGAGTTTATCAACTTCATGCTCGTCATACTTTTCTCCTTCAGTATGGGGATGGAGCAGCACAAGCAAAGTAAGGCCAATACGGAGAAGAGGATTTTCGGAACAGACCGCACTTTCACCTTTTTCGGCCTATTGGGCTATATCCTCCTGCTCCCATCGAAAGAGGAGATGTGGCCGTTTCTCATAGGTTTTATCGTCATTGCCTGTTTCATGATGATCTTCTATGTGATGTGAATCCGCGAAGAGGGACAGTATGGACTGACGACTGTGATGCTGGGACTTTTGGTCTATACCTTCCCCCTTGTCATAGAGCGTTGTCCTCTTTGGATAGCTCTTCTTGTTTTCGTCGTGGTTTTGATCTTCGCCGAGATCAAAAAGCCCCTCCAGAACTTCAGTGCACAGGTAGGGGAGAATGAGTTTATCACACTGGCCAAGTTCATTATCATTGCCTTTATTGTCTTACCCATGCTGCCGGATCAGGAGATTTCGGCTTTGCTTCCCGTCTCTCCTTATCGAATCTGGCTGGCCGTTGTTGTGGTTTCTGCGGTATCGTACTTCAGTTACCTGCTTCGCCGGTATATGTTTCCCAAGGCCGGTCTGATCCTTTCGGGAGTGCTCGGAGGCCTTTACAGCAGTATGGTCACAACAGTCATTTTGGCCAAGCAAAGCAAGGAGGGCAAGCACAGCCCTCGCATGTATGCCGGATCCATCATTATCGCTTCCGCCATGATGTATTTCCGCGTATATATCCTGCTCTTTATCTTCAATCAAAGCCTTGCCCTCAGCTCATGGCATTATTTCTTGCTCCTCTTCCTTGTCTCAGCTGCTGTGGGTTATCTTCTTTATAAAAAAGGGGAAAAGGCCAAAACCCTCGACACGCTCGATGCTGCCAACGATAATCCGTTGGAGTTTAAGGTCGCTTTGGTTTTTGCCATCCTTTATTTGGTTTTCTCGGCACTAACGCAATTCATGATCACGCAGTTCGGATCGGCCGGATTGACTACACTCTCCTTTATCGTTGGGTTCACGGATATTACCCCCTTCCTGCTGAACCTCTTCCAGGGGCATTATGAGATTACGTCCACAATGATACTGATCGCCACCATGCAGGTCATGACCAGCAACAATATCCTGAAGGCTGCATACACGAAAGTGTGGAGTACGCCGGAGACCACCAAATGGACGTGGAGAGGGTTTGGCCTTATTATAGCATTGAATCTGGTCGTCATCCTCCTGCTCTATATGCTGTGATGCATCGGCCTCCTAAAACCCCGGTTTGCCCAAGCTAAAAACATGCCCCGATCAAACTATATAGTTTGGTCAAACTAAACTATATAGTTTGGTTCAACCGAACTATATACTTTGGTCGAACCAAACTATATACTTTGACAAAGCCAAACTATATACTTTGGTTTAGCCCCCTTTAGACCCTTGCTATCGGCAGCATCTACATCCCTGAAACAGAGGCTATAAGACCTCAGTCCGAAAAATAATCAAACAATCCGGGCGTTTTCGATGTTTTAATCTTAAATTTACAGAGCGTTGCCTGTGATACCGAAATGGGCAACCTCGATATATGAAAGTGGAAAACAAAGAGATAAACGAATGGGTAGAGCTTTACTCCAAGCCTTTGCTAAATCAAGCTCTGTCGATGGTGGCAGATAAGGATGATGCGATGGATTTGGTGCAAGAGGTTTTTGTATCTGCCTCTTCTGCTTATCATACATTTGAGCGTAAGAGCGCACCGCTAACCTGGCTACAACATATCCTGAAAAACAAAATAGCGGATTTCTACCGCGATAGATATCGCAAGCCTCAGACGGTCAGTATGTCGGACTTCTTCGATCAGTCAGGTTCATGGACGGACCATTCTGTCCTCAGTGAGTGGTCTCTTGTCTCCGAAGATTTGGATGCACAGAGGGCATTGATCGATGCGTTGGAAAAATGTATCGAGCACCTTCCTGCCCAGTGGCAGATTACAGTAAAGCGTTATTATATCAATGAGAAAAAAGCCAATGAAGTCTGCCGTGAGTTGGATATAGCTACAACGAATTTGTGGAAGATTCTTCAACGCAGCCGTATGCAGCTAAGAAAATGCATTGAATTAAACTGGTTCGACCAATTATGAAAGCATTATTCAGCAAACTGATCCATATTCTCATCATGCCGTGCAGCCACGTTCCGGCATTGATTGAGCAGCAAAATGCCGGCAAGCTCTCTTTTGTCAAGAGAGTGCGTCTGCATGCCCACTTGTCTATATGTAAATTTTGTGCCGCTTATGCCAAAAAAGTAGAGCAAATAGACCGTTTGCTTACTAAGAAATATGCAGGGGGAGAGAAAAAAGAACAATTTGAAGATTCTGAAATACAGTCATTTAAGGATAGTATTAAGAAAAAGATAACCCCGTAGTCCGCTTCCTCTTGTCAGGATTGCGAGATATTGCCGACTATAAGTGCAGAAGACCTTTTTAGGGCTTCCGATTATAGTAAGCAATCTCAAAGCGATTGGAAAAAGAACTGACAAGATGAAGACAAAAAAGCAATTACTCTCAGACAGCGGAGTATTTCGACTCGGGTACTATATCGCCCTTTTCGGTACCGCCCTGATTCTTTTGTGGATCGGCATATTCAAATTTACTCCCACAGAGGCGGCTGCCATTAAGCCTCTGATAGAGCATCACCCATTCTCTTTTTGGGTATATGATCTGCTCAGTGTACAAGCCGTTTCCAATTTAGTCGGTCTGACAGAGATAGCGGTAGCCCTCTTGCTACTTCTATCGCTCAAATTTCATTCTCTAAGACGGTATGCCGGATTGGGGATAATGGCCATATTCCTCATTACGCTCAGCTTTCTGATTTTTACTCCCGGCATGTGGAGGATAAGAGATGGTGTGATCATAACGGATTATTTCATCCTCAAGGATATAGCATATCTCGGCTTTGGTGCAATGCTATTCGGAAGTCCAAAAGAATAATGATAAAAATAGAAATAAGATGAAAAAGGCAAGTGTTTTGATTCTCTTGCTTGGGACTCTGTCTCTTCTGATCGCGAGCACCCAAGCTATGCAGACGAAAGAAAATGTATCGGAAAAAGTGAAAGAGGTGAACATGAAGAAAGAGATCTATTTGGCCGGAGGATGCTTCTGGGGTACAGAGCATTTCCTCAAACAAATCCGAGGGGTGATAAAGACCGAAGTCGGCTATGCTAACGGCAAAGGTCAGCATCCCGACTATCGAACCGTATCCACAGACAAGACCGGATTTGTAGAGACGGTGAGGGTGGAATATGCCCCGGATCAGATAAGCCTGGAGAAGCTGCTGGAGCTGTTTTATACAACCATCGATCCTACCAGTATCAACAAGCAGGGAAATGATGTAGGCTCACAGTACCGTACCGGTATTTATTATACAGACAAGGCCGACGAACCTCTCGTGAAAGCATCGATGGCACGCCTTGCATCGCACTATGCCCGTCCGCTTGCCGTGGAGTACAAGATGCTGGAAAACTATTACACGGCCGAGGAATATCATCAGGATTATTTGGACAAGCATCCCGGCGGATACTGCCATATCCCACAGGAATTGTTCAGGATGGCCCAAGAGGCCAACCCTGCTCCTTCGGCACAGAAAGCGAAATACACGCGCGTGGACGATGCCTCTTTGAAGAAAAAACTCTCATCCTTGCAGTATGAGGTCACACGCAATAATGCCACTGAGGCACCTTTCAAAAATGAGTATTGGAACGAATTCAGGGATGGAATCTATGTGGATATCACCACCGGCGAACCGCTCTTTGTCTCCACGGATAAGTTCGAATCAGGCTGTGGATGGCCCAGTTTCTCGAAACCGATAGACCACTCTCTTCTAATGGAGAAAACGGATCGTTCGCATGGAATGACCCGTACCGAAATACGTAGCAAAACGGGCGATGCCCATTTGGGGCATGTCTTCAACGACGGTCCGGCCGATAAGGGAGGTATGAGGTATTGTATCAACAGTGCGGCCTTGCGTTTTATCCCCAAAGAAAAAAT
The DNA here is from genome assembly GCF_000378065.1 of Porphyromonas gulae DSM 15663. Classification (GTDB taxonomy): domain Bacteria; phylum Bacteroidota; class Bacteroidia; order Bacteroidales; family Porphyromonadaceae; genus Porphyromonas; species Porphyromonas gulae. Next base: position 1,944 of record NZ_KB899175.1, on the reverse strand, counting down.
GAAAGAAGAAGGATATGGAGAGTATATCCTCTTGCTAAATAAGTGATTACGATTCAAGTCTAACAACAAGTTTCAAAAACATGAAAAAGAATCTTTTCAAAGCCGGATTTCCGGCAATCGCCTTGGTGAGTATGACACTCTTGGCCTCCTGTAGCAAAAATGAATACATGAAGCCTCCGATCGGTAATGCCGTACGTACTTTCACGGTCGAAAATATCGTTACGCCGAAGTTGTTTGTCGAGAGCGGTTCGTTCAAAGGAGTCGGAAGTCAGGACATAAATCTTCCTATCATTTTGCCCGGGCAGAGCGTTGATTTCAAATTCAAGGCCGGCAAAGGACAAGCATTGATGTTTGTCACGATGTATGGAAAATCCAAAGACTGGTTTTTTGCATCCGAACAGCCCGGTATCAAACTCTTTGATATGCATGGAAAAGCTATCACGGGAGATGTCTCTTCGCAGGTAAAGCTATGGGACAACGGAACCAAAAACGACCAAACAGGGGAGAACGAATCCAAGCCGATTGCCGAAGTTCCGGGTGTAAATCCGTCCCAACTGATGCGGGTAACATTGGCGTATGAGGAGCCTACTTCAGAATTTACTCTTACCATTATGAATACTTCTGCCGGTACGGGACACGAAACGCCTTTCTCCCCCGGGGTATGGGCTGTCTCTACATTCGACGGCAATAAGCTCCTTGTGGAAAAACCATTCTTTTTGCCCGGAGAGATTTCCAACCAAGAGATTACGGATATAGCCCAAATGGGAAATATAGATAAGTTGAAAGCAAAGGTGGAGGCCAATACAGGGATCATTACAGGAATATCCCCCGTACTCCTTGTCGTGTACAGAGGAGAAAAGAATCCGATCTATGAAGTCGGCAAAAAAGATCCGGGCATGGGCTTGAAAGATTTGGCACAGATGGGTAATACAACTAAGCTGAAAGAAAGCCTGAAAGCCATAAAAGGAGTGAAAGGTGTATATGTAGCCGGAAATGCACCCATCGGACCGGGACAAAAAGCTATGGTTCAATACAAATTAGAAGAGGGTGATATGTTAGCTTATGCCACCATGTTCGGATTCTCGAATGACTGGTTCTACGCTAACGAGCAAGTAATATCAGCTCTTTCGACAGGCAATATCACGAAAAATACCGGTCTCTTCGACTCCGGAACAGGTGTAGACCAATTCCCCGGAGCCGGCAACCGGCAAGCTCTCTTCGGAGGAGTGCCCGAGATGGAAAGCAATCCTATCAGCAAAGTAGGGAATACATTCCCCGTTCCTTCGGTTGATCAGGTACTGAGAGTTACGCTCCGATAAGTAGTATTCTCTATCAAGAACAACAAGCGGATCAGACCGGAAGAATCGAGCCTGATCCGCTTGTCTGTTCTCTTTTATCAGTAATTCGAAAGCAATTTTATCCCTATAAGCGTCAGTTCGATCTAAGTGCAAATAAGGTAGTTGGGCTTAGATCGAACTGACATTAAATTACGAGTATAGTCCACTCAGGTGCAGAGAAAACCTGTCGAAAGCCGGCTTTAGAGAGTTATTCATTACTCTGCAAGCAACACTTCGGAGAGAGGGTTCGATCGGTAGGGGCCGGTTCTGCCGACTACATAGAGCCGGGACAACTTAATGCCCCGCAATCGGCGTTTTCGACCTAAGACAACCAATACCTGAGACACCGGGACAACCGGCTCAATACAGAGCCTGAACCCGTACTCGGAAGTCCGAGAAAGTACACATCACTACTCCCTCCCCCGTACGATGGTTTAGGCTCCAAAAAATGCCGGCTTTACAGCCATGAAAGCGTGGCGCGTAATTTTTTTCGTTTTGGCTCGGGAGGTAAAATTTTTACGCGCCAAAGCGAAAAAATTCTCGCGCCGTTTTCTCAGGATTTACAGACCGCAATCCGAGCATTTTCGGTTCGTAATTTATCGAAGTG
>NZ_KB899174.1 GCF_000378065.1 Porphyromonas gulae DSM 15663 | reverse complement strand
TATAGGTTTGCTTGGATAAAGCGCTTTACAAGATGATTTTATTTCTTAGTCTTTCGATATGTCGATTGCCTTTTTTAGAGGTATTCAGGTGGTTATAACGTTGGGGATCCACCTCTTCCCATTCCGAACAGAGAAGTTAAGCCCAACGGTGCCGATGGTACTGCGTAATAGTGGGAGAGTAGGACGCCGCCGTTTTTTAAGAAGAAGAGGGGTATTATTTCCCCGAGTCAAGGAGAGAGTCTCTAACATACAGAGACTCTCTCCTTTTTTGGTTCCCTGTTTTCGACTGATTAGGTCCTTATCTCTTTCTCATCACTTCCTTATTAATATCCATTCCCCATCCCTGCCTCTCCCCACCGCCCCCGCCAAGGAAGCATGAAACATCCTCGTTGTTCGGCAGGTACCACAGGTAGCCGCGCACCGAGGGATAATGCAATCGCTGTGCGATGGGTCATCAGACTTTTACTTTCGCTTTCTGCTTCCCCGTCTCGTACTTCTTTCTCTTTTCCATCACTCTTTCCTTTGCATCGGAAAGGCTTTGTGAACTTTACTTCTATCAAGGTGATACCACTAAATGTGCGCTGCAGGAAGTGTGCTGCCTAATGTTTGGGGTTGTTCACTTTTAATAGTATGAGTCCGACGCAAGTGATGTGGTGCTGATCCTTGATAAGAGCTTTTCGTTCAAATTTCTCTCTGCCTCTTTTCTCTTCCTCTCTCAGTTCTTTGCTAAACGGATTCTTCCAAAGTGCTATCGCCAAAATGGCATGAGGGGCGATGAAAAAGAGAAGGAACACGAAATGAAAAAAAGTGGTGAAAGCGTAAAATGTGGAAAAGGATGTGCTGCGTTATTGTGCTGAGATAAGGTGCCTGTAGAAATCTTTTGCCCGAAGCGTATGACCGGCTTTCCCGATTTCCCGTTCCACCATTTGGAAAATTATGGCGCGACACTCCTTTTTCGTTTATCTTTGTCCGTAAGAAGTATTCAATCAAAAGCATTCTAAAGCATATCCATAATGATTTTATTCTTTCGCCATTCGTCCGGCTCTGTCTATGCCGTGGAGAGTGAAGTTCAGTTCAGCGAAGAAGAAATACATCGGCTGGTATGGCTGTTTGGTGGAGCCGAACTCTGTCAGTCCGATGTTGTAAGCGGCTATCATGTAGGGCCTCGTCGGGAGATGGTAACACCTTGGAGCACCAATGCCGTAGAGATAACGCAGAATATGAACGTTGCCGGGATACGCCGCATCGAAGAATTCTTTCCGGTGAAAGGTGCTGACGCGGAGTTCGACCCCATGTTGCAAGCTCTTTATGAGCAGCTGGACCAAAAGATTTTCGATATAGATCGTAAGCCCGAACCTATCATTTCCGTCCGGGACATTCGCGCCTACAATGAAGCTGAGGGACTGGCTCTGAGCGAAGATGAAATCAGTTATTTGGAAGGTGTGTCCGAACGCATCGGCAGACCACTCACAGACAGTGAGCTGTTCGGCTTCTCACAGGTCAACTCCGAACACTGCCGGCATAAGATATTCGGCGGTACGTTTATTATCGATGGGGAGGAAAAGGAAAGTTCTCTCTTCAACCTAATCAAACGTACCTCTGCAATCAATCCCAATTTCCTTGTATCTGCATACAAAGACAATGTGGCTTTCGTCCAAGGACCGAAGGTGGAGCAATTTGCTCCCCGCAGTGCAGACAAACCCGATTACTTCGAGACCAAAACGATAGATACCGTGCTGAGTCTCAAAGCCGAAACACACAATTTCCCCACCACGGTGGAGCCTTTCAATGGTGCGGCCACCGGAACGGGTGGAGAGATTCGTGATCGAATGGCAGGAGGAAAGAGCAGTATTCCGTTAGCAGGCACCGCTGTCTATATGACTTCTTACGCCCGTACAGACGGAACGCGACCGTTTGAAAAGAAGCTATCCGAGCGCAGTTGGCTCTATCAAACGCCCCGTCAAATCCTCACCAAGGCCTCTAACGGTGCCAGCGACTTCGGTAATAAATTCGGACAGCCGCTCATTACCGGATCCGTTCTGACCTTCGAACACCAAGAAACACCGGATGCTACCTGTTATGGATACGACAAGGTCATCATGCTTGCCGGAGGTGTGGGCTATGCCAAACAGACGGATGCACTCAAAGGAGAGCCGTCTCCGGGAGAGAAAGTGGTGATCCTCGGAGGAGACAACTACCGCATCGGTATGGGTGGAGGGGCTGTCAGCTCTGTGAATACAGGACAATTGTCCGGCAGTATAGAGCTGAATGCCATCCAACGCTCCAATCCTGAGATGCAGAAGCGTGTGCAGAATGTGATCCGATCCATAGCCGAGAGCGAGAATAATCCGATCGTCTCCATCCACGACCATGGTGCCGGAGGACATCTGAACTGCCTGTCCGAATTGGTGGAAGCGACCGGTGGCCGAATCGACATGGATCGACTTCCCGTCGGCGACCCCACTCTTTCAGCCAAAGAAATAATCGGCAATGAGAGTCAGGAGCGTATGGGACTGCTGATGCAGGAGAAAGACTTGGAGTATGTCCGCAAGATAGCCGAGCGCGAACGCGCTCCCATGTATGTGGTCGGAGAGACCACTGACGATATGCGCTTCGTCTTCCGCAAGGACAATGGCGAGTGTCCTATCGACATGAAGCTGGACGACATGTTCGGCAAGCCTCCCCGTACCGTCATGGAGGACAGAACCATAGAACATCGCTATCAGGCACCGCAATACGATCCTGCCCGTCTGGACGAATATCTGGAGCAAGTACTGCGTATGGAGTCAGTGGCTTGTAAGGATTGGCTTACCAATAAGGTGGACAGATCTGTGACGGGACGAGTGGCTCGTCAGCAGTGTCAGGGCGAATTGCAGCTTCCGCTCAGCGACCTCGGTGCTATGGCTTTGGACTATCGTGGTCATAGTGGAGTGGCTACTTCTATCGGCCATGCTCCTCAGGCTGCTTTGGCCGATCCGGCGGCCGGCTCGGTGCTGGCCATAGCCGAAGCTCTGACCAATATCGTCTTTGCTCCGCTTCGTAATGGCATCGAGGGTGTGAGCCTGTCGGCCAACTGGATGTGGCCCTGCCGTAACGAAGGCGAAGATGCCCGTTTGTACCGTGCCGTGGAGGCCTGTTCGGACTTTGCCGTCGATTTGGGCATCAATATCCCTACCGGCAAGGATTCTCTTTCCATGACACAGAAATACGAGGACAAAAAAGTGCTGAGTCCCGGTACGGTGATTATCAGTGCTGCGGCCGAGGTGACAGACATTCGTCGCATCGTCAGCCCCGTCCTGAGCCATACAGCCGGTACCGCTCTCTACTATATCGATTTCAGCTTCTGCCCGTTCTCTTTGGGCGGATCGGCCTTTGCCCAGAGCTTGGGAGCCATCGGAGATGAGGTGCCTACCGTACGTGATTCGGAATACTTCCGCGATGCGTTCAATGCCGTACAAGAACTCATTGACAAGGGTCTGGTTCTGGCCGGACACGATATATCCGCAGGCGGTCTGATTACGGCTCTTTTGGAAATGTGCTTTGCTAATGTGGATGGCGGTCTGGAAGTAGAATTGGATAAACTCGTGGAAGACGATCTGATCAAAGTCCTCTTTGCCGAAAACCCCGGCATTCTCATTCAAGTAAAAGATCGTAAAGCCGTTGATAAGATTCTGACCGATGCCGGTATCGGCTTCCTCCCGATAGCCAAGCCGACCCAAGAGCGACATCTCTTGATCCATAAAGACGGAGCCGAATACCTGTTCGGTATCGACCACATGCGCGACGTTTGGTATGAATCGTCCTATCTGCTGGACTGCTTCCAGAGCGGCAATACCTTGGCCGGCAATCGCTTCGAGAATTACAAGGAACAACCGGTGCTCTATCACTTCCCCAAGCAATTTACGGGCGATCTGAAAGCGATGGGATTGGATCCCGACCGTAAGACTGCATCCGGCATCCGCGCTGCTATCATTCGCGACAAGGGAACGAATGGAGAGCGGGAAATGGCCTATGCTCTCTATCTGGCCGGCTTCGATGTGAAGGACGTACACCTCACAGACCTGACCAGTGGAAGAGAGACTCTGGAGGACATCCGGATGGTTGTCTTCTGTGGCGGATTTTCCAATTCGGACGTACTCGGATCTGCCAAGGGATGGGCCGGCGGTATTCTCTTCAATGAGCGAGCCAAAGCCACGTTGGATCGTTTCTTCACACGCCCTGACACGCTCAGCCTCGGTATCTGCAACGGTTGCCAGCTGATGGCTGAGCTGGAGCTGCTGTACCCCGAACACGAACTCAAGCACAAACTCGTCCACAACGAATCGCAGAAATTCGAAAGTACATTCGTCACCCTGGAAATCCCGCACAACAACTCCATCATGCTCGGCAATCTGGCCGGAAGTAAGATCGGTGTATGGTGTGCTCATGGCGAGGGCCGATTCAGTCTCCCGTACGAGGAGAAAGCCTACCATGTGGTGGCCAAGTACGAATACGATGGTTATCCGGCCAATCCCAACGGATCGCCGTACCGCATAGCCGGATTGTGCAGCGCGGATGGCCGCCATCTGACGATGATGCCGCATCCGGAGCGAAGCATATTCCCCTGGCAGTGCGGTTATTATCCCGAATCACAACGACACGAACATCAGGTGACACCTTGGATGCAGGCTTTCCGCAACGCTTACGAGTGGATAGCCAAGCAGGGGAAAAATGGATGATCGTCGCCCCCATCTGACAGAGGAGCAGCTGCTTTTCCGCATTGCACTCACGCACATAAAAGGCGTGGGCAGCGTGCTGGCAAGGCAGCTGCTCTCGGTTATGGGCAGTCCCGAAGCCATCTTTTCCGACAGGAAAGAGTTGGCACAGAGGCTGCCGAGAGCGTCTCACCGTCTGCTCGATGCCATCTTCTCTCCTTCGGTCATGGAGGAAGCACGGCGAAAGTTGGATCAAGCCCTCAAAGCCGGGCTGGATATGTATTTCATCACCGACGACAATTATCCTTACCGCCTGAAAGAATGTGTCGATGCTCCCATCCTTCTTTATTCCAAAGGCAATGTCGATCTCTCGCCGCGTAGAGTACTGAGCATTGTAGGCACGCGCAATATCACGGCCTATGGACGTACGGCTACGGAGCGCATCGTGTCCGAGTTGGCCGAAGCTGTCCCCGATTTGCTTATCGTCAGCGGACTGGCGTACGGCGTCGATGTCGCAGCTCACAAGGCTGCCTTGGACAGCGGCCTGCCCACGGTAGGTGTATTGGCTCATGGACTGGACAGGATCTATCCGAGTAGCCATCGCTCCATTGCTACGGAGATGCTCCGACACGGAGGCTTGCTCACCGATTACCCCATGGGTACGGAGCCGGAGCGTTTCAACTTTGTCGGTCGCAACCGCATCGTAGCAGGCTTGTCGGATGCCACGCTTGTGATCGAATCGGCCGAGAAAGGAGGCTCCCTCATCACCGCCGGACTGGCTTTCGGTTACAATCGCGAAGTGCTGGCCCTACCCGGACGAGCCACGGATAGCCGTTCGGCCGGATGCAATGCCTTGATAAGGGATCAAAAAGCCGCCCTCGTCAGCTCGGCTCAAGATGTGCTGACGCTGCTCGATTGGAGTTCTACGATAGACGCCAAGCCACAGACATTGAATTTCCGTCCCGATAGCTGGCCGGATACACCCGTAGCCGAGTGCCTTCTCAGAGCAGGTACAGCCTCCGTGGACGAGCTGACACGGGCTACCGGCCTGCCTATAAACGATGTTTCGGCGCAGCTTTTCGACCTCGAATTGGACGGGCTGGTACAGTCACAGCCCGGTGGTATGTATTCCGTTATATGAACCCTGCGATGAAGAAGTCTCCCACCTTGTCCATACTCATGCCCGTTTATAAGAGGGATTGTCGCAGACTGCTGGAGGAACTGTCTAAGCAGGCCGAAGGGCTATCCATCGGCTATGAAATCATTCTTGGTGACGACTGCTCCGGCGAGCCTTACACTTCCCAATACATCGCTTACGAACAGGAGGGGCTGTGCCGACTCATCAGTGCCGAGGAGAATATGGGTGCAGGCCGTCTGCGCAATCGCTTAGCCGAAGAAGCCCAAGGCGAGCAGCTCCTTATCCTCGATTCCGACACCCTGCCGGCATCCCCCGACTTCATCGAACGCTATCTACGGCATGCCTCCGACACGGCAGTCGTATGTGGTGGATTCGTCTATCCGCCCGAGTCCACCAATCCCCTCCGGCAACGATATGGTACCGAAGTGGAAAGCCGATCGGCACGAGAGCGAGCACGAAAGCCCCACTCCGGATTCATCTCGATGGCTTTCATGATCCCAAGAAAGCAGATGCTTGCCACCGGCTTCCCTCCCAATATGGGCATGGGGTACGAAGACATCCTGTTTGGCGAGCGTCTGCGCCGGGCCGGCATCCCCATCCTGCATATCGACAATCCCGTAGAGCATTACCACTGCGACACGGCCGAGGGATTTTTGTCCACCACACGCAGCTATCTGGACAATCTCTATCGCCACCGCGAAGAGCTGGCCGAACTGGTAAGCCTGCTCAGAGTATACAATCTGCTGAAACGGCTACACCTTGTACGATTGACGGCCAGCTTGTGGCCGCTCTTCCGCTCCTCGTTGGAGAAGCAGCTTACGGGCAGCAAGCCCTCTCTACTTCTCTTCAGCTTGTATAAGCTACTATACGTAGCCTCCCTTTCTTCCTTGCGAAAGCATTAGTTTTGCAGCTCTTTTGTCTTTTCTTGCTTGGGGGCAGCCTATCGCATTCTCGAACCGAAAATCGGCGAAGTGCGGTTCGTGTTTTGCTGAAAACTCGCGCCAAAACTTTTTCGTTCTCGTTCGGGAAAAAAATTTTTCCCGCGCCGCAGGCAAAACTTTCCCGCGCCACGTTTTCCCGTGCCATACACAGCCTTTTTTCCACACCAAACCACAGCAAACAGGAATTCCCACCAGGCTCCACACAGAGAGCAAGGTACAGTCGTTAAAGGTCAAAAGTGTACATTTGTCTTTAGGAATCCCGAATAAGTTCATGATAGTCTGCATCGCCGAAAAGCCCAGTGTAGGGCGTGAGATCGCTGCCGTACTCGGTGCCACCAAAGCCCACAAAGGCTATATGGAGGGCAACGGCTATCGGGTGACGTGGACCTTCGGGCATCTCTGCTCCCTCAAAGAGCCTCACGACTATGCACCCGAATGGAAGCGATGGAGTATCGGTTCGCTACCGATGATACCACCGCGATTCGGTATCAAACTCATCGATAGCGATAGTATTCGGGAGCAATTCGCCACCATCGAAAGGCTCGTTCGCGAAGCGGATATGGTCGTCAACTGTGGCGATGCCGGGCAGGAGGGCGAGCTGATCCAGCGCTGGGTGTTGCAGAAAGCCGGTTGCACATGTCCTGTGCGGCGGCTGTGGATATCTTCTCTCACGGAGGAGTCCATCCGTGAAGGCTTTGCCAGACTGCGAGACAGCGAGGAGTTTCGCTCCCTGTACGAGGCCGGACTGGCTCGTGCCATAGGCGACTGGCTATTGGGCATGAATGCTACGCGTCTCTATACGCTCCGCTTCGGGGGCAACCGACAGGTGCTCTCCATCGGACGGGTGCAGACTCCGACTCTGGCCCTTATCGTCAGGAGACAGCACGAGATCGAACACTTCACCCCTGAAGTCTATTGGGAGGTGAAGACCACCTACCGCGACACGGTGTTCAATGCCACCAAGGGACGCTTCTCCTCCATCGAAGAGGCTCGTAGGGAAGTGCAGGCCGTAGCGGGCAGCCCGTTTACCGTTACCTCCGTAGCTACGAAGAAAGGCAAGGAACTGCCGCCACGGCTCTTCGATCTCACGGGCCTGCAGGTGGAATGCAATAAGAAGTTTGCCATGACGGCCGATGCCACGCTGCGCACCATCCAATCGCTGTACGAGAAGAAGATCACCACCTATCCGCGTGTGGATACCACCTATCTGAGCGATGATATATTCGAAAAGGTGCCTAATATCCTCCAAGGGCTCTCCGACTATGCCCTGCTTACAGCTCCCCTCCGAGGCGGCAAGCTGAAAAAAAGCAAGAAGGTATTCGACAACAGCAAGATCACCGACCACCATGCCATCATTCCCACGGGTCAGCCATCACACGGCTTGTCGGAGGACGAGCGGCGCGTATTCGATCTGGTAGCGCGCCGGTTCATTGCCGTTTTCTATCCGGACTGCGTATTCAGCCAGACCACGGTCTTGGGACAGGCTGCCGAGGTAGAGTTCAAAACCACGGGGAAGCAGATACTGGAACCCGGCTGGCGCACCGTCTTCACCGATCCGCAGACGGATGACGAAGGTGAGAGCAAGGACGAAGAGAAGACCCTGCCGGCTTTCTCTCAGGGCGAGAGCGGAGCACACTCCCCCGAAGTGCAGGAGAAGACGACACAGCCTCCCAAATTCTATACCGAAGCCACACTTCTGCGTGCCATGGAGACGGCCGGCAAGTCGGTCAAAGACGAAGAGCTACGCGATGCCCTCAAAGAAAACGGCATCGGGCGACCGTCCACGCGGGCAGCGATCATCGAGACGCTCTTCAAGCGCAACTATATCTATAAAGAGAAGAAGAACCTCAAGGCCACTCCCACGGGGATCTCTCTGATAGCGACGATCGACTATGAGCTGCTCAAGAGTGCCGAACTGACCGGACAATGGGAATATAAGCTTCGCCGCATCGAGCGCGGCGACTACTCGGCAGCCGACTTTATCGACGAGCTGAAAGTGCTGCTCACTCATCTGATCCCCGATGTGCTCAAGAGCAGCTCCTCCGTACTCCTACCCGATCCGGCACCTGCTGCCTCGCCGGCTTCCGGCAAAAAGAAAAAGGCAGACAAGCTCGTGAAGCAGCAGCAGCCCGATCTCACCTGTCCGATCTGTGGCAAGGGGATCGTTGTCCGCGGTCGGGAGGCTTTCGGCTGCAATGCCTTTCGCGAAGGCTGCACCTTCCGACTCCCTTACTCCGAGCATCCCGCATCCCTGTCCGATAGCGAACTGGCCGACCTCCTTTCCTCGCAAAAAGGACATTTTACTACGTTCTAAATGACATTCGAAAAGAGCTTTTAGTACTTGCACTCGGAACATCTTGTTTGTTAACGTCTTATGTCTTTTTTGTGCGTGATTTGTCCAAATCGATGCCAAATCTGACATCTTTTTTTATTTAAAATGCGCAATTTGTCCAAGAAAATGCGCAATTTGTCCAAAAATATTTCGGTGATACCTCTTTCCTTTGCGATAGAGAGAGCCGGTGTTTGTTCCCGGTCGTCTCTGCCAATTTCATAAGCTTTAGCTAAGAGAAAACAATTGTGCGATTGAAAAAGGTAGGAGACAAGGAAATGAAAGCGACAAAGAAAAAGAAAGAATGGGATGATCTTTTAGAGATCGAAAGGAACAACAATCACTGATTATTTAACCCGAGACCGACCGGAGGGATCCCCTTCCTGTCAGTCTCATCAAAAAAACAACAAGTATGAAAACAAAAGCTTTACTCAAGTTTGTCGTGGCTGTATTCGCTGCAGCCATTTGCAGCCCCAGCTTCATGCAGGCTCAGATGATGGGAGGAGATAATGTGTTGATCTCCTCATTCGACTCGCCACAGCCAGAAGGTGAGTCCAGACTTGCCGTAGCAGACAATGGTTGGATCTATGTGATGGCTCATCATAAAGACGGGGCTGATACCCAAGTCAAGATTTTTCGTTCCGTGGATGGAGGAGCCACATATCAACAACTCAAACATTGGTATCCGGAAGGTGGCTATCAATATGCAGATTTCGATATAGTAGTAACCGGCAATAATGCATCTGATATCAGAGTGTGGTCGGTGGAGTTGCTCGTCAAAGATTCGGACAGCAAAGTCGTGATCTTCCGCCGTGATGCCGATATGGCAAATTCAGTTCGTATCTATGATGAAACGTTGCCGAACGTAGAGCTGTACGATGTGGCCATGGCTTCCAACTTTAGAGCTCCTTCTCCTATGGGAGTCGGCGGAAATCCTTTTGCTCTGGGAATTGCTGTATGCGGATATAATAGGGCTGCCTCTCCCAAGCATAGCTTTCTGGACTATATATTCTCTTTGGATGGGGGGGCTACTTTTGAGAAGTCACTCTTGTACAAACAAAATGGAACGCAACAAATCGAAGATGTAGACATTTCTATAGGTAGCACAACTGCCGATATGCACAATACCTGGCCTCTTATGGGCATTGTGTTTGCCAAAGATGGTTATAATAATGTTGGGTTTATCTCCAATTTCGTCGACAATGATCCTGCCTTCGCATGGAGTAGTCCGATCACACTCGCTGCCTCCGGTAATTTGTGGAGACCGCGAATCCAAATGATGCTGGATCACGATTCGGAGAATACAATAGGCGGTGAGAGTTGCCACAATTTCATGATAGTCTATGAGACTCAGAATACTATCAAATATGCATATCCGAAGAAATCGTTCGGGTATTTATCCGAGCCTTCTGTGGACGACCTCAATGTGGCTACCCTCGTATCCAATGCACGACAGCCGGCTCTTTCATACGATAAGGTAGGCAATCACTATCTGTTTACATACGCTACTGAAGAGGATGGTATACAAAAATTGAAATACCAATGGGCGCACTACGATAATCTTCATAAACCCAGTTCGTGGAGTACTAAATACGTTTATGCATCCGACTATGATGATGTTTCTTTTTATTTCGGGAAGCCTCTTGTGGATATCAACCCTTCGAAAGTAAAAGCTTGTTGGATCTGGTTTGATGAATATCAAGGTGGAATCGATTTGTGGGCCGATACTGAGTGGGCAGTGCCATCAAGCATTGAAGACATCGTAATGCAAGAAAGTAAGATAAAGCTCTACCCCAATCCGGCGAACGAATCCGTCCTAATCAGTTTGCCAGTGGCAGGAGAGAACAGGGTAGTACTCTACGACTTGCAGGGCAGGATGGTAGCCCAAGCCTCTTTCTCCGGCAAGGAATATAAGCTGAATGTGCAGAACTTGGCTAAGGGCACATACATGCTCAAGGTCGTGTCCGACACAGAGCGCTTCGTAGAGAAGCTCGTAGTGGAATAAGGGCTGCTGTGACTCTACCGACTCAGTCGGATAGGGGCCGTTTGTCATATGTGCAAAGAACAGAAAAGACGTTAATAACCTAAACAGCAAGAGAGGCAGAGGATAGCATCCCCATTGGTTTGCTATCCCTCTGTCTCTCTAATTTTAAAGAACAACTCTATAGAAGTCGGGAGGTTTTCGGCTGCAATGCTTTTCGCGAAGGCTGCACCTTCCGACTCCCTTACTCCGAGCATCTCTCATCCCTGTCCGATAGCGAATTGGCCGATCTCCTTTTTTCGCAAAAAGGACATTTTATTACGTTCTAAAGGATATTCGAAAAGAGCTTTTAGTATTTGCACTCGGAACACCCTGTTTATTAGCGTCTTATGTCTTTTTTGTGCGTGATTTATCCAAATCTATACCAAATCTGACATCGTTTTTTGTTTGAAATGCGCGATTTGTCCAAGAAAATGCGCGATTTGTCCAAGTGTCCTTCCTCGCCACTCCGTTCCTTTGCAACAGAGAAAGTCGAACATGCGCTCCGCATTGTGCGAATTGTCGGTTTTGATTTCGGATGTTCTTAGCCAAGGGTGAACGATAATCAATCAGCAAAAAGTAAAAACAAAGAATGAAAGCGGAGAAGAGAGAGTCATGAGCCATCGTGCTCTTGTGAAAAATCAAGACAACAAATCAATCAAACTAATCACTAATCAGCAATTCGAGACCGGAGGGCTCCTGCCCGATCAGGTCTCAAGGCAAAAAAGACAAAAATTGTTATGAAAACAAAAGCTTTACGCAAATTCGTAGTGGCGGCTTTCGCCGTCGCAACCCTCTGTCCCCTCGCCCAAGCGCAGACAATGGGCGGAGATGATGTCAAGGTGATCCAGTACGATCAGGAAACACTCGTGCAGACGAGGATGAGTGTAGCGGACAACGGATGGATCTATGTAATGACCCACAGCGGACGTGACACCGGCAATAGCAATGTGAAGATCTTCCGTTCCAAAGACAACGGTGCCACATACCAAAAGTTGAGAGATTGGGATCCATCGGATGATTATCTGTTTCAAGACTTCGATATCATAGTCACGGGTAAGACCGAATCCGACATCAAGGTTTGGTCGGTAGAGATCATGAATAAGCCCGGTGAATATAAGAGTAGAGTCGCGGTATTCAGTCGCGATGCCAACGCGCAGAATGGAAAACGTATGTATCAGGAAGACTTCTCCAATGTACGGCTGTACGATGTGGATATAGCCTCCAACTATCGTTCGCCTTCTGCCCTTAACAATGGTGGCGATCCTTTTGCTTTGGCTTTTGCTTATACGGGTTTCGACAACACAAACAAACAAAGCTTCGTGGACTATGTATTCTCTCTGGATGGAGGACAAAAATTCACGAAAAACCTACTCTTCCGTCAAGATGGAGAGAATAAGATCGACAAAGTGGATCTCTCACTGGGTAGCACCTCTGAATCCACAGGCAACAATACCTGGCCGCTGATGGGTGTGGTATTTGAAATGAATAAAGAAGGAGACAAAAGCGACATTGGTTTCTTGTCGAACTTTGTCGACAATGATCCTGAATTTGTTTGGTCAGGCCCTATAATCGTTAGCAAAACCGACGACTCGTTCAGCCCCAAGATTCAAATGATGCTGGACGAGGATGACAATACGATTAATGGGGTGAATTGCTACAACTTCATGATTACGTACAGCAATTTTGATCCTGAGAATTCGGATTGGGACCTTCGCTATGTGTATCCCAAGACATCGTTCGGGTATCAAAAAGGTAAAACACCGACTATGGATGATCTGGAGGAAGGTTATCTTGTCGCTTCGTACCAGAGCGAGACCAACTCGGGTCTGGCGTATGACAAGAGTTGGTCTCACTACCTGGTCACCTATGCCAAAGAAGAGGAGAGTGGCACGAACACGCTGAAATACTTCTGGTTCAATTATGACAAGATTCATGACAAAGATGCGTGGAGTGACAGATATACGTACACATCATCTGTCAATGCTCTCTACACACCTCAAGTGGACATCAATCCTGTCATGCGTCAGGCTTGCTGGTCATGGGTGGAATCCATGTCCGGGAAGAGAATCGTATGGGCCGATACGGAATGGGTACATGCCAACGGTGTTGAAGACATCGTAATGCAGGAAGGCAGCATGAAACTCTTCCCGAACCCTGCCAACGAATATACTATGATCTGCCTGCCGATGGCAGCAACCTGCAAGGCTGCAGTCTATGACATGCAGGGCAGGGTAGTCGCCGAAGCTTCTTTCACCGGCAAGGAATATAAGCTGAATGTGCAGCGCTTGGCCAAGGGTACGTACATGCTCAAGGTCGTATCCGACACGGAGTGCTTCGTAGAGAAGCTCGTAGTGGAATAAGGGCGGCTGTGACTCTACCGACTCAGTCGGATGGAGGCCTCGCTAAGCACATATAAAGATCATAATATCCTAACGATAAGAGAGGCAGAGGTACGGACTATCAGGCTGTATCCCCTGTCTCTCTTTGTACTAAAAACATAGAGCAATGAAATACAAAAGCATTATCCTCTCCATCTGTTTCCTGATAAATGTTTCGGGAGGCTTTGCCGCTTCTCAAGGGGCTTGTATGCCTCAGAGCTGGTTGGGGGAAATAGGACAGAAAGCCAAAGAGAAGGTAGAAAAGCGGGTGGGGGAGAAGGTAGACAAAGCCATGGACAAGACCCTCGACAAAGCTGAAGAGGAAGCTGTCAAAGGAACGGAGAAAACCACTGCAACCCCCGCCAAAACGGCTACTCGCAAGACTATTTCATTGGATGAACTGGATCGACAAAACGATCAGAAAATGCGTCGCGCAAGCAATACGGGCAAATCCGTCGGCAGGGCTACGGGTAAGAACGGATGTGAAATCCTGTTCCCGACCAAGCAGGGTACTCGGCGTGAGATGACTATCTACAATGCCAAAGGCAATATTACCGGCACGATCCGGCAGAAGGTAGAGAGTGTAACGAACACGGCTAAAGGGATGAAAATAGCCACCACCCAAGAGATGTATGACAAGAAAGGGAAGCCGATCTTTTCGGGCACGGCGAATATGTGGTGCGACGGCGACCGATTCTATGTCGATGCCCAATCGTTGCTCAATGAGCAAACGCTCAAGATGTTCGAAGACATTAAGAGCAAAGTGACAGGCGTGGACATCACCTATCCATCCCGAATGTCGGCAGGTCAGTCTCTGCCCGATGCCGAAGTGACGATTACGGCCGAAGCGGCCGATTTCCCATTGCCTCCGATTACTCTGCGAACCATCGACCGCAAGGTGCAGGGCATCGAAAGCATTACCACTCCGGCCGGAACTTTCCAATGCTACAAGATCAGCTATTCTATCATCATGAAAAGCATGATCACCGTACGGATGAGTGCTGTGGAGTGGATGTCGAGAGAAGCCGGATGTGTCAAGAGTGAGAGCTACGACAAGAAGGGCAAACGCATAGGCAGCACACTGCTCACGAAGCTGGAGTAGCCGTTCCCGAGCCGATTATTGTGAGTCGCTCGTTTATGCCGGGTAGTATTTTGGTAATATGAACAAGAAATGTTTCACTCATAAAAATGCCAAGAATCATGAAACTAAAAATTGCACTCAGACTGCTACTGGCGACTTTTGCCGTAGTTTTATTTAGCCCTCCGGCCAAGGCTCAGATGGATATTGGTGGAGACGATGTATTGATCGAGACGATCTCCACCCTATCAGGATATTCAGAGGATTTTTATTACAAGATGGCTGTGGCAGACAATGGATGGATCTATGTGATGTTGGATTTATCTCGTATTAATCCCAGTGGTGTCTTTTTGTATCGTTCGAAAGACGGTGGTGCTACTTACCAAAAGTTAGGGTCTTTGGGGTCTTTGGTGCCTTATGACTTCGATGTCTCGCATTGCGATTTTACTGTAACGGGCAAGGATGAAGATGATATCAATGTTTGGACAGTCATGACAGCATCCGAATATGTAGGTGGTACTATTGGCAATGGCGTTTTGCTGATGCATCGCCATGATGCAGATATCAATAATACAGAGTGTGTGTACAAGAAGGATTTTCCTGATCATGCACTGGAGGGTGTAGCCATCGCCTCCAACTACCGTGCACCCTCTCCTTACGGTTTGGGGGGCGATCCTTTTGCTCTCGCTGTCGCCGTTAGTGGCTCCGGAAGCGATCACAGCTTCTTGGACTATATTTTTTCGTTAGATGGTGGAGTACACTTTGAGCAAAAGCGTATTTACACAAGACCCCAAAAACTGACTATCAATAGAGTAGACCTTTCATTAGGCAGTACATCTTCTTCTCTTGGATTTAATACTTGGCCACTAATGGGAGTCGTATTCGAAATGAATCGGAACTCTGATGGCTTCGACATTGGTTTCATTTCCAACTTTGTGGACTATGATCCCCGCTATGCGTGGTCTGATCCGATAATAATAGAAGAAGACTGTGGATGGACTGATTTTAATCCTTTGGGAGCACTAAGTATAGAGATCCAAATGATGTTGGATGACAATTCGGATAATACCGTGGGTGGAGAACGCTCCCATAACTTCCTGATCACTTACCCGGGCCATTACGTATATCCGAAGCAGTCTTTCGATTACTCTCTCGGACATACACCTACAAAGAAAGATCTGGTCGTTAAACACTGTATAGGTATTCCGGCTTTGGCATACGATAAAGAAGGCGATCGTTATCTGACTACTTTTCAGGATCACAATCTAATGAGATACAGATGGATCAAATACGATGACATTCATTCTCCTTATGGTTGGAGTTGGCCGTATGTATATGCAAAAGAAGCTAAAGATAAAGAGAGGCGTCGTCCGCAAGTAGCACTCAATCCTACCAATGGAAAGGCTTGTTGGATATGGCATACTCGCAAGAGTCCATATGAGGAAACCAAACCACATCCCACTCCTGTAATTATTAAACATTTCCTATGGTCCGATACGGAGTGGGTACATGCTCTGGATGTGGGGGACGTATTGCAGAAGGAGGATGGCATGAAGCTCTACCCTAATCCTGCCAAAGAATATGTTCTGATCAACTTACCCAAAGAAGGGAATCACGAGGCTGTCTTATACGACATGCAGGGCCGAATCGTGGTGGAAGTTTCATTCTCAGGGAAAGAATATAAACTGAATGTGCAGCATCTGTCCAAAGGTGCATACATGCTGAAAGTTGTAGCGGATACGGAGTATTTCGTGGAAAAAATCATTGTAGAGTAAGAAATCGGCACGAAAAATCTAAGACCGGAAAAAGACACCTGAGTCTTGGAGTGGGAATGCTTGTCGGAAGAGAATCGCCCGACTTCTTTCCCGCTTTGAGGCGAAGAACAGCAAACTCTCCCGTCTGACCTGCGGGAGGGTTTAAGACCCCCATATATACAAGGGTCTCTAATAAACTGTGACCGGATCCATGAGAGGGAGAGTCGTCCTGACAGATCCTCTTGTGGATCTTTCTTTTTTGTGGCGGTTTGAATGGTTGCAAAACGCGCAGATTCGATGTTGGGGTTATTCCGCTACCGGAGAAAGCTCATGGTTGGTTTACGCTCCAAAAATTTAGTGTTTGCGCTCTCTGAAAACATGGCGTGAAAACTTTTTCGTTCCGGCGCGGGAAGTGAAAAATTTACGCGCCGGAACGAAAAAAATCTCGCGCCATTTTTTCGGGAAACTCAGACCGCAATCGGCAGCTTTTTGGGACGTGTTTTGGCGAGCATTGGATCGGCGAGGCGGTGCTGACGAGCCGGCATATATGTGCCAAGACCTACGCTCTATCGGATAAAGATGATTCCATCATATCGTTATAGGTTGGCACATTCCCCATCGGGGAACCTTTTCTGTAGGAATTGACGTACTTTTGTCCGGAACCAAGTCCGTTTTTTTGAGTATGCGCTTTGATGAATTGAATTTAGGAGATGAAGTATTGGATGGCCTCGATGCCATGAATTTCTTCGAGACCACACCCGTGCAGGCCGCCACCATCCCGCCCATTCTGGAGGGGCGCGATGTGATCGCCTGTGCCCAGACCGGCACCGGCAAGACGGCAGCCTATCTGCTACCCATACTGGATCGCCTGAGTGCAGGCGAATTTGCCTCCGATGTGGTGAATGCCGTGATCATGGCTCCCACTCGCGAACTGGCGCAGCAGATAGATCAGCAGGTGGAGGGATTTTCCTACTTCATGCCCGTATCGGCCGTAGCCATATACGGGGGTACGGACGGGGTGGCATGGGAGCAGCAACGCCGGGGGATGGCTATGGGGGCAGACATCGTGATAGCCACACCGGGGCGTCTGATCTCGCATCTGAACTTGGGATCGGCTGACCTCTCCCACGTCTCCTACTTCGTTTTGGACGAGGCCGACCGTATGCTGGACATGGGTTTCTTCGATGACATCATGCAGATATACAAGCAGCTGCCGAATTCGTGCCAGACTGTTATGTTCTCGGCTACGATGCCTCCCAAGATCCGTAAGCTGGCAGCATCCATTCTGAAGAATCCGATAGAAGTGGAGATCGCCATCAGCCGTCCGCCGGAGAGTATCATGCAGAGCGCATACATTTGCTACGAAGCGCAGAAGCTCCCTATACTCCGCAAGCTCTTCGAGCAGTCGGCACCGAAGCGCACCATTATTTTCGCCTCGGCCAAGCTCAAAGTGCGTGAGCTGACTTCCACTCTCCGCAAGATGGGTTTCAATGTGGCCGATATGCACTCCGATCTGGAACAGTCCCAGCGCGAGCAGGTGATGCGCGACTTCAAAAACGGCTATGTGGATGTACTCGTGGCCACAGACATTGTAGCCCGAGGGATCGACATCGACAACATACGCGTAGTCATCAACTACGACATACCCCACGACCCCGAAGACTATGTGCACCGTATCGGGCGGACTGCCCGGGGTACGAATGGAGAGGGGCTGGCTATCACTTTCGTCTCCGAGGAAGAGCAGAGCGACTTCCACAAGATCGAGACGTTTCTGGGCAAATCGGTCTATAAACTGCCTGTCGATCCGGAGTTTGGCGAGGTCCCTGCCTACGAACCGGCTAAACGTCGCCCCCGTCGCCATGGACGCAGTGGCGATGCCCGTTCCGGTCGCTCCGAAAAGGACAAAAGACAAGGGAAAACCGCTTCGAACGGACGCAGACGCGGAGGCGCGAGGCCGAGGCGATAGGGCCGAATCGGGGCATGACGGCCATACATCGGCTGCGGTTTGATCCCCATCCTCTTTTCTCCTTTCGAGCTTCCATACATAATGTATATATATTACTTTTGCATCACGTCCGTCAGCAGTCGCCGCCGAGGTGGCCCGACGGATTCGATTTGCCGGTAATGGAACGATAACTCTACACCATATCAAAGATGAACAACGAAAACAAGTTTTCTGTCTTTTCAGGAACCAAATCCCGCTATCTGGCGGAAAAGATCTGCAACAGTTTGGGTTGCCCACTGGGGCGAATGAATATCGAGCACTTCGCCGATGGAGAGTTTGCCGTCTCCTATGAAGAGAGCATTCGCGGTCGGGACGTATTCCTCGTTCAGTCCACATTCCCGTCTTCGGACAACTTGATGGAACTGCTCCTGATGATCGATGCCGCCAAGCGTGCTTCTGCACACTATATCACGGCTGTCATCCCCTATTTCGGATGGGCCAGACAGGACAGAAAGGACAAGCCCCGTGTCTCTATCGGTGCCAAGCTGATTGCCGATCTGCTCAGCAAGGCCGGCATTACGCGTCTGATCACGATGGACTTGCATGCCGATCAGATTCAGGGTTTCTTCGATGTGCCGGTGGATCATCTCTACGGCTCCACCGTTTTCATGGAATACATCCGCAAGACGATGCCCATAGAGAACCTCGTAGTGGCTACACCCGACGTGGGAGGTACCAAGCGGGCCAACAGCTATGCCAAGCACCTCGGCGTTCCTATGGTAATCTGCCACAAGAGCCGTCTCAAAGCCAATGAAATAGCTGAGATGCGCATTATCGGGGATGTAGAGGACAAGGATGTGCTGCTTGTGGACGATATCGTGGACACTGCCGGTACGATAACCAAGGCGGCGGACTTGATGATGGCCCATGGTGCACGCAGCGTATGTGCTATCGCCAGTCACGCCGTGATGAGCGATCCGGCTTCGATGCGAGTAGACCAGTCCTCTCTGAAGGAAATGATATTCACGGATTCGATCCCCTATCCGCACAAGTGTGAGAAGGTGAAGATTCTCTCTGTGGCGGACTTGTTCGCAGAAGCGATCAAGCGCGTTTGCAGCCATGAGTCGATCACCACGCTCTATTCTTTCTAATACAACAAGGGTAGTTCGTTCGAGCTACAGAGCTGCCGGAGTGAGGGATTCCCTCCTTTTGCACAGCTGACCGACTACACTATTTGATCAAATACTGACAGTCCTGCCATGGGTCGTATCAAGCTACGTTGGAAACGTATTCTCCTCTGGGTGATCATCTCACCCCTCTTGCTTGTGCTGCTCGTGGCAGGATTGCTCTATCTGCCTCCCATACAGCAATGGGCTGTAGGGATAGCCGCGCGTAAGGCATCCGAAGCCACCGGTATGCAGATCGATATCGGACGCATTCGTCTGGGTTTTCCGCTGCACCTCTCTTTGCAGGACATTACAGCCGTGAAGGCAGAAGGCGACACGCTGGCGGATATAGGCTCTCTACGGGTAAGAGTATCGGTGCTACCGCTCCTCCATCAACAGGTGGAGGTGCCCGAACTTAAGTTGCAGGATGCTTCCATCCACTATACGGACAGTCTCGGGCTGATGGATATGAGGCTGAAAGCCAAACTGATTCGGGCAGCTCACATAGCCGTCGACCCCGAAGCAAAATGCGTCCTGCTGGGGCAGTGGCATCTATCCGATACCGATGTGGCATACTTCAGCGCAGATACCACGGCAGCCGATACGACCAAGAAAGAGCCCTTCGACTGGCAGTTCGAGTTGGACCGACTGGATCTGAAGAATATATCCGCTGAAGTCCGCATGCCCCTTGACAGTCTGTATCTCAATACTCTCATCGGAAAAGCTGCAATAGCCAAAGCCAAAATGGATATTGCAGACATGCTCTATCAGGTGGGCATGGCGCAGTTGGATCAGACTACTTTGTCCTACGACGTGGATGAAAGGGAAGCTTCGCCCACCTCTTTCGACTATCGTCATATTGCCCTGAACGATGTCTCCCTCCAAGCCAAGGACATTTGTTTCCACGATGGCGATATGGAACTCCGGCTGGTCAGCGGATCGCTGCGGGAGCGGGATCAATTCGAGCTACAGCGATTGTCGGGGAGATACAGGATGGATCGTTTCGGCTTCTTCCTGACGGACTTTTCCCTTGCTACGGGGCATAGTTATATCAATGGCGAAGCTCGGCTCCCATGGAGCATCTTCAAGAAAGATCCGACGGCTATGATCAATCTCTCCATGGATGCTTCGATCGGATTGAAGGATGTAAGCTATTTGGCCGGGGATAATTTCCAACTTCCATCGCGCAGATTGGTACGCTATCCCGATACGCCTGTGGATATCGTGATACAATGTACAGGTACTCTCGACAAATTGGACGTAGAGCATATGTCGCTATTCTGGGATGGAATGGCAGACATGGACGGACATGGCCTATTCACTAAGCTGCTTGACGATCGCAATCGTGCGGGCAACTTTGTGCTGAACATGGGTTTCCATCAGGATGCTTCGGGGCTTTTGGCTTTTTACGACAGAGCTCTTTACGAACGCTTCGCTATCCCTGCCGGTATGTCTATCGCTGCAGAGCTCAAGATCAGACGAGGGGTGTACAGCGGTCGGGTGAAGCTGACGGAGCGTTCCGGTAGCCTCCGTGTCGATGGCGACTATCTGATGGGTACGGATAAATATCGGCTCGATATGCAGGTGGACGGTCTGAACTTCGGTGTCTTCATGCCGAAAGATAGTATCGGTTCCATGCAGGCAGTGCTTCATGCCGAAGGACGTGGATTCGACCTCTTCAACAAACGTACTGTCTCCACTATACACACATCGGTCAAACACATCCGTTGGAAAGAGCGGGATTTGGATAGTATCACTTTCGATGCGGCATTGAACGAAGGTGTGCTCTTCGCTTCATTCAACAGCACGAACTCCTTCCTGAACGGGAGTATGCAATTGGATGCCCTCCTCGGCAAAAACAAACTGGACGGTTCTGTGATGGTGCGGATGGATTCGGCGGACTTCAACGCATTGGGCTTTGCGGACACCACTTTTGCGGCAGCTTTTGTCCTTGAGGGTCATGTGAAAAGCGATTTGGCTCAGACACATCGGTTCGAAGCCTCGGTACAAGATTGTTACATGCAGCTCGAACGCTACAAAGTAATACCGGAACGAATAGACATATTAGCCGATACCGATCCCGATAGTATCCGTCTGGATCTCGTTTCGGGCGACTTGAAAATGGCTCTCAGAGTAGGAGAAGGCATAGATGCCGTTACGGTCGTGTCCCAATCTCTCGGGAAGAAGATAGAGACATTCCGCAATGACTCTATTCAGCGTCTGCGACTCTCTTCGATTATTCAGGAGCTGCCTCATGCGACCTTTACGATCCAAGCCGATCGGTACAATCCGCTCCACGACCTTATGGAGGTAAACGGTATGAAATACAATTCCATCCGTGGCAAGCTGACCATTTCGCCCGAAAACGGGTTGGAGGGGTATATGGATTTACAGGGTTTGCAGCGCGATACGCTCCGTGTCGATCGTTTACATCTGGACATTGCTACACTCTCACAATACGGTATGTTCGCGCCGGATTCAGCCAATTCGACAGAGGTGTCGGATTCGATTCTGAACAGATATGATCGTATGATCCGACTCACTCTGACCATGGATAAGAATCGTTTCCGTCGTCAGCCGGCCATGTACGGCAAAGTGGTGGCGGATGCTACCCTTCAGGGTTTGAATCTGCGCCTGAATTTGGCCGATGGAGCAAAGCAGGATGCTTACCGCATCGGGATTCACGGATTCTGGGACGAAAGCGGCTATGGACTCAACTTAATCGAATCCGAACCTGTCGTGTTGGCTTACAATCGTTTTACTGCCAGCAAGGACAATCGTATCTTCTATCGAAACGAGGACAAACGTCTGTCTGCTTCGCTTGAGCTAAGCAGCGAGGATGGGCAATACTTGTCCGTGCAGACCAATGATACCATTCCCGATTTGGAAGAGATAGGTCTGAATATCCGCAACCTGCGCTTGCAACAATACATCCGAATGTCTCCCCTTCCTAACCTAGCCGGCAGATTTTTCGCTTATGCGCGACTATCCCGTACGGGAGGAGAGGACGGTATCACCACGATTACCGGCGATATCTCTGTCAATGAGTTCGAATTTGAAGGCAAGCCTATCGGCAACATCGCATCCTCTCTGTTCTATGAACCCCGTAACGACCATTCGCACTACGTAACGGCAGAGATAAGCTACAATGGAAATGCCGCCCTCAATCTCGATGGTATCTATCATGGAGGCATCCGTGAGAACAATCTCGATATGGCTGCCATCCTGAACGGATTCCCACTCGCCATTGCCAATCCTTTCATCGGAGTGGAAAGAGCTTCTCTCTCCGGTTTCATCGAAGGAAAACTTGCTATTGCGGGCAAAACGGATAGCCCCCGGATCGATGGCCGACTGAATATGCGCGAAGCATCGGTCTATTCGCCGATGATTGGCAATACATTCTATTTCTCGGACAAACCGCTGGTCTTCGATCGCCACAAATTGGTTTTCGACAATTATCAGATACGCGCACAAGAAAAGGCCCAAGACGGTCTTAATCTTAATGGAGAAGTAATCCTGACAGGAGCCAGAGCCATGACAGCCAACCTGAAGATGCTGGCAGACGAGATGACTGTGTTGGACAGCAAGAGAAATCAGGGCGACTTGCTGTACGGTAAGCTGATTGCCTCCACTGATCTTTCCCTTCGCGGCCCTCTGCAAGCACTTACAATTTCGGGTTCTCTGGATATTCATGGAGGCACTTCCTGTACGTATGTGTATACAGGTGCAGATCTGGAAACGGAAAGTCGGATGGGTGATGTGGTGAACTTCATGGACTTTTCCGATACGATCATGATTCGTTCGCAGGCCGATATGGAAAAGGAAAGAGCTTCATTCGGTGGCATGAACATGCTCGTTCGGATTCATATCGATCCCGTTGTACAGTTGGGTGTGGATCTTTCGGCCGGACATGAGGACTATTTGGAGCTGCAAGGAGGAGGAGATATGACCTTCACAATGCCGGCTTACGGGGAAATGAGTCTGACGGGCCGATACAATATGAGCGGTGGCGGCACCATGCGCTATACGCTGCCCGTCGTGGGTAAGCAGGTTTTCACCATCGATCCCTCAAGCTATGTGCAATGGAGCGGCAATGTGCAGGAGCCTTACGTCAACTTCAAGGCTGTACAGCGAGTACGTGCCGATGTGATGGAAAGCGGTAACAAGACGTCGAGAAAGGTGAATTTCGATGTGGGGATCATCGTCAAAGAAACGCTCAAGAATATGGATTTGGTGTTTGATGTCGAAGCTCCGGAGGACTTCGCTATCCAAACGCAGCTGCGAAGCATGGGGCCGGAGGAACGTTCGAAGCAGGCCATCGGACTCTTGGCAACAGGTTCTTATTTGGCTTCCCAATCGAGTGGGTTCAACTTTGACAATGCACTCAGCAGCTACGCTCAGGGAATGATCAACAGTGCTCTGGGCAAGGTGTTCGACGGCTCCGGACTGAACATCGGTATGGAAAGTCATGATGGCACCGACGGAGGCGGCACATATACGGACTTCACGTATAGCTTCAGCAGACAATTCTATGACAACAGGATCCGTGTCGTGATCGGAGGATCTGTCGCTTCCGGCTCCAATGTGCCGACCAACAAGGAAAGGACATTGGTGGACAACGTATCCGTGGAGTACCGTCTGGACAAATCAGGAGCACAGCACCTCAAACTCTTCCACAAAAAGAACAATGAAAATCTGCTCGAAGGAGAAATAACGGAGACAGGCATCGGCTATGTGATCAGCCGAAAGCTGGCGCGCCTATCCGATCTGTTCCGTTTCGGGAAGAAGAAAGAGACGAAAACCATCGTGCCGAAAGCAGAAGCTCTCAAACCCGAAGAGGAGCCGGTATCCGTGCGGACGGATACCATTCCGACAAAGCGATAAGAATCCCATGAAAGTATTACGGCAAGTATTCCTCCCCATCCTTTTGGCTCTACTGGCAGGAGCCTGCTCCACCACGAAGAACCTGCCGGAAGGCGAACAGCTGTATATCGGAATGGGCAAGACTCAGATACTCCGACAAGACAAGAGCCACGCCGGCCAACAAGCTCTGACCGAAGTTGAGAGTACACTGAAAGTCACACCCAATGGAGCTATTTTCGGCAGTGCCAGTGCCTCCTTGCCCAAGCTGCCGTTTGGATTGTGGTTGTACAATAGCTTCGTGAGAGATTCGACGGTCATCTCGAAATGGATATTCGACAAGTTTGCAGCCAAACCGGTTTTCATCAGTCAGGTCAAGTCCGACAGTCGGGCGAAGGTGGCGACCAACATCCTCCGCGAACACGGATACTTCGATGCCGAAGTAAAAAGCAGTGTGACTACATTGAAAAAGGACTCCCTCAAGGCCAAAGTCTCTTATACGGTGGATATGGCCTCCCCCTATCATTACGACAGTATCGTCCCCCTGCCGATCAGCACCTTTCCCGACAGTATTTTGGCCTACAGGCAGACTCCGACCTTGATCCAAAAAGGAGACCAGTTCAATTTGGCAAAGCTGCATGAAGAGCGTCAGACTATCAGTGCCTTGCTGAGAGACAATGGCTATTATTACTTTCGTCCGCAAGATATTATTTACGAGGCCGATACCCTCCTCGTGAGGGGGGCCGTCTGCCTCAGAGCCAAACTGTCGGAGGACACCCCTCCCCATGCCATGCGTCCGTGGAAGATCGGAAAACGGACAGCAGTGCTATTGGGTATGAATGGAGAAGCACCGACGGATTCGCTCGAAGTGAACGACCTGAAAGTCCTTTACTATCGTAAAATGCCGGTTCGTCCCAAGATTTTGGCCCAACGCTTTCGTTTCTTTCCCGGCAATCTGTATCGGCAGAAAGACGATGAGACGACGCGCAAATCCTTGGCACGTTTGGGAGCCTTCTCCGTTATCGATCTCAATTTTTCGCAACGGGATTCCACCTCCGACCTGTTGGATGTGAGGCTGTTGACCTCGCTCGACAAACCGTGGGACGCATCTTTAGAGACCTTGTTCACGAGCAAGAGCAACGATTTCATCGGCCCGGGACTGAATTTCGCCCTTGCTCGGCGCAACGTATTCGGAGGAGGGGAAAATCTGTCTTGGAATATCGGCGGATCCTATGAGTGGGAGACCCGCAATCGCCCCGAAGGCAGCAGCAACCATCTCATCGACATCAATTCGTACAACGTCAATACGTCCGTAAATCTCTCTTTCCCCTCGATCGTATTCCCCGGCCTGTTGGACAAGTACTATTACTATCCTACGACTACCACGTTTCAGGCTTCTGCCACGGCACTGAACAGGGCTCATTACTTCAGCATGTACTCTTTCGGTTTCTCGACCACCTATGAATTCCAGCCCTCCAAAGAGCATCGGCATGCCATCTTCCCACTCAAGCTGAACTACAACCTCCTGGGGCATCAGACCGAAACCTTCCAGACCATTACGGCGAACAATCCGCCCCTGCTGCTGAGCCTTCAGAGTCAGTTCCTTGCACAAATGGGGTATGTCTACACTTTCAACAAATCAGTCTCTGAAAAAAGTTCGCATCATCTCTGGATGCAATTCGGCCTGTCGGAAGCAGGCAATCTGCTCAATCTGATCTATCTGGCTGCCGGCAAGAAGTACAGCGACACCAAGAATTTCATCGGTGTGCCCTTCTCTCAGTTCATCAAAGCCACGGGAGAGTTGCGCTATACCTATACCATAGACCGCAATCAGTCTCTGGCAACGCGCTTTGGCTCAGGCGTGATCTACAGCTATGGCAATATGCGGGTAGCCCCCTATAGCGAGCAGTTCTATGTGGGTGGGGCCAATAGCATCAGAGCCTTCACCGTCCGTAGCATAGGCCCCGGGCGATTCAATCCCGATGAAGACAATCTGTACTCTTATTTGGATCAGGTCGGGGAGTTCAAGCTCGAAGCCAACGTGGAGTACAGGGGCAAACTCTTCGGCGATCTTCACGCAGCGGTTTTCCTCGATGCGGGTAATGTCTGGCTCTTGCGTGAGGATCCTTCCCGTCCGGGCGGTGCTCTGTCCGAAGCGGGATCGATAAGCAATTTCCTGAACAGCATTGCTCTCGGCACCGGTGTCGGCCTTCGCTACGATCTGGCATTTCTCGTGGTTCGTGTCGATGTCGGCTTCGGTCTCCACCTTCCGTACGATACGGGCAAGAAAGGTTACTACAATATTCCGCGCTTCAAGGATGCCGTGGGTTTCCATTTGGCAGTCGGCTACCCTTTCTAAGAGAATCTTTTGGGTAAGTTCGCCCCCTTAGCCCGATGCCAAACTCCGAATACCCTTTTGTGATAAAATCTGTTATCGGCTACTGATAGAGCAGTCGCAACAAACAAAAAGCGAACCAAAATCTGTGAGAAACTCGCGCCATGATTTCGGATTTGCGGTTCGTCTTTTTTTCAAATCTCGAGCCAAAAGCGAAAAAAAGACGAGTGAGAATTTTTTGATTGCCGAACGACTATTTCGGATTTTTCAGTTCCGTTTTTGTGTGTCTTGTCGCTTGTGTTTTCTTTATCGGGAGTGAGGAGGGGGATTTCGTTAGGCTTTTCATACAGTATATTACAGATTTTCGATTTTTGCAGGATTCCTCTTTTGGGGGAGCTTCCGCGGCTCTCTTTTCGGTATTTAAGCTAAGGAATGTAAGTATCTTTGCTCCTTGAAAGCAAAGTTATCTGCGTGAGTCAAAGGAAAAAACTGTCAGCCGGTCTCATACGGTTTATCCGTCGTTATCGCACCGTCATGCGCCGATCCAAGTGGGTGGTCGTGGCAGTGCTGACAGTGGCCTTTTGTCTGCTGATTCTGCCCAATCTGATCCTGCAAATTCCGTCCGTGAGGCGTTCCGTCGCCGGACGTGTGCAGACCGAACTGTCCAAGGCTCTCGAAACTCGTGTCCGAATCGGGCATATCAGTATCGGCTGGTGGCGACAGGCAGAGATCAACGACATAGTCATCTTCGATCGTGCCGGTCGTCCTGCGGTGTCTGCCGAACGTTTGACCGGAGGTCTGGATCTGCTCCCCCTTTTGAGAGGGCGTCTGAGCTTCTCTTCAGCGCGTCTGTTCAAGGGCGAATTCGATGTATATCGCTCCCGCCCCGATACGGCATTGAATATCCAGTTTATTCTGGATGCCCTCAAAAGCAAAAATCCGGAAGAGCCGAGCCGGCTACAGCTCAATATCAATACCATCTTGCTTAGGAACTGCCGTCTCTCTGCTACGGGGCTGCACAAAGCTCTGTCCGGGACATTGGGGTTGCATGACTTGAATGCCAAAGTGCGTCTTTTTGAAGTGGATAGTACGGGGCTGAAAGCACAGCTGCGCCACCTTTCTTTTTTGGAAAATAGTACCGCTCTCAACCTCAAAGAGCTACATGCCGATGTCAGTCTTCGGGGCGACACATTGGGCGTGGATCGTCTTCATATCTCTTTGCAGAACAGTCATCTGCGGATAGCTTCCGGCTACTGTGTCCTTTCCCCCGATGAATCCGGCTTGCCTGCTATAAGCATGAGGGACTTGGCCGGTCGAATCCGTCCCTCTGATCTGAAGGGGGGCTTCCCCGCACTCGATACGATGGACGATCTGTTGGAAGTCTCTCTACCGGAGCTGGCAGTCGGTTCAGGCGAGGCCGTTATGCCCGAAATCAGCATGAGCTATGGCGATGAACTGACCTTACAGGCGGGCATAGGCTTGGCTGAAATAGGGGGAAAGGAGCGGATGCATGTCAGGCTCCGGCTGGATGAGCTTAAGCTCGGCCCCCGAGCCTATATGCTGGCAGAGCGTATCTTCCCCGATCAGTTTCCCCCGCAAATGCGCGATCTGGGAGCTATAGATATTATGGCGGCTGCCAATGGCCGACTGGACGATCTGCGGCTGAAAACTCGTGTAGAAACGGATGCCGGAGCTCTGACCATACAGGGCAAAATCGGCCTGGATTCTCTCTGGCGACCGGTGCATGTGGATGCTCATGCTACCACCGAAAGGCTGGAGCCGCAGCTTATGGCAGGCCGAAAAGACTGGCCGGAACACGTGGCATTCGACCTGAAAGTGAAGACGCGTCTGGATGCCGGCAATCTCCTGTCGGGAAGTCTGGCCGGCCGTGTGTCGCTGCTTACTTACCGAGGCTATACCTATGAGGATCTGACGATCGACGCACAGGCCGACAGAGATAAGTGGTCGGGTATCCTCAGCATGAACGACCCCAACGGTCATATCCGCCTCTCTTCTGCCGGCGAAGGACTTCCTTTCTCCGGTGGTTCCTCCCGATTCGAGTGGAATCTGACGGCACACAAACTTCATCCCGATCGGCTTCTACCCGGCTTTGGCATCCCGTCTGCCGATGCTCTGTTGGTATCTTCCGGTGAACTATCCGGAAACGGGATCGACAATCTGACGGGTACCGTAAGAATAGATACGCTGGACTGGCAGACAGCGGACAAAGGGCTTCATCTGCGCGACGTGATGCTGTCCACGGCAAGGGACGAAGGGCATCGCTCTGTCGTCCTCTCTTCTCCATTTTTGCACGGAAAGCTAAGTGGCGAGTTCGACCTCTCCGCACTGCCTGCTCTGTTCCAAAGGCTGGTTCGCACTCATCTTCCCGCCCTCATGGATCAGAAGGCTCAGGAGAAAGCTCCTGCCGAGCATATGCGCCTCAGTCTGGCGATGGAGGGGGCTTTGCCCAAAGAGTTGTGCAGCTTCTTAGGCCTCCCCGTTACCGAAGCTGACTCCATCAGGATCAGGGGAGACTATTCGGAATTGCTTCGAAGTCTCGACTTGCAAGTTCGTGCCGGCCGACTCATGGCCATGAACAAAGAACTTCGGGGTACGGAGGTGAATTTGAACTCATCCTCGGGCAAGGCCGAACTGATCTGCCGGTCGGACTTGTACCACGAAGGCAAACCCTCGATACGAGACCTCAGCCTGCAAGCCCTGATGACAGTCGACAGTATCCGTACCCGGCTGGATATGGGGTTGGATAGGCGCGGTGCGAAAAATGGATTTGTATCCCTGCTCACAAATTTTCGTCGGGACAAGGATTCTTCGCTGAATACCCACATCCGTCTGGATCGCTCCACGGCACGCATCGGAGGCTACGAGTGGCAGATAGCCTCGGCTGAAGCCATATTGGCTCCGGAACGGCTGGTCGTCAGCAACCTCTCCATCAAGAGCGAAGGCAAAGCCGTCGAAGCAGAGGGGGTACTCAGCAACTCCCCTTCGGACTCGCTTCGTGTCCGTGTGAATCATATCAGTCTGAAGTATATATTGGAACTGGCCGGAGTGGATTTTGACATGCTCGATGTGGAGATGACGGGAGAGGCTGTCTTGAGCGACATCGCAGACCGGCAGTTCATGCAGGCGCGGATCACGGGCGAGAGCTTTACCGTGAACGGGATCGACGTGGGCCCTATATCGGCCTTCGGCTCATGGGAGAAGGCTACGCAGAGCATTCTGTTGGATGCGCTGGTGCATAACCCCGATGGTACGAGTACGTCGGCTTGGGGGTACATCCGCCCGTTCAATCCCCACGCCGGTCTGGATCTGCGGTTCGATGCCAAGCATGCCGATGTGGCCTTCATCCGACCTTTCCTGTCGGAGTTTTGCCATAAGCTGGAGGGACATGCTTCGGGAAACATGCGGCTCTTCGGTGATTTTAGCGATCTGACCATAGAAGGGGAGGTTATGGCCGAGCAGGTGACCTTCGGAGTCAAGGCTTTGAATACGGAGTATAAATGCGATGGACAGAAAGCCGTATTCACTCCTACTCAGATGCGCTTCGAGAATATGCTGGTGAGCGATCCGGACGGGCATACGGCCCGACTCAATGCGCACATCTCACATCGCGCTTTCGATGACATCAAAGTGGATCTGAAAGTCAGCGAAGCTCGCAATATACTTGCTTATAACGTGCCGGAGCGGGACAATCCCAATATACATGGCCGAGTTTATGTGTCGGGTGCTGCATATCTGCGCGATGTGCCCGGAGGGATGCGATGCGACGTCAATCTGATTTCCGAAAAAGGAACCCATATCGTGTTGAACTTTACGCAGCCTACGACAGCGGAAGAGTATCGTTTCTTGCGATTCGTAGATCCGAAAAGCCGTGAGCGATGGAGACCGGAAACTTCTCCTGATCGGCCTCCCATGCCTCTACCTGCTACGGGAGGGGATCCGGAAATGGATTTCCATCTGGTCATGAATGTAGGTGTGACACCGGATGCAGAGGTGGACTTGATACTGGATCCGCAGACCGGCGATGGCTTACGCGGATCTGCCGTTGGAGACTTGCGTATCGATTACCATACATTGGGGGATATGAATGTATTCGGAGGGCTGGAGCTGTTGTCGGGCATTTATAATTTCAACCTCCGGCAGATTGTCCAAAAACGTTTCAGCATCAAAGAAGGCAGTAGCGTGAATTTTGCCGGCAATCCGATGCACGCAACTCTGAATGTAACGGCCGAGTACAATCTGACAGCCAATCTGAATGACTTGGACGAGTCTCTGGTGAGCGATGTCAGGCGGACTACCATTCCGGTGAATTGTCTGCTTCAGATCAATGGTGCCATGTTGCAGCCTGCTGTCAGCTTCGACATTAAGCTACCCAACTCCGACAGCGAATTGGAGCGTCGGGTTCGCAGTCTCATCCACAACGAAGATTCGATGACGAAGCAGATCGTTTATCTTCTTGTCTTAGGAAAGTTTTATACGCCGGAGAATGTCTACAATTCGGGAAGCGGTACGGACAACTGGACGGCAGTGGCCACCACCACTCTGTCGCAGCAACTCACCAATATGTTCGGAAGCCTCAGTGACAAAGTACAGATCGGAACGAGCATCAAGACGACCAATACCTCTTTTCAGGATACGGATATAGAACTACTCTTGAGTAGTCGTTTGCTGAACAACCGTCTCCTTATTAACGGGAATGTGGGCTATCGGGACAATCCTAATCTACAGAATACCTATGTGGGCGAATTCGATGCCGAATATAAAATCAATCCGTCCGGCTCCATTCGTATTAAGGCCTACAACCACTACAATAACCTCTATCAATATCTGCGTCAGTCCCTGACGACGCAAGGCCTTGGCCTTATCTTTAAGTATGATTTCGATGGCCGGCGACTTCCTGCTAAGACAGTCGGAGAAACCCGTATCGGTATCGATTCTCTTGCTCGACCCGATTCCCTAAGAGCGCAATAGTCCTACGGTTGTATGCTACGGCTGCATGCCGATCCGCATGCAGGCAGCTCTTTTTCGTGGAGTCTCTGATGGGTGGAAAACCTTATCTTTGTTTGACTTAGCATTATAAGGTATGAAGCAGTTTTCTTTCCGCCTGTCTCATTTTTTTCTACTTCTTTTCCTCTTGTGGTCGGTGCCGTCTGTCGGCCAGACCCGAGCTTTTGATTCGCGAGTGCAGTCGCTTCTTGTTATTCCTACAGGCACAGAACAGTTGAGGCTATATCCCTACTACCATATAAATAGTGGGGAAGGGCTGCGGATCAGTTTTGATCTTATGGGCGATGAGAGTATGACGCTGGGATACAGACTGCAGCACTGCGATCACGATTGGCTGGCGAGTCCGATTTCTCCGGCAGAAGCTGTTTCCGGTTTTCTGGAGAACGAATTCGATCCGCCGGCCATTAGCAGAGCTACTTTGGTCAACTATGTTCATTACGAACTGTCTTTGCCCAATGCAAATTGCACCCCCAAGCTTTCGGGGAACTATCTCATGACCGTATTCGACGTTTATGATCCGGACGAAACGCTTCTTACCATTGCCTTTCGTGTGGTGGCTCCGTTGGCTTCCCTCAAGGGTTCGCAAACGTCCGTTACTTATGAAGACATACACGGTCGTCACCAGCAAGTCAATGTCGAGGTGGATCTGAAGGGCTTACGAATCCTTTCACCGTCGGAGGAGCTTACCCTTGTCGTGGGGCAAAACGGGCGCGAGACTGAGATGCGTTCGCTCTCGAGACCTTCGAGTATTGCAGGTAATACCATCGTATATGATCAGCATGCCGGAGCTTTATTTCCGGCAACCAATGTTTACAGGAAAGCAGAGATGCTCAGCGATAGCTACAACGGTATGGGCGTGTACCGATCTTACTCACGCAATGGGCACTATGTGATGGAGTTGTATCCCGACAAAAACAGAGCCGGATTGCCCTATCAGTTCGAACAAAACAACTTCGGGAGACGTATCATTCGCACAACCGATGGTGCGAATAGTGCTACCGAAGGAGAC
Source organism: Porphyromonas gulae DSM 15663 (assembly GCF_000378065.1). GTDB lineage: Bacteria > Bacteroidota > Bacteroidia > Bacteroidales > Porphyromonadaceae > Porphyromonas > Porphyromonas gulae. The sequence continues at coordinate 6,877 of NZ_KB899174.1, read as the reverse complement.
TACTATGAGGTTATCTTCTCTTTCGAGAGTGGAAAGCTGCCGGGGCCGGTCGTTTTGTCCGGAGAGGCTTTCGATTTTCTCCCGATGAGCGAACGTGAGCTTTTCTATGATGCTTCGGAGCAGATGTACACTCGTACTCTCATGATGAAACAGGGATACTTCAATTACCTCTACATTCTTCAAACGGAGGATGACAATCTGCTCTCTCGGACAGCTCTGACCGAGGGCAATCATTACGAGACGGAGAACAGATATACCGTCTTTCTCTATGCCAAGACTCCGGCTGACATTTATGAAAGTCTCATAGCCGTTTTGGAGGTAAAATGACGGCTCGATCGGCGAACGTTTCACATCACCGATTCTCTTCCTTTCGGGCCTTGATATAAAAGAGGATGGACTACCCTCGCAGGACGATCGTAGCCGATCGTATATCTGCTCCAATGGGAGGATTGAGCTTGCTCAGGCTTACCGTGACTTCGTTCACCTGCGGAAAGTCGTGTCGGACTCTTTGCAAAATTCGTCCGGCGACATGCTCGATAAGATTCGAGGGCTGTAAGACCTCTTCCTTGACGGCTTCATAAACGTGTCCGTAGTGGATGGTGTCTTCAATGGTATCTGAAATAACCGCTTGGGTGACATCCACGGACATGCAAAGATTGACTACAAACCAATTCCCCACTTGTCGCTCCTGCTCAAGCACACCATGTCGGGCATAAAAACGCATTTCTTCCAATTTGATTTCAGTCGTCATAAAGCTTACAGAATTTGAAGGGTTATGGTCAAGAGACATATATCATGAAAATGGCTCGACATGGATGACTATATGTGTGGGCTGACCGTACCGCCGACGCAGCAGCTTCTCGACCCTCTGCGTAGCAGCATGAGACAATGATACGGAGAGGCCGCCATCCATCAAAATATCGGCTTCGACGGCATAGTAATTGCCGATATTGCGAGTGCGGATCCGACGCACACCTTTTACCATCGACTCCGAACAAATGATTTTTTCTATCTCTTCTTCTATATCATCCGGCAAGCTCTGCTCAAGCAAATCGCGAAAAGCCGGAAGGGCCATTTGAAAACCTACCTTGATGATAAAGACACTGACTACAGCAGCTGATAGCGGTTCGAGGATCATCCAACCGCGTCCCAAAAGAAAAGCACAGCCAATCCCGATGAAAGTAGCCACAGAGGTATAGGCATCACTACGGTGGTGCCAGGCATTGGCTATGACTGAACGACTATTCTCCTCTTTTCCGACACAGCGCGTTATACGGAACAGCCACTCTTTGGACACAATAGAGACAAAGGCCATAAGCAAGGCTATCGATCCGGGACGAGCTAATTCCTCCCCAAAGCGGAGATAGCGATATACCTTGGTCAGACCATCGGAGCAGAGCATAGCTCCGATGATGATCAGCGTAACGGCAATGATCGCAGTGGCGAGGGTCTCGAACTTACCATGTCCGTAATCGTGGTTCTTATCGGATGGCTTTCCCGAAATGGAGATAAAAATGAAAACCACGAAATCGGTCAGCAGATCGGACAACGAGTGTACCGCATCGGCAATCATGGCTCCGCTATGCCCGACAAAACCAGAGAAAAACTTCCCGACCGTCAAAAGCAAATTACATAAGCAACCGACCATCGTAATACGTTTGATACGTCGAGAACGCCGATTAGGATCCGAAAGTGTAACCATACCCAAAATCGATGAAACAAAGAATTGCAAATCTAAACAATGTTGTTAACTTTGCAATACAGAGAAGACGAGGAATAAGCCGCACTGTTAGATCGGGGAAACTCATCATAACAACTATTCCGAGGACAATTTCATCGCTGATGGCGGGCCGCACCTTCGGGCTGCTTTGCACAGCGGATTACAAAAGTGGTGGAATCCTCAAATCCTGTCTTTCGGAGTTTACGCTATCCGCAGTGCGGCTTTTCATAAGCATAAGGAATGAGAGTGTGTCGAAAATCGCTTCAGCAGCGTTTTCGGCACACTTTTTTTGTGTCAGAAAGGAGCGATGGTAGCCTGCGATAGCCGTAAGTCACCGTAGCGATCCGGCATAAGGACAGTATTCTTATATCAAAAGGACGATTCGGCAAAAACGATGCTACTTGCCGATGGATTGGATGCGCCTTCGCACATCTTTGGAAATCTCCAAGAACATATAACCCGACTTGCCGGAATGAATATCGGCTTCGTTTTCCTGATATTTCTTGTTGGCATATTCTTTCGATTTCTCGAAAGTCAGTCTGGACATTTGATTTTGGGATTTGCCTATCATCGTCGAATCCAACTGCTCATCGGGGAAAAAGTCGTCCAAATCGACATCGCCGATCATCGTTGTCTCCAGAAACGTTTTTTCTTTTTTGGATATATCCGTGTAATAACCGACGAACATATGGCCGGGCATCCGAACGAGGATAGGTTCGATATTGATAGCCCGCAGCAGAGATGCAAAGAGTACGCTGCCATCTACGCAGTTGATCTGAGAGGACTCCAATGCATCATCGAATGTGCGTACACGCTGGGAGAGAACGACATTGCTGGACAAGCTGGAATTGGCTACCGAGCTGTAGCGGAACTGCCTTTTCTGCAATATATTCCAAAGAGCATACACTTGTCTGTCCACAGGATTCCGGGTGCTTTGGTAACCTGAGAAGCGATTGACGATACGCGTGTTGAGTGCCTCTCGCAGCAGCTTGTCGATTTTAGGGTTCTCTTCATTGACGTAGGCGGCAAAGAAGATCCCCGTTTCGCAGAATACCCGCCCTCCACTCATATAGCCCAAGAGACACTCGTTGAGACTTCTGACAGAGAATGTCCGCACCTGTTGTCCCCAGTCTGCACCATTTATTTCCACCTTTATCGCCACACTGACCGGTTCGGCTTGATTGTTATTGCGAAGGGCTTCGTACTTCCATATAATGTCGGGGTATATGGTATAGGTGGAGCCTGACTTATCCAAGACAAATTCCGAAACGGACTGGGAGAAAAAAGGCGTTTCGGCCACTTCCACACGCACGCGGCTGTTGGCTCTCCGCGTTTGCACCCGAATCCCTATGACGGACTTCGGATTGCCCACATATAAGCCCTCGACCGGTTTGATTACTTCCGCATCGGTCGTGGCTACGGACAGTATGGCAGAAGGGAAGATGTTGCCACCCAACTCATCGACAATCTCGAATCGCTGTCCATAACCGGAATAACGGAAGACCCAAACTCCGACTATTGCGAGAAGGAGTACGATGGAAGAGAGTAGTAACAGCCACTTGGGTTTGGTGCCGAGATATGCCATTGGAATTAGTTTTATCTGGGACGATTGGGAATGACTATATGCTACAAGAGCATCCTCATCGTTTGTTCAAAAGAGGAAGAAGACTACCATAGCCCTCTTTCTTCATATCCTCTTTGGGAATAAACCGAAGAGAGGCACTATTGATGCAATAACGGAGTCCGCCTTTCTCCAGTGGCCCGTCATTGAACAAGTGTCCCAAGTGGGCATCGCCGGTCGTACTACGCACTTCCGTACGAGTCATTCCGAAAGAACGATCGATACGCTCGGAAATCAGCTCTTTCCCTATGGGCTTGCTGAAGCTCGGCCACCCACAGCCGGAATCGAACTTATCGGTAGATAGAAATAGCGGTTCACCTGTAGTAACATCGACATAAATACCTTCTCGAAATTCATTCCAATACTCGTTGTCAAAAGCCGGTTCGGTGGCATTGTTGCGTGTGACGGCATACTGCTCAGGTGTAAGCCGGGTACGAAGATCCGTATCATCGGCCTTCTTATAGACTCTGGCATTAGGATCTGGGTTGGCTTTCCTCGCCAATTCGAATAAGGATGGATCGATATGGCAATAACCGCGAGGGTTATGATCCAAATAGTCTTGATGATAGTTTTCCGCAGGGTAGAAATTCTTGAGCGGCTCATTCTCGACAACAATGGGCTGATCGTATTTCGCAGCCAATTCGCTCAGTGCGGATGCAACGAGAGGAAGATCTTCTTGGTCCGTATAGTAAATACCCGTTCTATACTGAGAGCCGACATCGTTCCCTTGCCTGTTGAGGATTGTAGGATCTATGGTTTTGAAGAAGAGGTCGAGCAGCAGAGAGAGCGACACCTCGTTCGGATCATACTCGACCCTTACCGTCTCGGCGAATCCTGTAGCCTGGGAACAGACCTCTTCGTACGAAGGATCCTCTATATTGCCGTTGGCATACCCGACTTCCGTAGCTACGACGCCCCGTACTTGCTTGAAGAAGTGCTCGGTACCCCAGAAGCACCCACCGGCAAAGTATATTGTCTTCGTCTCGGGGATACTATCATTATGCTGTGCCGAGGGGGTACAGCTACCGGCACTAAGAGAGAAACTGAAAGCAGTCATACAGATTAGAATAAGAGAAAGGGACTTTAGAACAAATTGGATTGTTTTTCTCATGAGGATAGGGAACTGACAGATTGAAAAAGACAACAGGGCTATTCGTGATGATAGGGTTCATGATTGAGGATAGTCATAGCTCGATACACCTGCTCGGTGAAGAAGAGGCGGATCATCTGATGAGAGAAAGTCATTCGGCTGAGCGATATTCTATCGGTCACGGCCTCCTGCACAGTGGGGCTAAATCCGTATGGGCCTCCTATGACAAAGACCATCCGACGGGTGCCGGCCAGCATTTTCTTCTGCAAAAGGGCTGAAAACTCCATGCTGGAATACTCTCTGCCTCGCTCATCGAGCAATACGATACTATCCGACGGCCGAAAACGAGCGAGTATCTCCCGACCTTCGGCATCCTTTTGCTGCTCGGCAGAAAGCTTGCTGCCCAGACGGACATCGGGTATTACCTCCATTTCGAAAGAAACATAATGGCTCAGTCGACGAATGTATTCCTCCGTCGCCTGAGCCATTAGTTTACTGTCAGTCTTGCCAACAACAAGCAGTACGATCTTCATCAGAAAGGCAGATCATCCCCCGCATCGGCGTTGGAAGCCCAACCCGTTGCCGGCTGAGACGGTATGCTCGGTTGTTGCGTTGGAAAAGCCGGAGCACCGGCGGCTGGCATTTCCTGCGGCATCTGCTGCTGAACTTGCTGCCCGATATATCCGCGCTCCATGCGCCAAGCCTTCACATCGGTGTACCAACGGCCGTTGAACTCACGGCTCTCAATATCGACCCAGACCGTGACCTGATCGCCTACCTGATAGGAAGGATCAATGCGATCTCCCCACACGCTGAAGTGTATTTTTCGGGGATATTGATCCAGCGTTTCCAATATGTACTCCTGTTTTTTCCATTCCTTTCCGGATGCCTTGCCGACTCCCGAATTGAGCGGCAGTATCTGAATAAGCTGCCCTTGAATCTGAATATCCATATTTGTTTTGTTCTAAAATAGTTATCGTTGGTTTTCCATCGCTTCCGCCATGGCCTTATCGAAAACCTATGATGTGGCGTACTTCGGCAAGAGTTCGTGCAGCACTTTCACGAGCACGCTCGGCTCCCTCGCGAACCACTCTGTCCAAAAATGCTTCATCCGCCTGAATCTCCAAGATTCGCTCCCTTATAGGAGTGGTAAAAGCGACAATATCAGCGGCCAACTGCTTCTTGAGATCGCCATAGCGAATAGAGCAGTTATTATAGAGGTCGTCGAAATGGCGATAGACCTCATCCGAGGAAACGATACGGAGCATGGAGAAAAGATTTTCCACCGGCTCCGGCTTCACGCTGTTAGGAACTTCGGGACCCGCATCGGTCACGGCTTTCATAACCTTCTTGCTGATAGTCTTGGCATCGTCAGCCAAATAAATGGCATTGCCTTCGCTTTTGCCCATCTTGCCGGACCCATCCAAGCCCGGCACCTTCAACGCCGTTGCCCCCAAAGAGAACGATTCGGGTTCGGGGAAGAAGTCTACCTCATAGATCGTATTGAAACGGCGGGCAAACTTGCGTGCCATCTCCATGTTTTGCTCCTGATCTTTTCCGACAGGAACTTTCACGGCACGATGAATCAGAATGTCTGCTGCCATCAATGTCGGATATGTGAGCAGGCCGGCATTGACATTGTTCGGCTGCTTACGGGCCTTTTCCTTGAAAGATGTCGTTCGCTCCAACTCGCCCAAATACGCATTCATATTCAGATAGAGATAAAGCTCCAGTACCTCTCTCACATCGCTCTGCACATAGATTGTAGCCTTCTCCGGATCGATCCCGCAAGCCAAATATTCAGCCAGTATCGTACGCACATTGCGGACTATATTATCCGGATGCGGATGTGTGGTCAGCGAATGCCAATCAGCGATAAAGAAAAAGCAATTGTATCGATGCTGCATATCCAGAAAACTCCGAATAGCACCAAAGTAATTGCCCAAATGCAGATTGCCGGTCGGCCTGATACCGCTGACTACAGTTTCCATACACAAATCCTGTTTTATTTGTTTTCCGATGGTCGCAAAGATAGGGAAAAAGAAACTTTTTGTCCGTAAGTTAGAGTATTTTGCAGATCCTGCACATTCCGGCAATGCACCTTCAAGTCTGGCAAGGCTTGCTCGGCCGACAGAGAACCATCAGCCTCTCCGAAATTTCCATGAAGGTGTCAGAAGTCCATCCTTTCGGATGTCTGAAAGCCTTCGCTATTCCATGAAAAAATACGCGCCAAAAAAGTTTTCAACAACGAAGCTGAGTTTGGAATCATTCCAAATAAGCATCCGAAAGGAAGTGGATTTTGAGGTGAAAGAGAAAAGAAAGCGACCTTTTGGGACTTGCAATTCGCTTTGTAGGAGGTCGATTCGTGATTTATATATAAACCGTTTTCGATTTGTATATAGATTGTTTCTGATTTATATATAAATCGTTTTCGATTGATATATAG
>NZ_KB899173.1 GCF_000378065.1 Porphyromonas gulae DSM 15663 | reverse complement strand
CACAAACTATTCTGCAAGCGAGCAGGCATAGAACCCACCATCGGACACTTGAAATCAGATCATCGTTTAGGCCGCAACTTTTACAAGGGATTGGCTGGGGATGCTGTGAACATACTATTGGCAGCAGCTGCTTACAACTTCAAAAGAGCCATGAAGGCTCTTTTGCACCTGCTCAAAATAATAAGCGAAAAGCTAAGCGAGAGACCATCGATGAATGACTTCTCTCTTGCAAATGCTTTTTAAGGGATGACTAACTATGCTGTCGGTTACAACAATATCGACGTGGCATATGCCACGTCGAAAGGTATCGTTGTGACGAATACTCCGCGTGCGGTAGTAGAGCCTACCGCGGATCTGGCGTTGGCGTTGCTCCTAAGCTGTACACGCCGTATTGCCGAGTGGGACAGACTTTTCCGCCACGATGGCGAAGCGGTGGGGCGGGGACGTCTCTGTCGTTTGGGAGTAAACCTCTACGGCAAGACTTTGGGTGTCTTGGGATATGGCAATATTGGAGCGGCAGTAGCCCGCCGATGCAAGGCGTTTGGGATGAACGTCCTCTACAACAAGCGTACTCGACTGGGCGAAGCCGAAGAGAAGGCTCAGGGGGTCACCTTTGCTGAGAAAGACGATCTGATTCGCCAATCCGATGTCCTCTCGCTTCATACTCCTCTGACTCCTGATACCCGACACCTGATCGGAGCAGCGGAGCTTTCGATGATGAAGCCCACGGCTATACTGATCAATACGGCTCGTGGCGCCGTGGTGGACGAGCGAGCTTTGGTAGAGGCACTGCGTGAAAAGCGTATTGCAGCTGCCGGACTGGATGTGTTCGAGAATAACGACATACCCTCCCCCGAACTCTTCACGATGGACAACGTCAGTCTGACGCCTCATATCGGAACCCAAACCTATGACTCTCGTGTCGATATGGTACATGAGCTTTGCGATAATGTCCTTGGCTTTTTGCAAGGCGATCGTCCCATCAGCCGTGTAAACTGATTCCGTCTGCAATAACTAATTAATCCATATAGAAGATGAATACAACTCAACAGAACAGAAACTTTCTTCTGCCCATTATCATGATGATCGCCCTCTTCGGGATGATCTCTTTCGTCACAGGTCTGGCTAGTCCGATGGGAGTCATTGTCAAAAATCAGTTTCAGACATCCAACTTCATGGCCACACTCGGCTATTTTGCCAATTTCATCGCTTATGCCTTTATGGGCTATCCTGCGGGAATGCTGCTCCAGCGAATCGGTTATAAGCAGACAGCCTTGTCGGCCATTGCTGTCGGATTTGTTGGTATAGGGATACAACTCCTGTCCGGAGAGATGGGCAGCTTTGCTGTTTATCTGACCGGTGCATTCGTGGCCGGTTTCTCCATGTGTATGCTCAATACGGTAGTCAATCCGATGCTCAACACGTTGGGCGGAGGTGGCAACCGAGGCAACCAACTTATTCAGGTGGGAGGTTCTTTCAACTCCCTGATGGCAACGCTCGTCCCTGTGCTCGTAGGCTATTTTATCGGCAGCAATGTACAGCAGGCCAATATCAAGCAGGCTTATCCTGCTATTATCTTGGCCATGTGCATTTTTGCACTTGCATTTGTAGTGCTTTATTTCGTCAATATTCCCGAGCCGGCCGTCACGAAAAACAGCAGTACGGAGAAGCTGCCGCATAGTCCTTTTGCCTTCCGTCATTTCGTATTGGGTACGATAGCCATATTCCTTTATGTGGGGATAGAAGTAAGCATTCAGGATTTTATCAATAAGTACATGACTTCCTCTCTCGACAAAGGTGGCTTGGGCTTTGATGCTACGATTGCCGGCTCTGTCGTAGGGACGTATTGGTTCCTGATGCTGATCGGACGCATGGTCGGAGCTGCGGTGGGGGCAAAAGTCTCCAGTAAGGCTATGCTGACTTTTGTATCCTCATTGGGAATAATTCTCGTCCTGGCTGCTATCTTTACCCCGATCGGACTACAAGCCTCTATGCCGGTTTTCCGCTCTGATATATCATTCGGCCTTAACACCATACCGATGAGTATCGTTTTCCTTGTGCTTTGCGGTCTTTGTACTTCTGTCATGTGGGGAGGTATTTTCAACCTCGCGGTGGAAGGTCTCGGGAAATATACCGAAGCAGCTTCCGGCTTCTTTATGGTCATGGTTTGCGGTGGAGGTATTTTGCCTCTGATCCAAGGTTATTTTGCAGACTGGGTCGGCTATATCAATAGCTACTGGGTGATCGTTTTGTCATTGGTATTTCTGCTTTATTATGCTTTGGCAGGCTATCGCAATGTAAATAAGGATATTCCCGTGGCTTGATCGTAAGTTTCACATTTTCAGACAAATGAGTAGAACGGCTCTGCACGGTGGTGCAGAGCTGTTTTGCATTTTACCTATAAAAGGGGATTGCAGACTGCATTATCTCCTCAATCTTCTTACTATCTTCGTCCGCGAAATGAGAAAAATCATAAACGTAACCATTGCTTAACTATTAGAAAAAATGACTGAAACTAAAGATTTCAAGCCAGGACTTTGGCAGAACGAAATTAACGTTCGCGACTTTGTCCTCCATAACGTTACCCCCTATGATGGAGATGCCTCATTCCTTTGTCCTCCTACGGAACGAACCAAAAAGGTATGGGATGCCTGTGTGAAAGCTTTGGCAGAAGAACGTGCCAACAATGGAGTACGCTCTATCGATGCTCACACCGTATCAGGAATCAATGCTTTCGCAGCCGGCTATATCGATCGCGATAATGAGACCATCGTAGGCCTTCAGACAGATGCTCTACTACGTCGTGCCATGAAACCGTTCGGAGGCTATCAGGTCGTTAAAAAAGCTCTTAACGAAAACGGGTTGGAAATGGACCCGGAAGTAGAAAAGATATTCAAACATTATCGCAAGACGCATAACGACGGGGTATTCGATGCCTATACGGAAGAAATCCGTTCTTTCCGTTCACTTGGATTCTTGACAGGTCTGCCTGACAATTACGCACGTGGTCGTGTGATCGGTGACTATCGTCGTTTGGCCCTTTACGGTATCGACCGTCTTGTAGAAGCCAAGACAGCAGACCTTCACGATCTGACCGGTCCGATGACAGAGGCGCGCATTCGTCTGCGTGAAGAGGTGAGCGAGCAGATCCGTGCCCTCCATGAGATCAAGGATATGGCCGCCACTTACGGATATGACGTGAGCCGCCCCGCTTATACCGCACAGGAAGCTGTTCAATGGGTGTATTTCGCTTATCTGGCAGCAGTGAAAGAGCAGGATGGTGCGGCCATGAGTCTTGGTAATGTGTCTTCCTTCCTCGACATTTATATCAGCCACGATCTCGACAAAGGTCTTATCGATGAGAGCTATGCACAGGAACTGATAGACCAATTCGTGATCAAACTGCGCATGGTACGTCACCTGCGTATGGAGTCTTACAACGACATCTTTGCCGGCGACCCCACTTGGGTAACTGAAGCCATCGGAGGTAGATTGGCAGACGGTCGTCACAAGGTGACCAAAACCAGCTTCCGCTTCCTCCAGACGCTCTACAATCTCGGACCGAGTCCCGAACCCAACATCACCGTACTCTGGAGCTTGGATCTCCCGCAGGGCTTCAAGGATTTCTGTGCACAAGTATCTATCGACACGTCTTCTATCCAATATGAAAACGATGACCTGATGCGTTCAACTCGTAATTCCGATGACTACGGTATCGCATGCTGCGTATCTTTCCAAGAGATTGGCAAGCAGATCCAGTTCTTCGGAGCTCGTGCCAACTTGGCTAAAGCCCTCTTGCTGGCTATCAATGAAGGTCGCTGCGAGAATACTGGAACGCTCATGATTCCGGGCATACCTGCGCTCAAGCATCAATCGCCGATGGACTATAATGAGGTGATGGCTAACTATAAGCTCGTACTTAAGCAGGTGGCACGTGTCTACAATGAGTCCATGAATATCATCCATTATATGCACGACAAGTATTACTACGAACGTGCACAAATGGCCTTTATCGATACGGATCCGACTATCAATCTCGCTTATGGAGCAGCAGGTTTGTCCATCGTAGCAGACTCGCTCTCGGCCATACGATATGCCAAGGTGACTCCACACCGGAATGCGGAAGGGCTTACTGAGGGATTCGACACCCAAGGCGAATATCCTTGCTACGGCAATGACGATGACCGCGTGGATATGATAGCGAAGGAAGTAACGCATCTCTTCTCTAAGATGCTCAAGGAGCTTCCTATCTACAAGAATGCACAACCCACTCTCTCAGTGCTCACGATCACGTCCAACGTCATGTATGGCAAGAAGACGGGTGCTACTCCCGACGGACGCGCCAAGGGCGTAGCCTTTGCTCCTGGAGCCAATCCCATGCACGGACGTGACGAGAATGGAGCCATTGCTTCGCTGACATCCGTTGCCAAGTTGGACTATCGCGATGCAGAGGATGGTATCTCTAACACCTTCTCGATCGTACCCCATTCACTCGGATCCAATCAGGAAGAGCGTGTGGAAAACCTCGTTGGCATGATGGACGGTTACTTCTCTAAGGGCGCACACCACCTCAACGTGAATGCACTGAACCGCGATATGCTTATGGATGCCATGGAACATCCTGAGAACTATCCGCAGCTGACTATCCGAGTAAGTGGCTATGCCGTGAACTTCGTACGTCTCTCTCGTGAGCACCAGCTGGAGGTAATCTCTCGCAGCTTCCACCAGAGAATGCGCTAACGGATAGCTGCCTCCAAGCAGAATTCCATTCGGCAAAAACAAGACCGATCCGATTCGGATCGTCGGGGATCTCTTAGAAAGCCATCTCGGATAACAAGGAGAATATCCCCAAAACCTTTCAAAGAGGCTGTGTCGGGCAGGATGAAAGCCCGATGCAGCCTCTACATACTTTTCCAAAACAAATGACGAAAAACGAAATATGCTCCCTGTAATACGCGTCCATTCTTTCGAATCTATGGGGACATTCGACGGTCCCGGATTACGTCTTGTGGCCTTCCTGCAGGGCTGCAATTTCCGCTGTCTCTATTGCGCCAATCCGGATACAATCGCTCGGCAATGTGAAAAGACCAAGTTCCTGCCCGGCGATGAGATCCTCCGCCGAGCACTCTCCGAAAAAGCTTTTTTCGGCCGTCGCGGTGGCATCACTTTCTCAGGCGGAGAACCTACACTACAGGCCAAGGCCCTCATTCCCCTCTGTAGAGAGCTGAAGCTCAACGGCATCCACATCTGTATCGACACGAACGGCAGTATCATGAATCGTGATACACAAGTCCTGTTCGAAACTGTAGATATGGTTCTTCTCGATTGCAAGCAGCTCAATGCCGATCGTCACCGCATTCTTACCGGCCGGCAGAACACCGTTACCCTGAAGACTGCCGAGCTGCTGTCGGAGATGAAGAAACCGGTTCGATTGCGTTACGTCGTTGTGCCCGGCTATAGCGACTCGCCGGAAGACATAGATCGACTGGGACAGGCCTTTTCTCGCTTCTCCAATATCGATCGTGTAGAAGTATTGCCGTATCATACCTACGGGAAGCACAAATACGAAGCTCTTGGTTGGGAATACCAACTGGATGGTGTCCGGGAGCCGAGCCATGAGGAAATAGATCAAATTGTGGATCGATTGGAGGCTTATTTCCCTTGTGTCTGGGCCCAGTAGCACGCTTTTTCCCTTTATCTTCTTCGGAGCAGTCCATTCTTGAACCTTCCAGAATAATCCGAAGAACCCTTTTCTACCGCTTTACGGATCTTCATTGTACTTACAACCCGAAAAAAGGAGATGAAGACGGTGCGAAAATCAAAGGTGTTCGGACGAATGTGAAAGGTCGTCCCGGCTTCTATGGATTGGTAGCGAGATCGTCTTTTGGGAAAGGTGGCGAGGAGATAAGGGGCGGAGACATTGAAATTATCCTTGGGCCTCGGATAACGCTTCGGAAGCCTGTTCCCAATCTTCCATAGCCTTTTCGAGTTCTTGCTTCGTGCCGGCGTATCGCTCGAACAGATTCGCATCGGTCGCATGCTTCGGATCTTGCAGTTGCACCTCTATTGCCTGTAATTCCGACTCCAATTTTCCGATCCGCTCCTCGCAGGCTGCTACGCTTCGCTCCAGTGTACGCAGCTGTTTGGCTACCTCTTTCTGCCGACGGTAGTCCGCTTTGGCTTCCGTTTCGGGTATCGCCTCCCGTGTGTTTTTGGTTTCGATCGTAGTGGTTCGCTCCAGCTCCGTCAGTGTCTGCATACGGCGAGTCCGGAGATAGTCGTATATGCCTCCGAGGTGTTCGTTCACCCGTCCATCGGCAAATTCATACACCTTGCTGACAAGCCCATCGAGGAACTCGCGGTCGTGAGAAACTACGATCACCGTCCCATCGAAGTTCCTGATCGCTTCTTTCAGTACATCCTTCGAGCGCATATCGAGGTGATTGGTCGGCTCATCGAGAATAAGGAAGTTAGCCGGCTGTAACAAAAGCCTGATAATAGCCAATCGTGCTCGCTCTCCTCCGCTCAGAACGCTTACTTTCTTCTCCGATGCTTCGCCTCCGAAGAGGAAAGCCCCGAGCAAATCGTTCAGACGCAGACGGATGTCGCCCACAGCCTCGCGGTCTATCGTGTCGAATACGGTGAGATCCCCCCTTAGCTCCTGGGCTTCGTTTTGGGCAAAGTAGCCCAGCTCCACATTGTGCCCCAGTTCGAGCTTGCCGGTGTAGTCTGTCAGCTCTCCCATGATACACTTGACCATGGTACTTTTGCCGGCACCGTTTTTGCCTACGAAAGCCACCTTTTCGCCTCTTTCGATGGTGTATGTGGCTCCGGAAAATACCCGATGATCGCCATAAGCCTTGGCCAAATCATCCACTATTAGCGGATAACTACCGGAAGGCTGTGCCGGAATGAAACGGAAGTGAAATGCCGAACGATCCCGCTCGTCTATCTCCACGCGCTCCACCTTCTCCAACTGCTTGATGCGGCTCTGTACCTGTACGGACTTTGTGGCCTTGTATCTGAATCGTTCGATGAAGTCCTCCGTATCGCGGATCATCTTCTGCTGATTCTCATAGGCTCGCAGCTGCTGCCGCAGTCGCTCTTCGCGCAGCTCCACATAGTGGCTGTAGTTGGTCTTGTAGTCGTATATATGTCCCAGTTCTATTTCGATAGTGCGTGTCGTGGTATTGTCGATGAATGCCCTGTCATGGGATACGAGGATAACGGCTCCTGCATTGGTGGCGATGAACTGCTCCAGCCAGCCGATGGATTCGATGTCGAGGTGATTGGTCGGCTCGTCGAGCAGCAATACTTCGGGGCGTTGGAGCAGGAGTTTGGCCAGCTCTATCCGCATACGCCATCCTCCGCTGAAATCGGCTGTGGGGCGGTGGAAGTCCTCCCGGCCGAAGCCCAATCCGATCAGGGTCTGTTCGATCGCGGCATGATAGTTGCCCTGTTGCATGAGAGAGAGGGTCTCGCTCATATTCGTATAATGCTCTATCAGCCGGATATAGTCCTCCGATTCGTAGTCCGTACGTCCGGCCATCTCATCGGACAGACGCTGTACCTCTACCTCTATTTGGCGAATATCGTTGAAAGCCTGTTCGACCTCTTCGTAAACCGTGCGTCCGTCCTGTAAACGCATCACCTGCGGCAGGTAGCCTATGCGGATCCCCTTGGGGCGTGCTATGTGTCCGGATGTCGGCTCTTCCATGCCGGCAATCAGCTTGAGCAGCGTACTCTTGCCGGCACCGTTCTTCCCTACAAGGGCGATACGGTCGCGCCTGTTGATGACGAATGATACCTGATCGAAGAGCAGACGGATGCCGAAATCGACAGTCAGATTATTGACGGAGATCATGACTTCGCGCTCATTCGTTTGATGATGTTGTACGCCTTGTAGAGGCCGTATTCGCCTGCCCGGCTCAGATCGGCGATGCCTTCTTTGGCCTTTCCGCGCGAAAGCAACAGCAGACCGCGATTGAAATAAGCATCGGCAAACTCCGGATAGGCTTTGATGGCGCGGTCGTAGTCCGACAGGGCAGCATCCGTATCGCCTCGTCTGGCCAGTAGTATGGCACGATTGTAGTAGGCGTAGGCAAAATCCGGATCCAGCTCGATCGTGCGGTTCAGATCGCGCATCACCAGCTCACCGTCCACATCCGATATGGCAGGCTTACGCTCAGGGGCATCGGCTGCCACCGGTACGCCCATCGCATTGGTTCGCGGTGTCGTGATCAGAGCTTTTGTCGTGACATTCACCGTTTCGGCCTCTTGGTGGATAAAGGAGGCTCCCTGACGGGCCTCGATCAGCTTGGCACGTGCTATGGCTCGTCCGAAGTATGCGAGGGCAAACTGCTTGTTCAGCTCTACGGCCTGATCGAAATCGGCGATAGCCTGCTCCAAATTCTGTATCAGCATATAGTCCAAAGCACGGCGGAAACACATGTCGGCATTGCCGGCAGTCCTCTCTGATATTTCCGTTATGTCCTGTTCGTGATAGGCCACCTGCTCTTGACTCAGAGCCACCTCACGGTTGATCGGCTTGAGTCGCTTGGGCAGAACCTTCTTATCGTTGAAGCGGGTAATGGCTTCCGAATAGTAGATGCGCGGCACTTCATCGGAAGAAGACTGCTCGTAGTAGCTGAGGACGAATAGCGGCGAAGGCTGTACCTCTACGTCGTTGTCCTGAATCCGCCCACGTATCCGACTGGAATAGCGTGTGCGTTTCTCGGAGGATTTCTCGGATACGACCAGCAGGTTGAACTTCTCTATCGTTTCGTCGCTGTCCTCACGTGTCTCTTTGGCTGAAGTCGAAGAGCTGCTTTTTTTCGTGTTTTTGGTCTTGCCCTGTGCCGCTTTCTCTATGTCGAAGGCGCGCCAGTAGTCCCGTTCGGCTCCGCGAGTGTCGCCCAATGCCTTTTTAGCTTGGGAGCGAGCATAGTAGCCCACGACAAAGTCGGGATAGTGCCCCAGCACTTTGTCGAAGTCGGCGATGGCTTTTCGGTTCTCGTTGATCTGCGCAAGGAGGATGGCACGGTTGTAGAGCGCATGATAGTTCTCCGGCTCCAGACGGATCACCACATCGAAGTCCTCGATGGCATTGTTCACGTCGCCGAGGTAGGAGCGGAGCAAGGCACGGTTGAAACGTGCCAGCTTGTCGTTCGGCTTTTGGCGAACGACGTGGCTGTAGTCGTCCATGGCTCCACGCAAGTCGTTCGATTGGTAGCGGATGACACCGCGGTTGATATAGTTGGACAGTTCGCTCGGCTCCAATTCTATGGCTTTGTCCAGAGCTGCCATAGCCTCTGCATTGCGCTTGCTCTTGAGGTGCAGCATGGCCATCTGCGAATAGGCAGGAGCGAAGAGAGAGTCCATCCGAAGCACCTCGTTCAGTTCGCGAATGGCTGCCACGGTATCCTGTTCGCCCAGCTCTATTGCGCTGAGAGCTATATGTGCCTGCTTGCTTTTGGGGTAGAATCTGAGCAGCTCGGCTACCCTTTCCCGTGCTTCGGCGTAGCGTTTGCTGTCGGTGAGCACTCCGGTCAGATTCACCAGCATGCCCTCATCGTTCGGCATCAGCTCCAATCCGCGGCGGTAGTCCTGAATGGCCGAATCGATCTTGCCCAGATTCTGCCGTGCCACGCCCCGAAGAAGATATGCTTTGGGGATGAGCGCATTGCGCTGCAGGCAGGCCGAAGCATCGGCTTCCGCCCCTGTATAGTCTTCCAGACTGATCTTGGCTATTCCCCTATAGAAGTAAGGCTCGGCCATCCATGGGCGCAGGCCTACCACTTGGTTGAAGTACCCGATGCTCACCACGTAGTCGTTGAAGTAGAGAGCGTTGCGCCCGATCGTGATCACCCGATCGACGTCTATCTGCGCCCGAGCTGTAGCCACAGAGAGCAGGAGCAGGAGGAAGAATAAGGAGCGTTTGAATGTCATAATCAGGAACCGGGGAGAAATGGATTCGGCTACGGCTTACCGCTTTTTGCCGGTCGGAGCTGTCACTACGCGGTACGAAGTCCGCACGTTGCCTTTGATGATATTTTGCAGCTTCCCTTTGATCAGCTGCTTGCGTATCGGACTGATGTGGTCGATGAAGAGCTTCCCGTCGATATGGTCGTATTCGTGCTGTACCACTCTTGCCGCAAAGCCGTGGAGCACCTCTTCGTGCGGCTGAAAGTCCTCGTCCACATAGCGAATGCGGATGGAGGTGGGGCGTTCCACCTTCTCGTGTATGGCCGGAAGGCTGAGGCAGCCTTCGTATTCGGTGCAGAGATTTTCGCCTCGCTCTTCGATATGGGCGTTGATCATCACGCGCTTGAATCCGGCACATTCGGGGTAATCCTCTTTCAGCGGATCGGCATCGATCACGAGCACCCTGATGGGCAAGCCTATTTGAGGAGCTGCCAAGCCGATGCCGTCGGAGTGGTACATGCTCTCCGTCATGTTGGCTATCAGCTCTTTCAGTTTGGGATAGTCCGGAGTTATATCTTCTGCTACTTTTCTCAGCACCGGATGTCCGTATAGGTAGATGGGAAGAAACATGATTCTATTGAATAGTCGTTGTGTCTTTGTGATTGTCTTTTCTCTTGTCTTTTGGTGGGGATCGCTACCACCCCGTCCCAAAACAGGGGAGGGGGGATCGTCTCGTTCATCTCTCGGGATTGTCCAGATACGACTGTAGGATGATGACTGCGCTGACCTCGTCCACCAGTGCCTTGTCCCGCCGTTTCATCTTGCCTATCCCGGCCTCCAGAATGGCTCTCTGCGCCATGCGCGAAGTGAAGCGTTCGTCCACGTACGTTATAGGTATAGAGGGGAAGGCCTGGGCAAGTTTAACGGCAAAGGGGCGGATATAGGACATCGATTCGGACTCTTCGTAGTTCATCCGGCGCGGCAGTCCCAGCACAAAACGCTCCACCGGCTCCCGACCGACATAGTCGCGCAGGAAGTCCAGCAGCGTATGGGTGGGTACTGTGGTCAGTCCGCCCGGAATGATTTTCAGCGGGTCGGTGACGGCAAGTCCCGTCCTTTTGCGTCCGTAGTCGATAGCCAGTATTCGTCCCATATCCGTGCAAAAATACGAAACTAAAGCCAGTTCTATTCTTTTCGATTCCCTTTGGATTCTGCAGCGCATTCCTGAACCGAAAAAACACGAACCACAAACGCCCGAATTGCCGCCCCGCAATTACTGAAAACACGCGCCAAAACATTTTCGTTTTGGCGCGAAAAATTTTTCATTCCCGAACCAAAACGAAAAAAATCTCGCGCCACGTTTTTCACCACCATAAGCCACGTTTTTTACGCACCATTTTTGTTTTTCTCTCGCCCTGCCGCCTAAGGGGGCAAAGCCTTCTCGCCCGAACCTCGGTGTGCGGACTGCATCCCGTGGCGGTGTCAGCCTCATTGGACAGGGTGGATATTCGATAACAGGCTGGTTTACAACGAGACAATACTTTCCATATATTTGGGGTAATATGTCAAATACCAAAGCGACAGTACGATGAACATACGAGTTATCTTCAGTCTATTTCTTGCTTTGACTATCGGTCTTACTGCAATGAATGCACAGAATCCTTATGCTACCTTGGAAAAGGAGCTGGAACAATACCGTCAGGAACGCCGTCCGCGCAAGGTGGCCGAGACGCTGAAGAAGATCAGGGTGATGGCCGAATCTCGCCGTGATGTGCCCATGCTTCTGCACAGCATGTTCCTCTATGACGATCCGGAGAACGACATCAACGACTATCCCGAGGAGCCGTTGATGAACGACCTCGACAAACTCATGCAGGCCTCATGGCTCAGGCCTGTGGATCGGGCCATGATTCTCTTCATGCGACTGAGAATGTACGTCCTATACGGACAGTTCAGGCCTGCGTATATGATGGATGCAGTCCAAGGCAATCCGAAAGATAATCGTCTGAGCCTATGGAGCGAAAAGCAGTTCGAAGACGCTTTCCTGCGAGATTTCGATGCATTCCTCTCCTATCGCAAAGCCCTCCTGCAAGCCCGAACGGAGGACTTCCGTCCTTTGTTCGAATCCCAACCGAAAAAATGTGATGCACCTCCCCGTTCGCTCTATCAGAGCTGTATATCCGTCCTTGCCCTTGCTGTCGGTAGCAGTTCGGAAGCTGACGAAAAGATTTCGCATGCTCTCGAACAGGAACTGCGCCAAGCAGCATCTTATCTCTCTGGCAGACGTGAGCAGCTCGAGATGGAGACCGACCGATTGGACTACGAGAAGCGGTGTCGAAAGCTCGATGATGCAGCTTCCTGTCGTCGGATGGACGAGCTGATAGCAGCGTATTCGGATCTCCCCGATGTAATCGGTATGGTGGACAGACGAGTGAATGCCTACTGCAATGAAGAGGAGTATGTATCTGCTCTCGATCTGTGCAACAGCTATCTGTCCAAGTATCCGGAGGCTCCTCGTATCAACCTGCTGAAAAGCTCTCGGGCTTCGCGTATTTTGGCTTCTTTCGTCAAGTGCGACTATCCCCTCCGGCTGCATACACGTCTCCCGAAGAGCATGCGGATCGCATCGCGCAATGTCGGCTCTGTCCTCATCAGTCTGTACAGACTGAAAATGAATGCCTTGCAAGCTGCTGGTATAAAGCAGGAGGATCTGCACTCGTATGCGAAAGGAACACCTGTTTGGACGGAAAGCATCCGGACACAGGGCCGGGCCGATATGAAAATGGATTCGATCCGCTGTACACTTCCGGATCTGCCCAAGGGGGTCTATCTGGTGAAAGCCTCGGCAGAGCAGTGTGTACTCGAAGAGACCAAGCCGGTGCCCCAATACAATCTGCTCCATGTATCGGATCTCTTCTTCCTCGCTCAGCAGGCCATGCCGGGTGTGCAGGTACTCGATGCGCTGACGGGCAAGCCCGTGGAGGGCGCATCGGTGGATGCTTCCATGCGTTATTCTACAGGCCCATCGGTTCATACCCTTTCTCCCACGGATCGGTATGGCCGGATCGATCTGCCGAAAAGCTACAATTGCTTCTTCCCCTATACCGACGGTGACCGCTCGCATCCCGTTGTTTCTGCTTACACCTACAAACAGGATCAGGTGGATCTTTCCAAGAAGAATGAGCGCAAGTATATTGTCTCCACGGATCGCGCCATCTATCGTCCCGGGCAGAGAGTCCTTTTCTTCGGGCAGTGCGACCGGATAGGTTATGCCGTGGAGGACGCACGTGCCATCGGTGGATCGGAAGTTGAAGTCGTGCTGCAAGATGCTAACTTCAAGGAGATCGGTCGGCTGCTATGCAAGGCAGATGAGATGGGACGTTTCTCCGGTAGCTTCGACCTCCCGGCAGGGATCTTGAATGGCCTGTTCGCACTACGAGTGGAGGGGAATACATATCCCTTCAGTGTGGAAGAGTACAAGCGGCCTACATTCGAAGTCGGTCTCCGGAGTCCCGATGCTGCATACGCTATGGGCGACTCCCTCCGCATACGGGGCGAAGCCAAGACCTTTACCGGAATCGGTATGCGAGGAGCTACGGTGAACTACCGGCTCAGCCTGACCCCCTATACGCGTTGGTGGTGGGGTAGGCCTGTGGCCGATAAGATCGTACAGACCGGTGAGGCAGTGGTCGATGAATCGGGGTACTTCGTCATACCTGTTTCGCTGTCTCGGCCGGAAGGGCGGGAAGACTATTCCTACTTCCTCTACACGCTATCGGCAGATGTGACCGCCCCCGGTGGCGAGACGCAGACCGCCGTACTCCGAATACCCGTGGGAAAAGAACCCAAGAGGGTGGATGTCCAAGTGGGTAAATATATTCGTGCCAACGAAGACAACTGGCTTGCCACCGATCTGCCGGATCTGACATTCACCCTTACCAATACTTCCGGACAGACGGTGCAGGGATCCATCGCTTACTTCCTGTGCGATAGCAACAATGAACGTATCGGTCGGCTTTATACCGCAGCTTCAGGTGTGGTGACGCCTGCTCCGGCCGAATGGGGCAAGTTGCCTTCGGGACAGTACCGATTGCGTTTTGGCGAGAGTGGCGGAGAGGATTCCGACTGTGTTACGAAGGACATTTATCTCTTCCGTCCGAAAGACCGTCAGTTGTCGAATCCCTCCCAAGGTCTTTGGACATATGTGGCGGAGGAGAAATACGACAGTCAGCGCCCTGCCCGCATCCTGGTCGGTGCCACTCCCAAGGATGCGGATGCTCAGGAGTTGTATCTGTTCTACGACCTGACTCAGGCAGGCCGATTCATCGAAAGGGAGATGATCGCTTGCCGGCCGGGTGAGATCGTCGAGATAGTGCCGATGCTTCCGGCAGCTCCGTTGCCGGAGAGTATGAATGTTTCTCTCTATTATGTATACGGAGGGAAGCTGTATAGTCGAAGCATAGATCTGGAACGCAGACTGCCCAAGCGAGAGATAAAGATGTCGTGGAGTACTTTCCGCGACAAGCTCCGACCCGGCGAGAAAGAGACATGGAAGCTCCGTCTCGCCGATGCAGAGGGCAAACCGCTCTCCCACACCATGATGGCTGCTTGGATGTACGATGCTGCTCTTGATAAGATCGTGCATGGTTCTGTTTTCTCCTCCCGATTCTTTTCTTTTGCCGACTCTCCGGCTTCTTTGATTAGGTTGTCTTTCCCGAATAGCGGGTATCGGGTGTCGGGATCTGTGGAGGATTCTTACGTGCAAGTCGGTTTCAAACACCCTGTTTTCAAAACTCCCCAACTCTGTCTCTGGTCTGCTACCGGTTATAGATATGTGTCTTCGGATTATTATGATGAACCGGTGATATTGGGATATGGAGTTTCGCGAGCCAAATCGGTCGATGCTTTCCCGATGGCGGTGGAAGCTGCTCGGGCAGATGCCGTAAATGAAGCAAAACCCGAATCGAAGGAATCCCGGATTCAAGAATCCTCCGTGCGTGTCAATTTCGCTGAGACTGCATTCTTCGAGCCGGCGTTGCTGACCGATGAACGGGGTGAAGTTTCTTGGTCTTTCACCCTGCCGGAGACACTGACACGCTGGCACCTGCTCCTCTTTGCACATACGAAGGATATGCGGTTGGGCATGAAAGAGGAAAGCGTGGAGGTGCGGAAAGACTTTATGCTTACACCCAATTTGCCACGATTCCTGAGAATGGGTGACAAGGGTACGGCTTCGACTTCGATTCGGAACGAGAGCGAGACGGTGCAGCAGGGCTTCGTCCGCATGGAACTGTTCGACCCTGCTACCGACAAGCTATTGGGCGGCGAGAGGCTTCCGTTCTCGGTGGAAGCCGGTGGTACGGTTACGGTGTCGTTTCCGCTCGATCCTGTCTCCGGATATGATGCTCTGGGTGTACGTTTCTTAGCCGAAAGCCAAGACTTCAGCGATGGAGAGCAACACTCGATCGTGCAACTGCCGGCTACGGAGCGAGTGGTGGAGACCATACCGCTGATTCTCTACGGCGGACAGTCCCAAACGGTGGATCTGGATAGTCTATTCCCCCATCGCAACGGCAGACCGGCTATGGGTACAATGGCTCTTCAGGTGGTGAGCAATCCGCTTTGGGTGGCCGTACAGGCCTTGCCCGTGATGACTGATGTACAAGAGGAAGATGCCGTTTCGGTGGCTTCGGCTCTTTATGCCAATAGTATTGCTGCTGCCCTCGTTTCGGGTCGCTTGCTGCATGCTCCTGCTTTGGGTGAGAGTTTGCGGCACTACTTGGCGCAGCCTTTGGATACACTCGCTTTACAAAAATCGCCCTTGTCCTCGGACGAATTGCCTTGGCGTGCGGAGATGCTGGCCGAACAGAACAATCGTCAGCGTTTGCAGGCTCTCGTGGCTTCGGATCGTCTGACATGGACGGAGCAGATGCTGACTGACAAACTGAAAAGGCTGCAAAAGTCTGACGGTTCGTGGGCTTGGCATCCTGAGATGTCATCCAACGATTATCTGACGGACTATGTGATGACGATGCTGGTACGTCTCTCCGCTCTTACCGCTGCACCGGAGCATAAGGTGTTTCAGGCGGTGAAGCGTATGGGGTGGAATGCTCTCGATGATGCTGCCTCACGACTGATGGATAGAATGAAGGAATACGAAAAGAAATCCAAGAGTAAGTACAAAATACTGCCGGAACGAGCACTCAACTATCTCTATCTGCTTACGCTCGACAGTCGCGCCCCCGGCTCTCGCGGTCATGCTGCCCGCAAGTATTTCCTCGATATACTCTTCCGATCCCTTCCGCATATCTCCATTTTGGATATGCCGCGAGCTGCCATCGTACTCCACGGTGTAGGGCGTAAGGCACTGGCCGATGATTTCCTCCGTTCTATCCGTGAGCATATCATCCGCACACCGGATCAGGGCGCGCACTTTGCACTGCCTTCAGGCGGTTATTACTGGTGCGACCGTCGCTATGGTATGCAGACGGAGGCGATCGAAGCCTTCGCTCGTATCGGTACACCTGAGGACAGCTCTCGTATCGAAGGCTTGCAGATGTGGCTCCTCAATCAGAAAAGAACTCAGCTTTGGCCGAGTCTGCCGGCTTCTTCCGATGCGGTATATGCTCTCTTGTTAGGTGCAGGAAAAGAACAAATGGAAGAGGCTACTGTGTCTGTCCAAGCTCCTATACCTGCCTTGTCGGGCACATTTGCCGGTGCAGGCGAGAGTAGGATAGCTGCGGTGGAAGATCTTCCGCAAGGCAAACTAAGTGCAGAACTTGCTCGTTCGGGCAAAGGCTTTGCATGGACTTCTTTCCTGGCAGAATACGATGCGCCGGTAGCGGATCTCGTGGCTACGGGTAATGGCCTGTCGGTGGAGAAGCAGCTTTTCTCCGAGCAGGTGATAGATGGCAAGCTAACACTCATTCCTCTGCAAGAGGACGATCGGCTGGAAGTTGGCAAACGGCTCGTGACGCAACTGACCATTACGCTTGATCGCGATATGGATTTTATCGTCCTGACGGATAAGCGAGCGGCTGCGGTGGAACCTATCGGCCAACTTTCCGGTTATGATTATGCAGCCGGAACGTTCTACTACAGGGAAATAAAGGATAGCAGCACGCGTTTCTATTTCGACCGTCTGGTAAGAGGATCCTACAAGCTCCAATACTCCACCGTTGTGGTTCGTTCGGGAGCTTATGCCTCGGGTATCGCTACCGTGAGCAGTGCCTATGCGCCGGAGTTTACCGGTCATACGGATGGTGGCAGACAGCTGCAGACAGTTCCGGTCGCCAATACTCAATAAACTAAAGAAGCAAATGAACCAACAACCAATCAAAATCGCCGTATTCGGACTCGGTGGGGTAGGTGGCTACTACGGAGCCATGCTTGCTCTCCATACAGCCACGATGGACGGTCTCCTCGAAGTTTCATGGATCGCACGCGGAGCGCATTTGGATGCCATCCGTGCGGCAGGAGGTCTGCGAGTGGTCACTCCCTCACGAGATTTCCTTGCTCCTCCTACCTGCGTCACGGATAATCCTGCCGAAGTCGGCACGGTCGATTATATCCTCTTTTGTACCAAGGACTATGACATGGAGAAGGGAGTAGCAGAAATCCGTCCGATGATCGGGCCGAACACGAAGATCCTGCCCTTGCTCAACGGTGCAGACATAGCCGAACGCATGCGTACCTATCTGCCCGATACGGTCGTATGGAAAGGATGTGTCTATATTTCTGCTCGCAAGAGTGCTCCCGGTTTAATCACGCTGGAGGCTGATCGCGAACTTTTCTATTTCGGTTCGGGACTTCCCGAGCAGACGGATGATGAGGTGCGCCTTGCCGAACTGCTTACTGCTGCGGGTATTCGTGCATATAATCCGACCGACATCGATTGGTACATTATGAAGAAATTCATGATGATCTCCGTAACGGCTACCGCTACGGCCTACTTCGATAAGCCTATCGGCTCTGTTTTGACCGAGCACGAGCCTGAGCTGCTGTCTTTATTGGAAGAGGTGGCCGAGCTTTTCCGTGCCAAATACGGGCAAGTCCCGGACGATGTAGTCCAACAGCTACTGGACAAACAGCGGAAGATGCCTCCCGAAAGTACTTCGTCTATGCACAGCGATTTCTTGCGGGGCGGATCCACGGAGGTGGAGACGCTGACCGGCTATGTCGTGCGTGAGGCCGAAGCTCTCCGTGTGGATCTGCCGGTGTATAAGCGGATGTACAGGGAGTTGGTAAGTCGAACAGCGAGCTGATCCGAAGAAAACGATAGATAAAGCGAGAGGGGAGACAAACCTGAGAAGCATAATGGCTGCAACAGCCTGCTTTGCTTCGGGTTTGTCTCCCCTCTCGTTTGCTTGTACGTCTCGTCGTGACCGAGCGAGACTTATTGGCCGTATAGCTTCTGGCGCATCTCTGCTACGATCGGATCGGTGATGTAGTCATCGTAGTCCATGATCTTGTCTATGATCCCATTCGGTGTCAGCTCGATGATACGGTTGGCCACCGTCTGGATAAACTCATGGTCGTGGCTGGCGAAGAGAACATTGCCGCGATAAGTCTTGAGCGTATTG
This sequence comes from Porphyromonas gulae DSM 15663, assembly GCF_000378065.1. Lineage (GTDB taxonomy): Bacteria > Bacteroidota > Bacteroidia > Bacteroidales > Porphyromonadaceae > Porphyromonas > Porphyromonas gulae. Next base: position 22,942 of record NZ_KB899173.1, on the reverse strand, counting down.
TTGAATGCCTGAATGGACTCGAGGTCGAGGTGGTTGGTCGGCGTGTCTAAAACGAGTGTATTGGCATCCAGCATCATCATCTTGGAGATCATACAGCGCATCTTCTCCCCTCCGGAGAGAACGGATGCCTTTTTGAGAATCTCCTCTCCGCTGAACAACATACGGCCCAGGAAGCCTTTGAGATAAACTTCGTTCGTGTCCTTGGCAAACTGGGACAACCACTCCACGAGATTCAGATCCGTATTGAAATAGCTCGAGTTGTCCAACGGCAAATAAGCTGTGGTAATGGTTTGCCCCCATTCGTAAGTGCCTTCATCGGGCGTCATCTCTCCGTTGATAATGCTGAACAGGGCAGTCATCGCACGAGGATCTCGGCTGATAAAGACAATCTTGTCGTCCTTTTCGACATTGAAATTCAGATCACGGAAAAGAAGTTGTCCCTCGATACTCTTCGTCAGCCCCTTTACTTCCAGAATCTTATTGCCGGGTTCGCGACCGGGTGTAAAGAGAATACCCGGATAGCGACGGGAAGAGGGAGTAATCTCTTCGACGTTGAGCTTTTCGAGCATCTTCTTGCGACTCGTCGTTTGCTTACTCTTAGCCACGTTGGCACTGAAGCGGCGGATAAACTCTTCCAACTCCTTACGCTTCTCTTCTGCCTTCTTGTTTTGCTGCTGTTGCTGGCGCAGAGCGAGCTGGCTGGATTCGTACCAGAAGCTGTAGTTGCCGCTGAATTGTTGCACCTTACCGAAGTCGATGTCCACTGTGTGAGTACAAACCGAATCGAGGAAGTGGCGGTCGTGGCTTACGACGAGCACAGTGTTTTCGAAGTTGCTCAGATAGTTTTCCAACCAAGAAACGGTCTCGAGGTCGAGGTCGTTCGTCGGCTCGTCGAGCAGAAGGTTGTCGGGCTTACCGTATAGGGCGCGCGCCAGTAATACACGCACCTTTTGCTTTCCGCTCAGATCCTTCATCAGCATATAGTGCAGATCCTCTTTGATGCCAAGTCCGCTCAGCAACATGGCTGCATCGCTCTCGGCATTCCAGCCTTCCATTTCGGCGAATTTGTCCTCCAGCTCCGCCACGCGTGTGCCGTCTTCGTCGCTGAAGTCCGGTTTGGCGTAGAGCGCATTCTTCTCCTCCATGATAGCCCAGAGGACGGAGTGCCCCATCAGCACGGTATCCATCACTGTATTCTCATCGAAAGCAAAGTGATCCTGACTCAGCACTGAAAGACGCTCGCCCGGTCCTAAGGTTACCGTCCCGCGTGTAGGATCGAGCTGCTTGCTGATCACGCGCAGCATAGTGGATTTGCCCGCGCCGTTGGCACCGATGATACCATAGCAGTTACCGGGGGTGAAAGTGAGGTTTACGTCTTGGAAAAGTATTCGCTTGCCGAACTGGACACTCAGGTCATTGACTGTAATCATTATTATATGCTTGATTCGTGTCGGGGAATCTCCGAACGAGAGGGTGCGGAGTAGTTGTTTTCCCCCTGATTATATTTTTCGAGCGACAAAATTACTGAAAATAAAGAGACTAACTCCCATCCCCTGAAAGTATGGCTGTAAAGAATCGTAGGCACACGGAAGTTTAGGCTCGGCACTTTATTGAAAACAGAAAGCGATGCGACAAGATTGCTGTCGCGTAAGCAATCTTGATACACCGCCTCTATGTCGTATGAGGGAAAGAGGGCCAGCTATTAGAAGTAGTACTTCTTTTTGGCTTTGTCGTTCTCTTTTATCGCCCGAAGCGGAGCACTTTTGCCCTCCAGACTCTTTCGCTGCATACCGCCGAATATCTTGTTAGCCAGCTTTTTCAGAATAGGCTGTTGGTATGCCAACTCCTTAAAGTAGTCGTCTAACGTATGACTGCGGAAGTGCAGGATCGCTTCCAGTGCATCTCCATCGGCGAAGTACCCCCCGAAGCGATTGCGCGTAGCGAAGGCTCTGTCCGGAAACTCCGGGTAGCCCAGGCTGAGCAACTTGAACAGGCGACGGATATAGTCGGAGTAAACGATGCGGCAGGTTTCGCCCCCTCCCACATTGTATGTGCGTCCCCAGAGGGAAGCCTTATGCTCGTAGGCTTTGACGCAAGCAGAGGCCAGGTCGCGGATATGGACCGTCTCGAAACGCGTAGCCAGCGGCATACAGAATACCGAGCTGTTCAGCAGGGACGAGTCGTGTCCGAGGATGATGCCCGGGCGGTAGATAGTCCATTCGAGGCTAGATTCCTGCACCAGCTTTTCGGCCTGCAGCTTGGTCAGAGCATCGTAGTCGCCCATGGAGGGGCAGGTCATATTGTCCGCACTGATCATAGGTGCTTTCAGTCTGTCGCCATATACCCCTACCGTAGAAATATATAGCAGATAAGCGCCGGGGGAGAACCGTTCCAGATTCTCTATGATGTAGCGCGTACCCATCGTATTGACGTCCTCGGCCAAGCGAAGACGCTTGTCGGCATTGGCCTTCTCCAGACTTTGGCAATGAATCACAAAATCCTGTCCCTTACAAGCCTCTACAGAATTGTCCTGTATCGAACAGTCTCCATAGAAAATATGAATCTCCTTCTTGTACTTTTCGAAGAAAGCCATCGTATGCCCGCGCTTGATGTCCAAAACGGAAATTTCGAAGACCTTGCGCATTGTGAGGAGTTGAGCCAAGATCTCTCTTCCCAGCGCACTGCCGGCACCTGTCAGAAGAACTTTTATCCTGTTAGCCATAACTGTTTTTCGTCTGTAAGGAATTAATGTTTATTGTGAGTTCAAATATAAGGAATTAGGCAATAGCTTCCAAGCTGAAAAGGCTGAGCACAGGCGCAATGTGGCTCACAGGATTGCCGTGCGCAGCCTTTTCCTCGATTGTATTTGCCCTTGGGAATGATCCCCTCCTACCGCTTTCCGCCGAAGAAGTCTACGATCGCCAGCAGTATGATGGCTCCGAGCGTAGACGTGGCAAGCCTTGCCAAAAAAGATCCACCGTCCGAAAAGCCTAAAATACTCAACACAAAACCACCCAAAACAGCACCGACCAGGCCGACAATGATGTTGAGCAATAAGCCCAACGACCGGCCTTTTCGTAACTTACTTGCTATAAAACCTGCTAAACCACCTATAATAATCGAGCCTAAGATTGATCCTAACATTTCAATTCATTTTTATAATTAGACACCCAAATGATATAAGCAATGGGCGCTGCACCCCCCCAATCGCTAAACAGATAGCCGATGACGCTCAACGCTTTTTGCTGAAGAGGTCGGCCAGCAGCAATAGAACGATGGCCCCGAGTGTAGACGTGGCAAGTCTGGCCAAGAATGATCCACCGTTATATACACCTATTAAATTCAGCAGGTATCCGCCCAGGACACCGCCGATCAAACCGATAAGAATATTGAGAAATAAGCCTAATGACTTTCCTCTCCGTAATTTACTTGCTATATAACCGGCCAAAGCGCCGATAAAAATTGAAGCTAATACTGATCCTATCATATTGTATTCATTATTATAATTGGTACGCTAAGTGTTTTGTTCGCTCGCCAATACCTCTTTGAGCCATATTCCCGTATAGGAAGTAGGACAGCGCATCACCTCTTCGGGTGTGCCCGAAGCCACCAAATACCCACCGGCTCCTCCCCCCTCAGGGCCTAAGTCGATGATACAGTCGGCACTCTTGATCATCTCCATATTGTGCTCTACCACCACGACCGAATGCCCTTTGTCGATAAGCGCGTTCAGTGCGTGCAGCAAGGTACGAATATCATGGATATGTAAGCCCGTAGTCGGTTCGTCGAAGATGAAAAGCGTGGGGTCGGGTTTGGCTTGTCCCAGATATGCAGCCAGCTTGACGCGCTGGTTTTCCCCACCGGATAGAGTACTGCTGCTCTGTCCCAGTTTGAGATACCCGAGTCCGACCTCTCGAAGACATTCGAGCTTCTCCACTATCTTGTCCGTATAGCCGGCTTTCGGATGTTCGGTGAAAAATTCAACGGCCTGATTGACCGTCATCTCCAGCAAGTCGTAGATATTAGCACCGGAGTACTCCACATCGAGAATCTCCTTGCGGAAACGTTTGCCGTGGCACTCTTCGCACTCCAATACTATATCGGCCATGAACTGCATTTCCACCACGATACTGCCCTCTCCTTTGCAGGCCTCACAGCGGCCACCTTCCTTATTGAAGCTGAAGAAATAGGGCTGGTAGCCCATCTGCTTGGACAGCGGCAATGCGCTGTAGAGCTTGCGAATATCGTCGTAGGCCCCAATGTATGTGACGGGGTTGGAGCGAGTACTGCGGCCGAAATTGTTCTGATCCACGTACTGAATGTCTCGGATAGACTTGAGGTCTCCGATGATGCCCTCACAGGCTAGTCCCTGTGTATTGCCTCCTTCGAGGATTCTTTTCACTCCTTCGTAGAAAAGATCGCGCACCAAGGTACTCTTTCCCGATCCGCTCACACCGGTCACCACCGTGAGTACGTGCAGCGGAAAGCGCACATTCACTCCTTTCAGGTTGTGCTTCGAGGCCTCTCGCACTTCTATATAGGAACTCCACGGACGACGCAGCCGTGGCACTTCGATCTTCTCCCGTCCTGTCAGATAAGCCGCTGTGTAGCCCGGAGTATCCATGTCTATGCGGTCATATTCGCCGGCATAGACCACTTCGCCACCCTGACGGCCGGCCTTCGGCCCTATGTCGATGATATAATCGGCTGACCGGATTGTCTCCTCGTCATGCTCCACGACCACAACGGTATTGCCCAGATCGCGCAGTCGCTTCAGCACACCGATAAGCCGATGCGTATCTCGCTGATGCAGACCGATACTCGGCTCGTCCAGCACGTAGAGCGAACCCACCAAGCTGCTGCCGAGCTGCGTAGCCAGACTGATGCGCTGGCTCTCTCCACCCGAGAGCGTATTGGACAGGCGGTCAAGCGTCAGATACCCCAATCCCACTTCGAGCAGGAAGCGTAGCCGCTTGCCTATCTCCTCCAGCAGCCGTCTGCTTATATGTAGATCGTCTTCCGATAGCTGTAGCCCCTCGAAAAATGCCGAAGCCTCCTCCACGGTCAGAGCCGTCAGTTCCGATATGTTCCGTCCGCCGATCCTCACGCACAGAGCATCCGGCTTGAGTCGCATCCCACGGCAATCGGGACAGGTGGCCTTGCCACGAAAGTGTGCCAGTCGGACGCGGTTCTGAATCTTGTGCATCTCTCGCTGCAGCATGGAGAAATAGTCGTTGATGCCGACACTCGGGTAGTCCGGTTCTCCCGTGGGTACACCGCGCCAGAGCATCTCTCGCTCTGCTTCAGAAAGCTCTTTATAGGGCTTGTGTACGGGAAAGCCCAGGGGGGCACTCTTTTGGATGAAATAGTCCTTCCACATCTGTGACTTGGGTCCTATCCAGCAAGCCACACATTCTTCATAGACGGAGAGCGACTTGTTCGGCACCACCAGATCTTCGTCGATCCCCATTACCTTCCCGAAGCCTTCGCAAGTAGGGCATGCCCCGATAGGATTGTTGAAGCTGAACATCTCCGGACTCGGCTCTTGAAAGGTGCGTCCGTCAGCTTCGAATACATTGCTGAACATCCGTTCCTCCACCGTTCCATCCGGACTTTCGATCCGCAGCAGACATGCCCCGTTTCCTTCGAAAAAAGCTGTCTCGGCCGAATCCGCAAGACGCGACTCATAGTCCGCCTTATTCTCTGCCACCGCGAGCCTGTCGATCAGCAGGAAGCAGGAGGTCGTATCGGGGCAATCGGTTTCGGTCGATAAAATGTCCTCGATCCGCTTCATCTCCCCGGCTACGAAAACGCGCGTATAGCCCTGCTGCTGTTGGATCTGCAAGTGCTCACGCAGACTGCGCCCTTGAGGAGCTTGCAGCCCTACCAGAAGATACAATTTGGAGCCGACGGGTCTATCGGAAACGTAAGCGACCAGGTCGGCCACCGTGTGCTTCTTCACCTCCTCTCCGCTTGTCGGGGAGATGGTCTTGCCCACACGAGCAAAAAGCAGACGCAGGTATTCGTATATCTCGGTCGATGTGGCTACGGTACTCCTCGGATTGCGACTCACCACGCGCTGCTCGATGGCGATGGCAGGGGGGACGCCGGCGATCAGATCGCACTCAGGCTTGCGCATCCTACCCAGAAACTGGCGCGCATAGGCAGACAGGCTCTCCACGTAGCGTCTCTGACCTTCCGCATAGAGCGTGTCGAAAGCAAGAGAACTCTTGCCCGAACCGGACAAACCGGTCACCACGACCAATTTGCCTCGCGGGATAGCCAGCGATATATTCTTCAGATTATTGACGCGCGCCCCTTTGATGATGATGGCTTCGCCACTTGTGGGATGCTCGCTTTCCTGCTGCTTCATTCTGCCTGTTTTTTATTTTACAAAGACTAAAGATACCTATTTCGTGCGGTTTGACGCCGATTGGCTCTTTCTTCAAACAAAAAAAGAGGACGCTCAACCGAATGAACATCCTCTTCTTGAAGTACGCGAGATGAGATTTGAACTCACACACCGTAACCGGCACTACCCCCTCAAAGTAGCGTGTCTACCAATTCCACCACCCGCGCAAATTGTTTTTTTGTTTGTCTTTCCCTCGATAGTCGGTGCCCGGGACAGGAATCGAACCTGCACGTCTTTTGAACACTCGCACCTGAAACGAGCGCGTCTACCAATTCCGCCACCCGGGCGTCTGTTTATCGACCGATCTTTCTTGGAAAGATGCACCCTTTTTCAGGATGAGGAGACTGCCATAGGCCGCATGCCTACTGCCTCTTGGAGCGGAAGACGGGACTCGAACCCGCGACCCTAACCTTGGCAAGGTTATGCTCTACCAACTGAGCTACTTCCGCGATTGCGATGCAAAGGTAGTATCTTTTTTCAGTTGCACAAGCGTTTCACTCCCTCTTTTTTGACGAAAGCGGGCATCAGTCTCTGTCGGACCGGTGGGAGGGGGAGATCGAGCAGAGCCGGAAATCAATTTTCACAACTCTTCCGTGTGTTAACTTTTTCAGCATTCGTTAGAAAAGGAGTGAGAAAAATCTGTACTTTAGTTTCGAGAGATATTTCAAAACAAACATTGTAATCAATAAGACATGAGCTCACGAGAAGAAGATATTCGTTTTCTAAAATCTAAAATCAGGAATTTAGAGGACATTATTAGGGAAAATAGAGGACTCCTACCAGACAGAAATATTGAGGAGTTGGAAAACCAACTAAGCGGATTGTATGAAAGACTCCGTTGGGTGGAAAGGGGAGATTGAATAAAGAGTTAATTGGGTTGTGGAAAAACACTGTGAAAAAATATTTTTTCAGTAGATAAGTGTTTGAGGTGTTTGATTTTGTTGTTTGCTTCTTTGTGTGACTTTATTGAAGTGCAAGGAGGTGAGGATTGTACTTCCTGCGGTTCAAGGTGGAATGTGCAGAAAATACACAGGAATCGAATGTTGTAGTGTGCCCAAATCACAAGATCAAGAGCAAAATATCTTCGTTCCCTTTCCGAATGGAAGTTTACGCACCGAAAACCACTGAATTGTCGCGCCAGAATCCTGCAAATCTCGCGCGAGAAGTTTTTCGTTTTGGCGCGAGAAATTTTTACTTCCCGAACCAAAACTCCAAAAATCTCGCGCCACGTTTTTTAGCACACCAAACAGGAAAATTATGGCGCGTAAACCGATCCGAGCCACTCGGTAGTGGCTGTCCTCCACGGTTTATTTTTAACTTTGCTTGGAAATAGCCTCTAAAAAACGAATGGATATTTGAGTATGGCCGATAAAGCTCTTGTAGTGGAGATGAGGGATGTGACCCTCTGTCAGGAGGAAAACGTCATCTTTCAGAATTTGAATCTGTCCCTTTCTGCCGGCGACTTCGTCTATCTGATCGGCTCTGTCGGTTCGGGAAAGAGCACTTTGCTGAAGGCTTTGTATGCCGAGGTACCTATCTCCGCCGGTTATGCCCGCGTCATAGATTACGATCTGGTGAAGCTGAAACGGAAGCACCTGCCCTATTTGCGCAGAAAATTGGGTATTGTGTTTCAGGATTTCCAATTGCTGAACGGACGCACCGTTGCGGAGAATCTGGATTTCGTTTTGCGGGCTACGGATTGGAAGAACCGAGCCGACCGCGAGCAGCGTATCGAAGAGGTTCTGACCCGTGTGGGAATGACCCGAAAGGCTTATAAGCGACCGCACGAGCTCTCCGGAGGCGAGCAGCAGCGCGTAGGTATCGCCAGGGCATTGCTGGCGAAGCCTGCTTTGATCCTGGCCGACGAACCTACGGGCAATCTCGATTCGGAGACCGGATTGCAGATCGCCTGTCTGCTCTATGAAATCAGCAAGCAGGGCACTGCAGTACTCATGAGCACGCATAATAGCAGTCTGCTGTCGGATCTGCCGGCAAGGACTTTGGCCGTCCGCAAGAATGGCGATGCCTCCTCTTTGGTGGAGCTGGTGGCAGATGCTGCTGCTTCAAGAAAAAATACGGAAATAGATTAGCACGATAAGATCAGGAATTGAAAGTTCTCAAATTTGGCGGTACGTCTGTAGGAGATGCTGAGCGTATCCGCAGTGTTGCCCGACTGATTACTTCGGTAAAAGGCAGAAAGATTATAGTCCTTTCGGCAATGGCCGGAACGACCAACTCGCTTGTCGAAATAGCTTCGCACCTCGTCAAACGCAATGTGGCACAGGCCAAAGAGGTGGTGCAGGTGCTGCGAGAGAAATATCATCGCGAAATAAATGCGCTATACAAGCGTCCCGACACCCTGAGCACAGCCATGAAGGCCGTCGACTCCATCCTCGACTCCCTGGATCATATGTGCGACGTGGAGGGCTTCACCCTCTTCGAGGAAAAGCGTGTGCTGATCCTCGGCGAGCTGATGAGCACGGCCATGATGCAGATCTATTTGCAGGAGATGGGCGCAGTGGTAGCCATGCTGCCGGCTTTGGATTATATGCGCACCGACAAGAATGCAGAGCCGGACAAAGACTATATCCGGAAGCATCTCTTGCCGATGATAGAGGCTCATCCGGATGAGGATATGCTGTTCCTGACGGAGGGTTACATTTGCCGGAATGCTTTCGGGGAGATCGACAATCTCCAACGTGGCGGTAGCGACTATACGGCTTCTCTGATCGGAGCGGCAGTAAATGCCGATGAGATTCAGATATGGACGGATATAGACGGCATGCACAACAACGACCCCCGTGTCGTGGACGTTACGGCACCCGTTCGCCGTCTCCATTTTGAAGAAGCTGCGGAATTGGCCCACTTCGGGGCCAAAATCCTCCATCCCACCTGTATCAAGCCGGCCAAGGAGAAGAATATTCCGGTGCGACTGCTCAATACGATGGATCCCGATGCTCCCGGTACGCTGATTTCGCTGGACACCGAAAAGGATTGTATCAAGGCCGTTGCGGCCAAGGATGGCATTACGGCTATCAAGGTGAAGAGCAGCAACAAACTCCTTTCATGGCACTTTATGCGCAAGCTCTTCGAGATATTCGAGTTCTACCAGGAGCCTGTGGATATGGTCGCTACGAGCGAAGTGGGCGTTTCCCTGACCATCGACAATGACAAGAATCTGCCCGATATTGTTCGTGCCTTGTCCGACATCGGAGATGTGACGGTCGATAAGGATATGGTCATCATCTGTATCGTAGGCGATATGGAGTGGGACAATGTGGGCTTCGAGGCTCGTATCATCAATGCGCTCAAAGGAGTGCCGGTTCGGATGATTTCATACGGTGGGAGCAATTACAACGTCTCGGTACTCGTCAAGGCGGAAGACAAGAAAAAAGCACTGATAGCATTGAGTAACAAGCTCTTCAATTCACGTGCGACAAAAGCCTGAGGCTTCCCCTGCCACTTCCTGTTTTTCAATGAAAACACCTTTCTATTTTTATGATCTGACGCTCTTGGACAAGACGCTCGCTGCGCTGGTACGGAGTGCGGAAAGGCACGATGTTGCCGTTCACTATGCGCTCAAGGCGAACAATCACCCTCGTGTTTTGCAGACGATTGCCGCAGTCGGCTTCGGAGCGGACTGTGTGAGCGGAGGGGAGATCGAAGCGGCTATCGAGGCAGGCTTTCCCGCTTCCGATATTTTCTTTGCCGGAGTAGGCAAAAGCGATGAAGAGATCTTGCTCGCTTTGGAGGCGCGGATAGGTGCTTTTGTCGTAGAGAGTGTAGCCGAGTTGCTGAACATCGAACAATTGGCTACATCGAAGAACGTCATCGCACCGATATTGCTTCGGCTCAATCCGGAGGTCGATGCGCATACGCACAGCCATATGACGACCGGATTGGCAGAAAATAAATTCGGTCTTTTGCCCGAAGATGCACTCGCACTGATGCCCCACATTTTACAGTCCCGATCATTGGCATGGAGAGGATTGCACTTCCATATCGGATCGCAGATACGGTCGGCCGAGGTTTTTGAGGAGTTATGCGAAAAGACCAACCGCATCCTTGCTTCTTTCCGTACAGTGGGTTATTTCCCTGACATTATAGATATGGGAGGCGGGCTTGGTATCAATTATGACGAGCCGGAGGCCGAGCCTATACCTGATTTTGCCGCTTATATCGAGCGGTATCGACGGATGATAGAGACCGGTGAGGCCCGGCTGCATATCGAACCCGGACGTTCTGTGGTAGCACAATGCGGCAGTCTGATCACTCAAGTGCTCTACATCAAGGAAGGAAAGGCCAAGAAGTTTGCCATAGTGGATGCCGGTATGACCGACCTCGTCCGTCCGGCTTTGTATGAGGCGCATCACCAAATCCGGTTGGTGCAACCCGGGGAATGGGCGATGCGTGCGACTTCTCCCTCAACGGCTCTGACAGAAAAATATGACGTAGTCGGTCCCATCTGCGAATCCAGCGATGTATTCGAGCGCGAATTGCTCATGTCCGAACTCAAGCGCGGCGATTATCTGGCTATTCGTTCGGCCGGAGCATACGGAGCCGTGATGGCTTCTTCCTATAATATGCGTCCGCTACCGGGCTGTCTTTTCTCAGATGAGCAATAACGAATCCCCCTCTCGCCTCAGGGCTTGGCTTGCACTGCTTCGCCCCCATACCCTGCCGGCATCTGTCAGCCCTGTCGTTGTAGCCATAGCTTATGCCATAGCCGATGGCCATTTTCGCTGGACACAGGCTGCTTTGGCCTTGATCGTGGCAGTATCTGCCCAAACGGTCAGCAATATAGCCAACGACTGGTTCGACTATAAGAAGGGTGCGGATACCGATCAGCGTGTAGGCTTCGATCGGGGGATCTCCAAAGGTTGGTTGTCGGAGCGGCAGGTTCTCGCAGCTCTTTTCTCTTTTCTTTTTCTGCTCGGCCTTAGCGGTTTTCTGCTTTGTGCCATTAGCAACTGGTGGCTGCTGCTCGTGGGAGTTGTTGTAGCCATCGGCGCTTTGTCGTATAGCGCCGGCCCTTATCCTCTGGCCTATCATGGATTGGGCGAAGTGGCAGTCTTTATTTTTTTCGGTCTGATCCCTGTCCTCTTCACCTATTACGTCCTGGCCGGAAATTTCCCCGCCGATCTTTGGCATTTGGGCGCAGCGATGGGATTTGCCGGAGTCAATATCCTCATCGTAAACAACTATCGGGACTATGAAGAAGACCGCAAGAGCGGCAAGCGTACTATCCTCGTGAAGAAAGGACGCGACCTCGGCCCCAAGCTCTATCTCGCCTGCGGTCTGCTTTCCATGATGGTGCTTTATCCTTTCTTCTCGGCCGGCGGTTTGCTGCTTCTGCTGCTCTATCTTTCTTTTTTCATGACCAATTACCGCCGTCTTCTCCGAGAGGAGGGTGCGGCGCTGAACGCACTTCTTGTCCGTACGGCCAAGGCCCTTTCTCTTTTGGCTCTCGTCACGATAGCCATGCTTTTCCTTGCTCGATAAATATATCTGCGAAATTTTCGTAGAAAACGCTTGCGTACTTACGAATTATTCGTATGTTTGCGGTGTAACAATGCATTAGCAAAAGAAAAGTATGCCCAAAGAGATCGAACGACTGACCGCTATAGAGGAAGATACGATGAATATCATCTGGCAATTGGGGACGTGCAACATTCGTCAGGTACTGGCCGAAGTGCCGGAGCCTAAGCCTCCTTACACGACCCTTGCATCGGTATTCAAAAATCTGGAACGCAAACACTATATCAAACCGTTTCGTGACGGGAAGACCTACCAATATCGTATCTGCATCTCTCGCGAAGAGTATGCTACGCGAACCATGCACCGCATGGTGGACAACTACTTCACGGGCAGCTATAAGCATCTGGTGCAGTTTTTTGCCGCCGGTAGCGATATTTCCGTGAAGGATCTGCGCGAAGTGATCGATATGATCGAAAAAGGAGAGGAAAGCGAGTAGGGACTCGGTTCATTCAAACTATTAGGACGCACTATGTCATACACCCTTGTTTTATATATGGTAGTGGCTTCTATCGGCTTGGCTCTCTTCTGGATATTCGAGAGGCTGATGATCCATGGCAATACGCACTGTCGTCTTCGTCGTGCTTACTACTTGGGAGGATTCGTCTCGGTAGCCATCTTGCCTTTCCTGGGCTATTTCCTTCCCTCTTGGCCGGGCTTATTTGTCCAAAACAGGTCGGTCGGGATGGAGATACTCCGTTCCATCGAGATCGTATTGCCCGAGGCTTTGGTCGGAACGGCAGGGGCGGATTCTGTTTCTACCGTCTCACCTCTCGTTCGGAGCCTGTTCTTGGCTTGGTTACTTGGCATAGGCGTACTGCTGATTCGTTTCGGTATCCGCCTCGGTTCCCTCCTGTGTCTTATTCGCGGTGCCGAACGGGCAGAGATAGAGGGTGTACCGATTTACTTTGCGCCTCGCGTCAGGACGCCGTTCAGCTTCCGGGGACGTATTTATCTTCCGACCGATCTGCGGTCATACCCTTCTGTGCGAAATATTCTCATCCACGAACAAGAACATACCCGAGCAACGCATTTTGTCGATCTTTTGATCGCCGAAGTGGCATGTATGCTGTTTTGGTTCAATCCGTTTGCTTGGGCTTTGAAGCGCGATATGCAGCGCAATTTGGAGTTTTTGGCCGATCGGGCTGTGCTCCTCAGTGGTGCGAGCAGACGCGAATACCAATATGAATTGTTGGGATTTACGATGGAGGTCGCGGCCGGACCTCTGTGTAGTTCTTACAATATAAACGACTTAAAAGAAAGAATTAGAATGATGAACAAAACGAAATCCAATCGTGCGGCCGGAGCCAGGTATCTTGTCGCACTCCCGTTGGCTGCCCTTATGCTTCTGAGCGGTAAATGGCTGTGGGCAGGCAATGCCGTATCCGAAGTCCGGGAAGTAGTAGCAGCCGTTGCGAGCGATCCCACCCCCTTGTCTGATGCTCCTGACATCTCCCTGCAGCAGGACGAGGATCCTGTGTACTCCGAGGTAGATACTCCACCATCTTTCCCCGGGGGTATGTCCAAGCTGATGCACTTTCTGAGTAAGAACTTAAAATATCCGGAACAATCTGCAAAGAACGGTATCGAAGGTAAAGTCATAGTTTCGTTTATTGTCGAAAAAGACGGCAGACTGACTAACATACGAGTAGAAAAAAGCGTAGCACCCGAATTGGACGCAGAAGCCGTCAGGGTCATTTCAGTCATGCCGAAGTGGAATCCCGGCAAACAGAAAGGCAAGACGGTGCGTACGAGCGTAACCCAACCAGTCAGATTCCGCGTGCAATAATCTCGTAGACACACTCAGAAAACATAGTTTTATTCAATCGTGCCCTAAGCCGAAAAAGGTTTAGGGCATTATTGTGATCGATCGAATTTTACCACCCTTGCGGAGATAAAAAGACCGATGGCTCCGAGAGTTTTATTTGTCGTGCCAAAAGATTGTGCGGCGCAGTTCTGAAAAACGTGGAGCGAGAAAATTTTGCTTTTGGAGGCCTTTGAAAAAAATATTGACACCCCTCCTCATTTCTTCAGAGGTCTATATCGATTTACTCGTCGCCGTCAGATTGTTTTTTTTCAGGCCGGGAAAAGTTTCCCTGTCGGCCGACAAAAATAAATTATCCGGCCGGAAAATCTCTAAACAAAGTCTTCGTATATATAAACGAAGTCTTTGTTTATATATTTGAAAGCTTCATTTATGTATCCGAAGGCTTTGTATAAAGAATTGCACCGTGATTTTTCAACTTTTCCGTACTGCAGAAAAAACTTTTCCCGGCCGGGAACGATCATTTCTTTTTATTGCTGTGACCTGTGTGCCGTGTACAGAAGAGGGGTCTGCTTCGTGATCAATTACAGTGTTTTCTCTAAAATCCGTTGTCGGTTTACACTCCTTACTCCTTAAAACGGCTTTCGGTTGATAACAGCCCAATACACCCTTTGCCGGGCAGTCATTTTGAGGTGCAGTTTGGGCATGGTTCGGAGGAGATCCTCCCCGGGGGGGCGGCAAGGAGCTTTTCGCTCCCGAGAGGATGATTTGCACCGGGAGGAAGTGCCCGGTGCTGTTTCTAAAGTGCTGATTTGTGGCTTTTTGCAGTTGGCAAACAGTGTGAAAAACTTTCTTTCGACAAAGACCTGCGGAATATGGGTGAAAAAGGTCGGAAAAAACTATGTGGAAATTTTTCCTCAAATGCCTCCATACTTATAGGTATATATAGGGGAAAAAGCTACTTTTGCGACACAAATTGGAATAATAATTCTGTGTCATGGCAAAAGTTATAAAAATAAAAAAAGGCCTTGCACTTAATCTGAAAGGCAAACCGCTACCGGAAATGCTGCCGGAACCGGCCAAAAGCCCGACTTACGCGGTTGTACCCGATGATTTTCAAGGTGTTATCCCCAAGGTGACGGCTCGTCCCGGGGATAAGGTGCGTGCCGGCTCAGCACTGATGCACCACAAGGCATACCCGGACATGAAGTTTACCAGTCCGGTGAGCGGCGAAGTAGTCGCGGTGAATCGCGGTGCCAAGCGCAAGGTGTTGAGCATCGAGGTAAAACCGGACGGACTGAATGAATACGAATCATTCTCCGTCGGAGATCCGTCTGCCCTCTCTGCCGAACAAATCAAAAGCCTCCTCCTCTCAAGTGGTATGTGGGGCTTCATCAAGCAGCGTCCTTACGACATAGTGGCTACGCCGGACATCGCTCCGCGCGACATTTATATTACCGCCAACTTTTCTGCTCCATTGGCTCCGGACTTCGACTTCGTCGTTCGAGGAGAAGAGCGTGCTCTGCAGACTGCTATCGACGCCTTGGCCAAGCTTACGGCCGGCAAGGTCTATGTGGGGCTGAAGCCGGGCTCGTCTCTGAGCTTGCGCAATGCAGAGATCGTAGAAGTGCACGGCCCTCATCCGGCAGGAAACGTGGGCGTGCTCATTAACCATACCAAACCGATCAATCGGGGCGAAACGGTGTGGACGCTCAAAGCCACCGACCTGATCGTGATCGGACGCTTTCTGCTTACGGGCAAAGTCGACTTTACCAGAATGATTGCCATGACCGGTTCAGACGCTGCTGCTCACGGATACGTCCGCATCCTGCCGGGTTGCAATGTCTTTGCTTCCTTCCCTGGCCGACTGACAATAAAAGAATCTCACGAGCGTGTGATCGACGGCAATGTGCTCACCGGAAAGAAGCTCTGCGAGAAAAGCCCCTTCCTCTCTGCCCAATGTGACCAGATCACGGTCATCCCTGAAGGAGACGATGTGGACGAGCTCTTCGGCTGGGCTGCCCCCCGTCTGGATCAGTACAGCATGAGTAGAGCTTATTTCTCATGGCTACAGGGCAAAAACAAGGAGTATGTGCTCGATGCGCGTGTCAAAGGTGGCGAGCGCGCTATGATCATGAGCAACGAGTACGATCGTGTTTTCCCCATGGATATCTATCCGGAGTATTTGCTCAAGGCTATTATAGCATTCGACATCGACAAGATGGAGGACTTGGGTATATATGAAGTAGCTCCGGAGGACTTTGCCACTTGCGAATTTGTGGATACCTCCAAGATCGAACTCCAGCGCATCGTACGCGAGGGCTTGGATATGCTCTATAAGGAAATGAATTGACGAATCCCTCACACTCTAAAGCATAAGACATTGAAAGCGTTAAGGAATCAACTGAACAAACTGAAGCCCCATTTTGAAGAAGGCGGCAAGCTCCACGGCCTGCACTCCGTCTTCGACGGCTTCGAGACCTTTCTCTTTGTGCCGAACAGGACATCGCAGCATGGTGTGCACGTACACGATGCCATCGACAGCAAGCGCACGATGATCGTCGTGTGTATGGCTCTCCTGCCTGCCCTGCTCTTCGGCATGTATAATGTGGGGGTACAACACTATATGGCCATCGATGCTCCTGTAGTATTCTGGCCTGCTTTCCTCTTCGGACTTCTCGCCGTACTGCCTAAGCTCATCGTCTCCTATGCCGTTGGTCTGGGGATAGAGTTTACTATAGCTCAGTATAGAAAAGAAGAGATCCAAGAGGGGTTCTTGGTGTCGGGTCTGCTTATCCCGATGATCGTGCCGGTGGATACTCCGCTGTGGATGATAGCAGTGGCAACGGCCTTTGCCGTGGTTTTTGCCAAAGAAGTGTTCGGTGGTACGGGGCGCAACATATTCAACGTGGCTCTCGTGACGCGCGCCTTCCTCTTCTTCGCCTATCCGGCAGCTATGAGCGGCGATCAGGTTTTTGTCCGCACGGCTGACACCTTCGGCCTCGGCGCAGGTCCGGTGGCGGATGGGTTCTCCGGTGCTACACCTTTAGGTCAGATAGCTACCGCCGGTGCCAATATGCCGGAAATTCATAATGTGGTGGGCAATCCCTCTTCCCTGATGGATGCTTTCCTCGGTTTTATCCCCGGTTCCATAGGCGAAACCTCTACTTTGGCTATCCTGATCGGAGCCATCCTCCTGATATGGACAGGGATTGCCAGTTGGAAGATCATGCTGAGCGGTTTGGTGGGAGCCTCTGCGATGGCTCTCGTATTCAATGCCATCGGCACGACAGCCGCTATGCAGATCACACCCCTGATGCACATTGTCTATGGCGGTTTTGCCTTCGGATTGGTCTTTATGGCTACCGACCCCGTCACCTCTGCCCGCACGGAGAAGGGCAAGTGGATCTTCGGCTTCTTCGTCGGTCTGATGGCCGTATTCATCCGCGTGCTCAATCCGGGGTACCCTGAGGGTATGATGCTTGCGATCCTGCTCATGAACGTATTTGCCCCGCTTATCGACTATTTCGTGGTGGATAGCAACATCAAGGCGCGCAAAGCACGTATGCTCAAGAAATCCTAACCGCTAAACATTTCGATAAAGACATGAATAGAGATAAAAACTCATATACCGTTCTCTATGCCTCGGTGATGGTTATTGTCGTGGCGGTTTTGCTGGCTTACGTCTCTCAGTCATTGGGCGATAGACAGCGTGACAATGAGAAGATAGACAAGATGCAGCAGATCCTCCGCTCGGTGAATGCCGGAACAGAGGATAAGGGCAAAGTGATAGCTCGATACACGGATGTGATCAAGCAAGAGCTGCTCATCAATCAGGATGGTACAGTGGCTAAGACTTTCGAGGGCGAGCAATTAGCCCAAAACGAAGCTTTCACACTCAATACACGCAATGCTTTCAAGCTGGCTGCCAACGATCCAAGCGTCTCTCTCCCTCTCTATATTGCCGAGGTGGAAGGCCGGACGAAATATATTGTCCCGATGAACGGTGCCGGTCTTTGGGGGCCGATCTGGGGGTACATTGCGCTGAATGATGATTGCAACACGATATTCGGTGCGGACTTCAGTCACGAAGGTGAAACGCCGGGATTGGGAGCCGAAATCACTCGTACGGAGTTTTCCGGCCAGTTTATCGGCAAAGAAATCTTCAAAGAGGGCGAATTCCGATCTGTTGCCGTAGTCAAGAAAGGCCAGAAGGCCGAAGGAAAGGACTATGTGGATGGTATTTCCGGCGGTACGCTTACGAGCGATGGAGTGAATGAGATGCTCATATCCTCCCTTCGTCCTTATGCACTATACCTAATGAACAACGTAAAAAAATAAGGGCTATGTCACTTTGGAATAAAAAGAATAAGGAAATTCTTCTCGGGCCGCTAAGCAGCAACAATCCCGTTATCGTGCAGATGCTCGGTGTCTGTTCTGCATTGGCCGTAACGGCTAAGCTACAGCCGGCTATCGTTATGGCCCTGTCCGTTACTGCTGTAATGGCATTTGCCAACGTTATTATTTCACTCTTGCGCAATACGATCCCCGGGCGTATCCGTATTATCGTTCAGCTCGTAGTAGTTGCTGCCTTGGTGACTATCGTGAGTCAGGTGCTGAAAGCATTTGCTTATGATGTGAATAAGCAGTTGTCCGTTTTCGTTGGTCTGATCATTACGAACTGTATTCTGATGGGACGTCTGGAGGCTTTTGCCTTGGCCAATCGTCCTTGGGAGTCTTTCCTCGATGGCGTTGGGAATGGACTGGGATACGGATGGGTTTTGGTTATCATCGCTTTCTTCCGCGAACTGCTCGGTTCCGGTACGTTGCTGAACATGCAAATCATTCCCAAGAGTTTTTATGAACTGGGCTATGTCAATAACGGTCTGATGATTCTGCCTCCGATGGCTCTGATCACCGTGGCGGTTGTCATCTGGGTACACCGTGCCCGCAACAAGGATTTGCAAGAGAACTAAGTAGGACACGCCTGACAATCAATTAAGACAGTATCAATTATGGATTACATAAGTACGTTTGTCCGCTCGATATTCGTGGACAACATGGTTTTCGCCTACTACTTGGGGATGTGCTCTTTCTTGGCCGTTTCCAAGAATGTGAAGACCTCTATCGGACTCGGAGCTGCAGTTACGTTCATTCTGGTCTGCACCTTGCCCATCAACTATCTGCTACAGAACTATATTTTTAAGGCCGGTGCTCTTTCTTGGCTCGGACCCCAATATGCCGAGGTGGATCTGAGCTTCCTCTCGCTGATCATCTTTATTGCGGTAATTGCATCGTTTACACAGCTCATAGAGATGGTGGTGGAGAGGTTCAGCCCCTCCCTCTATGCTTCGCTGGGTATCTTCCTTCCCTTGATAGCTGTGAACTGCGCTATCCTCGGTGGCTCGCTCTTCATGCAGCAGCGCGAGTTTATCAATGTCGGGATGGCTACCGTCTATGGATTCGGCTCCGGTATCGGCTGGATGCTGGCCATCGTCGGTATGGCTGCCATACGAGAAAAACTGGCATATTCGAATGTTCCCAAACCATTGAGAGGGTTGGGTATCACCTTTATTATCACCGGTCTCATGGGTATTGCTTTCCTGAGCTTCTCCGGCGTGAAACTCTAAAAAGAACAAAGTAGAAATATGAGTACAGTAATTATTACCAGTGCAGTCGTATTCCTGCTGCTCACGCTGATTCTGGTTGTCGCCCTGCTTTATGCCAAGAGCAAATTGGTGCCTTCCGGCAATGTGACGATCACCGTGAACGATGAACGCAAGATGGAAGTCCCTCTTGGCGGTACTTTGTTGAATACGCTTCAAAATCAGGGAGTATTCCTTTCTTCGGCTTGTGGCGGTGGCGGAAGCTGCGGTCAGTGTCGCTGCCGTGTAGTGGAAGGAGGCGGCGAAATCCTTCCGACGGAAAAGGGATTTTTCTCTCGCAAAGAACAAAAGGATCATTGGCGACTTTCGTGTCAGACGAAAGTAAAGGAGGATCTTAGCATCGTTATTCCCGAAGAGGTATTCGGTGTGAAAGAATGGGAGTGTGAAGTGCTCTCCAATAAGAATGTCTCCACTTTCATCAAAGAATTTGTGGTGAAGCTGCCCGAAGGCGAGACCATGAACTTCAAGAGCGGTAGCTATGCCCAGATCAAGATACCGAAATACAATATCCGCTATGCCGACTACGATATCCAGGATCGCTTCCGTGGCGACTGGGACAAGATGGATGCATGGTCATTGACCTGTAAAAACGAAGAAGAAACCGTTCGTGCTTATTCAATGGCCAACTATCCGGCTGAAGGCAATATCATTACGCTCAACGTTCGTATCGCTACTCCTCCATTCGACAGAGCCACCAATAAGTGGAAGGCCGGTATCAAGCCCGGTATTTCTTCCTCGTATATTTTCTCTCTGAAGCCCGGTGATAAGGTGATGATGAGCGGTCCTTATGGGGATTTCCATATTCAGGATACGGATGCCGAGATGCTTTATATTGGCGGTGGCGCCGGTATGGCTCCTCTGCGTGCACAAATTCTGCATCTTTTCCGCACACTGAAGACCGGTCGTAAGGTTTCTTATTGGTACGGTGCTCGTTCCAAAAACGAGATTTTCTACGAAGAAGACTTCCGTGAGATCGAGAGAGAATTTCCGAATTTCAAATTCCATATCGCTCTTTCCGATCCGCAGCCGGAGGATAATTGGACAGGCTATGTAGGCTTTATCCACCAAGTAATCTATGACAACTATCTGAAGGATCACGATGCTCCGGAGGATATAGAATACTATATGTGCGGCCCGGGGCCTATGGCCAATGCGGTGAAAGGTATGCTGGAAAACCTTGGTGTACCGCGCAATATGCTCTTTTTCGACGACTTCGGATAAGTTTTTCCGGCAAATTCGATTTATCATTCATTGGAGAGACTGCTTCCCTTGGGATGGCAGTCTCTCTTTTTTGTTTAGTAAGATGCTATCATGGGATAGTTTTTCCAAAAAGGATATAAGTCCGGAAAATGCTCCCTGTCGGATCAAGCAAAGTTCCGCAGTGTTGAATCAGGCCTCATGTGTCTCTCTCTTTCTTGGCCTTGGCGTACAAAAACAAGAGACTGTCCGGACATTACGTCTATGGACAGCCTCTTTCTCTCTAGTTGCGGAGGCAAGACTCGAACTTACGACCTTTGGGTTATGAGCCCAACGAGCTACCACTGCTCCACTCCGCGATTAATTGTGGCACAAAGGTAATACTTTTTATCTAATAACCAAACGGAAAAAGATTTCTATATTGCCAACACCCATTTTGATTCGCTGGTATCAGTCTCGAAAAATTTAGGGCACTATTGCAATCATTCCCACTAATAGCAAATTTTTTTCTCTAAAATGCACCAGAAAAGGCTAAATTCCTCTTGAAATCATTGCGCGGAAAAAAAAATCGTTACTTTTGGCTTGTTCATTTACCCATAGCTCTGAGAGAGAATCTCGTCGTTGTTTGTGACAAAGAAGATAAACTTACGGGGCGGTGATATGATCTAACTAAATTTTTTGTCTAACTAACTAATCGTGAAAAGATGAACAAGACAGATTTTATTGCAGCTGTAGCTGAAAAGGCCAACCTCACCAAGGCTGATGCCCAGAGAGCAGTAAATGCATTTGCAGATGTTGTAAAAGAGCAGATGGCCGCCGGAGAGAAAATTGCTCTTATCGGATTCGGTACTTTCTCTGTAAGCGAGCGTGCTGCACGCAAAGGCATCAATCCTAAGACGAAAAAGTCTATTTCTATCCCTGCTCGTAAGGTAGTTCGCTTCAAAGCGGGTTCTGCTTTAGACCTCAAGTAATTCGCATTTCGTGCTAAATACAACGAAGCTACTGTGCCCTATAGCGGTGGCTTCGTTGTATGTTAATATGGTATATGCAGCGAACAGTCTTGCCTTATGGAAGGGGAGACTGTTCGCTTTCATTTTTTGAAGCAGTTCGCATTAGGCGACAATTCATGAATAAATTTTTTCCGAAGACAAATCAATAAGATGCAGATGAGAACATTTCGTGTCGTTGTGATCGTTTTGCTGATCGTTTCTTCTTGGATGACGCTTATAGCGCAAAACAACAGTTGGTGGGTGGGCGTCCATGCCGGACGCGAGTACTTCAACAACACAAGTGAGGATATGAAGAAAGGATGGAATACCGGAGTAGTCCTGCGCTACTACTTCTCCGATCGAATATATTCTTTGGCTACAGTCAATTATGGATTCACTTCTTCTTTATCCCCTTCCGGCTATTTCGATGAGCTTGGTAATACTCCTGACGCGCGCTTCAGGCGCCATAGTATTTTGCCGGCAGTGGGGTTAGGGTATGAATTTCTCCAAGGCGATTTTTATTCGTGCTATGCTCAGGTAGGCATTGGTTACGGAATGGAATTTAATACAGTGTCCTATCCACAAGAGTCTGATGTTTCCGTAAAACGTTTTGGTTGGTTGGGAGAGTTGGGGGGCGATTATTTTCTTCACGACAATTTGTCACTTGGTATCTCTGTTGCACACTTGCGTGTGGGGTGGAGAAACAATTGGACGGCCAACGTCAAGTTGTCGATACTGCTTTTTTAGGATTGCTCTAGAAAACCCTTTTTTCAGACGTAAGTCTATCCCCTCTAATGATGATGTCTTCACTTTTGGTGCTTAGCTCTGTCATTTCCATTTTGGTTTGAAAAATTCGGTGTATTTGGGGCTGTAAAACGTGGTCTGAGAAAAGTTTTGTTTTGGTGCGGGAGTTGAAAAAATCTCGCACCGGACCGAAAATATTCTCGCGCCATTTTTGGTGGATTTTGGTTTGAGATTTGGGTGATTTACGGCTCGATTTTCGGCTTGTGCGATTGATAACCTCTGTTTTTTTCGACACCCTTCTCTCCCCCGGTGTGCCCTTTATTCCCGACCAGCCGCCAACATTTCCGGCTGAAAAGTCTTTTTGCAGAGAAAATTTTCTTCTTCTCATTTTCCTCCTCTTTCAGTCCTTTTTCTCTCTTACGCGCGCGAACCGTATTATATATATGCCTGTATTTTCGGTTTTTCTCATGGGCGATGTCTTTCCTTTTCCGCATGTTTTGTGGGCATTTTCGAGGAAAAAAGATTTTGAAAGATTTGGTTGTAAAGAAAAAAGGAGTACTTTTGTGACCGCAAAAGCGATCGATGACCGATTGACCGAGGATGAAGGGGTTTTTCCGACAAGCGGGTCGGGGGG
>NZ_KB899172.1 GCF_000378065.1 Porphyromonas gulae DSM 15663 | reverse complement strand
ATTGTCAGTTAATCGGACAATATATTCGAGGACATTGGGGGATTGAGAATCGGCTTCATTGGCATTTGGATGTAACCTTCAGGGAAGACGCTTGTCGAGCTCGTAAGGATTATTCAGCCACCAATCCAAACACGTTGAGAAAGTTTGCTTTAGCCATTGTATCCGGGCACAAAGACAAACTATCCTTACGGAAGAGGTTGTTCAAAGCCGCCCTCAATATAGACTATCTCAAAAAGCTACTAAACATTTGATGCGGTTGCCCTGTCACAATATTGTTTTATGAACCATATTTATGTGTTAGATTATCCGTGTTTGATTAGTTTTACACCGGAATTACCGGAATTGACTTGCACATAGAGAGCCAGATGAAGAAACTTTTCCCATTATTACTCATATTGTCGATTTTTGTCGGATGTGGTAAAAAAGAAAAACACTCTGTAACTGAAATCGCCCGAGAGAAAAAGCGTATCGCAGCATTGCTGTACGAAAAAGAACTCTCCGCTGACTCTGTCAAAGAGCTTTATGAGAACAGCGTACAGGACAAGAATCTCGTGGGACAAATGCTATTCGCGATCGAGGTCGGCAAACGGATGCGCAATATATCCCAATACACAGAAGCAATGCTATATCACCAAAAAGGGTTGAACGCTGCATTGGCTCTAAGGGATACCATCGTAGCTGTACAGGCATGGAACCACCTTGGAACAGATAGTCGTCGTATCGGTGCTTTCGCTGAAGCTTCGGACTATCATTACAAGGCTCTCTCCCTGATAGAATCTTTTAGCGGGAACCAGAATAAGACTGCTATCAAAGCCAGATCGGCAGCCCTGAACGGCATTGGCAATATCAATCTTGAGTTAGGATACCATGATGAAGCCGAAAAGAATTTCCTGGAAGCACTGCGAGGAGAGAAAGAACTCGAGAGTCCTCTCGGGCAAGCTATCAACTATGCGAACCTCGGACGTATCTATCGACAACGCAAAGAATACGACAAAGCACGTACCTACTTCCTTCTGTCTCTGGAGCAGAACAATATGGCGGAGAATCTGATGGGTATCGGACTCTGTAGTATCAATCTCGGAGAAGTAGACGAAGAAAAAGGGGATTATCAAAAGGCTTTACAAGAGTATGCTACGGCGTACAAACTGATGGAGCAGTTGTCCGATCGATGGCATTGGTTGAACTCCTGTATCCCGATGGCACGTATCAATCTTAAACAGGGGAACGAAAGGCTCTACCAGCATTTCATTTCTTTGGCCGAAGAGACTGCGAAAGAAATTAATTCGACTTCGCATCTGATAGAAATATACAATCTCCAATACGAGAACCTTAAGCGTAAAAAGGAATACAAACAAGCCCTCGAGTCATTCCGTCTTAGCAAGACGTTGAGCGACAGTATGTCCATTGCGCACAAGGTCAGCAGCATACAAGAGACGCGATTCAACTACGAACGCAACAAGTCCCAAAAAGAGCTTGAAGAAATACAACAGGTAAGCAAGGCGAAACAAGAGAAATCTAAGTTTATCCTCTTGAGTACTCTTTTTGCCCTTTTCATCTCGATTCTTTTGATTTCTGTTCTGACATATGCATACCGTCAGGGTAAGAAGCACAACAAACTGATCAAAGAGACGGATAAGCTTCGCTCCAGCTTTTTCACCGGCATTACACACGAATTTCGTACGCCGATCACCGTCATACAAGGCTTGAATGAGAAAATGAGGTCGAGTCCTGATCTCCAAGCATCGGACAGAGCCGAACTGCACAAGATAATAGACAGACAAAGTAGCCATATGCTGAATTTGGTGAATCAGCTGTTGGATATTTGCAAGATCAGAAGCGGAATATCCACACCCGAATGGCGCAATGGCGACATCGTCTCCTTCGTACAGATTCTCATCGATTCATTTACTCCATACGCACAAGCTCAGGACATAACTTTGGAACTGCAAGCTGAGAGCAAACCTATTGTCGTGGACTTCATCCCCTCCTACTTGCAAAAGATCATATCCAATCTTTTGTCCAATGCCATCAAGTATTCTTTTGCCGGAGGGAGAGTGGTCATATCTCTGGCAAAAACCAAGAATGAAAAAAATCTGATCATACGCGTTGCAGACAACGGTATAGGAATAGATAAAACCGATCAGGCTCATATCTTCGACATCTTCTATCGAGGACAGTCTGCTACCGAAAAGCATGGATCGGGTGTCGGACTCTCGTTTACCAATATACTGGTCGAAAACCTTCGTGGTACGATCAAAGTAGAAAGCCAGCCCGGGAAAGGAAGTGCCTTCACCATCAGTATCCCTACACAGAACCAGTCCTCTTCGGCAGTGATTCTTCCTTGGCTACACTCCTCCGATGACATTGTCATGCCTGTCCACGTCGAGTCCGATGACTCGGCGACATCTCAGGTGGCAGCGGCTCCGAATCATCGCTTCGAGGACGAACGTCCGACCATACTGCTCGTCGAGGACAATAAGGATATCAACCTGCTCGTCAAACTCCTCCTTTGCGATCGCTTCAATGTGCTATCTGCCGCAAACGGAAAAGAGGGTATAGCCCTCGCTACCGAGCATATTCCCGACATCATCATTACGGACATTATGATGCCGATAATGGATGGGATAGAAATGACGATCCGGATGAAACAATCGCCTCTTCTCTGCCATATTCCCATTGTCGCTTTGACGGCCAAGAGTACCGAGCAGGACAGATTGGAGGGAATCAAAAGCGGTGTAGCCTCTTATCTGTGCAAGCCATTCTCTCCGGAGGAACTTCTGGTGCAGATCGAGCAGCTTCTGAAAGACCGTGAGTCGCTCAAGAAGTTCTATATGCAAAAACTCATGCTGGATCGGAAGCCGGAGGAGGAACCTCAACCGATAGACGACAGCAGCATGCAGTTCCTCCTTGCTGCCAAGGATGCAGTGTCCGGTGGGGTCAAACAGAATCCAGACTTTTCCGCTCAGGACTTGGCCGAAAAAATGTGCATGAGTCCATCCCAGCTCAACAGAAAGCTCACGAGTGTCGTAGGTTGCTCCGCCATCGGCTATATCCAGCAGATCAAGATAAAATTGGCCTGCAAGCTTCTTGCCGATGAGAGCAAAAACATCTCCGACATCAGCATTGAGGCAGGCTTTTCGGATCCGGCTTACTTCTCTCGCACTTTCAAACGCTACATGAACTGCTCTCCCTCCCAATACCGGCAAAAGCTTATGGCCATGCCGAAGAGCAATACCGAGACGACTTGACCCCTTATAGCAAAAGGAGCTGTACGCAAGGGTGATCCTTGTCATACAGCTCCTTTGAGCGAATTTCGATTAGGTGCTACATCATCGAATCACGACTTTCCTCACAAAGGCTCCCTGATCCGTATTCACTTTAAGCAGGTATGTCCCTTGGGTCAAAGATGCGACACTCATTTCCACCTTGTCGCCACTCACGGCACACTCACGGACAAGCTTACCCTGCAAGTCGTACATGCTCAGATGCGTGATGCCATTGGCCAGGATCACTAACCGGTCCGTTGTCGGATTGGGATAGACTGCCACCTGAGCTTCTGTCGAAGGTGTTGCCATCGAGGTGAGAGCCTTGTACGTATAGATATAGTCGAACACAGGAGTGGCCACATCCCCTTCGTAAGAGGAATAAGTCTCTTTCAGCCGCATTGCATTGAATCCGTACATATTAGGCCAGGTCTGTTCCGGCATTGACGGAATGGCAATGACATTTGCGGAGATGGACTTGTCGCTCTCGATGTCTCGCTTGTACACCTTCGTGTCGGTACCGTTAATAGCCAAATATTGTATGCAGATATTGTCCTCATAGGTGTATTCCTCTCTTTTGAGTACCTGCCAAGCCTTTCCTTGTTGGACGACGAAGTACTCGGCCTTTACCATATTATCTGCATCGTCATAGCTGTATTCCGTTTTGCCGGCATCTGAATAGGCTGTCCCCATTGCATTGCTCAGCACTTCGCTGACCAACAGACCTTTTTCATTATAGTGATACGTATTCTTTTGGGACTCTGCCCCGAAAGCAAAAGAAATCCAGTGGGTCAGTCTGCCCTGTGCATCATAATGATATTCCAAGCGTGAGATAGGTGTATTCGGATCCATTACCAGCATGAATACTTCCCTTACGCTCATCTTTCCCTCGGCGTCATAGGTATACTTGAATCGGGTGTCGAGTGCAGGCTCTCCACCACCAAACGAGATATAAAGATCCACATGCGATATTCGGCCGTTGGCATCGTAGTAAATGGAGTCCGTGGATTTTCTTACCCCTTTGGCTTTTATGTCACGAGCGATATAGCGGTTGTTCTCATCGAAGATAAAGTGGGTATCCGCAGACTGATCTGTGGAGACGGTCGCTGTAAGAAGCCACTCGGCGTTGTCTTTCTGTACACGTTTTGGGGTCGGGAGAGTGCGAACACCTCCGGCAATATCTTCTTTCGAAAAAGGCTTGTAAGAAGAATTGTCCTTGGTTTGGCCCGTGGCTGCATAGAAAGCTCCGAAGGCAATCAAAGAAATAATAGTCGTTTTTTCATTTCAATAATGATTATTGGATTGTATGACTTAAGATGGATCGACAATCGCCCCGATCTCTATTGGGTAATTTTTCGGGATAAATATAAATATTAAAGTTTGGAAAAAGACGTTTACGTACAAATAATGAGTGAATATGGAGCTTACGACCGGATTTTAAGTGTCCCTCTTTGTGGCAATGACTCAGGAACTATGATTATGGGGAATACAATACTCTATTACAAATAGCCATTAAAAAAGTCCGGAATACATCATCTCTGTTGGGCCTGTTTACGTGCCAAAATTTTTGCGTTTGTTACTCCTGAAAACGTGGCGCGAGAATTTTTTGCTTTTGGTTCGGGGGGTAAAAAAATCTCGCGCCAAAACGAAAAAATTCTCACGCCGTTTTTTCAGGATTTAGGCACCACAATCGGAGCGTTTCTGGCTCGTAAACACAAAGCAACAGCTTTGCGGATATTGATCCGGTGGACCGACATCGAAACTCTATGGCTTCATATCGGAGGATAGCCCCTGTCCGAAAGGCCGAAACTCGGTACTATATCGAATACGGATTTATAATTGCTAAACGACAAATTGCCTCTCCTTTTGACCGATGCTTGCACCTTGCTGCTTGGCTATATCGGGAGGCCTTGCAAAAGGCTCATGCCACAGAAGCGCAAAAGCGTGAAACTGATTGTGATTTACGGATTTGTACTATCTTTGCAGACGCTTAATTCGGAATCAAATACTACCATAATAAAGAATCAAGAACAATGGACTCTAAAATCCAGGAACTAACTGACAAAATTTATCGCGAAGGTGTCGAAAAAGGCAACGAACAGGCCGCGAAAATTATCGCTGAGGCTGAGGCCAAAAGCGCAGAGACGATCAATAATGCCAAGGCTGAGGCCGAGCGCATTGTAAGCGATGCAAAGAAGAAGGCAACTGAATTTCAGCAGAATACGGAATCCGAGCTGAAGCTTTATGCCGGTCAGATGCTGGAGTCGCTCAAGAGTACCATTGTGGATCAGATTACCGGCGAGATCGTGTCGGCCAATGTGAAAGCGGCATCGACCAACCCCGAATTTATGCAGCAGATGATGCTCGATATGGCCAAGAATTGGGCATCGGGCGAAAACATCATTATTTCCACGCAAAACGCCGCTGCCCTTCAATCCTATTTCGAGAGCAACGCCAAAGAATTGCTCAACAATAAGGTGACGGTCAAAGAGGTGAACAATCAACCGGTGGCCTACACCATCCAACCTCAGGATGGCTCTTACAAGATCCAATTCGGCGAGGAAGAGTTCATCAATCTCTTCAAGAGTTTCTTGCGCCCCAGGCTGGTAGAAATGCTTTTCTAAGTCATGGCCAAATATTACGCCACTGTAGCCGGTCTGCCCAACATCACTGTGGAAGATCGGAAATTGCCGTTTACTTCCTTGCAGTTTCTGCAGGAGATTAGGCTTGTCCTGAGCCGAACGGATAGCAAGCTCTTCGATCTCCTGCTTTGGGAGCAGGAGAATCGGTTCCTTCTTCGCTATCTGGAGGACAGCGAAAAGGCCAAGGCCGAGGAATCCCGACCGACTCTCTTCTCTTATGATACGCTGGATGGCATCATAGCTGCCTATCGGGAGAAACGTGTCGTGCCCCGTATGGATTCGCTGCCGGAGCATTTCCGCACTTTTTTGTCGGAAAAGCTGACTGAGATGTTCCGCGAGGAAGAAGAGGGAGACGATGGTCAAATGTCCTTGTCGGATGCTGAAGCCGAAGAGGGAAAGGCGCGCCTGCCAATCTCCGACGAAGATCGTCTGGCCATGTACTATTATGAATATGCCATGAAATGCGGCAACGACTTCCTCGAAGAATGGTTTGCCCTGAATCTGCATATCAAGAACATCTTGGCTGCGATCACGTGTCGGAAGCTGGGCTGGAATCCGATCAATTATATTGTCGGTACCGGCGAAATAGAAGACAAATTGCGTACGTCACGGGCTCGTGACTTCGACTTGGGCGAAGAACTGCCCTATCTGTCCACACTCTTTTCTGTCGGTGAGGAGACGGACATTACCAAACGTGAACGTCTGCTCGATGTGATTCGTTGGGAGTGGCTCGAAGAGTCGGTATTCAACCGTGTATTCACCATAGAGCGTTTGCTCTGCTATTATTTGGAGCTGGCGATCATCGAGCGTTGGGTGAAGTTGGACGAAAAGACGGGAGAGGAGACTTTCCGCCGCATCGTCAAGACACTCAAACACGAGAGCGCAGAGTCATTGGACGAGTTCAGAAGAAATCAAAAGAAATAAATCAAGATAATGGCTACAAAAGGAGTTGTTAAGGGGATTGTGTCCAACCTCGTGACCGTGGAGGTCGATGGGCCGGTTTCCCAAAATGAAATTTGCTACATCGATGTCAATGGCACCAAGCTGATGAGCGAGGTGATCAAGGTGATCGGCAAGAATGCTTATGTGCAGGTTTTCGAAAGTACCCGCGGTATGCACGTAGGAGATGAGGCAGAGTTTACCGGCAGTATGCTTGAGGTAACGCTCGGCCCCGGTATGCTCTCGAAGAACTACGACGGTTTGCAACACGACTTGGACAAGATGGACGGGATCTTCCTCAAACGAGGCGACTATACTCCCGCTCTCGATGACGACAAGCTGTGGGAATTCAAGCCTCTGTCCAATGTAGGTGACAATGTGATCGCAGGCTCATGGCTCGGAGAGGTGACGGAGAATTTCCAACCGCACAAGATCATGGTGCCTTTCGTTTTCGAAGGCAATTACAAGGTGAAGAGTCTGGCCAAAGCCGGTTCGTACAAAGTGAACGACGTGATCGCTGTGGTAACGGATCAGGACGGGAAAGACCACAATGTAACCATGGTACAGAAGTGGCCGGTGAAGCGTGCCATCACTTGCTATCGCGAGAAGCCGCGTCCTTTCAAGCTGCTCGAAACGGGTATCCGTATCATCGACACTTTCAACCCCATCGTAGAGGGTGGTACGGGATTTATCCCCGGTCCTTTCGGTACGGGTAAGACGGTGCTCCAGCACGCTATCTCGAAGCAGGCGGAAGCCGATATCGTGATCATTGCAGCCTGTGGTGAGCGTGCAAACGAGGTCGTGGAGATCTTTGCGGAATTCCCCCACCTGAACGACCCTCACACGGGACGCAAATTGATGGAGCGTACCATTATTATTGCCAATACGTCGAATATGCCTGTGGCTTCGCGTGAGGCATCCGTATATACGGCCATGACGATAGCCGAGTACTATCGCTCCATGGGACTTCGCGTGCTGATGATGGCAGACTCCACTTCGCGTTGGGCACAGGCTCTGCGTGAGATGTCCAACCGTCTGGAAGAGCTCCCCGGACCGGATGCTTTCCCTATGGACTTGTCGGCTATCGTGGCCAACTTCTATGCTCGTGCAGGATACGTTTACCTGAACAACGGTTCGGCCGGTTCGGTAACGTTCATCGGTACGGTATCTCCCGCCGGTGGTAACCTCAAAGAGCCTGTGACGGAAAACACCAAGAAAGTGGCTCGCTGCTTCTATGCTTTGGAGCAGAATCGTGCCGACCGCAAACGTTATCCGGCTGTAAATCCCATCGACAGTTACTCGAAGTACATCGAATATCCCGAATTCGAGAGCTATATATCGAACCACATCAGTGCAGACTGGACTACTAAGGTGAATGAGCTGAAGATGCGCTTGCATCAGGGTAAAGAAATTGCCGAGCAGATCAATATCCTCGGTGATGATGGTGTACCCGTTAGCTATCACGTAGTCTTCTGGAAAGCAGAGTTGATCGACTTTGTGATCCTTCAGCAAGACGCTTTCGACGATGTCGATTGCAACAGCTCGCTCGAGCGTCAGGAGCTGATGCTCAGCAGAATAACGGACATCTGTCGTACGGAATTCGATTTCGAAGACTTCCTCGAGGTTTCGGACTATTTCAAGCGAATGATCAATACCTTCAAGCAGGTGAACTACTCTCAGTTCAAAAGTGCCGAATTCGACAAATACAATAAAGAGTTGGACGCTATTCTGGCCGAACGCATCAAATAAATTAGATAGTTATGTCAAAACAAGCTTTTCAGAAAATATATACGAAGATTACCAATATCACCAAGGCAACCTGCTCTTTGCGTGCCACCGGTGTGGGTAATGAAGAGTTGGCCACTATCGATGGCCGATTGGCTCAGGTGGTGCGTATTCAGGGCGAAGATGTAACCCTGCAGGTATTTGCCGGTACGGAGGGGATCCCCACCGATGCCGAAGTAATATTCATGGGCAAAGCTCCTACGCTCAAAGTGGGAGATCAGCTGGCCGGCCGTTTCTTCAACGCTTATGGCGAACCTATCGACGGAGGCCCCCAACCGGAAGGAAAAGAAGTGGAGATCGGTGGCCCGTCCGTTAATCCCGTTCGTCGTAAGCAGCCTTCAGAGCTGATCGCTACCGGTATCGCCGGTATCGACCTGAACAATACTTTGGTGACGGGACAGAAGATTCCTTTCTTCGCCGACCCCGACCAGCCGTTCAATCAGGTAATGGCCATGGTAGCCCTCCGAGCCGAGAGTGATAAGATTATCCTCGGTGGAATGGGTATGACCAACGACGACTACTTGTTCTTTAAGAATACATTTAGCAATGCCGGAGCACTCGATCGTATCGTGAGCTTTATCAATACGACGGAAGACCCCTCTGTGGAGCGTATCCTCGTGCCGGACATGGCTTTGGCTGCTGCCGAATACTTTGCCGTTGAGAAGCATGAGAAAGTGCTCGTGCTGCTGACGGACATGACCAACTATGCGGATGCTTTGGCCATCGTATCGAACCGTATGGACCAGATCCCCTCTAAGGACTCTATGCCCGGATCGCTCTATTCGGATTTGGCCAAAATCTACGAAAAGGCAGTACAGTTCCCCGATGGCGGTTCTATCACGATTATCGCCGTGACCACTCTTTCCGGAGGAGACATTACGCACGCTGTGCCGGACAACACCGGTTATATCACGGAGGGTCAGCTCTATCTCCGTCGCGACAGCAACGTGGGTAAGGTCATCGTAGACCCCTTCCGAAGCCTCTCCCGTTTGAAGCAGCTCGTTATCGGCAAGAAGACGCGCGAAGACCACCCTCAGGTGATGAACGCGGCCGTTCGTCTATTCTCCGATGCAGCCAACGCTCAGACCAAGATGGAGAATGGTTTCGACCTTACGGACTACGACAACCGTGCGCTCGAATTCGCCAATGACTACTCTCGTCAGCTCTTGGCTATAGACGTAAACGTGAATACGACAGAGATGCTCGACACGGCATGGGAGCTATTCTCGAAGCACTTCAAACCGGCCGAAGTGAATATCAAGCAGCAGCTTGTGGACACTTACTGGAAGAAATAATAACCTTGCGCTACAATGGCTATTAAGTTTCAATACAACAAAACCTCTCTCCAGCAGCAGGAAAAGCAGCTTAAGATGCGAGAGCGTACCTTGCCTACGATCAAAAGCAAGGAGAGCGCACTGCGTCTGGAGGTGAAGCGGACGAAGGATGAGGTGGAGCGATTGGAACGCCAACTGGAAGAAGAGATCGTAGGCTACCAAAGCATGGTAAGCCTGTGGAACGAATTCAAGCCTGATCTGATCAGCGTGGAGGGTGTCAAGCTCTCGGCGAAGAAGGTGGCAGGTGTGGTCGTTCCCGTACTGGACGATATTTCTTACACCATCAAGCCATTCAGTTTGTTCAATGCCCCGTCATGGTTTGCCGAAGGCATTGACCTGCTGAAGAACTTGGCCCACACCGGAATCGAGGCTGAGTTCCTCGGTCTGAAGTTGGAGTTCCTCGAATATGCACGCAAGAAGACTACACAGAAGGTGAATCTTTTTGAGAAAGTGCAGATCCCCGGCTACAAAGACGCCATACGCAAGATCAAACGCTATCTGGAGGATGAAGAGAGTTTGTCCAAATCCTCTCAGAAGATTATGCGTGCCAATATGGAGAAACGTAATAAAGAAGAGGAGGTGATGGCATGATTACCGCAATGAACAAATACCTTTTCCTGATTTATCACCGTGAGTACGAAACCTTCCTCGAGAAGTTGCGTACGATCGGAGTGGTACACATTCGGGAAACCAAGGCTACAAAAGATGTGGCGGAATTGCAGGAACTCCTCAATCTACGTAAAGAGATTGCCCAGACCAAGCGCATGCTCGCTTCGTACAAGAGCGAAAATGCTCCCGTCGAACAAACCCTGACCCTTGGATCTCAAGCTGACGGTGAGGCGGCTATGCAGGACGCTCAAGCTCTTTTCGCAGAAGAGACACGTCTGAAAAGTGCTATCCACTCTAAGAAGCGGGAAGTGGAGCATATGGAGGTTTGGGGACAGTTTGACTTCGCCTCCATCGAAAGACTACGGAAGGCGGGCTACGAGGTGAACTTTTACTCTTCTTCCTCTTCGGGATACAAAACGGAATGGGAGGAAAAGTTCGGGGCTGTGCCTATCAATACCGTACGCTCCACTGTTCATTTTATCACCATTGGTCACAAACAGGATGCCAAGCCCGATGCCGAGCGAATCAAACTGCCTGATCATGATCTGGCCACACTCCGTCAGCAGCAGGAGGAGCTGGAGGCCCAATTGGAGGCGAATGCGAAGGACAAGACCGCGTTTGCAGACAATCGAATGGCCGAACTGACTGCGTATGACAAACTTTTGTCGGATAAGTTCGCCTTTACCAGTGCCATGGTACAAGCCGAAGGGCAAGCAGACGACAAGCTGATGCTGCTCGAAGGCTGGGTGCCTGTGTCGGACGCTTCGACCATGGAGCAGGCATTGGCCGGAGAAGGCTACTATGTAGAGCAGATGCAGATAGAAGAAGGAGACAAGGTGCCCATCAAGCTGAAGAACAATTTCTTCGCGCGGCTCTTCGAACCTATCACGAAGATGTATTCTCTGCCTAACTACGGAGAGCTGGATCCCACACCATTCCTTGCGCCGTTCTTTATGCTCTTCTTCGGGCTTTGCTTCGGCGACGGAGGCTATGGCTTGCTTATTCTGCTCGCTTCTACCCTCTTCAAGGGGAAGGCCGGCAAGGATTTGAAGCCGATACTCACTCTTTTCCAATGGTTGGGAGGGGCTACGACGATAATCGGTCTGCTCACCGGTTCGTTCTTCGGTATAGCATTAGCCGAAGTACCGCAGTTGGCAAGCATCAAGAAGTACTTCCTGAATCAGGACAATCTGATGACTTTGTCCGTTGTCATCGGTCTGATACAAATCATTTATGCCAAGGTTTTGGCCGGTATCAAGATCAAAATTCAACGCGGAGTGAAGTATAGCTTGGCTACGTTCGCGTGGGCAGTCATTATCACGGCGGTGATATTGGCATTCACTTTGCCTATGATAGCACCGAAGGTGCCGGAAGCGGTGATCAACGTCATGTTCGGCATTGCTGTTGCCGGAGGTTTGGTCGCGTTCTTCTACAACTCACCGGGCAAGAATCCGTTTGTCAATTTCGGTAGCGGCTTGTGGACGGCTTATAACACAGCATCAGGACTTTTGGGCGATACGCTCTCATACATCCGACTGTTTGCGATCGGACTCACGGGCTCTATCCTCGGTGGCGTATTCAATACGTTGGCTACAGATATGACTGCTTCGATGAGTATTGTACCTCGGATCATCGTGATGCTGATCATTTTGCTGATCGGTCATGGCCTGAACTTCGGTCTTACGATGATCAGTTCCCTTGTTCACCCCATTCGTTTGACATTCGTAGAGTTCTATAAGAACAGCGAATTTGAGGGAGGAGGCAACCAATACACACCGTTCAAACGCTCCTAAATCATAAAAGAACAATTCAAAAAATCATAACAACTAAACAACACAAAAGTATTATGGAACAAATGTTAGCTTATCTCGGTATTGCATTGATGGTTGCATTGACCGGTATCGGAAGTGCCATCGGCGTAACGATCTGCGGTAACACTACTGTTGGCGCAATGAAGAAGAACCCCGATTCATTGGGTCTCTACATCGGTCTTAGCGCACTTCCCAGTTCACAGGGTCTCTACGGCTTCGTGGGCTTCTTTATGGCTTCCGGATTGATCACCAAATTGGTTGCAGCCAATGCTCTTACGCTGCTTGCAGGTTGGGCTATTTTCTTCGCCGGTTTGGCATTGGGTGTAGTAGGTCTGATGTCTGCTATTCGTCAAGCACAGGTATGCGCTAATGGTATCCAAGCTATCGGCGGTGGTCACAACGTATTCGGTGCTACCATGGTGATGGCTGTGTTCCCGGAGCTTTATGCTATCTTGGCACTTCTCGTGTCTATCCTGATCTTCGGTAGCGTTCCCGGCATGGTCGGAGCTTAATCCGAAGGAGGGTCTCAGTCCATACGAACAGTCCTGTTGGCAAGTAAGGCCTAAAACAGCAAGAATCGTTTCTCATAGGCCTTGGCCTAAGGAACAAACACCAAGGGGTGTGCCGGAACGTAATGTTTCTGCACACCCTTTTTCTTTATGGAGAGGTGAATTCGATCCATCGTAACCTTGGCAATACGTCCCAAAAATTCTGTAATTGCGGTCTGTGTCTTCTGAAGAAGGTGGAGCCGGAATTTTTTCGTTCCGGCGCGTAAATTTTTTGCTTCTCGCGCCACAATCGAAAAGTTTACGCGCCACATTTCTGGGAGTAGCAAACAGGAAAATTTTGGTGCCGGGAAGGATCTTGAAATCCCTCATAGACCCTCTCTGCACTTAGATCCAGCCTGCATTATGAAAGACTGGTGTATGGTTCATGTCGTTAGCTTATACATCGAATAGAGATTCGGATCCGAACCTGATCGTCGCATAAGGCCGTTTTCCGAAGAAGCTATTTGAAGACGCAGCTCGCCTTTTGATTCGGTCGTCCCGTTATCGTCAGGGTGTCATTTGCTCGTTTTATGGCTTTTTGTGTATTTTTGCACAGGATATGTGTTTTTGTGCATATATGGTCGAACAGAATTTCATCAGACTTTATCAGAGTAGTTTTCGGGAGCATTGGTCACTTCCGGCACTAACCAACTACGATACAGGGGAAAGTTATACATATGGCGAGATGGCTGCCGATATTGCTCGCAGACATCTGCTCTTTGAGCGTATTGGAATCAAGCAGGGGGACAAGGTGGCACTCCTTGGCAAAGACTCAGCCGAGTGGTGCATAGTTTTTATGTCTGTCATCACGTATGGAGCGATCATCGTTCCCATCTTGCCGGATTTCAATGCTATTGATGCCGCAAGTATTGTAACTCATTCCGACGCCAAGTATCTTTTTGTCTCGGACAAAATATGGGAGACGATGGATCCGGCTCAGCTTCCCCTATTGAGCGGAGTTGTATCCATTCGTGATTATACCGTCTTTTTGGATCGTACCGAAGGGGGCATCCTCTCTCAAGAGGTGGAGGGATTGGATCGCTCCTTTTCCGAACGCTATCCTTCGGGGTTCGTGGCAGGGGATATTCGCTACGCAGAGATCTCGAATGACGAGCTTATCCTGCTGAATTATACTTCCGGAACGACGGGATTCAGTAAAGGTGTCATGCTGCGTGCCAATAATTTGGCCGGCAATGTGACCTATGTGATGGATCGCGATATTATGTTTCGAGGGGAGACGATCCTTTGTTTTCTTCCCTTGGCGCATACGTATAGCTGCGCGTTCAACTTCCTGACACCATTGACTATCGGAGTACATGTGTACATTTTGGGCAAAATTCCTTCGCCTGCTACTCTTATCAAGGCTTTTGCTGATGTGCGCCCTTCATTTATAATCGTGGTGCCGCTCATTATAGAGAAACTGTATCACAAGGCGATAGCTCCGAAAATCAAGAAACCGCTGATCAAGTTTTTGCTGACATTGCCTTTCTTGAAACAGATGATCCACAAATCAATTCGGAACAAACTGATCGAATCATTCGGTGGCAACTTCCGACAAGTCATTGTGGGAGGAGCCGCTCTCAATGATGAAGTGGCTCATTTCCTCCATCGGATCGGGTTTCCGCTTACAGTGGGCTATGGTATGACGGAATGCGGGCCTCTGATCAGCTACGAAGATCACAGCCTGTGGCTACCCGGTAGCTGTGGCAAATCGCTCTCGATCATGGAGGTGCGCATCAGTCATTTGCAACAAGAAGGTAGTGGCAATAGTGATGTGGGAGAGATCCAAGTACGCGGAGAGAATGTTTGTCTCGGTTACTATAAGAATACCGAACTGACAGCCGAGCTTTTTACTCCCGATGGGTGGATGCGTACAGGAGATCTCGGTACCATAGATAGCTTGGGAAATATCTTTATCAAAGGCCGGTCCAAGACCATGCTCCTCGGATCAAACGGACAGAACATCTATCCGGAGGAAATAGAATCGAAGATCAACAATTTGTCCTATGTCCTTGAAAGCATCGTCACAGAGCGAGACGGACGCCTGGTCGCGCTTGTCGTTCCCGATAGACAGGCGATAGAACATAAAGGTCTCTCTCTCGAGCAGGCTTGGACGCAAATCGAAAAGAGCCGGGTGGAATTGAATGCCCAAGTAGCCGCATATGAGAAGATAACG
The DNA here is from genome assembly GCF_000378065.1 of Porphyromonas gulae DSM 15663. Lineage (GTDB taxonomy): Bacteria > Bacteroidota > Bacteroidia > Bacteroidales > Porphyromonadaceae > Porphyromonas > Porphyromonas gulae. The sequence goes on along the minus strand of NZ_KB899172.1, from coordinate 27,168 downwards.
GCTTTTATTCGTCATGACGAAGAGTTCGAAAAGACGCCCAAGCGGAGTATCAAACGATTCCTTTATACCTGATCCCGTGGCGCCGTCTGTCATCAGGTAGGAATCAACACGAAATAAACAGCATTTGTCCGTTTTTTTGCTGGTACCGAAAGAAACTGTATATTTGCGCCGTTATAGAACATTAATTACACTTTTAACCCCAAAAGGAAATGAAGAAATTTGTTGCTTTTGCAGCTGTAATCGCAGCTGTATCATTCGCTTCTTGCAACTCTCAGGCTAAGACTGAAGAAGCTGCTGACTCTACGGCTATGGATTCTGCCACTTTGGTAGAAGAGGCAGCTCCTGTAGTTGATACTGCTGCTATGCAGATCGATTCTGCTGCAATGAAGGCTGAAGAAGCTGCTACTGAACAAGCCGCTCAATAATCCAACGGCTATTTAGCATCCCCCGAATCATTTGTGGGGTAAGATATAAGTCTGACTTCAAGAGAGTCGGACTTATGTCTCTTTTTCAGTTATGAACTTCTCGCCTTAGCGAGCTGTTGCAACAAAAAAGGGTATTCGTTATCGGCCTTTCAGAGGCTTTAACGAATACCCTTTTTTGATACTGTCTGTCGATGGAGGCTGTGTACCCCTCCCGGGGCAGGCTGTTATCTCATGTCCTTGAGTTGCTGCTGTAGTTCCTGTCTGGCAAGGAATATACGGCTCTTCACCGTACCCAGAGGGATTCCAAGCGTCTCGGATATTTCATTGTATTTATATCCGCTCACGTACATGGAGAACGGTTGCTTGAGCGTTTCGTTCAGCGATGCGATAGCAGCGGTTATTTCCTTGATGGCCATGGTGCCGTCAGGCGTATCCTCTCCTCCTTCATTGAGTATGGGGACATTGTACGGATCGCTATTCGGATCGATGACTGTTTGCGAACGAACCAGCTTGTGGTAGTTGTTGATGAAGATATTTCGCATGACAGTGAGCACCCACCCTTTGAAGTTGACGTTGTCAACGAATTTGTCTTCATTGTTGAGGACTCGGAGTGTTGTATCTTGGAGCAAATCTTCTGCGTCATCCAGATTGGCAGTCAGAGTCAAGGCAAAATTGCGCATGTTGTCTTGCAGACTCAGAAGTTTTTCGCGAAATTGCACACTATTCATAATAAGCTGTTTCTTTGTTGTTGAAGCCAATGGTTGGAAGATTCGTTCCCTCCTGCCACTGAGACAAAGATAATCGAATAGGTGAGATTCATTAATAAACAGCGTATTAAGTACAATAGATGGTATCAATGATATGAAAAGAAACGATCCACGGAAAGAGCGGAAAGGTTTTCGCAAAGGCTTTGTGGAAAAGCTCCCGACGACCTTGTCCGATATATCTTACTACGCCTCTTACTATCAGGAAAATGCACTGGTGAGTAAGGTGCTGAAGTGTTGCCGACTTATCGGCCGGTTTGGCACCACACAAGTGCTGACGCTTTATTATATGTTGCAGGCCGGGGAGATGACAATGAAAGAGAAGTTGCTTCTTGCAGGAGCTCTGGGCTACTTTCTCTTACCGATCGACCTCATTCCTGATTTTGCCATGCCATTTATCGGTTTTACGGACGACCTTGCTGTCACGTCCATTGTGCTGAGGATTTTGAGTCGCCATATCACTCCGGCCATTCGCGAAAAGGCTCGCTTGCGTGCTGCCGCTATCTTTGAGGATTGATAGAAAAGGAACTCTCCCGAATTAAGGCCTGCCACTGATTATTGGCAGGCTTTTCTTTTTTTATTCTTTTCCTTTTTGTTCGGTTGCAAAGTTCTCTTTGCGGTATCGCAGCAAACGAAAAGATTATTAGGCTTTTAGTGGGAAAAAGGTGTATTTTTGTACGGCTAAAAAAAAGACGTATAATTAATCCTTAGTAATAACGAGAAGAAATGGAAATTGTAAAGATTATTGGCAGGGAGATCCTCGATTCCAGAGGTAATCCGACAGTCGAGGTAGATGTGCACCTGGCCTGTGGCATAATAGGACGCGCTGCAGTACCCAGCGGAGCCTCCACCGGTGAAAACGAAGCTATCGAGCTTCGCGACCAGGACAAAGGTCGCTACTGTGGCAAAGGTGTTCTCAAGGCTGTTAAGAACGTAAATGAAGTGATAGATCCCGCTCTCTGCGGAATGTCAGTATTGGAGCAAACAGCTATTGACCGCAAGCTCATCGAGCTGGATGGTACGAAAACGAAAAGCAACCTTGGCGCAAATGCTATGCTGGGGGTGTCGTTGGCCGTAGCCAAAGCTGCTGCAGCTTATTTGGATATCCCTCTCTACCGATATATCGGTGGTTCGAATACCTATGTGCTGCCTGTGCCTATGATGAATATTATCAACGGAGGTTCTCACTCTGATGCTCCTATCGCATTTCAGGAGTTCATGATCCGCCCCGTGGGTGCATCATCTTTCCGTGAGGGTTTGCGTATGGGCGCCGAAGTTTTCCATGCACTGAAGAAGGTATTGCACGATCGCGGCCTTAGTACTGCTGTTGGAGACGAAGGCGGTTTTGCTCCTGCCCTGAACGGTACGGAAGATGCCATCGAATCGATCCTCAAGGCTGTGGAAGCTGCCGGATACGTGCCTGGTAAGGATATTACTATCGCTATGGACTGTGCCTCTTCCGAGTTCTTCAAGGATGGCATTTACGACTACACGAAGTTCGAGGGCGAAAAGGGCAAGAAACGCTCTATCGATGAGCAGGTGGCTTATCTGACCGAACTGGTCGGCAAGTATCCCATCGATTCTATCGAAGATGGTATGAGCGAAAATGACTGGGAAGGCTGGAAGAAGCTGACTGCAGCTTTGGGTGATAAGACTCAGCTCGTCGGCGACGACCTCTTCGTTACCAATGTGGAGTTCCTACGCCGTGGTATTGCAGAGAAGTGTGGCAACTCCATCCTTATCAAGGTAAACCAGATCGGTACGCTCACTGAGACGTTGAATGCTATCGAGATGGCACACCGTCACGGCTTTACCAGCGTTACCTCGCATCGTTCCGGAGAAACGGAAGACACCACTATCGCAGACATTGCTGTAGCAACCAACTCGGGACAGATCAAGACCGGTTCGCTCAGCCGTACCGACCGTATGGCTAAGTACAACCAACTGCTCCGCATCGAAGAGGAGTTAGGTCCTTGCGCTGTTTACGGCTACATGAAAGTGTAAGCGACAAAGTACACAGCAGGGCACATCTTTCGGCCGAATAGAGGAAAGACTGTGCCTCTGCCAAAAAGAATGCCCCCAAAGTTGTGAAGTGCACCCCAAAAGTTAGACATAAAACTTTTGGGGTGCACTTCACAACTTTGGGGGCATTTATATTGCCGACTTATTTAGAAGCGGACACCAAGACCTACAAAGAAGTCATGATTACGCAACGAGGTCTTATCCGGAGCATCCTTCAGCATATTGAGCAATCCATGCTCATATCCAATTTGTACGTAATAACGGTCGTAGCTCAAGGCTGCAGACAGCCCCAAGCCCAAGTCAAAACGGTTATACCCATTATCGCCAAAGGCATCTACAGAAACTGTAACGTCTACAACTTTAGCCTTGACTTTTCCGGCGACACCATATGCGAAATAGGGGCCTGCTTCCAATGAAATAGCCATGTTGTCAGCAAAGCTAAATCTCATACCGGCATTCACCGGTATTTGCAGATAATGCAAGCGGGTTGTCGTTTCACTTAGTTCCGCCTTAGCACCTCTCATCGTATAGACCAATCCGGGGGCGAGGTAGAATCCATCATTGCTAAGAGCAAACTCAGCAGCGGCACCAACACGTAAGCCTACCATCATCTTGTTGTCTACGCTCGTGTTTGCGGCTTTTTGCATTAAGTTACTACCGACAAAGTTAGCATCCAGTCTGAGTGCAGGACGACTCTGAGCACTTGCAAAACCGATTGTCGCGAGCAGCACAGTAGCTGCCAAAATCATTTTCTTCATTTTTTCGTTCTTTTTTGAGTTTTGTTCTACAATGTAACACACTCTCTCGTTCAAAAGTATGTTTTTATACATACCTTCCAACGCACCAAAGATACACAATGAAACGTTTCTATGATTCAAATGGAAGATTTGCTCTTATTAGGTGGAATCTGCAAAACGAGAAAAACGGACAAAATATTGGATGATATAAAATAATTACATACATTTGCACCGCATTTCGAACGAAGAAATGCTTCTAAGGCTGAATCGCTAGCTCAGCAGGTAGAGCACATCCCTTTTAAGGATGGGGTCCTGGGTTCGAACCCCAGGCGATTCACGAAAGAGAAGAGACTGCACCATAGCCATTATGGTACGGTCTCTTTTCTTTTTTGTTTGACAGACTATTAGCGATAGCCTCAGAGCAGAAGTGGTGAAGGGGGGCAGCATTGTATATTATAGAACTTACGCGGACAGGCTGGCGATAGTAGGTGAGTGCAGGTTTGGAGGAAATTGCACGTCCTTTTGTCCAAGCCTCAGGTGGACAAGATTCGCTATCTTTGCGGACAAGAATAATGGGATTTCTCGGTCGAATAGTCTTTTCTCGTGACTTCCCCTTGAATCAAAAACGAAAAACGACAATATGAGTTTGCAATGCGGTATCGTCGGCCTGCCCAATGTGGGGAAATCGACTCTTTTTAATTGCTTGTCCAATGCGAAGGCGCAGTCTGCCAATTTCCCCTTCTGTACCATTGATCCGAATGTCGGCGTGATCACAGTGCCTGATGAGCGACTGAATGTCCTGGCCGATCTGTGCAAACCCCAACGGCTGATCCCGACCACGGTAGAGATTGTGGATATTGCCGGACTTGTCAAAGGTGCCAGCAAGGGCGAAGGGTTGGGGAATAAATTCCTGGCCAATATCCGAGAAACGGATGCGATACTCCACGTACTTCGTTGCTTCGATGATGACAATATCACACACGTGGACGGATCCGTAGATCCTGTACGCGACAAGGAAATCATCGACACCGAGCTACAACTGAAAGACCTTGAAACGATAGAGAGCCGCATACAGAAAGTACAGAAACAGGCACAGACCGGAGGCGACAAACAAGCCAAGTTGGCTTATCAGGTGCTTTCGAAATTCAAAGAAGCTCTTGACGAAGGCAGGAATGCTCGCAGCGTCAGTTTCGAAACCAAAGACGAACAGCAAATAGCACGCGAACTCTTTCTCCTGACAGCCAAACCGGTCATGTACGTTTGCAATGTGGACGAAGCATCTGCTCTTAGTGGCAACAAATACGTGGAAGCCGTTCGCGAAGCAGTCAAGGACGAAGATGCAGAAATCCTCGTCGTAGCTGCCAAGATAGAGAGTGAGATCGCCGAGCTGGAGACATACGAAGAGCGGCAAATGTTCCTTGAAGAGATCGGTCTGAAAGAATCCGGCGTGAGCCGTCTGATCAAAGCCGCTTATCACTTGCTGAATCTCCAAACCTACTTTACGGCCGGGAGCGACGAGGTCAGGGCTTGGACATTCCTCCGCGGGAGCAAAGCTCCTCAGTGTGCCGGTATCATCCACACCGATTTTGAAAAAGGATTTATCCGTGCCGAGGTTATCAAGTACAATGACTTTGTCAGCCTTGGCAGCGAGCAAGCTGTGAAGGAAGCCGGCAAGATGAGCGTCGAAGGGAAAGAATACGTTGTGCAGGATGGCGACATCATGCATTTCCGCTTCAATGTCTGAACCCATTCTTTCGAATCAAGCTCATTCCTTATCTTTCCCTATAACAAAAACACAGTGCGGTATTCGGAATAACCTTATATCCGGCGGAAGAAACATAAACCAAAAGAGCGGGTCGGCTGTTCTTTTGCAAAGTTATGGTTCAGGATTTCAACGAGTATCGAACAAATGCTCCTGCATCCTTACTAAGTAGAAAATAAAACTGCGCAAACAATATGGCGAACAATGGGAATAACAAGAAACCCGGCAAACCGATGCGTTTTAACCCGATATGGCTCTATGCCCCTGTGTTTCTGATATTGGCCACCCTCTTCTTTGTCGATCGGGATATTACATCTCAGAAAGAACTCAGCTGGAATGAGTTTCAGAGTATCGCCAAAAAGCAAGCCTTTACGGACATCGTAGTCAATAGGAAAGAGAATACCCTCAAGGCGAGGGTGGATCCAGCCAAGGTCGATTCGGTATTCAAGAAAGGCGACATCCCGTCCTTTCAGGACAGAGGAAATATCTCGGACTACTATATCAACACACAGATACCATCGGTAGACAAATTCTCCGACTTCTACGACCAAAACCAAATTACGGCCAAGGTGAAGTATGAAGACAGCAAGTTCAGCTTCACCTCTATCCTCATTGCATGGGGCCCACTCATCCTTTTACTCGTTTTCTGGTTTTGGATGATGCGCCGAATGAGTGGTGGCGGTGGAGGAAGTGGCGGTGGAGGCGGTGTCTTCAACGTAGGCAAATCCAAAGCCAAGCTCTATGATAAGACCAATATCCACGTCACATTCAGCGATGTAGCAGGTCTGCATGAAGCCAAGCAGGAGGTGGAAGAGATCGTTCACTTCCTCAAGAATCCGTCCAAATACACCGAACTGGGAGGAAAGATCCCTAAAGGAGCTTTGCTCGTAGGCCCTCCGGGAACGGGTAAGACCCTATTGGCCAAGGCTGTGGCCGGAGAGGCACACGTTCCTTTCTTCTCTTTGTCCGGTTCGGACTTCGTAGAGATGTTTGTCGGTGTAGGAGCCTCCCGTGTTCGCGACCTCTTCAGACAAGCCAAGGAAAAAGCCCCGTGTATCATCTTCATCGACGAGATCGACGCCGTAGGACGTGCTCGTGGCAAGGGCAACAACTTCTCCGGCAATGATGAGCGTGAGAATACACTCAACCAGTTGCTTACCGAAATGGATGGCTTCGGATCCAATAGCGGTGTGATCATTCTGGCAGCTACCAACCGTGCCGATGTGCTGGATAGCGCTCTGCTGCGTGCCGGACGCTTCGACCGCCAGATCTATGTGGATCTTCCTGACCTGAATGACCGCAAAGAGATCTTCCTTGTACACCTCAAGCCGTTGAAGACCGACAAAAGCGTGGACGTGGAATTCCTGTCGCGCCAAACGCCCGGCTTCTCCGGAGCAGACATCGCCAACGTTTGTAACGAAGCGGCATTGATCGCTGCTCGAAGCAACAAAAACTTCGTCGACAAGGAAGACTTCATGAATGCCGTGGATCGGATCGTAGGCGGATTGGAGAAAAAGAACAAAATCACCACGGAGGAGGAGCGTCGCAGTATCGCCATTCACGAAGCGGGACACGCTACCATCAGTTGGATGCTACGCTATGCCAATCCTCTCGTCAAGGTCACCATCGTACCGCGTGGCAAGGCACTCGGTGCGGCCTGGTACCTGCCGGAGGAACGTCAGATCACAACAACGGAGGCCCTGCAGGATCAGCTTTGTGCCCTTTTGGGTGGACGTGCTGCCGAAGATCTCTTCCTCGGACGTGTATCCACCGGTGCTGCCAATGACTTGGAGCGCGTTACGAAGTTGGCTTATGCTATGGTTACCTATTATGGCATGAGCGACAAGCTGCCCAACATCAACTACTACGAAATGCAGAATGACGGCTGGAATCTGACAAAGCCGTACAGCGATACTACGGCCGAGGTTATCGATGCCGAAGTAAACAGAATAATATCCGAACAATACGAACGCGCCAAGAGTATTCTTCGCGAGCATGAAGCCGGACACCACGAACTGGCAGATCTGCTACTCAAGCGCGAAGTGATTCTGGCCGATGACGTAGAGCGGATATTTGGCAAACGCCCATGGGCTTCGCGTACAGAAGAGTTGCTTGGGCTGAATGCACCGGCTACCGCCACAGAAGAGACAACAGTGGATGCCGAAACGTCCATTCCCGTCGAGGGAGAAGAGAAGACGGAAGAGCATTCCGAATAAAATATAAAGAGACTATCGAGCTTACATTATGAAAGCAGTTTTGATTCGCAGCCTCAGCGGTCTGGTCTATATGGCCCTGATCATCCTTCCCGTTGTACTAAGGGAACCGGCTTTGTTCATAGCGGTTTTTGCCGTTTTCATCGTGTTGGGACTGCGGGAGTTCGCCTCGCTGGTCAATCTGAATCGCACACGTCCCCTTCGGGCATTCATGGACGGACTCTTCGGTGCCTTCCTCTTTGCGGCCATCTTCCTATATGGCAGTGACCGAATGGATGTCACGATATTTATCCCGTATATCTTCTATGTCCTCTACACCATGGTACGTAGTCTATATTCGGATCGCCATAAGGCCGGATCGGATAATAGCCGCACTTTCATGGGACATCTGTATATAGCGGCTACGCTTGGTTTGGGGAGTCTCCTGCTCGTTCCCGAAAGTATCGGGAGGGAGCTGGCTGTCGGACAATCAGCCGACATCACTCCTCTCTACTTCCTCTTCGTTTTTGTCCTGATATGGCTGAACGATACGGGAGCATTCATCGCCGGTTCGCTTTTCGGCAAGCATACACTCTTCAAGGTCATATCACCCAAGAAGACCTGGGAGGGCTTCATCGGAGGATTGCTATTCACCATAGCCGGAGCATTATTGGCCGGTCACTATTCCGGTTCAGCCAAGCATCCGGCTGAGCTGGCTCTCTTTGCCCTGCTGGTAACGGCCATGGCCACTTGGGGGGATCTGTATGAGTCCAACCTCAAACGCAATGCAGGAGTGAAGGATTCCGGTCATATCATTCCCGGACATGGAGGCATACTGGACCGGCTGGACAGTGCTTTCTTCGTATTCCCGGCCGTCTATCTTTTCATTCTGATCTTCGGATTGTAAGCATCTTTTCCGGCCATCCGTTCCGATGAGGAAAAGAGACCGGAGGAAGCTCTAAAAACAAGCACCCCCCCAAAAGCCACGGCTTTCGGGGGGTGCTTGTTTTATATCCTCACTCTCCCTGCCGATGACATGGCAAGGAGAGTGGAAAAATCGGGATCTCAGCACAACTCCCTATTCACTTCTCAGAGCAGACGCTGGCTGCGGCGAATGAATTCGGCCAAAGCCTCTCCAGTCAGCAGACCGCTTCCGAGCAGAGCCAAGTCGATGAGCTGACCTATCAGCTCGTTGTCCTGAGCATATTGGGTCAGTTGTTCGTTGATGCTGCCTTCGGTTTTGGCCTGTTCGATGGCATTGTTCTCCTTGGCTTCCTTCGTGGCAGCAGGGATTTCCTCCGGTTTCTTCCCTTTTTCCTCTTCGAGCAGTTTGGCCTCTTCCGCTTTCAGTTCGGCGATTTTTGCTCTAAGCTCTGTGAGCGAAGGCTCTACCGATTCCTTCTCACCGGAGAGCACTCTGTCGATGAGCGGATGGTCGGTATTGAGTACCAGATTGTACGAATCGGGGAGTTCGCCGTAGAAGCTCATACCCGGCTGCAGCTGTGCCATATCGCGCATACGCCGCATGAATTCGGCTTGCGTGATGAGGATGGCTTCGCCTTCTGCTCCGAGCGATTCGAAAGCTACGTTGAAGTGCTTCTTCTCGTCCCGTGGCAGGCGTGCTTCGAACAGCTTCACGAGGGTGGCGCGCTCCGTGTCGGACAGCTTCACTTCTGCCTTTTCTTCTTTGCGGATCAGATTGTTGATCGTGTCGCTATCGACGCGGACAAAGTGTGTCTTCTCCAACTTTTGCTCCAGCAGGCTCACGATATGCGGATCCAACTGACCGTCCAACAGCATCACGCTGTAGCCCTTGTCGGCTGCACGCTTCACGTGGCTGTACTGTCCGTGCTTGTCCGTAGCGTAGAGATACACCACCTGTCCGTCCTTGTCCGTCTGTACACCCTCGACGAGCGTACGGTATTCGTCGAACGTGTACTTGTGTCCGTCCATATCGGTGAAGAGGAAGAACTTGGCTGCACGCTCATAGAACTTCTCGTCCGTCAGCATACCGTATTCGACGAAGAGCTTCAGACTATCCCATTTCTCTTCGAATGTGGGGCGGTCGTTTTTGAAAATTTCCTCCAGACGGTCTGCCACCTTCTTGGTGATATGAGACGAGATCTTCTTCACATTGGCATCGCTCTGCAGATAGGAGCGCGATACGTTGAGGGGAATATCCGGCGAATCGATGACCCCATGCAGGAGGGTGAGGAAGTCCGGCACGATACCCTGTACCTCATCGGTGACGTAAACCTGATTGCAGTAGAGCTGAATCTTGTTGCGCTGCAGATCCAAGTTGTTCTTGATCTTCGGGAAATAGAGGATACCCGTCAGATTGAACGGATAATCCACGTTGAGGTGGATCCAGAAGAGAGGCTCCTCGGATGTGGGATAGAGCGAACGGTAAAATTCCTTATAGTCTTCGTCCTTGAGGTCGGCAGGCTTTTTGGTCCAGGCCGGATGCGTGTCGTTGATCTGATTATCCTCGTCCGTGTCTTGCATCTTGCCGTCTTTCCATTCCTGCTTCTTGCCGAAAATGATCGGCACGGTAAGGAACTTACAGTATTTGCCGAGGAGTCCCTCTATCTTTTCTTTTTTGAGGAACTCGCTATTCTCCTCATCGATGTGCATCACGATGTCGGTACCGCGGTCAGCTTTGTCCGCCGGTTCGAGCGTGTATTCGGGCGATCCGTCGCAGCTCCACTTCACCGCCGCAGCATCTTCCCGGAAAGAACGCGTGATCACATCCACTCGCTCGGACACCATGAAAGCCGAGTAAAATCCGAGTCCGAAGTGGCCGATAATGGCAGCCTTGTCATCTTTGTACTTTTCGAGAAACTCTTCTGCGCTGGAGAAAGCAATCTGATTGATGTACTTCTCCACCTCCTCTTCGGTCATCCCCACGCCGCGGTCGCTGACCGTGATCGTGCGTGCCACTTCGTCCACGCTGACCGTTACGCGGAGGTCACCCGTCTCGCCTTTGAATTCGCCGACGGATGCAAGCGTTTTCAGCTTCTGCGTAGCGTCCACGGCATTGGATACGATCTCACGCAGGAATATCTCATGGTCGCTGTACAGGAATTTTTTGATGACGGGGAATATATTGTCACTCGTTACCCCGATAGTTCCTTTCTTACTCATAGTGTGTTATTATGTTAATGTTTTGTTTGTTTCTATTCCGACGAAAGGAACGACAAATCCGGTGCCACAGAGTTCGGAACTGACAATCTGGCGCATTCTTTCGCCCGGACTGCCTTTTTTCGCTTCCGGATGATTCCGGTTCGTAAAAATGGCGGTTCCACGTTTGGAAAAACGTGGCGTGAGAATTTTTTCGTTTTGGTTCGGGAAGTAAAAAATTCTCGCGCCACAACGGAAAAAAAGTCGCTCCTAAATTTCAGAAAACACGAACCACAGTCCGGCTAATTCTCGAACCAAATTCGTGAGGAGTATGCTTGCAGGCATCCTTCCCCTCGCATTGTAGTGGAAGTAATCTTGGCAAAAACACATTCGGCCTCTCCCGTACCTTACTTCCAAATCCAAGTGATTGTGTCTCATGTGGAATCCACCTCTTTTCCCTCTGCAATACAGCCTTCTATGCGAGGAAACGATAGGATTTTTTTATTTTTGAGACCAACAAAAAAGAATACCCCCCCCTCGACTATAGAAAACACAAGGCGCGGAAAGGAGAGTTGTCCGATCTACACCTTTCTGTATCCGATAGAGGGAGATTAGAGACCTGACTGCAAAAAGTGGATTTATGAAAGAAAATGGGAAAATATACAGGCATTTGACCGAAGAAGAAATATCCGTGCTGGAAGGCAACTACTGCCAGTGCGCCGATTGGACGATGGTGGAGGTGGCAGAAGGCTTCGATGCGAATCGTTGTCTGCACGTCATGTTCAGCGGACAGATCCGGATCGGATCCACGCGAGGAAGTCACCTGTTGCCGGGAGGCCTCCACGTGCCTACGGGTATCAATATCGCACGCCTGCACAACTGCATCATCGGAGATGAAGTCGTCATCTTCCATGTCAATAGCTATTTGGCTAATTACAGGATAGGCGATTATACCCGAATCGAAAACATTGATACCATAGCCGTAACGGAATCCACCACCTTCGGCAACGGCGTGGAGGTAACCGTGCTGAACGAAACCGGCGGACGCGAGGTTACGATCACTGACAACCTGACTGCCCAGACGGCCTATCTGATGGCCATGTACAGGCATGACAAGGTGCTGACCGAATCGCTCGCTGCCATGGCCAAAGCTTATGCCGAGTCGCGCCGGTCGGATATGGGAGCAATAGGCTCTCATGTGGTTATCCACGGATGCAATACGATAGAGAATGTTTGTATCGGAGATTATACCGAGATCACCGGTGCCTCGCACCTCTGCAACGGCAGTATCAACAGCAAGAAAGAAGCTCCCGTGTCGGTGGGCTATAATGTCGTCTGCCGCGATTTCATCCTCTGTTCGGGCAGCAGCGTCACGGATGGAGTCACCGTTTCGCACTGTTTTGTGGGGCAGGGTACCCATTTGGGGCACCTTTTCTCTGCACATGATTCGCTCTTCTTTGCCAACTGCCAGGGCGAAAACGGCGAAGCCTGTGCCGTCTTTGCCGGGCCTTACACGGTGTCGATGCACAAGTCGAGCCTGCTCATTGCCGGTCTATACTCTTTCCTCAATGCCGGTAGCGGCTCCAACCAGAGCAATCACCTCTACAAGCTCGGCCCCATCCATCAGGGCATCGTGGAGCGCGGATCGAAGACCACGAGCGACTCTTACATCCTCTGGCCTTCCAGGATAGGGCCTTTCACATTGGTGATGGGACGACACGTACACCATATCGACAGCTCGGCCTTCCCCTTCTCTTATATCATAGAGGACCGAAACGAATCCTATTTGGTGCCGGGTATCAATCTGCGCAGTGTCGGGACCATTCGTGACGCCAAGAAGTGGCCGGCGAGAGATAAGCGTAAAGATCCGGATTTGCTGGACAATATCAACTTCAACCTCTTGAGTCCTTTCACTGCCGGTAAGATGATGCGAGGCAGTCGGAAGCTGAAGAAGCTACGCAAGATACTGGGCAGCGAGGGACAGACCTATGTCTATCACGATATGCGCATACGTTCCTCTGCTTTGGACAAGGGGTTGATGTTCTATGAGATGGGGCTGAACAAGTTTTTCGGCAACTCCATCATCAAACGCCTTGAGGATTGTCCTTGCCGTACGGATGAGGAGGTATTGGCCGCTCTCAAACCCACCCACAATGAGGGAGATGGCAGCTGGGTGGACATCTGTGGTATGATCGCTCCGCAACAACAGATCCACCGCCTTACTTCCTTGATCAAAGAAGGCCGGATCAAGAGCCTTGCGGAGGTGAATGAGCGGATGAAGGATATTCATGGCCGATACTACGACTATGAATGGTGCTGGGCATACAATGCTCTGCTCGAATGGTACGAGCTGAACCCCGAGGATCTCACCCGATCCAAAGTAGCCGAACTGGTGCATACATGGATGCGTTCGGTGATCCGCCTGGACGAGATGCTCTATGAGGATGCCAAGAAGGAATTCCAAATGCACAGTCAGGTAGGCTTCGGGATAGACTTGGTGGGGGAGATGAAGCACCGCGATTTCGATGAGGTACGGGGCGATTTCGAAAGCAATCCCTTCATCGTCGAGGTGGTGGAGCACATCCGGAAAAAGCGTGCTCTCGGCGAAGAGATGCTCTCTCGTCTGGAGTGAAAACAGCCATTCGGCCGCGTCTTTCGACGAATGGGGGTATGGAAAATATGCTTTTCTTTGTAATAAACTGATAGAAAAGAATAATGACTGCATATAAACGAGTGCTGCTCAAACTGAGCGGCGAGTCGCTCATGGGTGCTCAGCAATACGGCATCGACCCGAATCGGTTGGCCGATTATGCCTCGGACATCAAGGAAGCTTGTGCCATGGGCGTACAGATCGGTATCGTCATCGGAGGAGGTAATATCTTCCGTGGAGTGAGCGGTGCCGCCAAGGGGTTCGACCGTGTCAAAGGAGATCAGATGGGCATGCTGGCCACGGTAATCAACAGCTTGGCTCTCAGCTCTGCTCTTGAGGGGATAGGGGTGAAGACCAAGGTGCTTACGGCCGTACGCATGGAGCCGATAGGGGAGTTCTACAACAAATGGCATGCCATAGAATTGCTCGAACAGGGTTATGTGACTATTTTCTCTTGCGGCACAGGCAATCCTTTCTTCACCACGGATACCGGCTCATCGCTTCGCGGCATCGAGATAGAAGCCGATGCCATGCTCAAGGGAACGCGCGTGGATGGTATCTACACGGCAGATCCGGAGAAGGATCCTTCGGCTACGAAGTTCGACAGGATCACCTACGATGAGATTTATGCCCGAGGTCTGAAAGTAATGGATCTGACTGCCACGGCCATGTGTATGGAGAATAACCTGCCCATCGTCGTCTTCGATATGGATACGCCGGGGAACCTCCTCAAGGTGTTGAGAGGAGAGAAGATCGGCACATACGTTTCAAATACGAGTGCCTGAAGGAATAGCAAGACAAAACAAATACATATAGAGATATGGAAATAAAAGAACTGATAGCCAAAGCAACGGCTAATATGGAGAAGGCAGTGGAGTATCTGGACGAGCAGCTGTCTCATGTGCGTGCGGGAAAGGCCAGCCCCAAACTCCTCGATGGTATCATGGTCATGTACTACGGCAGTGCCACTCCTCTGACACAGGTGGCATCCGTCAATACGCCCGATGCGAAGACCATCGTAGTCACCCCGTGGGAGCGTTCCCTGATCAAGGACATCGAGAAGGCTATCATGGACTCTCCGCTTGGGATTACTCCCGAGAACAACGGTGAGCTGATTCGTCTGGGCCTTCCTCCTCTGACAGAGGAACGCCGCCGCCAGTTGGTGAAGCAGACCAAAGGAGATGCCGAGGACGCCAAGGTGAGTGTACGCAATGCCCGCCGCGATGCCATCGATGCGATCAAGAAAAGCGTCAAGACCGATGGTACTCCTGAGGATGTAGCCAAAGATGCAGAGGCAGAGATGCAGAAGGTTCACGATCGTTATATCAAGAAGATCGACGAACTCTTTGCCGAAAAGGAAAAGGAAATCATGACCGTGTAAGCGTGAAAAATCTATCCCCTCAGCGATGAAGCAGAGTTTCTTGATTCTGCCTCATCGCTGTTTTATTACACCGCAAAGCCGTTTATGGATGGAGTCGTAGTTAAGAATACGGGTAGTCAGTATCTGGTGCGTTGCACGGATGGCACGGAGCTATACTGCATGGCCAAAGGCAACCTGCGGCTCAAAGGCATCCGCTCCACCAATCCCGTAGCCGTAGGCGATCGCGTGGAGATCGTCCCCACCTCTCAGCAAGGGCAGCCGGCCTATATCAAACGAATCCATCCCCGACGCAATTATATCATCAGGCGAGCCAGCAATCTCTCGAAAGAGTCCCATATACTGGGAGCCAACTTGGATGCTGCCATGCTGGTCTGTACCATCAACGATCCGGTGACTACCACCGTCTTTATCGATCGTTTCCTCGCTACGGCAGAAGCCTATCGCGTACCGGTTATTCTTGTATTCAACAAAATAGACTGCTACACGCAAGAAGATCGCTTGCAATTGGGCCGGCTGTCGGCTGTCTACACCGCCATAGGCTACCCCTGCTGCCACGTGTCGGCGACTACGGGCGAAGGTCTCCCGGCACTCAAGACCCTGCTCGATGGCAAGCTGACACTCCTGGCCGGCCATTCAGGCGTAGGCAAAAGCACCTTGATCAATGCCCTGATCCCTCATGCCGATTTGCGTACAGGGGCCATATCCCAAGCCCATCATACCGGCATGCATACGACCACCTTCTCACAAATGATCGACTTCCCCGATCTCTCTCCCGGGTCGGCTCTTATCGATACACCCGGGATCAAAGGCTTCGGTACGTTGGAAATGGGCGAGTATGAAGTCTCTCATTATTTCCCGGAGATATTCGCTGCGAGCGAGGGCTGTCGGTTCGGCAACTGCACGCATACGCACGAGCCGGGCTGTGCCGTTCTGGAAGCTCTTCGGAGGGGAGAGATAGCCGAGAGTCGCTATATCAGCTACTTGAGCATTCTCGAAGACGAAAATGCCGAGCGGTATCGTCCCGAATACTGACGGACGAACGTTTTCTTATCTTTGTCCCATAAAATTGGGAGAAGGGGTGCTTCCTGTAGCAATCGGAATGCGTGGATGGCTGAGAACAAACCCTCATCACCTGAACCGGACAATACCGGCGTAGGAAACTCTCCGTCCGACTATCTTCACGGCGAAGCAATCATTCCCCCTCTCTCTTCTTTGTCCAACTTCAATGATAAGAGATTTATGAAAAAACTTCACATGATTGCCGCCTTAGCCGTCTTGCCTTTCTGCCTGACGGCACAAGCACCCGTCTCCGACAGCGAGATAGATAGTCTTAGCAATATACAGCTCCAGACCGTACAGGTCGTAACTACTCGCGCCACGGCGAAAACACCTGTCGCTTACACTAACGTGCGCAAGGCCGAACTTGCCAAATCCAATTATGGTCGTGACATCCCCTATCTGCTGATGCTGACTCCCTCCGTGGTAGCCACCAGCGATGCCGGTACGGGGATCGGATATTCCGGCTTTCGCGTGCGTGGCACCGATGCCAATCGCATCAACATAACGACCAACGGAGTACCTCTCAACGACTCCGAATCTCAGTCCGTCTTTTGGGTGAATATGCCCGACTTCGCCTCTTCGATCGAAGACCTTCAGGTGCAGCGAGGTGTGGGTACTTCCACCAATGGTGCCGGAGCTTTCGGGGCAAGCGTCAATATGCGTACGGAGAATCTGGGACTGGCTCCTTATGGTCGTGTCGATTTGAGCGGAGGTTCGTTCGGCACATTCCGTCGCTCGGTCAAACTCGGTAGCGGACGCATCGGCCGCCACTGGGCAGTGGATGCTCGCCTGTCCAAGATCGGATCGGACGGCTACGTGGATAGAGGAAGCGTGGACCTGAAATCCTATTTTGCACAAGTGGGCTATTTCGGCGGCAACACGGCTCTCAAGTTCATCACTTTCGGAGGAAAAGAAGTTACGGGTATCGCATGGAACGGTCTTTCCAAGGAGGATGAAGCCAAATATGGCCGCCGATACAACAGTGCCGGTCTTATGTACGTGGATGCGCAAGGAGTACCGCACTACTACCACAATACAGACAATTACGAGCAGCGTCACTACCATGCCATCATGACGCACAGCTTCTCTCGTGCTGTTATCCTCAACCTCACGGCACACTATACGGCCGGATATGGCTATACGGACGAATATCGTACCGGACGTAAACTAAAGGAATATGCACTGCAACCCTACGTGGAAAACGGCGTGACCGTGAAGAAAACGGATCTCATCCGTCAGAAGTATCTGGACAATGACTTCGGAGGACTCATCGGTTCGCTTAACTGGCGTACCGGTGCATGGGATTTGCAGTTCGGGACCTCGGGCAATATCTATAAAGGAGACCACTTCGGCCGTATCACTTACATCAAAAAGTACAACCAGCCCTTAGCTCCCGACTTCGAATATTATCGGAACAGGGCAGACAAAAGAGAGGGGGCGGCCTTTGCCAAAGCCAACTGGCAGATCACTCCGGATCTGAATATGTATGCCGACCTCCAATATCGTACCATCGGTTACACGATAAACGGCATCACGGACGAATACGATGAGGTACAGGGAAGTATGCAGCATATCGATTTGGACAAGACCTTCCGCTTCCTCAATCCGAAAGCAGGTCTTACCTATAGTTTCGACGATGCTCATACTGCCTATGCTTCTGTAGCGGTGGCACACCGCGAGCCTAACAGAACCAATTACACCGAGGCCGGAATAGGACAGTATCCTACACCTGAACGACTGATCGATTATGAGCTGGGCTACCGCTATGCTTCGCCTCTCTTGTCGGCCGGAGTAGGTCTCTATTATATGCAATACAAGGATCAGCTCGTGCTGGATGGCCGTTTGAGCGATGTGGGACAGATGCTCACAAGCAACGTCCCCGACAGCTACCGTATGGGACTGGAGCTGACTCTCGGTTGGCAGATTCTTCCGCGTTTGCTGCGTTGGGATGCTTCTTTCACCGTGAGCCGCAACAAAATCGATCGCTACGTGCAATATACATCCGTATATGATGCCGACTACAACTGGCTCGAACTCAAGGAGGAGACCCTCGAGAATACGGATATAGCCTACTCGCCCAATGTCATTGCCGGTAGCATGCTTACCCTCTCTCATGCCGGTTTCGAAATGGCTTGGACGAGCCGCTTCGTCAGCAAGCAATATCTGGACAATACGCAGCGCAGCGATCGCATGCTCCCCTCCTATTGGGTGAACGACCTCCGTCTCGGCTATGTGCTGCCGGTTCACTTCGTTAAGAGAGTGGCATTGGGCGTACAGCTCAACAACCTCTTCAACCTCATGTATGCATCCAACGCCTACGTCTACGATGCCGGTTACGTACAGTCGGCCGGAGGACAAAGTGCATATGCCGACCTGCGCTATTATCCTCAGGCCGGATTCAATGCACTGGGTAGTCTGACGATCGATTTTTAATCCGATGATGACAGCGGTGACCCAATTCATCCTGGCTCATCCCATCGAGCTGGCAGCAGCACTCGTCAATTTTATTTGGGTCTATCTCGAATATAAGGCGAGTGTCTGGCTGTGGCCTGTGGGGATCATCCTGCCGTTCTTCTACATTTATCTCTCGGTCGAGGCACAGTTCTATGGCAATGTGCTCATCAATGTCTACTACCTGATCACCAGTATTATCGGCTGGGTGATGTGGCTTCGCCACCGCGAAGGGACAGAAGAGGGTGCCATCGTATCCATCTCCCCGCGTGTGCTGTGGATCAGCCTTGCTGCGGCTACGGTGGCTTTTCTCCCGATGTTCTATGTATTGTCCCACTATACGGATAGTCTTGTGCCGTGGGCCGATACGCTTGCCACTGTAATCAGCTTTGTCGGGATGATTTGGCTGGCACGTCGCATCCGTCAGCACTGGGTGTGCTGGTTCGTAGCCAATATCATCAGCTTATCCCTTTTCTATAAATCCGGCGACCATATCACCACTGTCGTCTTTGCCGTCAATACCGTTATGTCCGTTCTGGGATATTTCCGGTGGCGCAAGATGCAACGACAGGCCGCAATCAGTATCGACCTATGATATTCTTCCCCTCGCTTACTCCGGAGACAGCTCCGCTTTTTGTTATTCTGGCCAAGGGTGAATTTCCTCGTAAAACCCTCCCCCTTGCTATCCTCCGGCGGGCATCGGAGCATCCTGAAGGTACTATTGTCTGTTGTGATGGTGCCATACAGAACTTGCTGGACTATGGTGCAGAGCCGGATGCAGTAGTGGGCGACTTGGATTCTTTTACAGGCTCACGACATATTTTGCCTGCAGAAAAACTACATCGCATAGACGAGCAGGATACCAATGACCTGACGAAGGCTGTTATGTTCTCGGCCAAGACCTATTCTCCACGCGAGGTCTGTCTGCTGGGGACATCGGGTCGTCGTGAAGATCATTTTGTCGGCAATCTGGCACTTCTGCCCGGATATACCCGCTTTTTCGAAAAGATCGTGATGCCTACGGATTACGGATGTTTTTTGGCTTTTAACGGGGAGGCTCGCATAGAAGTGGAGCGAGGGAGACAAATCTCTATATTCAGCTTCAGCGGATCAGCCGTCACGGCCGAAGGCCTGAAGTGGCCACTTAGCAATACCACTCTGCCGGAGTTGTGGTGCGGAACGCTCAACGAGGCAGTGAGCGATACGATCTATCTATCCTCTGCTGCCCCGTTGGTCGTCTTTGTGGCTGATGAAGTGAAAAACCGGTAGAATAAAACTACCCCTCTGCCCCCTTTAAGAGAGGGGCGAACCGCTCATCTTGCGATAAAAAGGGGCAGACTGAGATTACGACAGACCAAACTCGGCTTTGATCCTGTCTACGTAATCCAACTTTTCCCAGGTGAACAGCTCCACGATTCGCATCTGTTCCGTTCCCTGCTCATCGACGAAGGTTTTGTATGCTTCGTAGGGTTCGCGTCCGAAGTGGCCGTATGCTGCGGTCTCTTCGTATATCGGATTGCGGAGCTTCAGACGTTGCTCGATGGCGTAAGGACGCATATCGAAGAGCTTCTTGATCTTCTCCGCTATTTGTCCATCCGATAGCGCCACATGATTGCGGCCTTTCGTATTAACGTATATGCTTACCGGCTCTGCCACTCCGATGGCATAGGCCACCTGTACAAGCATTTCGTCGGCCACGCCGGCTGCAACCATATTTTTGGCTATGTGTCGGGCTGCATAAGCCGCGGAGCGGTCTACCTTGGATGGATCCTTGCCGGAAAAAGCTCCACCGCCATGAGAGGCCCTGCCTCCGTAAGTATCTACTATGATCTTGCGTCCCGTCAGCCCCGTGTCTCCATGCGGCCCTCCGATTACAAACTTACCCGTAGGATTGACGAAGAGGCGTACCTTTTCATCGAATAGGGCGGCGATCTCCGGTTTGTATAGCATTTTCACTCGGGGGATCAGGATGGTAGCAATGTCATGGTGGATGCGCTCCTGCATCATCCGGTCGGCTTTTGCTTCGGAGATGCTGTCCGATGCTTGGACGAATTCGTCATGCTGGGTGGAAATCACGATCGTGTCTATCCGGATGGGTCTGCCCTCATCGTCATGTTCGATCGTCACTTGACTCTTGGCATCAGGGCGCAAATAAGGCATCGGTGAAGAAGGCTCCTTGCGAATAGCTGCCAGTTCATAGAGGAGGTGGTGCGCCAGATCCAGCGTCAGGGGCATGTAGTTCTCCGTCTCGTTCGTGGCATAACCGAACATCATACCTTGGTCTCCGGCTCCTTGCTCGGATCGATCCGAGCGATCGACTCCGCGATTGATGTCCGCACTCTGCTCGTGAATACTGGAGAAGATCCCGCAGCTGCGAGCATCGAAGCCGTATTCGCTTTTCGTGTAGCCGATTCTTTCGATGACACCACGCGCGGTCTCCTGTACGTCTACATACGAACGGCTTTTGACTTCGCCGGCCAAGACCACCTGTCCGGTGGTTACAAGCGTCTCGCAGGCCACTTTGGAGTCGGGGTCTGCAGCCAGAAATTGGTCGAGGATGGCGTCGGATATTTGGTCGGATACTTTGTCAGGATGACCCTCTGAAACCGATTCGGATGTGAATAGATAGCTCATATCTTTTTGTTTTTAATTTGTAAAACTTCCTTCGCACAGAAGGGCTTGCACACTCCATTGGAGAATAGCTGTCGATGAGCTTTCTAAGAAGAAATGTTTTAGCATTTTTTCTCGTGGTTGCAAGCATTACAAATCCTTCCACGCTGTTTGGTTCACCACAAAGATATAGCTTTTGGCGCAGGAAATCCTCGATAAGCGGAAAAATAACCATTCCCTGTGCCCTCGGCCCTAGTCCCCGATTCTGTTTCTTGTGTGGCTTTTAATTTTTCTCTTTACTTCCTGCATGGTATTCAACTTCTTGCTTCCGCATACGACTGCAGCATCATAACCACCTAATTCTTTTTTTGAGACAGAGCAAAAACATATAAAGTCCCCAAATAGCGCAACCTCGAATAATCCCCTCCTTTGAGGTTGTCAAAAAAATCTTTTTTATTGCCTCTTATACTGCCCGTGTTACCTGTTAAAAAAGCAATCTTTTTCCCACTCATATCTATTTCTTCTCTCACAAGAGAACGAATATACTCAGCTTCTTGTGGGCTCAATAAGGGAGAATCGTCAATACCTATTTTGTCAAGATTATTCAGCACTGCCTGTGGAATATCACTATACTTGTTTGTCATATGGTATATTTGTGCCACAGCACTTGTGTTTGAAAAAATCACAAAAAGTGAAATCAATATGCTTTTCATTGTTCTCTCTTATAAAATCATTTTACTACTTTGACGTAGTGTATTTTCTTCAATCCGAACTGCTTCATCTTCTTTTCTGTCTCGAGGCCGACAATGATAAGAAAAAACTTTTTGCCCTTATCCCCGAATCTGACATCCGATCGGCAGATGAAATCATTGGATTCTATTTCAAAATCTTCCTTTTTTTTCTTCAATGGTAGCGCAAGAGAATCAGCGGAGTCACAGCAATCATGATGGCCGCTGCAATCCATCTTATCGGGATCCAGTTCGAATACATTCTCTACAGAAAAGAAGTAATAGCCGGGATAATGTGTTAGTTCGGTAAAGGACAGCCCCGGATAGCCATTTGCATCGCAAAAATCCTTGAAGGGTTGCGATACTATATTGTAGCCGTCATACGTATACATAAAGGTCGACTTCCTGTTCAGCCTATAGTGTAGATCGTAGACATCTTTGATCCTGTTCCCACAAACAGGGCAGGCATCCGGCCGGTCTTTCGAACCATAGACGAAACCATCTTCATCTACTCCAAAAATAATCTTTGCTACCACGGTTTCCGTATCATTCATAAATATGTATCTGTCATTTATTAAGCAAAAAACTGACTTAATGCTTCGTTCTCAACCTCTTGACTACGTCTTCAGTCCGGAGTGAAAATTTACACCAATACACAATCGCAGCATCATAACCACCGCTCTCGGCTTTTTGGGCAGCATTGAAAATATACAATGTGCCATTATCGCAGGGGTAGTTTGGATCGGCAGAATGTTTTTCTTGCATATCAAAGTAATGATTTTTACCTCTTTCTCCACTAATTTTAATAAATCCTACTTGTTTATTGGTAAAATCAAAATCTTTACGAGTAGCCTCAAAAATGCTATTGAGATATGCACTCTCAGTTTCACTCAACAGAAAATTATCACTAATTGCTTTCTGTTCCATATCATTAGAATTGCTTTTGATAATAGGAGAACAACCGAATGCTATAATTTCCAAGCATGCTACTATAAATAACGTTTTCATTGTTTTTGTTTTTTATGGAATTTGACAAAGATACGGGCTTGTGTAAATCCCTAATTGTCTAAGAAGTAGTTGAGCATTTAAAAAATGCGGGTGGAATAAATATATGTTCGGAACTCCCGCACCCCATAAAGCCCTTGAAGTATGTCCTATGCAACTGTTAAGAAGTAAGTCCCAACGAGTTATACCTGATGCATATTTATTTATAGCTGTGGTGCTAACATTGTTCAATTCTATAGACCAAGTCCCTTTTGCTCCTAAATATGTATCCCACTCTAAATTTGCTTTTTTTATAGAGTTTTGCCAAGTTTCTAATAGGCTGTTTGATTTTACAACAGGGCTATCCAATGGAGGACCAACAGACACTAACGATTTTCCTTTTTTCATCAGTTATGGAGCTGTGACCCCACCAATCATCCTTGCTTGTTTTTGCAGAATTGACTTTAATATTTTGTCCACCACCTCTGAAAAGCGAAACGCCATCAGATAAATTTGCCAGAACCCCTAATCCATACCCCAAGTTTTCATACCACTCATTACCTTTTTTGCCGAGATAATCAAAGGAGCCGGTAGTAAAATTAAATAATGCAATACTAATACTCGTTGAAACTGCAACGTTTAATGTTTTTTCCTCAATATTTTAACAACCTCTTCTTTAGTGAGTAATCTTTTACTTGAAGAAACAATAACAGCATCATATCCAACCTGCTTTACTTCATCGTCATTAAAAATTATCAACTGAACCGAACCTGTAGGAAGAAAACCTTTTATTTCTATAAAATATTTTTCTTTATCAAAAAAATCTTTCTTTGCACTCTTTATTGTACCTGCATTACCTTTGAGAAATGCTACTTTTTTACCATAAAAATCAAATGCGTTTTTGTCTTTTTTAAAACGATAATTCAAGTACTTACTTTCGCAAACATTCAGTGTAGACACAGCATCCTTTCCCACTTCTGTAAGACAATCCAAAATGTCTTTGGATATATTTTCCTTCAACTTTTCTTGCCCTATTAAGAAATTATTAAAAATCAAAGATATACATAATATTAAAAACAATTGTTTCATTCTTTATTGATTTAAGAAATAAGAAAATGTCCAAGGTCTGATACCATTACTCCATTGGATGGTTGTTGATTTTAATTTGTTGCCGTTAAAAACGGCTAATGTTTTAGGTGCAAATTGCAAACTTGCACCAGATAGGGATTTTATTTTGAAAGGTCATTTAATATTTTCAACCGTTCCTTATTCGTCATTTTCAAAAAAGAAGGGTAGATCATTTTATAAATATTATCCGATATTAGTTTTTGTCTGCTGATAAAATTTTCACTATCATAGCACAAAAACTTATTTCTATCAATCAATATATTGCCATCTTCTCTTTTTGAATATTGAACAGTATTTGTTATCGCCTTGTCCCTTCTACATACATTTTTTACCTGCTCTTTTGAAAAGTTTACGGTAAAATAAATATCTTGAACAATCAAATCATTGTTTATAATGATAAATCCAATATGTGCCTGATCAGGCTTCTTCAAGGCATATTCGTAAATATAAACATCGCCGTCAATAATCGTCGTTTGAAGCGATTGACCGTCTGCCGATGGGTGCTTATCCATAGACTTAATAAAGTTGCCTAACTCCTTACTCTTGTATTTTTCTATACAACTTAAAATAACTGCTCGTTTATTGCCTAAATCTACAATCGGAGAGGGAGCTATGGTTTCAACAAACTTTTTTGTGCAGTTCTTAACCTCTTGAAAAGCCTCCGGACTGTATCGGAGTATATCGAAGTACACGCTTTGCGATGTATCATCTTCGGCAATTTGTTTGTCCTTAAAGCCTTCTGTAATACATACACAAAGGAAATACTCTTTGAGCAACTCTCTTTGTACTTCGGTCTTTTTTAAATCTGCTGTTGTATGCTGTCCGTAACAACTCGCAAGAGATAAAACGGACAACGCTAAAATGAAATATAACCTTTTCATGTTGTTTTTTTCGTCAATGAATTATCGTTTTATGAGTAAAATAGATGATATTTATACTACTTATTAAAAACATGGAAAGCGAGTTTTGTATGCTCCACTCTTTATCCTCTCAAAGATTTCATCAGGGTTTATTACAAGGCCTATTTCAGCATTCCGATTTTCTCCTCTGAGCTCACCGACAAACTTCATTGGTTGGTTAATTTTCCACACCAACCAACGTTTGGATACAGGGACATAACCATCTTGATCGTAGGTCCTAAAAAGGACATTCACGTCTTCTTCGAAACCGATCCGACCAACTTTATACCACAAATCCGACTGAATACCCCATCGGAGGACTGTGTGTGCATAAAAATCAACCTTGCCCGCGGTAATATTTTCTAAGATCGGAGAATAGTCTAAGGGATATTCTTCTACAAAAGCACGTATTACACTGCTGTTGAGCTGTGTCATGTCATTTGCGATGTACTGAAAGTATTTCTTGCAATTATCCAATTGGACTTCAAAAACGTCCCCTATCCTTGTGATTATTCGCTTTGCCATGCTCTTATTCTTCTACCTCATATCTATCATTGCAAGATCCTTTCCCGACCACGGGTTAATTCCATTCGCATACGAAACACCAATGGTTGAGGCTACTCCATTGCCATGTTCCGTCCCATACCGTTAAATGAATTAGAGAATGCGACATCCAAACTTTACCCTTGAACTTTCTAATTAAGAAAGTCGTTGTTAGACTCTCTTAAATCATAAATTGTCATCTATCTTGAATTCTTGAGCAATGATTACGATTGTGCTTTTTGTGGAATTGGTTTCAATCTCATAATAATTTAAGTCAACATCATCGATCAATCCTTCCCATTTTTTATAAAGCTCTTTTACCAAATAACTGTTTCGATCTTCTGAATACGCTTTGAAAATAGAATCTAAAGCAACTATGCCAAAATTCATTTCAAAACTGGCGAAATATACATTGCTAAAAGTTATTGTACTTTTTATCCCATTAGTCCAGATTATATCTAATTGGATAATGTCCCTTTTCCCAGGGTTACTTCTGTCGATGGATATGTTTTTGATTACGGCATCATGCCAATTTAAATCATTAAAATCCATTTTTTTGTTTTATTTATGCTACCAAGGCCATCTGTTAATGTCGAAAATATGTGTTTTATTCCCATTTAGATGGAAATGACTTGTGTTTGGACCTTTATATCGGAAGAGTTGGAGGATCTATTCGTACAATCTCAATAAATTTTCCATCCACTATCTTTCCGTAACTTCCAAATCTTCCGTATGGATTTTCTATCAAATTATCAGGAATATAAGCACCTTTTGGTAGAACTATACCGTCAGAAGTCACTGTAAATACATCCGAATAAGTATTTAAATCATTAGGTTTAACTTGTGACGAAATAGAGGTATTTAAAGATTTTCCTGTCCACGGACTTATTCCATTCGCATAAGAAACGCCAACGGTTGAGGCTACTCCGATGGCTCCTCCTATTGCCATGCTCTGTCCTATACCGTTAAATGAATTAGGGAATGCGACATCCAAACTTTGCCCTTGAAGCAAACCAGCCGTAGTACCACCTGCAATATGACCCGCTCCAGCTGCTAAAGGCGAAACTACTGCCGAACGAAGAACAGGGCTATTGATGTTGTTTACAAGCAGAGATGAATTGGGTGCCCAATAACCGGCACTTCCTCCTGCAAATCCAGATACACCACCAATGCAGGCATTTTTCCCAACCTGCGTCCAGTCAACGTTCTCTATCCCACTAAAATTTTTTCCGGTTTGAGCAACTATATCATTATTCGTGGATACTAAAGCCCCCATTCCGGCAGCAATGCTTGCTATTGTTAAAATTCCGGCACCTGCCGCCGCCACAACTGTCGTTGCAACTGCAGCGGCAGAACCAACAATAAAAGATGAAATCCCATCCCAAAAACCTTCAATATTTTCTTTATTAGAAAAGAAATTAAGCCCCCCTCCCAATGCCGCTACCCCCAGTAGAACCCAAGCAAATTCTCCGCTAGGATCCGTAAACTTGAGGGGATTATTGAGGCAGTAGCTGTAGCGGTTGAAGTTTTGAGAGAAGTCCGGCATCTGTACATAGGGATCCGGCGAGAGGAAGCGTCCGATAGCAGGGTCGTACAGTCGGGCATTCATATTGACCAATCCAAACCAGGGAAGATACTCGTGCCCTGTATAGCCCCGTCCGAGCAGGAGCAGTCGGTCATAGTCGGTGGACAACTCTTCGCTTCGGGTATAAG
>NZ_KB899171.1 GCF_000378065.1 Porphyromonas gulae DSM 15663 | reverse complement strand
CGAAAACGTTTTATATATAGATCGTCAGCCATTCGATGGGGGAAAGAAGCCGAAGACGTCTTTCATGGAAGCATAAAAAAGCAAAGCACCCGCCAAAGTTCCTGTCGAACTCCGAGCGGGTGCTTTGCTTTTTGTCGTGTGGGAGAGGTTCCCTTGTCAGCTTTATTCTTTTATTCTACCGATGTAGGAGCCGTCGCGGGTATCCACTTCGATGAGCTCTCCCTCCTGAATGAAGAGGGGTACGCGTACTTCTGCTCCCGTCTCCACGGTAGCGGGCTTCAGCGTGTTGGTGGCGGTGTCGCCCTTGAGTCCCGGCTCGGTGTAGGTCACGCGCAGCTTAACGTGCGGAGGCAGTTCGCAGGTGAGTACCGTTTCGCTGGCGGCATGTACCATGGCTTCGACCATATCGCCGTCTTTGAGGAACTGAACGCCGTCGATGCTTGCACCGGGTATGGTGATCTGCTCGAAGGTTTCGGGGTGCATGAAGTTGTATCCCATCTCATCCTGATAGAGGTACTGATAAGGGCGTCGTTCTATTCTGACTTCTTCGACCTTAACGCCGCTGTTCCAAGTCTTATCGAGGATACGTCCTGTAGCCACGTTTTTGAGTTTGGTACGGACGAAAGCCGGGCCTTTGCCGGGCTTGACGTGTAGGAATTCGACGATGAAGTAGTACTGTCCCTCTATTTCGAGACACATGCCGTTGCGAAAGTCTGCAGTTGTAGCCATTTGGGTATAATCGTTTTTTATTGATGACGAAAGGGGTAGGGGGCGGTTATCGAAATGCTGCCGATCCTTCGGAATGCAGGCTAAGCCCCCTGTTGCAGGTGCAAAAATAAGAAAAATTGTCGGTGCCGGCTTAGAGCGTAACGATACACTTTCGAGCGTAGACCATGCTATCCGGCCGCTGAATCCATACGACAATCACGTAGGAATAGCCGGTAGGCAAGCCTATGGACTCACCCAGATCCTTCCCTTCGGAGAATTTGCGACACCATCGTTTGGTGGCTGTCCCATCCATGTATTTGACCGTTTTTGCGGACATCAGATAGATAGCACTGCCACATAGCGAGCCTTTCGGGAGGTGGAGAACTTCCTCGGCGATGCTTGCAGGTGGAAGGTAGCTTTTCCCGTTTCCTTCCGTTTCGTCTTCGGACAGTCCCAACTGGGTGGTATCTGCGCCGGAGGATTGGGAGTTGAGGTAGCCGGGAGTGGCATATCCTGCCGATTGGAGTCCGCCTGCCCAGTTGGCCGGATCGGATGCCGGAGTCTCGAAGGAGATACGCTCAAGTGATACTCCTCGTCTCGTTACGTTTCCTTCTCCGAGCATTTGAGGAGAGTAGACGACTTCTTCGAGAGGTTGATCGAGGCCTTCCTCGAACAGACCGATCGTAAAGCCCTTATTGGCCAGCCGGGGCAGGTTGCTCATCGTGACTACATTTTGCGCTTGGGGGTAGAATTCGGTGACACCCTCACTCTTCTTGGCGAAGACGATGTATTGTCCCGGGTAGAGCGTATCGGCTACAGCAGGCAATGCAGTTGTGGTGGTGTAGCTGCCATTGCTGAGTATGCCTATGGCGAATTTAGAGGGAACGACAGGTTTGTCCGTGGGGTTGTATAGTTCGATGTATTCGCTTCCTCCTTCCAGTGGGTTGGCCATCAGTTCGTTGAGTGTAGGTTTCCCAAGTGAAGTTGGCTCTTCTTCCTCTTCTTCGGGTGGAGATGCAGTGCCTTCCGTGACACTGAGGTTGTCGAAAGTGAAAGCTTTGGATCGGCTTTTGGTGTAGAGGCAGTCGATGCCGAGGCCTCCCGATGAGAAAGGGGATTCGACATCGAAAGAAGAGCTTCCGATAAGGACGGTCTCATTGCCGGTATCATTGGCTCCATTGATCCGGAGTTGCCAGCCGCTACCGACTGCGTATGTGACCGTGAAGCTCGTGGATGGCTTAGTCCCCAGCGGATATGTACTGCCATCGATAAGAATGTCGGAGCGGACGATGCTGCTCTCGCCTGAAGGGAGAACGCGGAGTCGGACATCGAGCAGATCCACTCCTTTCGAGCCGCCACCCCAGCGAAGAGCTACGTAGTCGAACTCGGAGTCGCTGATCTCCCGGTAGCAGTACAGATAACAGTAGAGGTAGTTATTGAGGGTGGGGCGGAAGTCCAGCTTGACATCGCCTTTCCATGTCGTAGTCTTGAAGTACGGGACTGTGATGGCTATGCGCGATTCGTTCACGTCCTCGGGATATTCCACATGGAGCTTGAGCTGTTTTTTGATGATAGCAAAGTCTGCGATATGTCCTCGCCAAGGTGGAGAGGTCAGAGCTGTTATGTGGTCGAAATTTTCAGTCCACTGAGCCGAAAGGGGCGGACACATGACGCTCAGCAAGAAAAGCCAAACGGTAAGACGACGTATCATGGATTTTATTGTTTGTTTCTAAGCGTGGTTTTTCCGTATTTTTGTGCATTCCTTTAGAACAATACTTTAGGGTATTATTCTCACCAAGGACAGCAAAGGTAATGAGAAAAGAAGAGGCTCAGACTTTGTACCAGAGCCTGTCTCTCCGAGTTTTTGGGAAGCATATCAAATAGAAAAACAGAGTAGAAGAAAATGAAAATAGCTATTGTCGGCGTTAGCGGAGCTGTTGGACAGGAGTTTTTGCGAGTATTGTCCCAGCGCGATTTTCCCATAGATGAACTTTATCTTTTCGGCTCTTCGAGAAGTGCCGGAAGCGTTTATCCTTTCAAGGGCAAGGAATACGTGGTTCGCGAATTGAAGGACAACGATGATTTCAAGGGGATAGACGTTGCTTTCTGTTCGGCCGGAGGCGATACGTCCATTGCTTTTGCCGATACGATAACTCGCCATGGCACTCTGATGATCGATAATTCCAGTGCTTTCCGCATGCAGGAAGATGTTCCTCTCGTGGTGCCGGAGGTGAATGGAGATGATGCCTTGGTACACCCTCGCAATATCATCTCCAATCCGAACTGTACCACGATTCAGATGGTGGTGGCACTCAAGCCGATAGAAGACCTTTCTCATATACGTCGTGTACACGTGGCCACGTATCAGGCTGCCAGCGGTGCCGGTGCACTGGGTATGGCGGAGTTGGTACAGCAGGCCGGAGAGTTGGCTCGTGGAGAGGAGCCTACCGTGGACAAATTCGCTTACCAGCTGATGTATAACTTGATTCCGCAGATCGACGTCTTTATGGATAATGACTATACGAAAGAGGAAATGAAGATGCACCGCGAGACCAAGCGTATCATGCATAGCGATGTGATGGTGAGTGCCACCTGTGTGCGTGTGCCTGTCATGCGTGCCCACTCCGAGGCTATTTGGGTGGAAACGGAACGCCCTATCACTCCCGAAGAAGTTCGCACAGCCTTTGCCAAAGCTCCCGGAGTGATGCTGTGCGATGAGCCGTCAGAGAGACGGTATCCCATGCCCCTCTTCGGTACGGAGCGAGATCCTGTAATAGTGGGGCGCATTCGGCAGGATTTGGCCAATCCCAACGGTTTGGCTTTCTGGTGCGTATCGGATCAGATTCGGAAAGGGGCTGCACTCAACGCCGTTCAGATAGCCGAGTATCTCATCGCCAAAGGACATTTCGCTCGCTGATAGCAGTATCGCTTTGCGACATAGCCCGAAAGGAATAAACCCCGAAACAGAATGTAATACTTAAATGTTAGTTGAGCTTCATCTTGTTTAGAAGCAAGAGGCTTCGTAATATTGTCGAACTCCAATGGTAAAGAAAATCTTTATAATACTTAGATTCAGCTGCTTGATCCTCTTTTTATCAGGAATTAGTGTAACTACACTTTTTGCTCAATATAAGATTTCGGGGAGGGTTATTGATCGGGATAAAAAGCCTCTTAAGGATGTTCAAATACTCCTTTCTTCCAAAGACTCTATAGTAGCAATGGGTCTGACAAATGAGCAGGGGAATTTTGGCTTAAGCAAGATACCACAGGGTGATTATTTTTTATCAATCAGCTTGTTGGGTTTTTCTGAACAAGAAAACTTCTATCATTTGGACAAGGATATTACAAATTTAGAATTCCTTTTGCTAAAGGATTTGGATCATACTTTGGATGAGGTCGTAGTGACTGCAGAACGCAGAAAACAAACGGCTACCGGAGAAATTTATTACTTGTCTTCTAATGCTAAAAAGAGTGGTGATCCATATAAAGCATTGAGTGAGATACCCCGACTGAGGGTAAACCAAGCTTTGCAATCAGTAAAGTTGGATGATGGTACATCGCCATATGTCCTGATTGATGGAAAATTAGTCAATACAGGTATTACCCCTATTGATCCGCAGGACATTTTATCGGTAGAAATAGTTGATGTAGTAAATGCCAAATACCTACAGAAAGGAATTAAGACCCTTCTTAATATAAAGCTGAAGCCAAAGCGCAATCCATATCAATTTTATCAAGTGGCTGCACGTACAGATATACCTATACGTGAAGGATTTGGTGTTGGATATTTCGAAGTGGGTAACTCTAAAATCTCACTATATGGACGTGCTTCTTTGAGTGGAACATACAATGATGACTCTCAAATCGAAATGTGGCAAAAGAATACTAACTACTTTAAAAAAGCTTCGGGTACTTCTCGGAATAATAAACAGAGTTTGTTGGGAGAATTGATTTTAAAGTGGAGTCTTTCCGAAAAAGATTATATGGCTGCACAGCTCTATGGTATCACTACGAAACAGAAACAAGAAACATGGGGGAGTGGCTCATTGAAAACAACAAATGACATGAGCTTTTTGTACAGATCTACAAATCAAAATGATAGTTATGTCATTACCGCTGGCCTATACTACAAACATGATTTCTCAAAAGCCTCCAATTTGGAAGTAATGTTTGGATATAACCGAAATGGTAATGACAATAATGGTCAGCGTCAGGAGGAGTATCAAAGTCGAAATTATCTGAATGAATACATCTATGATAATAGCCGTTCTTCTGCTAATTTAGACATCACCTATTCAAAAATATGGGATAATGGTAGTAGTTTGCTGATAGGCAGTAATACTAGAGTCATCCATGATAACATAGAAGAAGAATGAAAATCTGCCAGTTTTCAAACATCGTAGGTGGGATGAATATCTATATGCAGGATATGGTGGAAGAATGGGTGCATGGATGTATATGGTCTCTGGTGGATTAGAATATGTATATCTACAAGCTGCTACAGAAACCAACAATTATATCAGACCACGCCTTTCCTTGTCTACGAATTACCAATTCAATAAGAAAAATAATGTTCGTTTGAGCTACAAACTGACGAATCAGGCACCTACTGAAGGACAACTTAACCCTTACAATACTTCTACCGATCCTCTGGTTATTGTCAAGGGAAACTCTGCCTTGACACCACAGCAACAACACAGTATACAAGGCTCTTATACATTGAAGGTGCATCAATTTACTTTTTCTCCGAATGTTTTATACAACCTATTTACCGATGTCATTGAGCCATATGCATATTTGGAAGATAATATACAAATCAATACATTCAGAAACAGTGGTAAATTCGCTCGTCTTGCATGGGGCACTAATCTCCGCTATAACATGAAAAATAGAAAGGGAAACTGCTATGTGGGAGGAACTCGAAATACAGATTATTTTACGGGTTTTGAGGCTAAGCATAGTTGGTCTGTAAATGCTGGTCTTTGGCTATTTTTGAACAAATGGACATTAGGTGGAGATATTTCATGGAGTGATTATACCTATACTCCATATACTCAGACAAAATATTTATCTCCTATATATGCACAATATCAGGTAAATTACAATATCACTCCTAACCTATATATAGCCATAGCTCTTCAGAACTTTGTCAGAACACTAAGCAACGAAACATTTACTCAAACTGGATCATTTAACTCTTATCACAAGGTTAGGATGACCGATGTTTCTTTTTGCCCTTGGGTACTAATCAGATATACTTTACGTAAGAATAGCAACAAGAAGATCAGACTTGAAAATGTTATCAAAAGTAAAGAGGAAGGAATCAGTTTGTAATCTTCTTTTTTTCTTGCTGGACAAGGAAACCCTTTGCAAATAGGAATCGATCTAAAAAAAGAGAAGCTGCCTCTTTCGGAACTGTTCCGAGAGGCAGCCTCTTGTGGATTCATTTCAATTTCAATAGCAAATGGGTTCTCAGGTTTTTCAGAAGATCTTGAGCTTACCGTCCGCAAAAGTCGTGCAAATCGAATAAACCGCCAAAGGAAAAAATATGTTGTTCAGCAAGTTTGCCCGTATCACATGTCGAAAGCGGTGGAGGAAAGACCAAAAGGATTCTCTGTTATAGTCTGAAACTAACCCCTACCATGACATAGGGAGTAGCCCAACCGGCCGATACTTCCGAGAACAGTGCAAAATCGCGCTGGACAAAGAAGCGTGCTCCGAGATGAATACCGTAGACAAAGCCGGTATCATTGCCGAAATAGCCTCCCAGAGTCTGACCTAAATAGCCATCGACAGCAGAAGCCAGCTGATAATGAAAGTCCAATTTAGTGGCTAAAATGATGGCCGAGAAATCGTGCTCCGTGCCGTAATAACCAAGGCGACCTCCTACGGTAATGGCACCTTTGCCTCTGGCAAGACCGCTGATGATGCCGGTTTCGAGGTCTACAGTGGGCATAAATGCAGCCGATCCGTGATGAGAACCGATACCCATACCGACGTTGAGCGAAACGTCGCCCTTGCGGATAGCACTCTGAGCATTCATGGAGAATATGCCGGCCAAGATGATAGCCAGACTAAAAATTACTTTTTTCATGCTGTTTTCGTTTTTTGACGTTTGATTGTCTCTTCTAATTTTTTGATTTGTTTATCCTGATTTCTGATTGTGGTCAGCAAGGCTTTCAGCTCTTCGTTTTCTATCGTAGAAGGGTAGCGGGCTTCTACACGAAGCAGGAAGTCGCTGAGCACATTCATATAGTTGTTGAAAGCATCGTAAGGCGTTTCGTACGGGCTGAAGTTGCCGGCGTCTCCGCCACGAGTTTTCATATAGTAGAAGTGGTCGGCACTCTGTAGATAGAGCCAGTCCTGTAGCATACGCTGATCGTCGATCATACGTACACGTTCGCCCCATTGTTCGAGTTTGTCGCGTGCTCCCTGTTGCAGCACATTGCCCAGCCACGTGCCGGTATCTTTTTCTTCCCCCACCCAGCTTATAGGGTAGATGGAGGAGAACTTGGCTACGGGGCTGTAGGACTCTATCAACTCCGATGGCGTGGCGAACTTGACCTGTTCGCTCTTCTCCGCCAATGAAGGGAGTGCACGGAAGAAATCGAAAATACCCGACTCCTGCGGATGGAGCGATCCCAAGACTTCGTAGTTCATGAAGAGATTGAATATCTGCTCCTCTTCGGGAGTCTCTTGGATCCAACGGATCATCTTGTCTGCCGTCAGCGGATATTCGTTCCAGTCGTAGCGGGTGAACATGGCACTGATGGCATTGCTCAGCCTCGGATTGCGGAGCAAGAGAGACAGCTCCGGAGCAGCTCCGGCCTTGTACAGATAGTTCGGACTCTTCCATCCGAGTATGTGCTTGGCTCCTTCCGTGAGCATCCCTTGAAAGCCCATCTCCGCCACTTGGGTGGCAATGTCGTCGGAGAAGATCAACTCTGTATTGCGCAGCACCCGGGGTTTTACGCCGAACAGCTCTTCGATCCGACGGCTGTGGATCATCGTCTGGTTGTAAAACTCTTCGGGATCATAGAGCGACGAAAGGGAATGAGCGTAGGTTTCGGCCAGAAATTCTACACAGCCCGTTTCGGCCAAATCCCTGAAGGTGTCCAAAGCTTCAGGCGAATAGGATTCCAGCTGTTCCAAAGCAGTGCCGGAAATAGAAAATGCTACTCGAAATTCGGGATGCTTGGCAATGATTTCCTTCAAAAGCAGATTGGCCGGCAGATAGCACTTCTGTGTGATCCGTCGCATGATCTCTTCATTGCGGAAGTCATCGTAGTAGTAATGGTCGTTCCCGATGTCGAAAAAACGGTATCGTTTCAGACGAAACGGCTGATGTATTTGGAAGTATAAGCAGATATGTTTCATCGTCCTGTTACTTTATTATATATGTCGCGTACCTTTTGTCCGGCAGTCTCCCACTTGATATTGTTCACCTCTCGCAGGCCTTCGTCGCGCAAGAAAGTATGCAGCTCCGGATAGGCTATGAGTGCGTGCATGGCATCCGCCATGGCATCTATGTCCCAATAGTCCACTTTGATGGCGTAGTTCAGAATCTCGGCACATCCGCTCTGTTTGGAAATAATGGAGGGTACTCCGCACTGCATGGCTTCGAGAGGAGAGATGCCGAAAGGCTCTGATACGGATGGCATCACATAGACATCGCTTGCCTTGAATACCTCGTACACCTGTTCGCCTTTCATAAATCCGGTGAAGTGGAAGCGGTCGGCTATCTTGTGTCGGGCTGCCAGCCTGATCATGGCGTCCATCATGTCGCCGTTTCCGGCCATTACGAAGCGTACGTTAGCTGTCCGTTCGAGCACTTTGGCCGCTGCTTCGACGAAGTATTCGGGGCCTTTCTGCATCGTGATTCGTCCGAGGAAGGTAATTACCTTGTCCTGTACGCCTCGTTTGTCGGGCAAAGTCAGAATAGAGGCAGGCAGAGGCTCCACCGCATTGTGCACCGTGGTCACCTTGTCGGGATGCTGTCCGTACTTTTCGATGACGGTCCGTCTGGTCAGATTGCTGACCGTGATGATATGATCCGCATGGTTCATACCGTCCTTCTCGATGGCAAAGACTTGCGGATTCACATTGCCCCTGCTGCGATCGAAGTCCGTAGCGTGCACATGAACTACGAGCGGCTTCCCCGTAACCGTTTTGGCATGTATACCGGCCGGATAGGTGAGCCAGTCGTGGGAGTGGATCACGTCGCACGGGATGGTACGTGCTATCACGCCTGCTACGACGGAGTAGTTATTGATCTCTTCCAGCAGATTGTCCGGATAGCGTCCGGAAAATTCGATACAGCCGAGGGCATCCGTCTTCTTGTAGCTGAAGTCGGCATAAATGTTGCTGCGCAGATCCTCGTATGTCCGGAGATCCATTCGGTTGCCCAAGAGTTGGGTCACCGTTTCGGTGGGGACATTCTTGTACACTATGGGAGCGCAGTTGGTACCTATGAGCCGGAGGAAACTCTTGTCCTCATCTCCCCACGGTTTGGGGATGACGAAAGTAATATCCATGTCGGGCTGCATGGCCATCCCTCTGGTAAGGCCATAGCTGGCTGTCCCCAATCCGCCGAGGATATGTGGGGGGAACTCCCAACCGAACATCAACGCTTTCATCTTTTCCATTTTGTATAATTGTACATATGACGTACACTCAGGTGCATATCGGATTCTGTCCTGTTCAGTAGTTCTTTGGCTCTCAATATCTCTCCTACGCTCATAGCAAAAGAGATGGCTCCGCGCCCCATAAAAGGCGGGTTGCCGTCGAACAACTCCGAGACGGTGCCGATACCGTGCATCTGTAGTTCCTCTTCCATGCCGATAAGCATCCTTTCGAGAAAGGTCACTCCGCTATTCCCGTATAAACGCAGATAGGCTTCGGTGTATTGTCCCAGCAGCCAAGGCCATACCGAACCGTTGTAGTAGGCCAGCTCCCGTTCTTCTTGTTTGCCACGGCAGTAAGGCCGGTAGCCTTCGCTCTTGGGGCTTAGGCTTCGAAGCCCTTTCGGTGTCAGCAGTTCTCTTGTGATGATCTCGAGTACTTGTAGCTGCCGGTCGCGTTGTAGTGGGGAGTAGGGGAGGGATATGGCGAAGAGCATGTTCGGGCGTACGCTCCAGTCCTGAGCTTTGCCATCCCGAACGTAATCGAAGAGATAGTTGTAGCAATTCAGAAATGTATCGGGGAAGGATCTTTCGATCCGGCTGATGATTTCGCCGATCTCCGGTTTTTCCCCATTGAGTTCTCGCTCGAAGCAGAGGGCATTGTACCAGAGAGCATTCAATTCGACGAGATAGCCCTCACGGGGGACAACGGCTTTGCCGTTCAGTTTGGCATCCATCCAACTTAACGGGAAGCCTGTGCCGAAGACGTAGAGGAGACCGTTTTCACGAATTTGTGCCGTCGGGTGCTCGGCGGACAGATAATAAGATACCACTTCGCTGACGAAGGTGCCGAATCTCTTGGCTGCTTCCAAGCCGTTGCGGCGTGCATACTGCTGGATGGCCCAAATAGCCCAAATCCCAACGTCCGGCTCGTGCAGTCCGTGTATGGTGTCGTCATCTTGATGCAGTCGCATGTAGCGTTCCATCGCAGGAATGACGGTATTGACGATGCGTTCGAATCGCTCCGGTGCTTCTACACATAGGGTACAGCCGGGCAGTGCCACGAGCAGATCGCGAGCTCGAACGTCGAACCACGGATAGCCGGCCAGAAGGTAGCCATCGTCGGGGGTAGGGCGGTAGTAGAGCTGGTGGGCTGCATTCCTCAAGCAGCTGAAAAAATCTTCGCGAGGGATGCGCTCTCGTACTTCCTTGGCAAATGTCGTTCGGAGGGTATTCGGATTGGCCTCTTCAAGACCGGCGGCAAAGTAGATGGATTCTCCTTTTTTTATGGGAATCTCGAATGTGCCGGGCATGTAAAGATCCTCCGTACACTCGTATCCGCGCTCTTTTTCCTTGGGGTATTCGAAGTCTTTGTACCAATATCCCTCCTCGCGGTATTCGGGTTCTTTGCTGAACTGCATGAAGAGATGGGGATAACCCTTGTAGAGGCTGATCCCTATGCCGTTTCGGGCCGGGATATGTCCGCGTTCGATCTGCCCGTTTTCGTGAGTGAGGGCTGTCACGCTCCTGAAAGCAAGCAGGGGACGAAAGCGCAGTAGCGTATCGCTATGTGCTTCCATCAGGGTGTACTTGAATATGGTACGATTGATGTAGTGGCAGAATACCTGTTCGCGCTTGAGCACCACTCCTCCCACGCGAAAGATGGTGGCCGGTATTATATCCACATTGTACTCGCGGATATACTTATGACCGTTGGGACTGATGACTCCGCCCTTGTAGTGATGAACCGCTACGTTGAACTCCGCTCCATGCTGGATAATGGTCAGATCCAGCGACGACAGCAGCACGCGATTCTGATCCCCCAGCTCCGGGATGGGAACGACCAACAGACCATGATATTTACGGGTGTTGCAGCCTACTATCGTAGAGCTGGAATAAGCCCCTTTTCGATTGGTACGGATGTATTCGCGCTGAAGCGATTCGTCCAGATTCGCCATGAGCGTTTTGTCGAATTTGAGGTAACTCATCGTCGTTTTGTTGGCTTCCTCTACGGAGTGTTGTTTATGCTAATATAGCAATTATTTCGCATATCTGCCACTTATTTTAACGTGCTTTTCCGATCCGGATCTTGAGGATCGTATGCGGATTTCCACGGATTGAAAATGATAAATACCTGAAAGACAGATAGCCAACGAACAGGATGATCTTTCCCTACGAACGTGAATGAAAATGAGGAAGGCATCATCTCGGATTCGTTTGGTTTGCGCGCCAAAATTTTCCTGTTTATAACGCCAAAAAACATGGTGCGAGAACTTTTTCGTTTTGGCGCGGGGAGTAAAAAAATTACGAGCCAAAACGAAAAAATTCTCGCGCCACTTTGTTCGGCAAACACGCGCCGCAATCGGAGCGTTTGCGGCGCGTATTTCGGAAGAAGTGGATTGCGGATATTGCCCCAAAGGGGCGGTGACGAAGGGACTAATCCCTGAGGATCGAATCGGCTTTACTCCGGCCGTTTTATCCTTCGACGGCGAAGTGCCGTTCCAGTTCGGACAGCGTCTGTTCGTTTGTTTGGAGGTCTTTGATGATCTCGCCTTTTTGCAGCACTACGATACGGCTGCTGACTTCGGTCACGTGGTTGAGGTCGTGGCTGGAGATAAGCATGGTGGTACCGTATTGGGCTGCATGTTCGTTGAGCATTTTCTTCAGCCGTATTTGTGATGAGGGGTCGAGTGCCGTGAACGGTTCGTCGAGGATCAATATATCGGGGCGAGAGAGCATGGCAGCAGCTATGCCTATTTTCTTTTGGTTCCCTTTGGAAAAGTCCCGGATGAGTTTGTTCTTGCCCAAAACTTCATCGGCAAAGAGGGGCGACATGTAGTCGAGAAAACGCTCTATCTCCTCCTTGTCGAGGTGATGGAGTTTGCCGATGAAATCGAAGTACTCCTCCGGACGCAGGAAGCCGATGAGGAAGCTTTCGTCGAGGAAGGCTCCGACACGGCCCTTCCAATCGTCACTGCCCGCTACGGGGATGTCGTCGATGGAGATGCTACCGCTATCGGCTTTGATCAGATCGAGGATGAGGCGGAAGAGAGTGGTCTTGCCGGCACCGTTATTGCCTACCAAACCGAAGGTTTCGCCGTGGCTTATGGAGAGACGGGGAATATCCAGTACGGTAACTCCGTTGTATTTTTTGCTCAGGTCGGTTATTTGTATCATATCTATTGCAGTGGTCTAAAGATTGTCGTCAAAATTATTTGCGTTCGCGGAAGCTTTCTGCCAAAGCGTGTTTCTGACGAGAGAAAACGCGTGTGCAGAAGCTCAGAAGAGGCTTGTGCACTAGGAGGGCGATCAGACCGATCAGACCGATGGCGATTTCGGCCGTACGTGTATCGGTGAGCCACTTCAGTACAACCAACAAAAACGGGGCGACCATCATCGTCGGCAACGCTATCAGGATATTGACCATCGAAGTGCCTTGCTGGTTCATTATGCTTCCCGACATTACCTCTATGTAGCCTTTATTGAAGCATGCCATTAGCAGGATGAAGATCGTTCCCAAGCCGCTGTTCCATAGGAAGAGCGAGATGTGCAGGTAGGCGATCTCCTCTCCCATCAGGAAATAGGGTGTACTCAGGATGAAGCTGGCAGCATTGAGTATCATCAGGATGATATAGTGGCTGCGGATGTAGGTTCGGGAGGTTATGGCTTGCGCCATCAGCCCGTCGAAGAAACCACAGTCCCACCGTATCACGAATTGCTGCTGCATCAGCATCAGGGAGCTGACGATGATATTGGCGATCATCGCATATGCGGTCATCTTGTCTATATTGCTTTCCTTGTAGAAGAGAAGGCCGTACAATATAAACAGGAAGGAAAAAATGAAAGTACTGCGAAGGCGTTTGGAGCGTAGGATGAGCTTGATATGCAGTGCTATCACCTCGCCTATGATACCATGCTGACGGACGAAGTTCAGACTGTGGTACCGCTCCGTGCTGCCGGACTTGGTGCGCTCTTTGGCATAGCGATGCAGTCTGAAATACCGCTGGCTCGCTATATACGTTCCGACCGAAATCAATGCCAAGCAGATCCATACGATATATACCGGAAGGGATGAGACGAAGCGGAACAGATAGTCCGACCAAGGCACGAATCCGGTGATCTCGGCAGCGAGCATGAGGGCTATGGCACCGATGACGATGATATAGAATCGGAGACCATCGCCCAGTATGCGCTTCAGGTATGGAGCCAGGAGCATATTGGTCAGTGTAAGCAGCAGCAGGGTGACGAGAGCTACAGTAAAATCGGTTGCCCCTCCTTCTATTCCCGTCATGATGCTGTAGGGCAGAAAGAGGAAGACGAAGACGTAGTAGTTGATCGGATTGGCCAATGGGCGGAATATAAGATACCGTGCTATGGCTTTGCGCGGTATCGGTAGCTGCCGATAGTAGTTTTCATTTATATAATTGAGCGGTTGCAGGAAAAGGCGGATCACCAGACCGGCAAGCATCAGGAAAGGAATGAGTCCGGTCATGATCTGAACGGCAGTAAGTGCCGGAAAGCCGTCCTTGATCGCTATCGGAAAGATAAGACCGAAAACAAAAAGGCTCACGCCTACGAACAGGAAGTAAATGGCCCAAAATATCGTTATGGCAACGCTCTGTGCCGAGATGGTGGAGCGGATCGTGCGCCGCCATTCGTGTCGGAATAGTTCTCGTTGGTACATTGGTTCTGTATTATATCTTCGCTTCAATGGAAAAACCCCGAAAGTCAGACGATGGGCTTTCGGGGTTTAATTCCACTTTTTCAGTACATATTGCTTGTTAATATCCTTCCTTTTGGGGGGATTATCCTTGGATGGCTGCAATGCCAGGGAGGGTCTTGCCCTCGATGGCTTCGAGCAAGGCTCCTCCACCCGTGGAGACGTAGGATACCTTATCGGCAAGGCCGAATTTATTTACGCAGGCAACGCTGTCTCCTCCTCCCACGAGCGAGAAGGCTCCATTGGCCGTAGCTTCCACGATGGCTTCGCCGACGGCTTTCGAGCCTATGGAGAAGTTGTCAAATTCGAATACACCCGTGGGGCCGTTCCAAAGGATCGTTTTGGATTCGAGGATTACTTTGCGGAATTTCTCGATCGACCGGGGGCCTATGTCCATCCCCATCCAGTCATCGGGTATCTCCATATTGCTGCATACTTGGGTGGCTGCATCGTTGTCGAACCTGTCGGCTACTCGCGTATCGACGGAGAGTATCAGATTGACGCCCTTTTCGGCAGCTTTCTTCACGATGTCGCGAGCCAAATCCAGCTTGTCGTCCTCCACGATGGAGACGCCTATGCGACCGCCTGCCGCTTTGGTGAAGGTATAGGTCATTCCGCCGGTCAGGATCAGGTTGTCCACTTTGTTGAGCAGGTTTTCGATGATTTCTATCTTGGTCGATACCTTGGAGCCTCCCATGATGGCGGTGAACGGCCGCTTGATGTCGTGCAGCACTCTCTCCACGGCTTTTACTTCTTTCTCCATCAGGTAGCCGAACATTTTGTGGTCTCGGTCGAAGTGGTCAGCGATCAGTGCCGTAGAAGCATGCGCCCGATGGGCTGTACCGAAAGCATCGTTCACGTAGCAGTCGGCCATGGAAGCCAGCTTTTGGGTAAACTCTTTCTGAGCAGCCTTGACGGCTTTCTTCGCTGCGGCTTTCTCTTCGTCCGAAGCATCGTCGGAGAGTCCGCGCGGCTTACCTTCCTCTTCGGCATAGAAGCGGAGATTTTCGAGCAGCAGCACTTGGCCGGCTTTGAGCTTGGCCGCCTTGTCCATGGCATCGGCCCCGATGCAGTCGTCGGCGAAGAGGACGTCCACGCCGAGCAGTTCGGATACGTGCGGCAGGATATGCCGGAGGGAGAACTCCGGTGCCACGCCTTTGGGGCGTCCCAAATGAGAGCCGATGATGGCCATACCGCCATCGGCTATGATCTTGCGGAGGGTGGGGAGGGCTGCGCGGATGCGAGTGTCGTCGGTGATCTTAAAGTTGTCATCGAGGGGAACGTTGAAATCGACGCGCACGAAGGCTTTCTTGCCTGCGAAATTGAATTGTTCTATCGTCATTGTATTGAATGTTTTTGCCCCTGACGGGAGTGGTTCGTTTATTGTGCGGACAAACATACGAAGTTTATATAGAAGAGCAGTTGCTTTGTCCCTTTAATCCGCCCTCGGAATCCCATCGTTTCGGTATCGGTCTCGAACGGAAACGGCGTTATTGGTTCCTGAAGAATTTATATATCTTTGCTCGGTCTCGAGGGTCACCCGATCCCGTCTTGCGGGACGAGCTTCTTGTAGTTGGTCGGGGACGATTGGACGAGACTTGCAACAGAGATTTTAGAACAAACTTAATTATTCAGGTAATGAGCAAATTAGATTTGACAAAGTATGGCATTCTCAATGCCACTGAGATTATCCACAACCCATCTTACGAGTTCCTTTTTGAAGAAGAGACCAAAGCCGGTCTCGAAGGCTTTGAGAAAGGACAGCTTACCGAACTGGGAGCAGTCAATGTGATGACCGGTGTCTATACGGGTCGTTCGCCCAAGGATAAGTTCTTCGTCATGGACGATACAACCCGAAACACCATCTGGTGGACGTCGGACGAATACAAGAACGACAACAAGCCCGTGACTCCGGAGGCATGGAAGAGCATCAAAAAGCTGGCCGTGGAACAGCTCTCCGGTAAGCGTCTTTTCGTCGTGGACACGTTCTGCGGTGCCAACGAAAGCTCACGGTTGAAAATCCGCTTTATCATGGAGGTGGCCTGGCAGGCGCACTTCGTCAAGAATATGTTTATCCGCCCCACGGAAGAGGAGCTGG
Organism: Porphyromonas gulae DSM 15663; assembly: GCF_000378065.1. Classification (GTDB taxonomy): domain Bacteria; phylum Bacteroidota; class Bacteroidia; order Bacteroidales; family Porphyromonadaceae; genus Porphyromonas; species Porphyromonas gulae. The sequence continues at coordinate 26,589 of NZ_KB899171.1, read as the reverse complement.
CCAACTACGGCGAACCTGACTTCGTGGTGATGAACGCTTCCAAAGCGAAGGTGGAGAACTACAAGGAGCTGGGACTGAACTCCGAGACGGCCGTCGTATTCAACCTGACCGAGAAGGTGCAGGTGATCCTGAATACATGGTACGGCGGTGAGATGAAGAAAGGTATGTTCTCCTACATGAACTACCTCCTTCCCCTGCGCGGCATGGCCTCCATGCACTGCTCTGCCAATACGAGCATGGACGAGAAGGAGACGGCTATCTTCTTCGGTCTGTCCGGTACGGGCAAGACCACGCTCAGTACGGATCCGAAGCGCAAGCTGATCGGCGACGACGAGCACGGCTGGGACGAGGACGGTATCTTCAACTTCGAAGGCGGATGCTACGCCAAGGTGATCAACCTGAGCCGCGAGAACGAGCCGGATATCTACAATGCCATTCGCCGCGATGCGCTGCTGGAGAACGTGACCGTGGATGCCGCCGGTAAGATCGACTTCGACGACAAGTCCGTGACGGAGAATACCCGCGTCTCTTATCCGATCTATCATATCGACAACATCGTGAAGCCCGTGTCCAAAGCCGGCCATGCCAAGAAGGTGATCTTCCTCTCGGCCGATGCTTTCGGCGTATTGCCTCCCGTTTCCATCCTGACTCCGGAGCAGACCAAGTACTACTTCCTCTCGGGCTTTACCGCCAAGCTGGCCGGTACCGAGCGCGGCATCACGGAGCCTACGCCTACGTTCTCCGCTTGCTTCGGAGCGGCTTTCCTCTCGCTCCATCCTACGAAGTATGCCGAGGAGCTTGTGAAGAAAATGGAGATGGTAGGAGCTACGGCTTACCTCGTCAATACGGGTTGGAACGGTACGGGCAAGCGTATCTCCATCAAGGATACGCGCGGTATCATCGATGCCATCCTCGACGGCTCCATAGACAAGGCTCCGACCAAGGCTATTCCTTTCTTCGACTTCAAGGTGCCGACGGCTCTGCCCGGTGTGGATCCGAATATCCTCGATCCGCGCGACACCTATGCCGATGCCACCGAGTGGACGACGAAAGCAAAGGATCTGGCCGAGCGTTTCACCAAGAACTTCGTCAAGTTCACGGGCAACGATGCCGGCAAGGCTCTCGTAGCAGCAGGGCCTAAGCTCTAAGCTTTCCGAAAAAGAAAGAGAAAAAAGAGAAAGGGGGCTGTGTCATTCGCGACACAGTCCCTCTTTCATTCTCTTCTTTTTGTAATTGTAGAGCTTCTCTCAAAATCTAATATTAGATTTTACCGAATCTAATATTAGTTTCAGCCAAAACTAATATTAGTTTGGGCATGCTGAATAATAAGTCTTGTCGGCTTGTCTTGGTGAGATGATTTGTATATACTTAGCTGTGGATTGTCTATATTTGGAAGGTGCTAAAAAACAGACTGCAAAATGAATCAGATCAGCCTTCCGCAACGATCCGCCTTTGCCTCCTGCCTCGATGGTAAGGACGTGGATCTCTACCATTTGACCAATGGAAAAGGAATAGACGCTTATATTACCAACTACGGTGCCCGAATCGTTTCTCTCATCGTGCCGGACAAAGACGGCAATCAGGTGGACGTCGTCTTGGGGCACGACTCCCTACAGGAATACATCGACTCGGAGGAGCAGTACTTCGGTGCCGTCTGCGGCAGGTATGCCAACCGGATTGCCCGCGGTTCTTTCTCCATAGACGGCAGAAGCTACAGCCTGCCGATCAACAATGGGCCGAACTCTCTGCATGGCGGCATCAGCGGATTTAATACGAAGGTGTGGGAGGTGAAATCCGCCGGCCCCTCTTCGCTTGTGCTGGAATACGTGTCGGCAGATGGAGAGGAGGGGTATCCGGGTGAGCTGGTCGTTCGGATCATTTACAGCGTCACGGATGAAGGCGCATTGCACATAGACTATCGCGCTACGGCGGATGCTCCTACGGTTCTGAATCTGACCAATCACTCCTATTTCAATCTCTCAGGTGCAGGCGATCCCTCCGTACATGATCATACCCTCATGATACAAGCCCGGCATTATCTCCCCACAGACGATACGGCCATTCCCTACGGCGAACCGGCCGAGGTAGAGGGGACGCCGTTCGATTTCCTCATGCCTCACGGCATAGGGGATCGGATCGACAGTGCGATGGATCAGCTCATTTGGGCAAAGGGATACGATCATACCTTTATCGTGGACAAGCCCTTGGGGGCATATGGCTTCTGCTGCCGTTGCATATCGCCCAAGACCGGAATCGTATTGGATGTCTATTCCTCCGAACCGGGTATGCAGGTGTACACGGGCAATTGGATGAGCGGAAAGCTGAAGGGGAAGTCCGACCGGCGTTATCCGGCTCGTTCGGCCGTTTGTTTCGAGACGCAGCACTATCCCGATTCGCCGAACAAACCGAATTATCCTACGACCCTCTTGCGCCCTGGCGAAGTATTCGAGTCCCGGACGGCGTTCCGATTCGGTACCGTCGAATGATCTTCTCACAAGGATTTTATACCAACCCAAACATAAACAAGCAGAAATTATGGAATTAGACTTCGTAAGGAGTAGATTCATCAAGCACTTTGACGGATCTACGGGTCAGATCTTCACCTCTCCGGGGCGCATCAATCTGATCGGCGAACACACGGACTACAACGGAGGTTTCGTCTTCCCCGGTGCTATAGACAAGGGCGTCATGGCCGAAGTAAAGCCGAATGGATCGGACAAGGTAAGGGCATATTCGATCGACCTCAAGGACTATGTGGAGTTCGGCCTCGGGCCGGACGATGCTCCCCGTGCCACTTGGGCCAAGTATATCTATGGCGTCTGTCGCGAGATGATAGTCCGAGGCGTGGAGGTAAAGGGATTCAATACGGCCTTCTCCGGAGATATTCCGCTCGGAGCCGGCATGTCCTCTTCGGCAGCCTTGGAAAGCACCTATGCTTTTGCCTTGAACGAACTCTTCGGCAACGGCAGGATCGACAAATTCGAATTAGCCAAGGTCGGTCAGGCTACGGAGCATAAGTACGTGGGCGTGAAGTGCGGTATCATGGATCAGTTTGCCAGCCTTTTCGGGAAGAAAGACCATCTTATCCGTTTGGACTGCAAGACGCTCGAGCATAAATATTTCCCATTCCATCCCCAAGGGTACAGGCTGGTGCTTTTGGATTCGGTCGTAAAGCATGAGCTTGCTTCCTCTGCGTATAATAAAAGGAGAGAGTCCTGCGAAAACGTGGTCAAGGAGATTAAGAAAAAACATCCCGAAGTGGAGTTCCTGCGAGATGCTTCCATGAGTATGCTGGAAGAGGTGAAGGGCGAAGTCTCCGCCGAGGATTATATGCGTGCCGAGTACGTCGTCGAAGAAGTGCAGCGAGTGCTCGATGTGTGCGATGCTCTGGTGCGTGACGACTACGAAACCGTAGGGCAGAAAATGTACGAGACGCACGATGGTATGAGTCGTCTCTATGAGGTGAGCTGCGAAGAGCTCGACTTCCTCAACGGCATAGCCCGGGATTGTGGCGTGACCGGTTCGCGCGTTATGGGTGGCGGATTTGGAGGTTGTACGATCAACCTCGTGAAGAAAGAACTCTACGATCTCTTCATCGAGAATGCCAAGAAGAGATTCAAGGAGCGATTCGGCCGCGAACCCAAGGTGTACAATGTGGTTATCGGTGACGGCTCTCGCAGATTGGACTGACCGAGAACGCCGTTTCGTCAGCAGCGATAGCTGCAAAAGAAAAGAGGATATGCCGGCACCGAAGTGCATGGGGCATATCCTCTTTCCCTTTCTGCTTCCATCCCGAACGGAAGAGATAGTGGGGTAGCGGAGGATTACTTTTTCCTGATGAGCTTGAAGATCTGTTCTTCTCCTTCGGTGACTAACTTCATCGTTTCGTCCATCCAGCTGATGGCTGCTTTCTCTCTATCTTCTCCGCCACCGTCCCGTCTGGTGATGATGATAACCTCATCGTTGCCGTTGCATTCGTAGTAGATTTCCTCTTTCGATTCCGCCGGTTTTGTTCCCATTCCTTCTATTCGGATGGTGAGCATGGCTTTGTTCCCTTCGTTGAATGCCAGCTCCATATAGGCTTTGAAAGAAGGGCTGACGTTGTCTGCCGACAGATTGATTTCTTCGGGAGAAAGGTGCCTCCTCCAGCACGTCCCAACGAGCGATTTCGTAGAGTTTTCCGCTGCCCCGACAAGGAAGGTCAGCATACCGATAAGAAAGATTCCCAGGGTTTTCACTGTTCGATTCATGGATTTTTCGTTTGTTGATGATCTCTTTGTTCCAACAGGAAAACGGGCTTAGCAGGAGTTTTATTATCTGAGATCGATGACTTCTACGTTGGGGTAGTCTTTTTTGGCAAGTCGGAACAGTTCGGAAGATGCTTTTGTCGGACTGATACCGGTGATTTTTGTCACGATCCTTGTCCCATCTTCCAGAATAATCATGGCACCGGTCGGGCGTGAGCCTTGGGTGCTGACCTGTAGCTCGATTCGTTTGATCCCGTTAGCCGTTTTGGGCGTGAGGCCGATTACGTTCCCCCCTTTCGTCGGAGGCAGCATGGCTGTGCGATAGCCGGCTTCGGATCGGGTGAGGATGATCAGTGGGTTGATCATAGCCAATTCCGCATTCGTCGGGTGGGAGATGTTGAGCGTATTCTCGGATGCATCGTAGTAAGAGAGCGTTTTTTGGCCATCGAATACGGCTGTGATAGAGCCGAAGCCGAGACGAAATTGATTGCCTTTGAGGATGAGGCTACCGGAAGAGAGGGGTGATGAACCCATGTCATTGGGAGCTATGGTCTCTGCCTGAAAGTCGATTCGCGTCCCATCGGGGTTGGCAAGGTGCTTGGCTGCTGCTTGGAGTTCGCCTTGTACTGTGCGTTGGGCCAAACCCGTGGCGGGAATGAAAAGGAGCAGAAAGAGGATCCGGAACATCCGGATCCGGTGCAAGGATGTCTTCATTGTTTCTTTCGGATTATCGGAGTGTTTCGAACAAGCGTTCCAGACTCATTTCATCTTGGATCAATACCTGCCTCGGTTTGCTACCGTCCTGCGGCGAAACGATACCGGCACCTTCCAGTTGGTCCATCAATCGCCCTGCACGGTTGTAGCCGATATTGAACTTTCTCTGGATATTAGAGGTGGATCCCTGTTGTGAGTTTACCACCATGCGGGCTACTTCTTCAAAGAGAGGATCTTTCTCCTGCGGATTGAAGGCCTTCAGTCCTCCCTCTTCGCCTTCGGGCACATACTCCGGCAGCTCATAAGCCGAAGTGTAACTTTCCTGAAGCGAAATGTGGTGGGTGACGGCCTCGCACTCCGGCGTATCGAGGAAAGCGCATTGCAGACGTACCGTGTCTTTTCCCTGATAGAAAAGCATATCTCCACGGCCGACGAGCTGATTGGCTCCCGGTTGGTCCAGAATGGTTCGGGAGTCGATCATGGAGAATACTTTGAAGGCGATACGTGCCGGAAAGTTCGCTTTGATAATACCGGTGATAATGTCAGTGGAGGGTCGCTGGGTGGCTACCACCATGTGAATACCTGCGGCACGTGCTTTCTGGGCGATGCGGGTGATCGGACGCTCTACCTCTTTGCCCGATGTCATGATCAGATCGGCAAACTCATCGACGATCAGTACGATATAGGGCAGAAATTTATGACCGTGCAAGCGGCTGAGCTTGCCACTGATAATCTGATCGTTGTATTCCTTGATGTTCCTCACTCGTGCTTCCGTCAGCATGCGGTAGCGATTGTCCATTTCGATGCAGAGAGAGTTCAGAGTGGGTACCACCTTGGTCATATCCGTCACGATGGCTCTGTCCTCGTCGGGGAGCTTGGCCAAATAGTGACGCTCGATAGCTTCGTAGACAGCGAACTCCAGCATCTTTGGGTCTACGAGTACGAACTTCAGTTCGGCCGGATGCTTCTTGTACAGGAGAGAGGTGATCATGGCGTTCAGACCCACGGATTTCCCCTGTCCCGTAGCACCTGCTATCAGGAGGTGAGGCATCTTGCAAAGGTCGAAGATGAACACTTCATTCGTGATCGTCTTGCCGAGTGCCACGGGCAGATCCATGTCGGACTCTTGGTATTTCTTGGAAGTCAAGACCGAGTACATGCTTACGGTCTGTGGCTTTCGGTTGGGCACTTCTATACCGATCGTCCCTTTGCCCGGCATCGGCGCGATGATACGGATACCTCCTACAGCTTTGAGACTCATGGCGATGTCGTCCTCCAGATTGCGGATGCGACTGATTTTGATACCCGAATCCGGTGCAACCTCATAGAGCGTCACCGTAGGGCCTACTGTGGCCTTGATCGGTGTCACATGAATCTTGAAGCTGTCCAGCGTGGCGATGATTCGCTTTTGGTTCTCTTCTATCTCGTTCATGTCGATCGGAGGTTGCTGCAGGTCGTACTGGGTAAGCAGATCGACAGGAGGGAACTTGTATGAAGCCAAGTCCATTCTGGGATCCGTTTTGGTTTCCGCCAGCAGAGCTTCGTCCGCCTTTTCTTCCTCTTGAGCCAGTTCCACAGTCATCGATCCCACCTGTATGGACTGCGAAGAATCATTTTCCTCTTCTTTCTTATGAGCCGGAATATAATCATCCGGTTCATCGGCATTTTCACTCTCGGGGCTGTCTTCGTATTCCGAATTGTTGAGATAGCCCGATAGATTCTCGCTTTCGCCCCTGTCGTAGCCATTGCCGAACTGCTCGTCCCCGGACTCGTCATGATTGTTTTTCTTCTCCCTCTTCGGCAGTTTGGGGATAGAGATCCAGCTTAGTCCCAGCAAACGGCGGAAGAAACCCATACATTCACTGCGTACCACTACCGCTATGATGACGGCAAGGACGAGCAGAACTATGATCAGGCCGGCCTTACCTATATTGCGTTCGAGAAACAGTGTCCATTCCTGACCGTGCATACCTCCCCAACGAAGAAAACCTTCGAGACCTGAAAGTTTGTAGATGAATGCGGCTGCAAGGCTCGTCCAAAAGGTCATCACACCGCAGAATATCAGTCGTTTTACGATGGATACGCGCTTGACAACGCCCATGAGCTTCAGCGACAACGAAAAAACGTAGAAAAGGAGGAAGAGCGTTCCGAATCCGAACAGCCCGTTCATCAGCCATTCCGCCCATACTGCACCACGGATACCGCACAAGTTGGCCACAAGGGCGCGACCGAGGAGGATGTCGCTGACAGGCGCATCCCGCACGACGCTCTGATCCACTCCCCCATGTACGAAGAACGAACCTATGGCTATAGCAGTATAGAGTGCGATGGCCAGCAGTATGGCTCCGAAGACGAAGCCGACCTTGTCGCGACTGAAAGTATCCCGTATGGGGGTGATGAATATGCGGCGTAGAAAGTTGCCCTCTTTTCTTCTATTTGTGGAGGATGTATTTCGTCCGGAGCTTCTGCTCCCTTTGCGTTGTTTTGTAGCCATCTGAAAAAACTCTGCTCCCCTCGTAAAGGGGAATTGTTGTTTACGGGTTTTGTTTGCTTTGAATCCTGACAAAAGTACGAATTTTTGTGCCCTATCCATTTCACTTTTCAGTTAAGTTTTGAGTCCCTTTTTAGATGAATGGAAGCAATCCCAGATCTCTTCTCTCTGTTTCATGAACGGGAAAACTGTCACTCTTCTTTGTCCGTGCTCTCCTGTTTCTGGAACCAAAAACGACCGAATTGCGGTTCGTGGATTTTGAAAAACACGTCTGAGAAGTTTTTCGTTCCGGCGCGACTTTTTTTCAATTCCCGAGCCAAACCGAAAATTTTCTCGCGCCACGTTTTTTGCAACGTCATTTGTCTGATTTTACGAACCACATGAGATCTTAGAAAGTCGCGAGAGGGAAGCGAAAAAGACTGTTTGCCGCCTATACCGTATTCTTCGCTTCTGCCTGCGTGTCGTCTGCTTGGATGTAGGGTATATCGCATCGGGGAAGTTCCTTTCCCCTCGGCATCGAAACAGCAGGGTGTAGAAGTCGGCTTTTGTTCCTATTTTTGTGATTATGGTCGAGATTTATATCTGAAACAGAATTGTAAGAGGCATATCCGTGAATTGCCGCTTTTCATGTAGTTGGGCTTTCCTGTACGTCTCATAATATTGTGTGCCGGTGCAAGAACCTGAAAGATGTGAGTACGGTTGTACTCTTACAAGGTGCGTCGGTTTGAATAAGGATAAGACTATACGAACCGAAGTGCAATAGAACAACAGATACAATACAAAATAAGAAGAATAAGAAATGAATAGAATTTGCGAATTATTGGGTATCGAGCATCCGATCATATCGGGAGGAATGGTATGGTGCAGCGGTTGGAGACTGGCTTCTGCTGTGAGCAACTGCGGTGGTTTGGGACTTATAGGTGCGGGATCCATGCATCCGGACAATCTGGAACACCACATCCGTTCTTGTAAAGCTGCTACAGACAAGCCTTTCGGTGTGAACGTACCTCTTCTCTATCCCGAGATGGACAAGATCATGGAGATCATCATGAGGGAGCATGTGCCCGTAGTGGTAACGTCAGCCGGCAGTCCGAAGGTATGGACACCCAAGCTGAAAGCTGCCGGTAGCAAGGTAATACATGTAGTGAGCAGTGCCACATTCGCTCGCAAATCGGAGGCTGCCGGTGTAGATGCCATCGTAGCCGAAGGATTCGAAGCCGGCGGACATAATGGACGGGAGGAGACTACGACCCTCTGCCTGATACCCGAAGTGGTGGATGCCGTGAGCATTCCTGTGGTTGCTGCCGGAGGGATTGCTTCCGGCCGTGCAGTTGCCGCTGCTTTGGCCTTGGGTGCCGATGCCGTACAGGTGGGCACGCGTTTTGCTCTGAGTGAAGAAAGCTCCGCTCATGAAGACTTCAAAGCGCATTGCCGCCAGTCTGTGGAGGGAGATACGATGCTTTCGCTCAAGGCTGTATCGCCTACGCGGCTGCTGAAGAACAAATTCTATCAGGATGTATTCGCTGCCGAGCAGCGTGGTGCTTCCGTGGAAGAGCTACGCGAGCTACTCGGTCGTGGTCGTGCCAAGCAGGGTATCTTCGAAGGCGACCTGCACGAGGGCGAATTGGAGATAGGCCAAGCAGCATCGCAGATACGTCATGCGGAGACAGTGGCCGAGATCATGGCTGATCTGGTGGATGGATACAAGCGATCGTTGGCCGGTATGCCTGCTGTGATATGAGCCTGAATCTATCGGGAAACTACCGCCGGAAAGTCTGTCCCCGTTGTGGGAGAGGCTTTCTATGCGGTCATGATCTTCCCGATATGCGATGCGACTGTAGGACGGTACAACTGCAATCGCATCACTTCGAATTCCTCCGACGACATTATCACGACTGCCTGTGCCTGACCTGCCTGAAGGAAATAGCAAGTGCATCCGCAGAGCAAATACTCCGAATGCGCCCGTGAGGAAACTTCCTGTATGAGGAGGCCTCAAAAAAAGAACCGATTATCACTTTAATAACAACAGTTACGATTACTATGGCAACTCCAGATTTTAAGTATCAGAAGCCCTTCCCTATGGGGGACGATACGACAGAGTATTATTTGCTGACGAAGGAGTATGTGTCCGTGGACAAGTTTGGCGATCATGATGTCCTGAGAGTGGAGCCGGAAGCTCTGCGATTACTTGCGCGGACGGCTTTTCATGACATTGCTTTCTATTTGCGACCGGAGCATCAGCAGCAGGTGGCTCGGATCCTATCCGATCCGGAAGCCAGCGAAAATGACAAATTCGTGGCTCTGACTTTCCTGCGCAATTCGGAAGTTTCGGCCAAAGGACAGCTCCCGTTCTGTCAGGATACGGGCACGGCTATCATCCTCGGCAAGAAGGGACAGCAGGTCTGGACGGGCGGTCATGACGAAGAACAGCTCTCGCATGGTGTCTATGATACCTATACACAGGAGAACCTGCGCTATTCGCAGAATGCTCCCTTGGACATGTATAAGGAAGTGAATACGGGGTGCAACCTGCCGGCACAGATCGACCTGATGGCCGTGGACGGCATGGAGTACGACTTTCTCTGCATAGCCAAAGGAGGAGGGTCGGCCAATAAGACGTATCTCTATCAGGAAACGAAAGCACTGCTCAACCCCAAGACGCTGGTGAACTTCCTCGTGGAGAAGATGAGTTCTTTGGGTACGGCTGCCTGTCCTCCGTATCACATCGCATTCGTGATAGGCGGAACTTCGGCCGAAGCGAACCTCAAGACCGTTAAGCTGGCTTCGGCCAAGTACTACGACAATCTGCCGACTTCGGGCAACGAAGGCGGGCGTGCTTTCCGCGACATCGAGCTGGAGAAGGAGGTGCTGGAGGCTTCGCATCGCTTGGGCTTGGGTGCTCAGTTTGGCGGTAAGTACTTCGCTCACGATGTGCGCATCATCCGCCTGCCCCGACATGGAGCGAGCTGTCCCGTAGGTATGGGTGTCAGTTGTTCGGCAGACCGTAATATCAAAGCAAAGATCAATAAAGACGGTATCTGGATTGAAAAGATGGAGACCAATCCGGCACGTCTCATCCCTGAATCCATGCGTGAGGGTACAGAGGGCACGGTAGTCAAGGTGGATCTGAATCGTCCGATGCCTGAGATTCTGAAAGAGCTGTCGCAGTATCCTGTTTCCACCCGTTTGTCTCTCAGCGGTACGATCATCGTCGGGCGTGATATTGCTCACGCCAAACTGAAGGAGCGTATCGACCGTGGTGAGGGTTTGCCCGACTATGTCAAGAATCATCCCATCTATTATGCCGGTCCGGCCAAGACGCCGAAGGGGATGCCGAGCGGTTCGTTCGGGCCTACGACGGCAGGCCGTATGGATAGCTATGTGGATCTTTTCCAATCGTACGGGGGCAGTATGGTGATGATAGCCAAAGGCAACCGCTCACAGCAAGTGACGGATGCATGTAAGAAGTATGGCGGATTCTACCTCGGCAGCGTCGGTGGCCCTGCAGCCATTCTGGCTCAGGACAGCATCAAGAAAGTGGAGTGTCTGGAATATCCCGAGCTGGGAATGGAGGCTATCTGGAAGATCGAAGTGGAGGACTTCCCTGCCTTTATTCTGGTAGACGACAAGGGCAATGATTTCTTTACTCAGATAAGGGAGAAGTGTAAGGGTTGTGCCTTGCATTGATATTGTACGGTTTTTTCACTGAAAACATCGGAGGCTATGTCGTGAGAGTTCTCTCTCCGGCATAGCCTCTACTGCTTCTTTTTAGTTTACCTTTGTTTCCTAAGCAAACAGGCTCGGCTCATGGAAACGAAATATATCGTATCTGCACTCAAATATCGCCCCGATTCTTTTGCCTCGATGGTCGGTCAGGAGGCATTGTCCGCTACGCTCAAAAGCTCCATCGTACAGCAAAAGACTGCTCATGCCTATCTCTTTTGTGGCCCGCGTGGGGTGGGAAAAACCTCTTGTGCACGCATCTTTGCCCGTGCCATCAACTGTCTGGAGCGGTTGCCGGATGGGGAGGCTTGCGGACGATGCGAATCCTGCAAGGCTTTCGATGAGCAGCGATCCATGAATATATATGAACTGGATGCCGCTTCGAACAATTCGGTAGATGATATTCGTCTCTTGATAGAGCAGGCCAATGTGCCGCCACAGATCGGAAAATACAAGATCTACATCATCGACGAGGTACACATGCTCTCGCAGCAAGCCTTCAATGCTTTCCTGAAGACTCTCGAAGAACCGCCTTCTTATGTGATCTTTATATTGGCGACCACAGAGAAGCACAAGATCCTGCCTACTATTCTCTCGCGCTGTCAGATATTCGACTTCAAACGAATACCACCGGCCCGAATAGAACAACACCTGCGGTACGTGGCGGACAGCGAGGGGATAAAAGCCGAAGCCGAAGCTTTGGCTATAATAGCGACAAAAGCCGATGGAGGAATGCGCGATGCTCTTTCGCTCTTCGACCGCATTGCCCGTTTCTCGGAAGGCAATATTACCTATGCCAATACGATAGAGAATCTGAATATCCTCGACTACGATTATTATTTCCGTCTGACGGATTTCTTTCTGCAGGGGGATTACAGATCCGTCTTGATCGTGCTGGACGAATTGCTGGCCAAGGGATTCGACGGACAGGTAATCGTGAGCGGATTGGCTTCTTTCTTCCGCGATTTGATGATGGCTCAGGATGCTTCTACTCTGCCGCTGTTGGAGCAGTCCGAAGTAGTCATACAGCGATATGTGGATATGGCAGCACGTTGCCCCACTTCTTTCTTGTACCAATCGCTCAAGATACTGAATGCCTGTGACCAGCAGTATCGCCAGAGCAATGGCAAACGCCTGCTGTTGGAGTTGTCGCTGATGAATATCGCAGCTTTATTCAGCAAGGGGCTGACTGCTCAGCCCGCAACCCATGCGACGCAGCAGGCGAATCCTGTGGCGAGCGGATCAGTACCTCCTCAGCCGGCTCCGGCCAAAGTGCAGCCATCCCCTGCTCCTTCTCAACCTTCTGATCCGCCCACACCAAGTGTCGATGCGCAGCAACTGCAACCTGAAACTTCCGCTCCGACCATCACCGAAGACAAGCCTGTGCAGACTAAAGTGGTACCTCCAACGCGCCCGATGGCAACACCTATTGTAGGATCCGAAGGTCGGTTTACATTGAGAGGAATCCGCAGTAAGCAGGAACAACTCCAAAATGACAAGCAGGAGATTCGGACAGAAATGACCGAATCATTCGATGAAGAGCAGCTGCAACTCGCTTGGATCGAATTTGCCGAAACAAAGCTCTCGGAAGAGATCCATCTGAAAAAGACGATGGCTAATTGCCTTCCTAAGCTCCGACTCGGAACCTCCGCTTTCGACGTGGAAGTACTCAATAGCAATCAAGAAGAGGAGATCAATAACGTTTCGTCTCGTTTGCTGAGTTTCCTTGCGGATAAGTTGCATAATACGACCATACAAATGAGTGTCCGCGTATCCGAAGCTACGTCTCTGAACCGTGTGCCTGTCTCTTTGGACGAAAAGATCGAACGCCTTAATCAGGAGAATCCTCTTTTTGATGAGCTTCGGACTCGTCTCGGTCTTAGTCTGGTATAGCCTTTCGTCCATTTTATAAAGAGACGTAAGTTCTCTCAAAGAGGATGAAATAGGACGGGCGATTATACCTTCCTCTCGGAGCTTCCATAGCTTCTTTCAAAAACTACTAGTAAATTTCGCTGAAACTACTAGTAGATTCTTCCAAAACTACTAGTAGTTTTGCGGGAAACCACTAGTAGTTTTGACATGCGTTAAAAGAGCATTGACGTGTCCTGAAAAATGTTGGTAGCCACTGAGGCGGTTAATTCCATCTTGGCTCGACACCGTTTTGGGCTATGACCGATTAAGGATTTACCCCTGTCTTCCATGAATCTGCCGACTTGATCGTTTTCAGCATATCTATACATACAAAAAGGCCACCCCTTCATATGAAAGAGCGGCCGTATCTGTCTCTGTTTCTAACCTAACCTGAAATTATTCGGCAGGATGGATAGCTTCAGAAGGGCATGCTGCAGCACAAGTGCCACAATCAATACATGTGTCTGCATCGATTTTATAGATGCTACCTTCAGAGATAGCTGATACCGGACATTCATCGATGCATGATCCGCATGCTACACAACTGTCATTAATAACGTAAGCCATAGTTTTGTAATAGTTTTATGGTAAGACAAATCTTGTTTATCGTATCGCTTTTCTGAAACAAAGGTAGAAAGAAAACTGGATGTACCAACATATAGGTATATGAATTTTTTCTCGCGTTTCTATCCTATGGAGTTAACTCGTTGGTTTTCTAATGTATTAAAGGGATTGCAAAGAAATTTTGGGCAATAAGTATTCGAGGGAAGTAGTATCGAGATACAAGAAAAAAGCGAATGGAATACCTATAGAGAGCTATATATGCTTGTTACCGGCAATCATTCCCACATAAAATTGGCATGAGATCAGGCAATAGGAATTAAGAAGAAATAAGGTGTTGTTTATTTCTCCCTTGGTCGGGCTTCCTTAGTAGAGGCAGCGGAAGAGAAGAAAGAGAGAAGGAAATCCGAAAATGCACGACGAACAGGTGTGGAAGAAGAAAAATCATTGCCAATCAAAACAACACTGTACCATTCCCCTTGGAATCTCACATAGCCGGCATAACCTAAAATACCCCGCATACTACCACTCTTGAGGTATGCCTCTATTGCTTCGTCCTTCATGAAGCTCTTCACTGTACCCTCTCTTCCGGCAAGAGGTAGGCTGTTCATGAACGAAGCGGTAACAAGATCGCCACGACTGATCATATCGATCAGTATTTGGCTGAGCGCATTCGGGCTAAAGTGGTTTCTACGGGAGAGACCGGATCCATCCGAGAGAGAAATGTCCGTATGCTGCAATCCTGTTTGGGAAGCCCAATAGTTTTGGACAACGGACAAACCTCGCTCTGTAGTATTGCCCCGATGGTTTTTCGATGCAAGGGGAGCTAATTGTTTCACAAAAGCTTCTGCAAAATGGTTCAGACTACGAAAATTCATTACTCGTACCAATGAATCCAATGGAAGAGATTCGTAGATCAATAATTCTTGAGTGATCGGTACAGCTTGGTACGAAGCGCGGCTCTCTCCTTGGCACAAAGTACCCGCAGCCGATAATAAGCCTTTGGCCCATGCTGCTCCGTATAGAGCAGGGTCGGGTAAATCCGTCTTGAGACGATAAGAAGCAATATTTGTCGGAAGTACCCCCGTAAGTGTTCGCTTGAGATTCAGCCCTTCGCCATAGCATCCGGCCGTATCCTTCCCTCGGCGGATCACCTTGATTCTGTTTTCCCACCGGACTTCCGGATGAGGAGGCTCTATTCTCAAAATACGAGCTTCCGAACCTGCTTGGCCTGTAGCAAGGATGACATCTATTCTGTTATCATTGATGTTAAATCCATAGACGCCGGCTCCGAAATAGTTGCCCTTGTCCTCATCAAGCCAACTCTCATTGACTCCCTCACGGTCAAAAGCCGATGCATCGATGATAATATCCCCTGTTATTTCTTTTATACCCCATTGCTTCATGGCATCGACCAGAGCATAGGCAAATCGACCGGAGTCAGTCGGTAAATAATTGGATGCAAGAGAAGGATCGCCTCCTCCTTTAATGATGAGGTTACCATCCAGAATCCCTTTTCGAATTTTGCCATCAATTCCTACTTTGGTATAAAATGGCATTTCGGGTCCCTTCAGGCGCAAAATGGATGCAGAGGTTACGAGCTTGACCAGAGAAGCCGGACAAAACTGTTCGTTTCCGCGATTGGATACGAAAAGGCTATCGTCCCGGCAGCGACGTATCTCCACGCCGATACGACTTTTTGTCTGCCTTTCAGCCTTCTTGATAATACCTATCGCACCCTTGTCTTGTGCAGAAAGGCTCTGCCCAAGAATGGCCAAAAGAATTAGCAAAAGATATTGTTTTATTATACGAGACGAGGGCATGAGTGCGTTGGGTGAATGGCTTTTTGTTTAGAAAATGACCTCCATTAAACAATGGCGATAGAACGGCTAGGCTCAAACAGCTGTCCGCTCATTGTCCAACTCCTCGTAAATAGAGTTTTTGCTAACAAATTCGGGCACCATCTCTTTGAGTAATCGTACTGTTCCTGTCATATCAACGTCTTTGGCCTTTTGCTCCAAAAGAGGGAGGAGTCTTTCTATCAGTTCTATGTCTACCTTACGAGTTTCCGCGATCTGAATCTTGGGGTGGATGGTAGGTTTGGTATTTTCCTTGTTATTCAGCAACTCTTCGTACAGCTTCTCTCCCGGCCGTAAGCCGGAAAAGACGATTTCAATATCCCTATCAGGTTCATATCCGGCCAACGTAATCATACGCTTGGCCAAATCATAAATTTTGACCGGCTCGCCCATATCGAACACGAATATCTCTCCACCTTCGCTCATGGAACCGGCTTCCAAGACTAACTGACAAGCCTCAGGAATAGTCATGAAGTAGCGGATGATATCCGGATGCGTGACCGTTACCGGCCCTCCTGCTGCTATTTGTTTCCTGAAAAATGGGATCACTGACCCATTGGATCCGAGTACATTCCCAAAGCGAGTGGTGACAAACCGTGTATGCCCCTGGATGCAGCCATCCTTTATCGCTTGGTCTAAAGATTGGACGACCATTTCGGCTGCTCGTTTCGTTGCTCCCATTACATTGGTCGGATTCACGGCCTTATCTGTCGATACCATCACCATGCGCTGTACTCCGTACTCAATAGCTTTGCGAGCTATCAATGTGGTACCAATCAAATTGTCCAAGACGGCCTCACATGGATTTTCCTCCATCAAGGGAACATGTTTGTATGCTGCAGCATGAAAAATGATTTCGGGCTGAAATTGCTGCAATACATAATCCAATCTGGAAACGCAACGAACATCACCGATAACCGGAGCTATTTTCTGATTCGGATAGTCTCTCTCTAATTCAAGACGTATTTCATGTAATGGCGACTCCCCCATATCAAAAAGGATGATATGCTTAACATGGAGTTTTGCAAGCTGTCGCACAATCTCGCTGCCGATCGAACCCGCTGCACCCGTGACCATGATACTTTTTTCTTTTAGTTCATGTCCGATTGACTCCATATTGAGGAATATCGGGGTGCGCCCCAAAAGATCTTCCACCTGGATTTCGCGCATCATGCGGCGTCCTTTGGGGTCTGCTTGTTCTATCGGCTTCTGACAAATAAAAAGTTTTATACGTCTTGCGATACACTCGGTAACAATATCCCTGTACTGGTCAAAAACATCCTCATTTGTAAAAAGCAATGTCTTTACACCCTGAGTGGAAATGATTTTTGCAAACCGATCAACTGTATTAAAATCAAAAATCGGAAGGCCATTAAGCCTCATTTTCCTGAGATTCGGATCACGTACGATAAAACCTTGTATATCCCATTGTCGCACCGAAGCATTGGTGATTTGATATGCCAAAGCTACACTACTACTGTCCATGCCGACTACCAAAGCTTTTCCATGGACTGCTTTGGTCCTGTTGAGTATATGATACACATAGACCACGGTTGTCCTAAAGGCTAATAGCAAAAACAACGTAAACAAGATGTCTATCAGTGTGACGAAAAAGACTAAAGGAATGGAAAAGAAAGCACAACCGACTAAAAATAGGATAGTTCCTTTACAGATACTGAAATAAAAGACTTTGCTAATCTCTCGAAATGTACTGTGGCGGATAATCCCACGGTAGAGACCAAACAAAAGCGAGAAAAGAATACTGGCAAAAAATGAGGTAGCCAAATAGAGTGAAAAAAGAATAGCCCTTTGTTCTATGCCCTTGTTAAGAAAGAAATAGACACAAAAAAAGCTAATAGCAGATGCTATACATGAGATGAGAAGATCAAATATAAAAACAACCTTTCTGCTAGCGTACGAATCTTTGAAAGATCGAAGAAGATTTACAATCAATGATCGAAAAAATTTCATCGTTAGTTATTATCATATAATTCTTGGAACAAAGATAAGAAAACAGCTATATATAATTCTTTTTCAGAGCATGGTTCTGCAGTGAATAAGTAAACGGAAATGTCTGTTTTGTAAATATATTATAAAAGGATGTCCGAATTCGTAGAAAGATTTGGACATCAAAAAAAGAGGTGTAGCTCCGTCGGGAATCGAACCCGAATCTATGGTTTAGGAAACCACTATTCTATCCGTTGAACTACAGAGCCAAAAAGACGAGACCGACCTTAATCGGTCTCATCCGTTTTCTTTTTCGGGGACAAAGATAGGGAATAAACCAACTTAATGTTGTTCTTTCTCTTTCTTGATTAGGCGTTCTGCTGCCTCGGATGTTGCTATCTGTCGGTAGTACTCCTGACTGTAGCCGGGGAAATCAGGCATGGCACTGAACCCGTATCCATTCGTCTTGAATCGGCCGTTCTCCTCTTTCTTGCGGTTGCCATCCATATATTTTACCATCAGATATTCGCCAAGACGCTTCCAGCGCGCTGTCGCCTTCTCTGCTTCTTCGTTACTGTAATTGGTCAGGAAAGCCACGGCTTTGGCCGGATCCTGAGCATATAGTTCTTGGGCTTGCTTGTCAATAATAGGAAGCATGCGATCGCAGCCGCCTTCAAGCTCTCGTTGTACAGGTCGAATGTCTGCTATCATCTGATCATAGCGATGATATGCCATGTTGGCCACCCAGTTATGGATCCAGAAAGCCGAAGTCCAAGAGAAGTGCATCATATCGCCATTGCCCTGACGGAAGCACTCTGGCACACGCGTAGTAGAACAATAGATAGGGGTCATAACAGCCATATCGGCATCGTCCACACCAAACCAATTGACACCACCGATTGCGTCGGGAAGCCAGTTACGCAGCTGAGCAACAAACACAAAGCCAGTCTGCTGGGTGGCAATTGCACGCTCATTGACGTACTCTTTTCCATCTACTTCGAAGCTCATCGGACGCCAACGGTAAGGCACTTTGTAGGGGCCGGCACCCGGATCGTTCGTCATACACAGTGAAGTGCCTTCATAGTGATCGCGCATCATATCACGCACATCGGCTACAGAGAGTTTGCGATCGGGGACAATGTAGAGAGGCATCTTATCCTTGCTTTGATTCCTGATGAATGCTTCGTACTTGCCCATACGCGAATTGAACTTATTGAAGAATGCCCATACGCGTGCTTCACAACCGCGAAGACCTCCTTCGGTATAGGGGTTGTATGCTTCCTGGAAACTGAAGTCCTTGTCAGCTCCTTTGAAGAAGCCCATTTCGCGAGCGAATGAAACTACATCCGGAGAGTAGAGATAATCTTTGCTCTTGAAATCGATTTGTTGGATACGAGCCTGATTGGCATGTGCACTGATGGCATTGTCGGGAATGCGTACAGCTACCCACACGGCTCCTTTGCGCCCCTTGCCCTTGCCGATCATTTCCAGAATCCAGACTTCGTTCTTATCGGCAATGCTAAAACTTTCGCCACTGCTGTGATAGCCATATTCTTTTACCAAATTGGTCATAACGTCTATGGCCTCACGAGCTGTTTTAGAACGCTGGAGAGCCACATAGATCAGGCTACCGTAGTCCATGATACCATCGCTTTCAGCCAATTCGGGACGTCCGCCCCATGTCGTCTCCGCAATAGCTACTTGATGTTCGTTCACATTGCCGATCACATTATAGGTATGCGCTACTTCCGGAATGAATCCAAGAGGTTTGTTCGTGTCCCATTCGACGATTTGGCGCATCGTTCCTTTGGCCCAGTCACGAGCAGCCCAGTGGTACAGCTCACCATAGAGTGTATGTGAATCTGCCGAATAGCTGATGATTACCGAACCGTCCGTCGAAGCTCCTTTGGCTACGATAAGATTAGTACATGCGTCTGCCTTAGGAGTCGCTACAACGATTCCCAATAGCACAGCACAGAGAAAACCGAATTTTCTTTTCATAAAGATGAGCAAAAGTTATGATTGTGATTATTGATTTTATACTTCTATGATTTCAGGGCTTCTATTTACAAACGTACCGCCGTAAAAGAATCTCACCAAAGGTAAGGCATTCGGATGAAACAAAGAATAAGGTACCCGTACAGCCTCATTGGCTACGACTCAATCCGGAAGCCAGATAGGCATCCGCCAGTGTCAGCCAAGCCATAGCCTCCACCACAGGAACCGCACGCGGCACCACGCAAGGATCGTGCCGTCCTTTTGCAGAAAGCAATATGCTTTCGCCCTGTTCATTGACAGTATGTTGCTCTCGGCCAATAGTCGGGGTAGGCTTGAATGCTATACGAAAATGAATATCCTGACCGGTGCTGATCCCTCCGCTAATACCTCCCGAATGATTGGACAGAAACGAAACGCCTCCCTCTTCTCCGCCGACCATCTGATCATTGGCTTCGGAGCCACGCATGGAGGCCAAGGCAAATCCATCTCCGATCTCAAATCCTTTGGCTGCATTGATGCTTAGCATCGCAGCTCCAAGAGCAGCATGCAGTTTGCCATAAAGAGGTTCGCCCCAACCGACCGGAACACCACTTACATGGCAATCGACTATGCCTCCCACACTGTCGGATTCGTCCTTGGCTGTTTCTATTACAGCTTCCATCTGTCTGGAAACATCGGGGTCAGGGCAACGAATGGGGGAGGACTCTACTTCTTCAAGGCTATATTTCTTGGCCTTTTCCTGAGGTAGGCGGACGGAGCCGATTTGTGACGTGTAGGCTGTACACCGGATTCCCAATGGAGCAAGTAGTTGTTTGGCAACGGCTCCTGCCACTACGCGGATAGCAGTCTCGCGTGCGGAAGAACGTCCTCCACCACGGGGATCTCGGATACCGTATTTATGGAAATATGTATAGTCAGCGTGTCCTGGACGAAAGATGGTGCTGAGACTGTCGTAGTCGGCAGAACGTACATCTTTATTATCTATTATAAATGCAATGGGAGCACCGATGGTTCTTCCCCGAAATAGGCCGGAGACGAACTGTACCATATCGCTCTCTTGTCGGGGAGAGGTATAAGACGACTGCCCGGGACGGCGACGAAGCAACTCTTGCTCGATAGCTTCCGTATCCACGAAAAGCCCTGCCGGACAGCCGTCAATGATACCCCCGATAGCCTTGCCGTGGGATTCGCCGAATGTAGTCAGCCGGAATAGCTTGCCTATTGTGTTCATAACGATGTATAATAGCTGTGTTTGTGTTTGCGATATTCTCTGCTTCAGACAGTGTTTCTGACGAAGAGGAGATGTGGAGAAATTAAAAAACTCCAAGCCATTGCTTTTTTAGAGACAATGGTTTGGAGCTTTTCTCTGTTTATTATTCGTTCCGATCAGTGACAGCCACAACCGCTGCCGCAGTCGCAACCATCTGACGATGATTCTCTTTCGCAGCTACAATCGCAACCGCAGCCGGACTGGCCTCCAAAGAACTGCTCGATCTCTTCTGCTGTTGCTTCGCGCTCTTCGATGATTTCTCCTACAAAATGAAGATTCTCACCGGCTAAAGGATGGTTGAAGTCCATTACCACTACATCGTCCCGAACTTCCAGTACGGAGCCTTGCAGGGTGTTGCCTTCGGCATCGCGCATCGGCACGGTGTTGCCTTCGTATACGATGGAAGAGTCGAATCGGCCTTCCTCGTCCTTGAAAATATCTTTGGGCAGCTCCAGTACGGCATCCTCCTGACGTGCCCCGTAGGCATCTTCGCTCTTAAGTTCGAAGTCGAACCTGTCACCGACATTCAGTCCGAACAAATTCTTTTCAAACTCAGGCAACATCATACCCATACCGTGTATATAACGCAGTGGTTGCTCTGCCGTAGCTTGCTCCATCAACTCTTTTTCTTCTGCAGATCCTACGTATAAGTCATAGCTGCAGATCACAAATTTATTTGCTGAAATACTCATTTTACCAAAATTATCTTGTTAAACGCCACCAAAAGTAGCATAAAAGGGGATCACTCGTAACTGCTCTGTAGAAACAGACGGGCAAATTTCCTCTCTGCGGCTCTCAATGCCATCACTTTGCGCATCGGCAGCACACGTTTGAATTTGTAGTAGTACTCCTTCTCCAGCCGTGCCTCAGCTATTTTATTGTCCAAGCTCTTATTGATGATCAGCTCCATGTCGCTATCGGTCAATTCGGGTTTTCTTTCCATCAGAGCTCGCTTCTGCCGAACATCCTTCCATAGGTCGTAACGCTTCGTGTCCAGTTCGTTGTATAGTGGGAGGAAAGCATCCGCCTCTTCCCGTGTCAGCTCCAACTCAAGAATGAAAAAGGAGTTGCGCTGATTCATGAACTCCTTCTTTCTTCCCTGTTGTTCACATTCCTGATATTTGGTGGCCAAAGAGTAGGGAGGCATAGCAGCCTGCAAGAGGGTTGGCAGCATGGCTGCCAATATAATAGTAAGAGAGAAGATTCGCTTCATACCGATTTAGATGGGGTGCGAGTGTCGTCCGATCATTCGCTGAAATCCGTTAGTACCCATTCGTCCGACACTGTCTCAGCACAGTTGTCATGGAGGAAATCCCTATAATCGGTGTCCTCGCTCCATCTGGCATCACCATGGTCCAATGCCACAAGTCCGGCCGATGTGGAGGTCGCTTTACCGGTATCCCCACTTTCTCCGAAAAGGCTGAAAGCCTTGAACATCCCGATCATCAGCAGGAATGATGCCGCCAAATAAAGCAATGGGCGTAGTTTATGCCACAATGCTACAGAATGCACCATCTCATCACTCTCTGCTTCTACAGCAGGGATCTGAGCCATGAGCTTGTCCGTAAAAGAGGAAAAGTAGTCATCCGGCACAGAGTAGTGTCGTGCACTATCCTCTTTCGGTCGGATATTCACATCGGGGTCGAACTGTTTCATGCGAGCTTAGTTAGTTACGATTATAGAGACTTCTTATTAGGGCGGGTTTAATCATCAGGCAACAAAAAACGCTCCAACTTCTTGACTGCATGGTGGTACGAAGCCTTGAGTGCTCCTTCCGAGGTGCCGGTGATCTCGGCCATTTTTTCGTAGGGCATTTCGTCGTAATAGCGAAGGTTGAACACCAAGCGCTGCTTGTCGGGCAATTCCAATATAGCCTTTTGGAAAGCGATCTCGGCCTCATCCCCATCGAAATAGACATCCCCCGTAAGGTTGTCCAGCAGATAGGAGTTTTCGTCCGTGATCGATATATTCATGTCGTCTTCGATCTTTTTCTTCTTCAGGAAATTGAGCGATTCGTACATGGCTATCCGATAGAGCCACGTAGAGAGTTTGGCTTCCCCCCGAAATCCGTCCAATGCACTCCATGCCTTCATAAAAGTATTTTGGAGCAAGTCGTCCGTGTCGTCATGACTGAGCACCATCCGACGGATTTGCCAGTAGAGTTTACGGTTGTAGAGGCGTACCACCTTTTCGAAGGCCGTACGCCGCCTTGCCGGATCTCTCAGCTCTTCCAGCAACTCTTCTTCCGAAATCAATAGCTTGTCAGCCATAATGATGCCGTAAAGATAGCAAAAGAGCGCTTTATCCATGTCAAAAAAGCCAAAGATTCAGCTCATACGATATTCCACATCAAGTTCCTTTTATCTTGTTGCCTTTACCGAAAAGTATTATAAATGCTTTTGGCTTATCCCCCAAAAAATACGCGCCAAAAAAGTTTTCAACAACGAAGATGAGTTTGGAATGATTCTAAATAAGCACCTAAATGGAAATGGATTTTGAAGTCAAAAAACAGAGGGGACGAATTTTTTACGCTCAAAACATGCTTTTCGTAAGAGCAGATAACGATCTATATAAAAATCGTTTGCGATAAATATATAGATCGTTTTCCATTTGTATATAAATCGTTTTCCATTTATATATAGATCGAAAGTCATTTCTATATAAATAGCAGACTGAAAAAGACCTTTCAGAGAGCTGAAATAAAAGAGGCACGCGTACGATTCGTGGTCGAACCGTGCGCGTGCCTTTCCACTTTGAAGACATATCAGAGGGCTTATTCCAGGCTATTCGTCATAGGGATATATGCTATTTGTCCGAATACCGAGACAGAGTGTACAGGAATGGAATGTACACGACAGGATTGTCCGGAAGGATGCAAGATATAAAAGCCTTCAATGTGCATATTCAATGATTGTAAAAGTTTATTTTCCAAGTAGTTCTATTCAAGCAATCGGCACTCTCGGTAGCAACATTCAATTTCCGAATAGAGAGCTCCATCATGATGACAAAAGTAAGAAAATATTCAGTCTCAGAAAGCGAACCGATTCGAATCCCTGGGTCTGCAGATTCCACCTATCTTTGTAATCGATCTCATTCAATCCTGACATCCAATATGTCTATTCTCCATTCCTTTAATAAGGATACCATCTGTGCTGTTGCTACTGCCTCAGGTGTAGGCGGTATCGCTGTAATTCGAGTTTCGGGTGCGGAGGCTCTGTCCATTGCACTTCGGCTTTTTAGTCCAAAGGGTAAGGCATTAAGTCCCGAGAGCATTCGCCCACGCCATGCCTATTATGGCGAAGTGTGGCACGAGTGCGAACTCATCGACGAACTCATTCTGACCTACTTCCACGCTCCCCACTCCTTTACAGGCGAAGACACCATAGAGCTTGCCTGCCACGGCTCGGTTTATATCCGCCGTCGCTTGCTGGAGGTGCTGATGGCAGAGGGTTGCCGTATGGCTCAGCCGGGCGAATTTACTCGCCGTGCTTATCTCAATGGACGTATGGATTTGAGTCGTGCCGAGGCGGTAGCGGACATCATTGCCAGCGAGAGCAAGGCACAGCACCAAATGGCGATGAAGCAACTGCGTGGTGGGTATAGCGAGGAGCTGAACGCTCTGCGAGAGGAACTCTTACGCCTAACAGGGCTTATGGAGTTAGAACTTGATTTTCCCGAGGAAGATGTAGAGTTTGCCGACCGTACCGAGCTCCTTGCACTTTGTGACCACATCGAACTTAAACTCCAAAAACTCATCGACAGCTATCGCCTTGGTAATGCCGTGAAGCGTGGCATCCCCGTTGCTATTGTCGGCACAACGAACGTCGGCAAAAGCACGCTGCTCAATGCCCTCCTTGGCGAGGAGCGGGCTATCGTGAGCGACATACACGGCACCACGCGCGACACGATCGAGGACACGATGCACATTGGGGGCTACCTCTTTCGTTTCGTTGATACGGCGGGGCTTCGTGAAACCACCGATACCATAGAGAGTCTTGGCATTGAGCGTAGCCGAAACAAAATCAAAGAGGCAGACATCATTCTTGCCGTAGTGGACGGCACACGTCTTAGTGAAGCTAACCAACTGGACTACATCAAAAGTATTTGGGACGAAAGGGGGGAGCGAACATTTATTCTACTTGTCAATAAAAGCGAAAGCCTCACCGAGACCGACCGAATCAGGCTCAGCGAGGCTCTACAAACGAAGCTCTCAACTACTACGACACCGCTATTTATTTCGGCTCGTGAGGGCAAGGGGATAAACGAACTACAAGGCGCACTCACCCAAGTAATGGATACGGCTAAGGCAAGCGAAGCCGACCTAATTGTGAGCAATGCCCGCCATCATCAACTCTTGCGTGATGCCCTTGATGCTCTTCTGCGCATGCGTTCGGGCTTTGATATGGGGCTCTCGACCGACCTATTGACGCTCGACCTCAGACACGCCATCACCTCGATCGGCGAAATCACAGGTCGCGACATCACCAGCGACGACACCCTCCACTACATCTTCGCCCACTTCTGCATCGGCAAGTAATACATCCATAAGTATTCACTGGAAGAATAAGTCAATTAAATAACAGAAATTAGTTCATCCAATTGTTGATTTAGTGTATAGATAATTCGCTCGTATTCAAAGGTAAATACATCTGAGAATCCTCTCTGAGTAGTTCTTATGGTATTTTGGAAACTATGAACTAGTGCACGCTTCTCCTCCTTCCTTACATCATTAGAAATAATGCAATCAAGGACATATCTACCCGTATCATACACCCAAGGATAATCATATTTTAATATTCCTAAGGTTAATATAATACTGTATACTTGGTGTTGACGAGATGAGGCTTCTTTGAATCTACCATCTTCCATAAGTATCCTCATACGCCGATTCATTTTTCGTTTTATTCCATTGTCCATAACGAAGTCAACTTTTTGAGCTAACTCGGAAGAGCTTCGTTTTAATTCTTCTATACTTTCATAAATTTTAGGGTCAGGAGATCGAAGTAGCTTCTGATTATTTCTAGATAGGTCTAGTATTTCCTCCAGAATATCATTATTTAGTTGCGTTTTTTGCCTAACAGTAGGAGCTGATGCAGGTTCTTCTTGTGGTATTGCTTTCAACTCTTGCTCTAAACAAGGGTACCAAACATCAAAAGTCTTTTCTAATTGTTTCTCATCGAGAGAGTCCTCACCACAAGCTTTGTTTATTGTTGTAACAAGTTTTCTAACATCCTCTTTTTCAAATACGGTAAGTTGGAACTGAAGGAGAGGACCTCCTTTAATATCTGAGCCTTTAAGATCAAATAAAAAAGGGGCAACGAAGGATTTGTCTATTGATTTAGAAAGTGCTCCCAATGTTGTCCTAAACGTTTTGGAGGATATAAGAAAAAGGAAGTAGAGCTAAGGAACAAAATGTTACCTTAGTAAAGAGTCCCCAACTCCTCTACTTCCTTTATGACAAATATAACACTCTTTGCGCAAGCCATCGGTAAACTACCGAAAGAAAAGATTAGAAAGATTATTCGCGAGTCCGGTACAGACAAACATTGCAAGGGTTACGATACTTGGAGTCAGTTTGTTAGCATGATGTTCAGCCAATTCTCAAACTGCGACTCTGTGAGAGACATTTCCAATGGTCTTAATTCCGCCAACGGCAATCTCAACCACTTAGGAATAGCTCGTGCTCCTTCTAAATCTACCATCGCTTATCAGAACGCCCACAGAAACAGTAAGGTATTCAGAGATATCTACTATGCCACTTTTCAACATTTTGGACAGCAGGGCTTGTGGCAACGTCGCAAATTCCGTTTCAAGGCTCCCATAAAATTGCTTGACTCCTCAATGGTGAGCTTGACGCTGTCCCTTTAT
>NZ_KB899170.1 GCF_000378065.1 Porphyromonas gulae DSM 15663 | reverse complement strand
CTATCGTGTGTCCATCATACTCATTACGAAATGATTGGGCACCAAGAATAAGCCCCGTAGCCGAGCGGATGATGGAGACCTTATTGCCGAATTCGTACTTCTTATGCTCTTTGCCCTTGCTGATGCATTGTACCTCAGGTTCGTGAATAGAATAAATCTTTTGCCGGCTATGACGTCGTTGAGTAAGAATCGCCTCAAATCTCTCTATCAACTCCTTATGGACAGAATGCTCTCCTAGATTACGCTTGAGTTCTCGGACTAATCGGCCGGCTATGGTTCGCAATTTCCTATCCGCTCTGAGTGCCTTTTGGCGATTCTTGGGATGATTGCGAAAACGTTGGTCGCGATAAATGCGCTTGAGAACAAAGGTATAGCTTTGACGAAGCGGTAGCTCCAGCTTGTGGACGATGTCCAGAACCTTACGGACAATCTTTTTATGCAACTTGGCATCTGTAGGGTAGGTGATATTCTTCTCTTGAACGGTCGAATCAATAAAAGCCGTGTCATGATGATGCTCGTCATCATCTTCGTTATTGACACGAATGCTTTCTTGGAAAACGAGCTCTATCCCCTTCTCACCAATGCGCTTGCGAAAGTGCACCAATTCAGAAGAGGCACAGGGCGCACCAGGGATGAACTCTTGCATGCCACAAAAGTATTGGTAATAAGCATTTTCACTCCATTGCTCCACAACGGATTCGTCTGAAAGATTACGAAGGTGTTTGAGAATCAACAAGCCACACATCAGACGAATAGGTTTAGCAGGGCGACCATTGTTTTGGCAATACAAAGGTTTGAAGGCCGTATCGAATTTGGCCCAATCTATTTTGTCAGCTAATTTATAGAGTGGGTGCGATTGGTTCAGCATGTCTGATAGACTGCTGAATAATGAAGGGGTATTATAGGGCTTTTTAATCATAAAATCTGCAAGTTTCGTACGATGAAGATACGAAAACTTGCGGATTTAGCAAAGATATTCGCAAACTAATTTGCTGAATATCAGAGATTAAAGATCTATTTAAGGGATGACTAATCAGCAAAAAGCTTATGACAAAAAGCAAAAGGGCATGCCACAACGGCACACCCTTTTGTCTATACTTTTTTTGAACAGTCTTCTCTAAAACTCCGCGTTGTTCGGCGTCCGTGGGAAAGGAATTACATCTCGGATATTACTCATTCCCGTTACAAATAGCAGCAGGCGTTCGAAGCCCAAACCAAAGCCGCTATGCGGTGCAGTACCATAACGACGGGAGTCGAGATACCACCAAATATCTTTCTCGGGCACTCCCATTTCATTAGCACGAGCTATCAATTTGTCGTAGTCGGCTTCACGCTCGGAGCCACCGATGATTTCTCCGATCTTCGGGAAAAGTACATCCATACCACGGACAGTCTTTCCGTCATCGTTCAGCTTCATGTAGAAACTCTTGATCTCTTTGGGGTAGTCCGTCATGATAACCGGTGTCTTGAAATGCACCTCAACCAGATAACGCTCGTGTTCGCTGGCCAAATCTGCCCCCCAATAGATGGGGAATTCAAATTTTACACCATTCTTGACGGCTTCTTCCAGAATACGAATACCTTCCGTATAGGCCAAACGAACAAATGGTTTTTCGAGTACAAACTTGAGACGATCGATCAGCTCTTTGTCAAAGTGTTCAGAAAGGAAACTGATGTCATCCATACAGTTATCCAAAGCCCACTGTACGCAATATTTGATGAACTCTTCCGCCAAGTCCATATTATCCTCTATCTCAAGGAATGCAACTTCCGGTTCGATCATCCAGAACTCAGCCAAGTGACGCGGTGTATTGGAATTTTCTGCACGGAACGTGGGGCCGAAAGTATAAATACCCCCCAAAGCCATAGCAGCCATTTCACCCTCCAATTGTCCTGAAACGGTCAATGAGGTATGACGGCCGAAGAAGTCTTTACGATAGTCCACTTGCCCCTCTTCCGTTCGAGGGAGAGAATCAGGGTTCAGCGTTGTCACCTGAAACATCTGTCCGGCTCCTTCACAGTCACTGGCCGTAATAAGAGGTGCGTGGAAGTAATAATACCCTTTGTTATGAAAAAAGGTATGAATGGCGATAGCCATATGGTGCCGGATGCGATAGATGGCACTGAAAGTATTGGTGCGTGGGCGCAAATGTGCTATCTCACGCAAAAACTCCAACGTATGGCCTTTCTTCTGTAGCGGATAGGTAGCCGGATCAGCCGTACCATAAATCTCAATAGCTGACGCTTGTACCTCCACGGACTGGCCTGCTCCTTGAGATTCGACCAAAGTGCCTATAACACCGATGCAAGCACCCGTGGTAATCTGAGACATCTGTGCAGCATCGAAGGAAGCAAGATCTGCTACGATCTGCATATTATGAATCGTAGAACCATCATTGAGAGCGATAAAATTCACAGCCTTGTTGCCGCGCTTGGTGCGTACCCATCCTTTGATGTTGATTTCTCGGCCGACCAGCTCTCCATGGAGGGCGTCTGCGATTCTAGTTCTTTTCATCTTCTTATCCATTGTATAATACTATTCATTATTTATGTTTATATTATTCGAAAGCTCCCATTCTAAGATTATTCACCTCCTGCTCATTCAGATAGCGCCATTTTCCACGGGGCAGATTCTTCTTGGTCAGTCCGGCAAAATAAACGCGATCCAGTTTGACAACGCGATAGCCAAGATGCTCAAACAAACGGCGCACAATACGATTCCGTCCGCTATGAATCTCTATTCCTACCTGCGAAAGATCGTCTTCTTTTACATAACTGATGGCATCGGCATGTATCTCTCCATCATCCAACTCCACCCCATCGGCTATTTTCTGCATGTCTTCAATGCTTACATCCTTGTTGAGCCACACGTGGTAGATCTTCTTCTTCTTGAAAGACGGATGGGTCAGCTTAGAGGCAAGATCGCCGTCATTTGTAATCAGAAGCACACCGGTAGTATTCCGATCCAAACGCCCTACCGGATATATTCTCTCAGGACAGGCATATCGTACTATATCCATTACTGTAGTACGGCATTCGGGATCGTCAGAAGTAGTCACACAATTTTTAGGCTTATTGAGCAGTACATAGACCTTGCTCTCTATTTCCACTCTCTTATCCTTGTAGATTACCTCATCCTGACGTGTAATTCTTCTGCCGAGTTCGGTCACGACTTCTCCATTGACCGTGATCTCTCCCTTTTCGATCAGTAGATCCGCTTCCCTTCGCGAGCAAACACCGGCATTGCTCAGGAACTTGTTCAGCCTGATCGGCTCATTCGGATCAGCTAATACCTCACGATACTTTACAGGCACGATCGGAGCTTTCGGCTGTTTCTTTTTCTTCTTTTGCTGTGGAAGTGTCAGTGTTCTATTGCCACCCGAATACATCGACCTTTCCGTATCCCGAAACTGACGGGGATAGGATGATCCCGATCCACGCATACGCTCGCTATCCATAGCACGATTGGCATCGTATTCTTTCTCAAAATGCCTGTCGCGTCTCTGCCCACGCTCTTCATTTTGGCGGTATGAAGCCGGATAAGTCGTACGCTGCCCGTCCCGACCATATCGATTATTGTACGAAGGAGCTTCAGAGCGGTTATTTCCCTCCCCTCCGGAGAAATCATCACGTCTGTACGATTGTGGTCGGCTGCTCTGCTGCTCACCGATACGTACTCTTCGTTTACGCTGTTGCAATTGATCAGTCGGCTCGGGTTTGGATGTAGCCCCTACTCTGGGAGTAGGTCTGAAGCCTCCCCCTGAACTCATTCTTGACGAACGGAAAGGCGTAGGTTTTTCTATGTGCTTTTCCGAAGGAGAAATATCATCCTTGCTCGTATCTGCGAAAATATCGCGTTCTTCAGTTGTCATCTTTGATAGATTATTGCTTAGATTTTACACATACAACCTCACGGTTGCAAACTATGAATTTGTCTTTTTGACTCTTTGGGTTACGAAAATATGAAAATTTCAGATTCCCACGTAATTAGAAGGAGATATGCGGCGCATTTCCTCCTTCACGGCTTCATCAATATCCAATGCTTCGATAAAACGTGCAATAGATTCGGCTGTCACCGCCTCATTCGTACGCGTCAGAGCCTTCAATGTTTCATATGGATTGGGATACCCTTCTCTGCGAAGAATAGTTTGTATGGCCTCAGCCACCACGGCATAGTTGTTCTGCAAATCCCGATCGAGAGCAGCTTCGTTGAGAAGCAGTTTGCCAAGCCCTTTGGCTATGCTCGTGACTGCTATGAGAGAATGCGCCAAAGGTGTTCCCACGTTACGGAGTACGGTGGAATCCGTCAGGTCCCGCTGCAAGCGTGAAATAGGCAATTTGCGTGACAAATGCTCAAATATGGCATTCGCAATACCCAGATTGCCTTCGGCATTTTCATAGTCGATAGGATTCACTTTGTGGGGCATGGCAGAAGAACCGACCTCGCCGGCCTTGATCTTCTGTTTGAAGTACTCCATCGAAATATACTGCCAGAAATCACGGCAGAGGTCGATCAGTATCACATTGATTCGACAGCAGGCATCAAATAAGGCTGCCATGTTGTCGTAGTTGGATATTTGTGTAGTGAGTTCTTCTCTTTCAAGCCCGAGAGAAGTTACGAACCGACGGCCAAAATCGCTCCAGTTATGCTCAGGATAAGCCACATGATGGGCATTGAAATTGCCCGTAGCACCACCGAATTTGGCTGAATGAGGTACTGCCAGCAACAGGCCGATCTGCTTACGCAAGCGATAGACGAATACTTCTATTTCCTTTCCTAAGCGAGTGGGCGATGCCGGTTGTCCATGTGTTTTGGCCAGCATCGGGACATCTTTCCACTGAAGAGCATAAGCATGAAGCTGCTCCACCAACTCCTGCAAAGCGGGCATGTAAACCTCGGTCATTGCCTCGCGTATCATCATCGGGAAAGCCGTATTGTTTATATCCTGCGAGGTCAGACCGAAGTGGATAAATTCTTTGGCATCTTGTATCCCCATGGCCTCGAACCGCTCTTTGAGGAAATACTCCACTGCCTTGACATCATGATTCGTTACCGCCTCTATCTCCTTTACACGTACGGCATCCGTCTCGCTGAAATCTTGGTATATACGACGCAACTCTTCCTCTAAAGACGGAGGACAGACACCTTTTAGCGAAGGCAATTCATTGCAAAGGGCAATGAAGTATTCCACCTCCACCTTTACACGATAGCGAATTAGAGATTCCTCTGAAAAATAGCGACTAAGTGCTTCTACTTTGTTGCGATACCGGCCATCTATCGGAGAGATGGCTTGCAGGGCTTGGAAAGCAATCATTTGTTTTTGTTCTGATATAATCGGATCAATGAAAGAAGACCGCATATTCATGACAGCCGATGCCGACATTAGGATGGGATTTCTTCCGATTTTGTAAGCAGCAAAGATAAAAAAAGATTTTTCTGACTAAACCTAATATCCGAAGCCTTTTCTCGCTCCTTCTTATTAAGCTTCCAAATCGATTCTACAGTTTTTTTCTCAATCGCAGGTCTTATCCCAAATAATTTCACCTCCGGTCGTACGCCA
Organism: Porphyromonas gulae DSM 15663; assembly: GCF_000378065.1. Lineage (GTDB taxonomy): Bacteria > Bacteroidota > Bacteroidia > Bacteroidales > Porphyromonadaceae > Porphyromonas > Porphyromonas gulae. The sequence goes on along the minus strand of NZ_KB899170.1, from coordinate 38,588 downwards.
AACCTCTTTTCGAGCCAGAGCAAAGAAATAATCGCTCAGACGATTGATATAGTGCATCACGGGTTCCTCCACCAGTGCCTCTTCACTCAAGCGGTATATATGACGTTCGGCTCGCCGGCATACCGTACGGCAAACGTGTGCCAAAGAGGTAGAACGGCTGCCTCCGGGCAAGATGAAAGCCGTCATCTTGGGGATGGCATCATCCAGTCGATCGATCTCTCGCTCCACGCGTTCTATCGTTTCGGGATGCACACGGCTCTCCACCATCAGCTCTCTGTTTTCCTGATTTGTGGCCAGATAGGATCCGACGGTGAAAAGCTTGTGCTGTATGGTACGCAGAAAATCCCGATCCTCTTCCGGCAAATCCTCACTCATCAGCAGGCCGATAAATGAGTTCAATTCGTCTATCGTACCGTAGCACTCAAGCCTTTGGTGGTATTTGGGTACGCGTTCTCCTCCGACCAAGCTGGTCGTTCCCTTGTCACCCGTGCGGGTGTATATCATACTTTTAGACATATCGCTTCTATCGTTTTATTATTTATAGAAACGCTTTATAGCTCCGCTTGTTCAGTCCACGATGAAAAATTACGATCAGCAATTCGCCCGTATCGATCGAAACCCGTGCAGCAGGATTCTTGTCAAGCTCTTGCCATAGGCGAAAAGCCTCTCCCCTGCGACGAGGACAGTACAAAATCGCCATAGAGCCATCCGGCAAAGAGCCGGACAAACATTGTCGAATAGAAGCAGACAGAGGAGCATCCCTTTCCACTACGAGAAGGAGCGGATCCGCCTGCTTCGAGTCCGTTATCGACCTGTCGCTATCTTCAGCCGAAAGCTCTATTTCCGGTCGTGCGGCAGAAAGATATTTCGGCAGTACGGAATCGCCCGTAGAAATGCATATTGCTCGCTTTGCCTTACTGAAGATCGTCAGGCGAAAGATCAGCTCCAGTACCTTGCGACGGCGAATCCCCCGATAATCGGCTGACTCCCGAAGTTCTTTTGTCTCCGATGCAAGACGGTCAAAACTGTAGTACGGTGTCTTTTCCTCCACCACCCGTGTCAGCAGGTGAAATACATAGGGAGAGTGAACATGGTGTCCACCACGATGCAGTAGATAGCGAACGCTGCGCAATGCCTGCAAGCGTACTCTATCGCTGACGGACAGGAATGAAGAGAAGAGACAAGACATTGGTAAGATCGGTCGGAGAATAACTTACTCCCGCTCCTGAGGCAAGATCAGATTGAGCACTACCCCTACTATGGCAGCCAAACCGATACCGGCCATTGTAAATCCACCGAACGAAACGACTGCTCCGCCGATACCGAGCGTAAGAGTGATGGACACGATAATAATATTACGTGTCCGACTCATATCCACTTTATGATTGACCAGATTGGCAATACCGGCCGAAGCTATCGTACCGAAGAGAAGCAGCATGATACCACCGAGAACGGCAGGAGGGATGGATTTGAGCAAGGCACTGACCTTACCAACAGCAGAGAAGACAATTCCCGTCAGGGCGGCTATACGAATCACCATCGGATCCGTCACACGAGTCAGAGCCATGGCTCCGGTTACTTCCGAATAAGTAGTCACGGGAGGTCCTCCCAGCAGACCTGCTACCATACAGGCCAGACCATCGCCCAAGAGGGTACGATGCAGCCCCGGATCTTTTACAAAATCTTTCCCCGTCACCGTATTTACCACATAGACATCGCCGATATGTTCTATCACGGGAGCGATAGCCACAGGCAGCATAAAGAGGATGGGAGGAAGAGAGAACTTGGGGAAAGAAAACTGAGGCAGACTCAACCACGCAGCTTCTCGAATAGGATTCAGATCGACCTCATAGAAAACAACGGCTATCACATAGCCCACCGCTATACCGCAGAAGATCGGGATCAGCTTGAAAAGCCCCCGAGCCAACATCGTCACCACCACGGCGGTAGCAAGCGATATGGTAGCCAGTATCCAGTTAGACTGTGCCATATCCACACCGGCTCCTGCAAGTGAAAGTCCGATCAGGATAATGACAGGGCCGATGACTACAGGCGGAAACAAACGTTGGATCACACGTACTCCCTGCCACTTGACCAAAGCACTCATCAGATAATAAACCAGAGCCACACCGACCATACCCGAAAGAGCACCGGACAGCCCATACATCTCCGTAGCCTTGATAATAGGAGCGATAAAGGCAAAACTACTACCAAGAAAAATAGGCACCTTCCCTTTCGTCACCAAATGAAAAATCAACGTGCCGATACCGGCCGTAAACAGGGCTGTCGAAGGGTCTAAACCCACAAGGAGGGGCACTAAAACAGTAGCTCCGAAAGCAACAAAGAGGAACTGTACGCCTACGATGCCTTTTCGGAGCGGAGAGAGTTGGGTTGTTTCCATATAAAAAACCGATTATAATTTGCTGGATTTTAAGCCCTGCAAATATATGGCATTTCCCTTTATCCCATTGAGTTGCACGCTTGTTTTACGATAGTTCGAACCTGTCGTTGTATAAGCAGGACACGATGCTCCTTGGGTATTATACTTAAAAGGCCACAGACTTGATACTATAAAGCCTCCCGGGTTTATACTTAAAACCCCTGTGGGTTTATACTGTAAAGTCTCCGGGGTTTATACTTAAAAGTCCACTTCCTTCATAGTATCAAGTCTCGAAGCAATCGAAAATAGACCCGACATAAGTTTTTTCATACATTTGTTTCAATTTTTAGCCATTATAATTATATGGAAAGGTTAGACAAACTCGACAGGCGAATCCTGAGCATTATCTCCAATAATGCCCGTATGCCGTTCAAAGACGTTGCAGAAGAATGTGGCGTATCGCGTGCTGCCGTTCACCAGCGCGTACAAAGAATGATCGAAATGGGGGTTATTACAGGTTCGGGCTATCATATCAACCCGAAGTCTTTGGGATTCAGGACATGTACTTACGTAGGTGTTCGTCTGGAGAAAGCCTCGATGTACAAGGATGTACTCCCCCATCTGTACAACATTCCGGAGATCGTGGAGTGCCACTATACGACAGGGCCTTACTCTTTGCTGATCAAGCTCTTCGCCATCGACAATGACCACCTGATGGACATCCTGAATTCGACCATCCAAGAAATCCCCGGTATCGTCTCTACCGAAACGTTGATCTCTCTGGCCGAAGGATTCAATCGCGGCATCAAGATACCCGAAGGAGATCAATAAGCACATACCTACTATATATACCCTCATCGATCGGATACGCTGAATGCCCTCCTATACGCTTACCCAGTTAGCCTCTGCTGTCCGAAATTGTCTCGAAAGCGGATTCCCCGGACGCTACTGGGTCAGTGCAGAGACCAGCGGTGTGCGAGTGGGCATATCGGGGCATTGCTATTTGGAATTGCTGGACAAGGATACATCCGGCTCCCAAGTCACAGCCCGTATGAAAGCCATGATATGGGCTTCGGATTATGCCACATTATCAGGACGATTTCGGAGAGAAACGGGCGAAACATTCGATTCCGGCCTCCACGTTCTGGTACTGGTAAGCGTATCCTACCATGAGCAATACGGGCTAAGCCTTCGCATTCTGGACATAGACCCCTCCTACACAATGGGGGCCATGGCCCGCAAACGCAAAGAGATCATAGAAGAACTGCGCCGGCAAGGCCTATACGACCTGAATCGCAGCCTGTCCCTACCCCGCCCCATCCAACGCATTGCCATAGTCTCATCCGGTGCGGCTGCCGGCTACGAAGATTTCATCGCACACCTTAGCCATTCGGCCGAGCACTTCTGTTTCTATCCCGTCCTCTTCCAAGCCGTGATGCAAGGCGCACAAACCGAAGCATCGGTGTTGGGAGCCTTGGAGCGCATCACATATCACCGGGATTCTTTCGATGTAGTAGTCATCATTCGCGGAGGAGGAGCAGTGAGCGAACTGGCAGCTTTCGACTCGCTTGCCATCGGACAGGCATGTGCACGCTTCCCCCTTCCTATCCTTACCGGCATCGGACACGACAGGGACGAGACGGTGGTGGATCTCGTAGCTTATCGCTCGCTCAAGACCCCTACGGCTGTGGCCGATTTTCTTGTGAACTGCCAGCGCGAAGAGTGGAAATTGATCGACGACCTTCGCTCCCGTGCAGCCGAAGGACTCCGAATGATGATGATGTACTGCCACGAACGGCTGACCCAGCTATCGCTCCGTACGCCGGCCATCCTGAAATCATCTGTTCGTGAAGAACACCATCGGATAAAATCCGTAGAAGACCGCCTCCGATTAGCCACTAAACAGCGGATCGCCTTCGGACTTCAGCAACTCCAAATAGCAAGCGGCAGCCTGCCGGCCATGATGAAGAGCGAGCTGAAACAAAATACAGGCCGATTGGATCGGGTAGCTGCCCGACTGCCTTTGCTGCTGGCAGCCAATCTGAAAAGCTACAATCGACGCCTCGAAACCAACGAACAGGCCATCCGCCTGCTACACCCCAATGCTACCCTGCGCCGTGGCTTCGCCATCGTTCTGAAAGACGGCAAAGCCATCCGTTCCCAATCGGAGTTGCAGAGAGGCGATCGCCTCGTTGCACAATTCGTCGACGGGTCTGTCTCTGCCGTTGTGGATCAGCCTTAAAAGGGGAAATACTACCCCACCTTATCACCCTCCCTTTATTTGATTGTGGCGAATATCTATACTCGATAATCGTCCTTCAATTTTTATTTTCACCCACTCTGACACTCATGAAGTGAAAAATTCGGAAAACTTTCCACAAAACAATAAAATCATAACACGCTAATATAAAGCGTATTATAAAATTATTTCGGAAAACTTTTCAACAACGAAGGTTTTCCCTATTGTCCATTTAATATATACTTCATAACATTGCAAACGCAAATAGAAGTTAATTACACAAAATACTATGTCACGCAAAATCTACACATTCGACGAGGCATACAAAGCCTCGCTTGCCTATTTTGATGGCGATGAGCTTGCCGCCAAAGTATGGGTAATGAAGTATGCGCTGAAAGATGCCCAAGGGAATATCTACGAAAAAAGCCCTGTGGACATGCACAAGCGTATAGCCTGTGAAATAGCTCGCATCGAGAAAAAGTATCCCAATCCTCTTTCCGAACAAGAGCTGTTCGACCTCTTCGATCACTTCCGCTACATCGTACCTCAGGGAAGTCCGATGACCGGTATCGGCAACGACTTTCAGATAGCCTCCCTCTCCAACTGCTTCGTTGTCGGTTTGGACGGCGATGCCGATTCCTACGGAGCTATCATCCGGATCGATGAAGAGCAGGTACAGCTGATGAAACGCCGCGGAGGCGTAGGGCACGACCTCTCCCACATTCGCCCGAAAGGTTCGCCCGTGAAGAACTCTGCTCTCACATCCACCGGACTGGTCCCATTCATGGAACGCTACTCCAACAGTACGCGCGAAGTAGCTCAGGACGGCCGCCGCGGTGCTCTTATGCTGTCCGTATCCATCAAGCATCCCGATTCCGAATCCTTCATCGATGCCAAAATGACCGAAGGCAAGGTGACGGGAGCCAACGTATCGGTGAAGATCGACGATGATTTCATGCGTGCCGTTGTCGAAGGCAAGCCCTATAAACAACAGTACCCCATCGATGCCAAAGACCCGAAGTGGGAGAAAGAGATCGATGCACGTACCCTCTGGGGCAAAATCATTCACAACGCTTGGAAGTCGGCCGAACCCGGAGTGCTCTTCTGGGATACGATCATTCGCGAATCGGTACCCGATTGCTATGCCGATCTGGGCTTCCGTACAGTCTCCACCAACCCTTGTGGTGAGATTCCTCTCTGCCCCTACGATAGTTGCCGACTGCTCGCTATCAACCTCTATTCCTACGTGAAGAACCCGTTCACGAACGAAGCCTCCTTCGACTTCGAGCTTTTCCGCAACCACGTTATTTTGGCACAGCGCATCATGGACGACATCATCGACCTCGAAGCCGAAAAGATCGAACAGATCCTGAGCAAGATAGACAGCGACCCCGAAAGCGAAGAAGTCAAGACCTCGGAACGCAACCTCTGGCACAAGATCCGCCGCAAGACCCTTGCCGGCCGTCGTACAGGTGTAGGTATCACTGCCGAAGGCGATATGCTCGCAGCGATGGGATTCCGCTACGGTTCGGACGAAGCCACCCAATTTGCCGAAGAGGTACAGAAGACCCTCGCACTCTGCGCCTATAGCAGTTCTGTGACCATGGCCAAGGAGCGCGGTGCCTTCGAACTGTTCGATGCCAAGCGCGAAGAGAACAATCCCTTTATAGCCCGTCTTCGCGAGGCCGATCCGTGGCTGTACGAAGAGATGAAGCAGTACGGACGACGCAATATCGCCTGCCTCACGATAGCTCCTACCGGTTCCACCAGTCTGATGACACAGACTTCCTCCGGTATCGAGCCGGTATTCATGCCGGTCTACAAGCGTCGCAGAAAGGTGAATCCGAGCGACAAGAATGTACAGATCGACTATGTGGACGAAGTGGGCGACAGCTTCGAAGAGTTTGTTGTCTATCACCACAACTTCGTCACTTGGATGCGCACCAACGGTTACGACCCTGACCGCAAATACACGAACGAAGAGATCGACGACCTCGTAGCCCGTTCGCCCTACTACAAGGCCACGGCCAACGATGTGGACTGGGTGGCTAAGGTGAAGATGCAGGGACGTATCCAGCAGTGGGTAGACCACTCCATCAGCGTAACCATCAACCTCCCCTCCGATGTCACCGAAGAGCTGGTCAATACCCTGTATGTAGAGGCATGGAAGAGCGGCTGCAAAGGCTGTACCGTCTATCGCGACGGTTCGCGCAGTGGCGTCCTTATCACCGACAAGCCGAAGAAGAAAGACAAGAAAGAGGAGCCGGCAGCTCTCCAGACCATGGTACAGAGCATGCTTATCTCTCGTCCGCGCGAGTTGGAAGCGGAGGTAGTTCGCTTCCAAAACAACCGTGAGAAGTGGATCGCATTCGTTGGTCTCAAAGATGGACGTCCTTACGAAATCTTCACCGGTATAGCCGATGATGACGAAGGTATCATGGTGCCGAAGAGCGTTACCCACGGCAAGATAATCAAGAACAGGGACGAAAACGGCGAACGACACTACGACTTCCAGTTCTGCAACAAGAAGGGCTTCAAGGTAACCATCGAAGGCTTGGACAGCAAGTTCAATCCCGAATACTGGAACTACGCCAAGCTCATCTCAGGCGTCTTGCGCTATGGTATGCCTATCGAACAGGTAGTACACCTCGTACAGGGCATGTCGCTGAACGACGAATCCATCAACACTTGGAAGAACGGCGTGGAGCGCGCCCTCAAACGTTACCTCCCCAATGGCACCACCCTCTCAGGACAGGTATGTCCGAGCTGTGGTCAGGAGACTTTGGTTTATCAAGAAGGCTGCCTGCTATGCAGCAGTTGCGGAGCTTCCAAATGCGGATAAAGCACAAAACCGGCAGGGTATCGCTTCTATAACATAATACCTCTGCTGCCACTCTACATTTCCTTTACTGTTCAAGAGGGCATGTCCGGACTATGATTCGGCATGCCCTCTTTTGTATTTTACAAATCAAGCATCTGATTTTATCTATATTTGCAAACATCAATTCAAAGATTTACTTAGACTTAAGTTATGGGTCAAATTTTGACAATACTCGAACTTTTATTTAATCCGATCAAAAACCTTTACTTGAAAATACAAAGCTATTTCAAAAAGGAGGTTGATACTCAAGTAGAATCGGCTTTTCATTATGCCCTAAATGATTTTTTCAAAAATGAAGTTGGATATGCGACACGCATCAAACTAAAGAAAGCGGTTCATGCATATATGAAGAATCCGACTTCATTCAAGCCGGATGATCGAGAAACACAAGATTTTATTGACTGTTTTGAGAAACGGCTTGCTGAATCCAAACATCAAGCAGCTCACAACTACTTGACACGAGTCAAAGTCATGGAAGCTATCAAAGCAAGAGGACTTGATCCACGGGATATTGAGCACTACTTGAAACGACTACCAATCAAAGAAGGTCAAGTAAAAGCCGAGAAGGCCATAGAAGATTTATACCACAGTCGAGAGATAGAACATCCTTTACATGAGACATTACAAATCATAGTCCGAAATCTGTTCGAACACTCGGCCGAGTTATTACATGTAATAGAGGAGTTGAAGAAAAGCGGAAATACTCTATTAGCGGATACTTTAGAATCCATCCGGCAAGTAGTGATCGGCAGAAGTAACAACAGCCTCACTCGGATATACGAAGAGTATGAAGAAAAAAGAAATGAAGAAACGACTAAGGTTCTAAAGGAGCTAATCGAGGCTGCCAAAACCAAGTTTTCATTTGACGAGGCTTGCAACTTCTATGAGAAGCTGATCGCAATCGAACGATCTCCGGAAAACCTCTTCGGCTATGCCGGCCTACTATATTCTCTTAATGACTTCACCAAAGCCAAACAATATTATGAAGAAGTCTTAGATATATATAAAGAACTCGCGAAAAAGAATCCCGAGGCCTATAATCTGGACTTGGCCATGACATTGAACAATCTGGCAAACGTACTCAGCAATAACAATGAGATAAAACAAGCTAAAGACTGTTATCAAGAGGCCTTGGATATATACAGAGCACTCGCAAAGAAAAGTCCCGAGGCCTATAATCCGGACTTGGCCTCAACATTGAATAATCTGGGTCTCTTGCTTAGCGATAACAACGAAACAAAGCAAGCCCAAATCTGTTATCAAGAGGCCTTGGATATATACAGAGAACTCGCAAAGAAAAATCCCGAGGCCTATAACCCGGACTTGGCTGGGATATTGAACAATCTGGGTCTGTTGCTCAGAAAAAACAACGAAACAAAGCAAGCCCAAATCTATTATCAAGAGGCCTTAGATATATACAGAGAACTCGCAAAGAAAAATCCTCAGGCCTATAATCCGAATTTGGCTGGGACATTGAACAATCTGGCAAGCGTACTCAGCAATAACAATGAGATAAAACAAGCCAAAGGCTGTTATCAAGAGGCCTTGGATATATACAGAGCACTCGCAAAGAAAAATCCTCAGGCCTATAATCCGGGCTTAGCTATGACATTGAACAATCTGGGTCTCTTACTCAGAAAAAACAACGAAATAAAACAAGTAAAAGACTGTTATCAAGAGGCCTTGGATATATACAGAGAACTCGCAAAGAAAAATCCTCAAGCTTATAATCCGTACTTGGCCATGACATTGAATAATCTGGCTGTTTTCTGCAACCAAATCAATAATCGAGAAGAAGCTGAAAAGGCATACAAAGAGGCTCTTTTGATAAGAGAAATTTTGGCGAAAAGAAATCCTTCAGCCTATGAAATAGACTATCTTCAGACACTAATTTTGGGAATAGATTGTTTAGGGAAAGAGTCAAAGCAGATTCAAAAAGTAAAAGCAACACTACAGAAATACCCTAACAACAGCCAAGCAATAGCCTTACTTGAAAGAATAAAAAGCTGGGAAGAAGAGAATCCGAATGCGTGTCAGGAAGGCATGTAGGCAAAATTAGGCTTCACCGGACTTGGGCTTTTTTCTTACATTTGCGGTCTCAACAATTAAATGCCCCTATATATGCTAAGACTTCATATAATATCTTCAAGCGGCAAGGCTGATTTTGCTATCCCATATACCCACTCTCTCATTGTGGAAGGAGAGAAAAGAACGCTTATACCCATGACAAATAAGCAGGAATAAGGCTCTCAATAGCCGGGCAAAAGCATAAGGCACGCACCTGATTCGAGACTGAATCGGGTGCGTGCCTTTCTTTTATCGCCCGTCGAACGGGCTTTCTTCATCTACGATCTATATATAAATGGCATGACAATCTATATAGATAACGAAAACGATTTATATATGAATTGAAAACGATTTATATACAGATCGAAAATGATTTATATATAAATCGAAAATGGTCGATATACAAATCGTTTTTCCTCCTCTTAGAAACCCGAATCCGACCTAAAGAAGTTCGTTTTACCATCTTTTGGGATTCAAAAGATGCTTCCTTTCAGGTGCTTATTTAGAATCATTCCAAACTCATCTTCGTTGTTGAAAACTTTTTTGGAGCGTATTTTTCGGTGTTTGGCATAAGCCCACTAAGTGGCGAAAAAAGGACTTCCACGATCGATTGTCTCGCTCCCCTATCCTAAACCAAACACTCTGCTGCTACTTATTATAATATAATCCGATCTTGACGCCAATAGCGACTGAAAAGGGAATCGTGCTTCATTATTTATTACTTTTGCGCGATAATGTTCTCGTGCAGACGCGGCCAATGACCGAATCGTGCACAGGAGGAGCAAAAACATTCTTACAGGAGCAAAGCGTACAGTATGGAAATAGCGAGCAAATACAACCCCGAAGAGGTAGAATCGAAATGGTATAACTACTGGATGGAATATGGCTGTTTCATCTCCGTTCCCGATGGACGAAAGCCATATACCGTGGTGATCCCCCCACCCAACGTGACGGGAGTACTCCACATGGGGCATATGCTCAACAATACGATTCAGGACATCCTCGTACGCCGTGCCCGTATGAAAGGGTACAACGCCTGCTGGGTGCCGGGTACAGACCATGCCTCCATAGCCACTGAGGCCAAGGTGGTAGGCCGATTGGCCGCTCAGGGTATCAGCAAGCAGGATCTCAGCCGAGAGGAGTTTCTCCGTCATGCATGGGACTGGACCCACGAGCACGGAGGTATCATCCTCGAACAGCTCAAGCGTCTGGGAGCGTCCTGCGACTGGACACGGACAGCCTTCACGATGGACGAATCCCGCTCCGAGAGCGTGATCAAGGTGTTCGTGGATCTCTACAACAAAGGACTGATCTACCGTGGCATACGGGTGGTAAACTGGGACCCGAAAGCACTGACTGCCCTCTCGGACGAAGAGGTGATCTACAAAGAAACGAACGGCAAGCTCTACTATCTACGCTATTTCGTAGAGAACGAACCGGACAAATATATAATAGTAGCGACGACTCGCCCCGAAACCATCATGGGCGACACGGCCGTCTGCGTGAATCCGAACGACGAACGCTACCGCTGGCTCCGAGGCAAACGGGTGATAGTACCCACCGTAGGGCGTGCAGTACCCATCATCGAAGACGAATATGTGGATATGGAGTTCGGTACGGGCTGTCTGAAAGTGACGCCCGCACACGATGTCAATGACTATATGCTCGGGCAGAAACACCGGCTCGAAAGCATAGACATATTCCACGACAACGGCATTCTCAACGAACATGGCGGCCCGTACGCCGGTATGGACCGATTCGATGTGCGTAAGAAGATCGAACAGGATCTGATCGATGCCGGTCTGATGGAGCGAGTGGAAAACTATGTAAACAAGGTAGGCTACTCCGAGCGTACCGATGTACCCATCGAACCGAAGCTCTCGATGCAGTGGTTCCTGCAGATGGAAAGTCTGGCCAAACCGGCTCTCGATGCCGTAATGAACAATGAGATCAAACTGCATCCGGCCAAATTCAAGAACACCTACCGTCACTGGATGGAGAACGTGAAGGACTGGTGCATCAGCCGACAACTCTGGTGGGGGCATCGTATCCCTGCCTACTACCTGCCGGACGGAAGTATCGTAGTGGCGGAGACGGCCGAAAAAGCGGTGGAGCTGGCCCGCAAGCAAACGGGATCGGACTCGCTCACGGCAGAGGATCTGCGTCAGGAAAGCGACTCGCTGGATACGTGGTTCTCCTCATGGCTATGGCCGATAAGCGTATTCGGCGATGTGATGGATCCGGAGAACGAAGAGCTGGACTACTACTATCCCACGAGCGACCTCGTGACGGCTCCGGACATTCTCTTCTTCTGGGTAGCCCGCATGATCATAGCAGGCTATGAATACCGTGGCAAGAAACCCTTCGACAACGTATATCTGACCGGTATCGTACGCGATGGTCAGGGCAGAAAGATGTCCAAGAGCCTCGGCAACTCGCCCGATCCTATCATGCTGATGGAGAAATACGGTGCCGACGGAGTCCGCATGGGACTGATGATGGCCGCTCCGGCCGGCAACGATGTGCTCTTCGACGAATCGCTCTCGGAGCAGGGACGTAACTTCTGCAATAAGATATGGAATGCCTTCCGCCTCGTAAAAGGATGGCAGCAGGCAGAAACGGCCACGCAGCCCGAAGCCTCGGCACTGGCCGTGAAATGGTTCGGCTATCGCCTCGATGAGGTGAAGACGGAGCTGGACGATCTCTTCTCCAAATATCGTCTGAGCGAGGCACTGACACTGGTTTACAAGCTGTTCTGGGACGACTTCTCCTCCTGGTATCTGGAGATGGTGAAGCCGGCATACGGTCAGCCGATGGACGCGAAGACCTACGGCAGTACGATCGGATTCTTCGACCAGCTGCTGCGTTTGCTCCATCCCTTCATGCCTTTCATCACAGAAGAGCTATGGCATGCACTCGAACCGCGTCACGATGGCGAGACCATCATGCTCTGCCTCCTGCCCGATGCGCATGAGACGGACAGGGACTTCCTACAAGCCTTCGATCGTACACGGGAGATCATAGCCGCCATTCGCAATATCCGTACCGGCAAGAATATTCCTTTGAAGGAAAAGCTGACGCTCGAAGCAGGAAGCGAACACGATACGTCCTTCGATGCCGTTATCATCAAAATGGGCAACCTCGAAGCCATCGGCCGAGTGGAAGAAAAGACGGGCGGCTCTACCTCTTTCCTGATCGGTACGCTAGAATACGCCATCCCGATGGGCGGATTGATCGACGTGGAGGAGGAGATCAAGAAGCTGTCCGACGAACTGGCCTATCAGGAGAAATTCCTCGTTTCGGTCATGAAAAAGCTCGGCAACGAAAGCTTTGTGGCCAAGGCTCCGCAGGCTGTCATAGAGCTTGAGCAAAAGAAGAAAAGCGATGCCGAAGCGCGAATTGCCACGCTTCGAGACAGTCTGAACCAGTTGCAATCGACCAAATAAACCCCATACACAATCTCTTTAGCCAACAATGAAACCGAACGAAGTACAGATTCAGCTCGAACGCCTGTTCCGCACACCGATCGAACACCCCGACAGCTCCAAAACGGTACCGATAGCCATCAGTGATCTTTTCGTCCAAATAGATCCGGCTGCAGGGGAAGTACAGCTATTCAACGACAAGGACGAAGAGCTCCATCGTGTGGTCATATACGATTGGATCCAAGAAGGACGGACGGAGATACCGTCCACAATGAGGCAGGAGCTTCGGGGCGCAGTCAAAAGACTGCATGCAGCCCGATTCTTCGACAAAGACCAATTTGTACGCCCCTTCTCAGTAGCTCTGACACAGGAGGATTTCACGATTATCGAGGAATTACTCTTCATCGACGACGAACTGATTCAGCTGGATTCGGCCCTATTGGAAAATTTGGACGAAGAATTGAATAATTTTCTTGCCGAACTTCTTCCGGATATGGAATAATTATTTACCTTTGCAGCGCTTTCGAGAGAGGGCGGGCGGTCGCAAGGCCGTCTACAGACTGCCGAAATAGCTCAGTTGGTAGAGCAATTCATTCGTAATGAATAGGTCGCCGGTTCGAGTCCGGCTTTCGGCTCTGACTTTAGAGATTGTTGTTAATGTGTTTGGCTGTGTTGCGATTGTTCGTAGCACAGTCTTTTTTTATGGGCAGTGCATCGGCATAATGGAGCGGAGCGGTCGTATGCTTCGATAGATAGGCTCGGTAAACGAAAAGGCTACTATCTTTGTTTCATCCATAGAACAATACTTACTAACGAACAAATACAAACGATCATTATGTCAGAACATGCACGCTGTCTCATCATCGGTTCCGGACCTGCCGGCTATACCGCAGCTATCTATGCTTCTCGTGCCAACCTCAACCCCATCCTCTACGAAGGGATACAACCCGGCGGTCAGCTAACGACTACGACCGAGGTGGAGAACTTCCCGGGCTATCCCGAAGGAATCACCGGTACGGAACTGATGGAAGACTTGCGCAAACAAGCGACCCGCTTCGGAGCGGACATCCGTTCGGGTATCGCCACAAAAGCCGATTTGAGCAAGGCTCCTTACCGAATCACGATAGACGGGGAAAAGGAAATCACAGCCGATACGCTTATTATCTCCACGGGTGCCACAGCCAAATACTTGGGCTTGGCCGATGAAGCCAAATATGCCGGCATGGGTGTTTCTGCCTGTGCAACCTGTGACGGATTCTTCTACCGCAAGAAGAAGGTAGCCGTAGTGGGAGGAGGCGATACCGCATGCGAGGAGGCTCTCTATCTGGCATCGCTGGCCGAGCATGTGTACCTGATCGTACGCAAGAACTACCTCCGTGCCTCCAAGGTAATGCAGGAGCGTGTGATGAATACGGCAAACATAACCGTTCTCTTCGAGCATAATACCATGGGTCTATTCGGCGAAAACGGTGTGGAAGGTGCTCATCTGGTGAAACGCAAAGGAGAACCGGACGAAGAGATGGTGGACATTGCCATCGATGGCTTCTTCCTTGCTATCGGTCATACGCCGAACTCGAAGATCTTCGCCGACTACCTCGACTTGGACGAAGTGGGCTATATCCTGACGGAAGGTTCATCTCCGCGCACAAAAGTACCCGGCGTATTCGCTGCCGGCGACGTTGCCGACCCACACTATCGTCAGGCTATCACGGCTGCCGGATCAGGCTGCAAGGCTGCTATCGAAGCAGAGCGTTATTTGGGCGAACACGGCCTATAAAAAGCATTGCTTCAATACAGAAAAGACAAAACCGGCCAAGGAGAGCTATTTCCTCTCTTTGGCCGGTTCCGTTTTTTGTCACTTTCGCCTCATAGCGATGCTTTTCTTTCAGGTTTTTCTGATATCCATATTATATCGATCATCATCTTGGCCATTGATTCTGAATTATTAATCTTAAATAGCATTATTTCATTGATGCATGTAAAGAATTACTATTGCCTTCAAGAATGTATAAAATATTAAACAAAGGAGTCCAATAGAAAACATCGTCACAAGCCCGATATTGCCCTGAATCTCTGATAGAAAAAGGAAAAGACACGGAACATATTTATTGGAGAAAGAAGGGGTGCTATTGGTGCTTAAAGCCCAGAAAACAGCCCCTATATTTCGATTCATCTCCACAGAATATTGCCTTTGGCTTTGCGTTTTTTATTCATAAACCAAAAGTTATATCTATTTTTGGCAACCGATAGGATAAATACCCTTTCCGGAAGAGGGAGATATCTGCCCTGAGCTGAAAGAGAATGGAAAATAACGATAGATTGAACTCACTTTGGGTGAGAAAAATTAAGAGACTGGTCGATTTTTGTCTCGCATTGATTTTTTTAGCCGTTGCCCTGCCTTTTATGCTGATCATAGCATTGGTGATTTTCATGCAAGACGGGGGGTCTGCAATCTTTTCACAAGAACGTATCGGTCTTGGTGGAAAGCCTTTCATGCTATATAAGTTTCGCTCGATGAAGATGGATGCGGAGGCCAACAATCAACCTCAGCTATTCCAAGAAAATGATTCCAGGCTGACGAAGTTCGGTCGTTTCCTGAGGGCCTCTCACTTGGACGAGTTGCCCCAATTCTGGAATATCATCAAAGGGGATATGTCTATCGTAGGCTATAGGCCCGAAAGGGAATATTACATCCGTCAGATAATGGAACGAAATCCGGACTACGCGCTTTTGTACCAAATAAGGCCGGGGCTGTTTTCCTATGCTACGTTGTACAACGGCTATACGGATACGATAGAGAAGATGCTGGTGCGTCTGGAGATGGATTTGATGTACTTGCAGAAAATCAGTTTCTGCTACGATACCAAGATTTCGATACTGACGATCTCTTCTATCCTAATCGGCAAGAAGGTATAAGTAAGTAAACCACAGATTTTACGAGGGAAGGTTCGAAAGACTTTCCCTTTTTCATTGTAACGAGTTGGGAATGTGGCAGCTTTGCTTACTCTCAAATTGGTCAGAGAGGCAAAGGGCGACCAATCAGCTTTTCGTTTTGAAGCAGATACCAGCAAAAAGATAACCCATTGATCGATGTCGGACGGAAACGTCCGTCCTGCTCTACCTCCCGCAATACGGGCTGCATGATCTGCTCAAAACCGATGATATCGCCTTTCCAAATAGAAGGACGCGGCATAAATGGGCGAAGCAAAGGCTTTACGGTTCGTTTGAGCCGATAAACGGGAGAAGAAATAATACCATGCAGGTCCAAATCGTCTGAAAAAGAGATACCACTCTCACCGTACAGCTCACGGCAAATATCATCATAGATACGCTTTCCATAGCGGTATTCAAAGGGAAGAGAATAGGCAAAATCAAGCAACTCCTTATCAAGGAGCATGCAAGCTGTATCCAACCCGAAGAAACGCCATGATTGCTGGCTATTGAGCATATACTTGGGGATGTTTTCCCACTGCATATACTGCTCGAAAGTGCGATAGGCCGGCTGTTGTATTTGATCGTAGCCGGCAAACAGCTTTGCCTGCATGGAGAGCAATCGTTCCTTCTGTTTCCTGTCAAACTGTTGGTTCATCTGCTTGTGGGAGTAGAGGATACACGACAGCTCATTAGGCGAAAGTTTGCTCTCTGCCAAACGGGGGTGCATCAGCTGAGAACCACCCAAGTCATCTCCCTGATGGCCGGGCAAAACAACAGCATTCGATGGGAATGGAACCATGCTATTATGCACCGATCCGGATGCGATACTTCCAGCTGCTATGAACTCTTGGTAGTAATAGCAGGAAGATAGTCCGGTCATATTGTACATATAAGACAGAAACTCAGCATCCTGTGTATAGTCGGCTCGGTCGGATCTTACACTGTTGATATAGACGAATGGGAAGCCGAGTCTATCCGCCACTTTAGCAGCTTTCAGACTGTCCGGATTTCCTTCTTTACCATAGGAAATGCAATAGACATGGGGGTACTTCAGGCGGTGCAGCATATAGGCTATCATCCGCGAGTCGAATCCGCCAGAAAGAGGGAGTATGGCCGGCCGACCATTCAGATAGCCGACAAGTCGTTTGCCGGCACGAATGAGGCGGTGCTTCAGTTCCTCTTTAGCCTCTTCATAAGATAATGGGTGGCTGTCAAACGGAGCATATCGGTCTACCGTATCGTAGGCTGTAATCGTAATGCCCTTTCCGGCTCTATATCGCATAGCGTGTCCGGAGGGTAGTTTCCGAATCTCACGAATCAATGTGCTATCAGCCGGAGTATATCCCCAACGCAAGAAAAAAAGGACAGCGTCATCATCCCAGTTGTCCGGCTCTGTGAGCAATGAATAACCGTTCTCCGCCATACGGAGTCCATCGGAAAAAAGACGGTAGTAGAGACGCTGTGATGAGCGATGGTCAGTCGCAGCCCAGACTTCGCCATCGGCACGCTGGAAGGCGACAGCCCATTCCCCTGTAATACGCTTAGTTCGGGAAAGAAAGTCATCCCAATCCGAAGCCGCATGGAAGAAGGCTTGCAGTTTTTGGGAAGTAAGATGCCGGTCTCCATCGAAGATAAACCCTGCTGAGTAACCGGCCATTATATCAATATCTTTCTTTGGGAGCACAGGAGTGAAGTCTGAGGCTATTTTCATATTTGCGAATAATCATATAGAACCATGCTATCTGCACAAATGAGTCAAGCGCACGCTCGGCAAAATGCAGCCACATATATTTTTCGAAAGGTAACAGTCGGGTTCCTGTCAGGATAACAAGTAGCTGAACAACCAATAGAATGGCCTGCATCTTCATGAATTTGCGCTGCTTCCCAAACAAATCGGGCAGGAAATTATATACGGACGACAGAAAATTGAAGATAAAGAACGGCAGCATAGCCATTATAATGGATGAACACAACAGCCATTTCTCCCCTAAAATAACAACGACAAGCGGCTCCAAAAAGAAGAAAAGGAGGATAGAGCCCAGTACAGCTACCAAAAGCCAAATGAGGACGAACCTACGGATCGGAAGGATGAAAGACAGCCCAGCATTCTTCTGTTCAGCAACTCGTCTGAACCAAACTCGGCTGAGCGAATCGCTAATAAGTTGCATAGGCCTACCGGCAAGCATATAGGCCATACCATACAGCCCGACGGCTGCATCGTGGTATTGCAAAGGCAATAGCAAGGATACAAGACTACCGGACAAGATGTCTATAACGGCCTGAGGCAATGAATAACGCGGGAAATTGGCATAGGTACGGGCTGCTATTCTCAGACGTTGGCAAGTAACATATCGCTTGTATTGGGACAAAAGAGCCTGCTTGCGTACAAGGGGAAGGATACCTGCCATACCACCGAGCAGGGCCGCAAGCTGAAGCCCCCAAAAGCCCATCTTGAGAAGGCCGAAACCTATTCGAAGCAGATTATTGCCCAGTCCTTGACTGATCTGTGCAATACTCATACGGCCATATTGATTATGCGAATTAGCCCATGACAACAAGGAAATTACTCCTGCAGCAAAGAAGACGAAAAGGGGAAGCAGGAATAGATGCGTTTGCTGTCCGCTGTATCGCGAATCCGTCAAAAAGGGATTGATAATGAGGACTACCGGAATAAGAGCCAAGCAAAAGATCAAATTGAACCGAAGAGATGTAAACAGCAGCAACAATGCTCTTTCTTTCGATCGTGCCAATATGGTAGCTTGATCATAACGTCCAGTGGCAACGATCGTGAGGACACCCACAATGGAAAGGAAAACGGTAATTTGACCGATCTCGGATTCGGTATAGATACGTCCGATAACGGGAAGTAGCAAGAAAGCCAATATCTGTACAAAGGTACCGGCACTGATCAGCTTCATGCTGTTTGCCGTCATAGAACTTTGTCCTTGCTTCAAGGACGAGCGTCCTTCCTCTCTTATCATTGTGAAGACGGTTCGAATGATTTAATTGCTGATACCACGGTATGGATTTCCTCTGTCTCCATTTCCGGATAGATAGGGATCGACAAAACTGTTCGAGACAGCGACTCCGACACATCCAAAGATTCAGCCCAACGAGCAATACCCATGAATGCCGGCTGCCTGTGAAGCGGTATCGGATAGTATATCATCGAGGCAATCTTATGTTTGGTCAGATGCTCCCGCAGTCTGTCGCGCATATTCTCATCGAAGAGCTTAAGGGTATATTGATGATAAACATGTACTGACTGTTGCAGGGAGATCGGAGTATGGAGCCATTCGATGCCTTCGAGCAAAGAGGTATAGCACGAGGCTACCTCATTCCGGTGTGTATTGAAACGATCCAGATACTGCAATTTCACTCTGAGAACAGCTGCCTGAATGGTATCGAGTCGAGAGTTGCATCCTATAATGTCATGTTTGTATTTGACCTTTTGACCATGGTTGGATATCATTCGCACTCGCTCGGCCAATTCATCATCATTCGTCGTGATGGCACCACCATCTCCATAACAACCCAAATTCTTCGATGGAAAGAAAGATGTACAACCTATATGCCCCATTGTTCCTGTCTTTCGTTTATTGCCATCGGAGAATGTATATTCGCCACCCATTGCCTGAGCATTGTCTTCGATAACGAACAAATCATTTCGCTTGGCAAAGTCCAGAAGCGGTTCCATATTGCAGGACTGACCAAACAAGTGTACCGGTATGATTGCTTTCGTCTTGTCGGACAGACATTTCTCACAACTCTCAGGTGTAAGATTGAATGTAACGGGATCTACGTCAGCGAAAATAGGAGTCAATCCTAACAAACCGATAGCTTCAGCACTTGCGGCATAAGTGAAATCGGGCACAATGATCTCATCTCCAGCTTTCAATCCAACAGCCATCAGGCTGATCTGCAGTGCATCTGTACCATTGGCACAAGGGATCACATGCTTTACATTCAGATAGGCTGCCAAATCTTCCGCAAAAGCATGTACTTCTTTGCCATTGATGAATGCGGTGCTATCGATAACTCCTTGAACGGCCTCATCGATCTGCTTTTTCAACTGCTGATACTGCTTTTTCAGATCAACCATCACGATCGGTCGGGATGTAGAGGTAAACATGGTTGTTTGTCTTGTTGATGAAAGAGAATAATAGGAAGAAAAAAAGCTGTGTCGGGGGTTGGCTCCCTGATACAGCTTCTTGTATTTCTGCCTAAAGATCGATTTTCGTCACGTTGGTCTGTTCTATCACGGATTTATCAAAAGAAGAGCCTTATCTTATTATTTCGGAAATAATTTTCAGAGGCTCTGCAATCTTTGGAGACGTTTGAGTTCGCCATTTTGGATCAAGAAAAATGTGGGCAGCGACCTGACGTTGAATGACAAGGCTGCTTTTCCCTCACTATCGTTCACCGTGATCCAAGGGAGTGTACGCGTTGCATTCTGCCAGAAATATAAGTCCTTGTCAAGAGAAATCTCATATATCTGAAATCCATTGTTGCGATGCCGTTGATACAACGCTCTTTGTTCTTTTACCAGAGAAGGCGACCATTCTGCCTGATGGGAGGTAAAAGCTATCAATACCTTGCTATTTGCTTCTACAACTTTTGATAACGGCTGTTCATTGCCTCGGCTATCGATTAAGGTTATTTCGGGAATATCTTTCACTTCTATTTTGCGAGTGGAAATATCTTTTGCGACACGATCTCTTCGCATGGCAGCGATTCCCAAGAGAGAAAGATCTCTAACGCTTTTGGTATAGGGCGAAGTTGGGTAGTAAGTATCGTAAGCCGTAGCTACAGCTGCAAAGGCCTTGGCATCCATAGGGTCGTAGATATTGAAATACAAAAGACCGTCTTTCTGCTGGAACAGCGCAAAGTACGAAGCCGGTGATTTAGGATCCTGGAAAATGAAATCGTTACGCAATGTGGTCTTAAACTCATCTATCACCTTAGCAATAGTGTCTTGATACTGTGCGGCGTTCAGCTTGTTCGCTTGGAAAGAGCAATACAAACCATCCAAACGACCATCCGTTTGACCTTTCAATGTGGCAATCTTGCGGATATTGTCATTCTCAACACCCAGATTGTCTTCGATAGTATAGTTAGAAAAGTTGTTCCGATCTGTTTGTATACTGATTCTCGATCCGATCTGAGCAACAAAATTGATCTGCTGCCTCTTAAATTCGAGCTGGTAGAAAGATGGCATTGAGTCCGCTTGTGCTACAAAACTGAAATGACCTCTACGGTCAGGACTTGCAGAGTCAAGCACAGAAAGATCGCTCCCTACGATCTTAGTCAGATATACTTGCGCGGTATCCTCATAACCGGCAATCGAACCTTCGACCCGAAATGTATCTTTGTTACCACAGCTATTGAGAGAGAAAAGACAGATGAAAGCCAAACAGATCTGGCATAATTGCTTCATATTCGTCGAGAAAATGTGTCTATTAGTTTTTTTACAGCTGCAAATATATGTTATACGATTTGTATATCACTCTAACAAACGCATTGACAACTGATAGTATAGTTGTTATTCCACATATCCAGCCTGCATAAATCAATCCTTTTTTGCTGCCGTTTGCTGCCGCAGTACAGCTAGACATGCCCTATTGACCCTACGACGCTCGGCATCGAATAGCCACCCCCATTTGTTGAAGTAACGGATGAGAGAAACAATATGGTGCCGAAGCAGTTTGGCATCATGATAAGAACCTTTCGCATAGGTATGTGTGATGGAGACTTTTGGGAAGAAAACAGTACGGGAAAGTTGCCCTATACGTCTGCACAGGTCTAAATCTTCAGCATACATAAAAAAGCGCTCGTCAAACCCTCCTACTTGTCTAAGAATATCCATTCTTACAAACATGAAACACCCCGAAAGCGAAGGAATATCCTGAATCGTGTCATAAGACCAATAACGCAACTCGAATCGCTCGTTATTCCTCTCTCTATATGGTCTATAAGGAACAAATCGCCTGAGCATAACATCCCATGGACGAGGAAACAATTTGCATAAATGCTGCAATTCTCCATTAGGATAGTACACTTGCGGCATCAACAATCCTATATCAGGATTTTCATCCATATATGCAGCGAGTGCAGGCACTACTTCCGGGCCGAACTGTACATCTGGATTAAGGATTAGATGATAAGGTGGGTTGAAGCGGGCTGCCTCTCTTATAGCTATATTGTGGGCCGATCCGAATCCTATATTACGGTTATTGAAAAAATACTGGATATCCTCAGGCCGCTCTTCTTCGAGAATACGGAGGCTGTCAGTCGGAGAATTGTCTATAAGAATGAGCTTCTTCTTAGTTATCGTATCAGAGAAAAATGAGTTAATAACGTCCCGAATAGTATCCGGTTTGCTCTTATAAAGTACGATCGAAGCTGTAATAATCGAACATGCGTTCTTCATTGAATTTATTTTAGTGAAGCCAATAGTTCTGTATAGTAGTTCTGATATTGTGCTGACATTGTTTCGGCAGAGAAACGATGCCTGATATCGAAGACTTTTTGAGGGTTGAACGTATGACCAAGGCTTTTTAGTATGCAATCCTCCAATTCTTTTTGGTTTCCTACAGAAAAAAACAATTCGTTGTCCTGAAAGCCTGTGCCGCAGATTTCTCTGAATGGAGGCAAATCAGTGGCTACAACGGGTTTTCCACAAGCAATAGCCTCCAGATAATTCAGGCCGAAACCCTCCGAGTGAGAGGCCGTGATGGCATAATCTGCTGCCATCATATATTCATGGACATTTTTCTGAAAACCCAATAACCTGATATTATGGGTCTTGTCTCCAATTTCCTTTTGACAAGCATCACTCAATGGCCCGTCACCTACAAAAAAGAGATAAGAATCGCCACTCAATTTTTGGCTCTCTAAAAGGGATTTAAAGGCTCGAATAATGATGAGAGGATCCTTGCGAGAGAACAGACGTCCCACGACAAGGAAGATTTTCCCGGAGACTGGAAGTCCTAATCGATGTCGCAGCTGTTTCTGATGATCTTCGTCCGGTATTTGGAAAAAAGAAAGATCTACACCATTGTGGATAATACGTATTCTCTCTTTTGTTTTATTTACATGTGATGCATAATAGTCAGCTACAGCTCTACTTATCGCTACATAATGTCCTATCTTACTAAGGCTACGCAAGTAGCGGAAATTCATGTAGCTCCCCAATAAATTACCTTTCAGGAAAGTGAAGTCGTCCTTGGAGATGTTATGGAGGGTACTTAGGCTTGTTATATTCCGGGACAAATGAGAGGCAATCAGATCAGGATGGTATCCGTGACTATGGAGGATATGAGCTTTCTCGTTGCGTAGCACAGACAAAACCTTTCGTGCTATCCTACCGGTCTGTAGCTCCAAAGAAAGAAGGCTGTAGTTGAGGTAAATACATTTTACGTCTATAGCTCTTAGCTCTTTCACTATCGGATCTTCTTTTTCCTCATGACGCAAACAAATGACAATAGGATGGAATTTGTCTCGATCCATGTGTCGAATGATGTCGCGCATGACTATCACCGGTCCTGATTGGACAATGTTATTGATCAGATGGGCAACGGTTATCATATTATGTCGAATTACTTTGTAGGAAAAAGACTGTGGCAACACAAAGTCAGGCTCTCATCATTCTTTTTATCTTCTGTTCTGTTTTACACAGAAAATATCCTAAATATCTCAGAACAGAAGAGTCTGACAATTGACAAGCAAACTTAAATCGGATAAACGGATGGTATTGCATGGAGGCGATTCTCTTCGGATTCAGTGGCCTGTATTCCCTTATCGTCTTATATTGATTGCAGGGAGCTTTGTCATAAAACATTTTAGCTACATTCAAGTAGGCTATTTCAAAATCAGACTCGATTTCTGATTTCTCAACATTGTATGGAGGAATAAGCACGCTGACCAAGGGAGAATGCACGATCATAATTCTCTAAACAGTATTTTTCAGAAGAGTATAGACTTATAGTTAGCGTATGGTTCAGCTGGACTGCTGAGATCCTTAAGCATAAAGAATGAGAACACAACCAAAATAGCCAAAATCACACCTTTTTGCCATATTTTATCTGACAATACATAAGCATTAGGGATCAATATGAATATGAACATAAAAGGATAGAACATAAGCCTGATACCCACTTCAAAAGAAATAGTTGTGTTATATATCAGAATCGATAAGACATAGAGGAAAATATATTGATCAATTTGAGAATCCTTTTTTTCAAGGTCAGACCTTATCGCCAAAAACACAAGCGCAGAGATATTGAGGAAAAGTTGAAAAAAGCCGGAAGAAGAAACAGCCGGTATAAACTCCTTTCTGATATAAAAACCATATCTCTCCGGAAGTAGAGTAACCGCAAAATCTGCAATAGGTTGAAGAATGACTGCTCCCAAAATCCATGTTACAACCAAACCAATCACTAACAAGGAATTGTCGATTCGCTTTCGAGACAGAGGAAACAGTACCATCATGACTAAAGCACTCGTATGAAAGAGTGCGGAGAAAGCGATACAGATATAAAAATACAAATATTTTTTAGACAAAAACAATGGGAATGACGCAAATATGATGCCCATGGCCACATATTGTCGCATGGAATTCATCGTTTCGAAATATCCTCTGTATATGAGGAAGAAAGCGATGATAGAAAAGATGCAATCTTTGGACATCTTTCTCATCCCGATGAACATCAGGAGAATGGTCACAAAGGATACCAATATAAGCCATGTATGAAAATCCAAGTTCAAAGAATGAAAGGCTTTATTGATCCATTGCCATATCAACTCGAAATTGTGGGCTGTTTTACTATCCGGAAATTGATAGGCATATTCGTAAATTTTATAATCCCGTCCCATCCCGATCCTTGTACCGGAGAAAATTACAAGAGCGAGTCCTGATATCCAAAAGACGAAGGGTTTGAAACGATCATCATATTTATCTGCAAGGAACATTACCGCAAGGAAACCAAATAAAACGAAATAAGGTAACATGATTATCTATTTTATCTATTTGGTTGAGGCAGATTCGATAGCGGAATTACCGATATTAAGCAGGGTAAAATCGCTGTCCGCCGGAAGCTCGTACACATTACGACCATCAATGACCAAAGGTGAAGCCATCGCTCGAGAGAGAGCTGCCCAGTCAGGCATTCTGAATTCCTTCCATTCCGTCACATGGAACAAAGCCTCTGCTCCCCGGACTGCATCGCACATATCCGTGGCATATTCCACTTTGTCGCCCAATCTTTTTTGTGCCTCTTTCATCGCCACAGGATCGTACACTCGGACCCTGCAACCAACTTCCAGCAGCTTCTCGATGAGTACCAGCGAAGGGGCTTCACGCATATCATCGGTACCAGGCTTGAATGAAAGCCCCCATATTGCCACACGCCGACCTTGAACATCGCCATTATAATAGGCCGAGAACTTATCGAACAGGATACTCTTCTGCTTCTCGTTCACACGTTCAACGGCTTGTAGGACTTCCATCGTGTAACCGTTGTCTTCTGCTGTCTTGATAAGAGCTTTGACATCCTTGGGGAAGCAGGATCCACCGTACCCACAACCCGGGTACAGAAACTTGCTGCCTATACGTGAATCGGAACCGATACCGAGACGAACCATCGAGACATCTGCACCCACTCGTTCGCACAAGTTGGCCACATCATTCATAAAGCTGATCCGAGTGGCCAGCATGGCATTGGCAGCATATTTGGTCATTTCAGCCGAAGCAATGTCCATGAAAAGAACACGGAAGTTGTTTAAGAGCATTGGCTTATAAAGACTTGTGATCAGTTCGCGTGCCCTGTCCGAATCCACTCCCACGACCACTCTATCGGGTTTCATGAAGTCATCGATGGCATTTCCTTCTTTCAGAAACTCCGGATTAGAAGCGATGTCGAAGTCAATCAGCACCTCACGCTTGTCCAATTCTTCCTGTATAACCTTCCTGATCAGTCGGTACGATCCCACCGGCACGGTACTCTTGGTAACGACCAGAATATAACGGCTCATGGCACGACCGATACTACGAGCAGCATCGAGCACATAGCTCATATCCGCACTGCCGTCTTCACCGGCCGGTGTACCCACCGCTATGAATACAATATCGGCTTCCGGCACGGCTTGCTTTATCTCCGTTCCGAATCGCAGTCTGCCGGCTTTCACATTGCGAGCTATCATTTTTTCAAGCCCCGGCTCATAGATGGGGATAGTCCCGCTATTCAGCTGATCGATTTTATTTCTATCAGTATCTATGCAGCGAACATTTGCTCCCAACTCCGCAAAGCAAGTAGCACTGACCAGTCCCACATAGCCGATACCGACTACGGCAATATCCATATTGTAATAGCTGATTGAGTTCTTCGGCACAAAGGTAAGATAAAAAGAGAAGCTCTATCGGGAGAAAGTCGGCTATTTCCTCGTCCTGTAGCAGGAATATAGTGCCTACTACCCGAAAGAACATGAGATACAAAAACCATGCCTATAGGTGTATGTAAGCCGATAAACCGACGACATGTCCGGACTTCCTGCAAAAAAGAAATGGGCCGACTGCCGATGCAAGCCTGACCCATTTCCTTTGATCAACGAATCCCTCCTTTCAGAGGCAAAAGTCGATTACGCCTCTTCACCGGCAAATTCCATCAGATAAGCCTTGATAAAATCATCTATGTCACCATCCATAACGGCATTGACATTGCTCGTCTGATAGTTGGTACGATGGTCTTTCACACGGCGATCATCGAATACATAGCTGCGGATCTGCGATCCCCACTCTATCTTTTTCTTGCCGGCCTCCACTTTGGCCTCTGCAGCCCGTCGGCGTTGCAGTTCCATCTCATAGAGCTGTGAGCGGAGCAGCCGCATAGCATTTTCGCGGTTATCGTACTGGGTACGGCTCTCCGTATTCTCGATCACGATTTCTTTGTCCTCTCCCGTTTCTGGATCTTTGTACTTGTAGTGCAGTCGGACTCCCGTCTCTACCTTATTAACGTTCTGTCCACCTGCTCCACCTGAGCGGAAAGTATCCCAACTGATACCGGCAGAATTGATCTCGATCTCGATAGAATCGTCCACCAGCGGCACGACGAATACGGAGGCGAACGATGTCATACGCTTACCTTGTGCGTTATAGGGAGAGACGCGAACGAGTCTATGTACCCCATTCTCGCTCTTGAGGAATCCGTAGGCCAAATTGCCTTCCACCTGCATCGTCACAGTCTTAATACCTGCTTCATCTCCATCCTGCCAGTTGGTTATCGTTACTTGATACCCCTGCTTGTCTGCCCAACGCTGGTACATACGCACCAGCATGGAAGCCCAGTCTTGGCTCTCGGTTCCTCCTGCACCGGCATTCACTTTGAGCACGGCACCGAAGTGATCCTCTTCGGATCGGAGCATATTCTTCAGCTCCACCTCTTCTATCAGCCGGATGGCATGAGCATAGGCTTCATCCACCTCCTCTTCAGTGGATATACCCTCCTTGCAGTATTCGAAAGCGAGCTTCACCTCCTCGGCAGCCGTGTCGATGGCATCGTAGTAGTCTATCCAGCTCTTCAGCTCTTTCACCTTGCGCATCTGTGCCTCGGCACGCTTGTTGTCCTCCCAGAAGGCAGGATCCTGTGTGCGCAGTTCTTCCTCTTCTAATTGGATACGTCTGTTATCGACGTCAAAGATACCCCCTCAGCGCATCACGGCGCTCCAACAGAGAGTTCAGTTGGTCTATAGTAATCATCGATAATTATATGTGTTTTGTTAGTTTTTGCTTCGTTCGGCGTCCCAATAACATCTGCCGAAAAACCACTGTACCCGAATGCGCTCCGTATGCTTCCGGGACAGTGCATAGGGGAAAACGAAGCTCAAAGGTACATCTTTTCGATGGCTTCGGCGTAGTGTTCGTTGATTACCCGCCTTTTGAACTTCATCGTTTCGGTCAGTTCTCCCTTCTCTAATGTGAAAGGTTCAGCGAGGAGCGTAATGTACTTCACCTTTTCATAGGCAGCGAGCGAATCCTGCGCCGCTTCTATTCTGGCCATCATCAGACGGTTGATTTCAGGATTTACAGCCATCTCGTCCACAGACATACTCCTGGCTTCCGTAAGTCCTCGCTTGATAGCAGCCCGTCGTACCAGCTCCCAATTCGGATAGACCAGAGCACTCACGTACTTGAATCTGTCGCCTATTACCGCTATCTGTTCGATGATGGAATCCTTGGCCAGCATGCCCTCGATCATCTGCGGAGCTATGTACTTTCCGTTGGCAGTCTTGTACAGGTCTTTTATTCTCTCCAGAAAATAAAGGGTGCCATCCGGATCCATGCGTCCGGCATCGCCCGTACGGAAATAACCGTCTGGCGTGAAAGCTGCCACTGTTTCCTCCGGTAGCTTGTAGTACTCGGACATGATGGATTCGCCCTTGACCAGTATCTCGTTATTGTCCGGATCTATTCGGACGTCCAGCCCCGGCATCACTTTGCCGATGGAGCCGATCTTGAATCCTCGCTGTGGGTAGAAGGATACAGTGGCCGTCGTTTCGGACAGACCATATCCGACAATGATAGGAATGTTTACAGACTGAAGGAACACGTTGATCTCATCCGATAGCGGTGCTCCGGCCGTAGGGAAATAGCGTCCACGCTGTAGTCCCAGCACCCGCTTGAGCAGGGTGAATATCGTCCGGTTGTAAAAGGCATATTGCATACTCAGAAGCAGCGGAGCACGCTTTCCTTCGTTCCAATAGTCCAACCGATAGCGCTGCCCCACGGCCATAGCACGTCTATAAAGACCTTTCAGAATGCGAGGGGAGGAGGCCATCTTCTCGTTTACGCCCTGATACACCTTCTCCCAAAATCGCGGCACATTGCACATGAGCGAGGGGCGTATTTGAGGCAGCGCTTCCAGTACTTTCTTGGGATCTCTCAGGATGGCTATCCTCGTTCCCGTTGTCAGGCAAAAGAGGGTCCACGCCTTTTCGAAAATATGACTCATCGGCAGGAAAGCTATCGACAGCTCACCCGGCCCATAGACGGGGATATGCTCACTATGGACTTTCATCTGACACATCAGATTGCTATGCCGCAGAAGTACGCCCTTGCTCCTGCCGGAGGTGCCCGACGTATAGATGATCAGTGCCGGATCAGAGGGAATGGCTTCGCGGGAAGAGACTTTGACCTTGGTCTCGTTCGGCATGGAATCACCCAAACGAACAAATTCGGAAAAGTATTTCGAAGTCTTATCCTCCGGATTGAGCACCACGCGCTCATCGAATACGACTATGCGCTTTAGCGTACCATATTCTTTCTGTACCCGATAAGCATTGTTGTATTGGAACTGCTCTCCGACAAACAGTGTCTCCATGGATGAATCCTCCACGATGAACCGTAACTGTTCCGGTGAGCTTGTGGCATACAAAGGCACTACTACACCCCGCATGGCGAAGGCCCCCAACTCGGTATACAGACAGTGTACCATATTGGGGGAATAGATACCGATTCGTTCCCCCGGTTCCAAGCCGATCTCGGCTAATGCTTTCGCAGCATTCATGACGCCGGCTGCAAATTTGCTCCAGTTGATATTACGCCATTGTTTGCTTTCGCGATCGTAATACTTGATTATGGTCTTATTAGGGGATTTTTCAGCTTGTCGCTGAGGCAATTCTGCCGGATGATAGATAGTGACCGCCATAATGAAATCGATATTTTGTCGGCATCTATTTTTAGCCGCTGTTTCCGAGTGCAAAGGTAGTCTTATTTGTCAACTGACTGTCAGATGATATACTCATACCAAGGCAACCGCATCAAAAATTTCGGGAAAATACAAGTTGCTAATTTTCAAATGATTGCATTTCGGAGATTATACTCAAAGAAAAAGAATGCACTCAAAAATACGATTGATAATCAGGTACTTACATTTTGATGCGGTTGTTCTGTTTTATTTGTTCTTTCAAATACTAATACACAAATAATTCGCTACTTTTTCAAGCATAATGCCCACGTTCTTTGGCATTTACTCCTAATCAGAAAACAAATTCATTGACCTTTTCTTACGTCGAACTGACGTATGATTACGCACAGAAAGATTTGCATACATCAACAAAATAAACTAATTTTGAAAACTCATTCAAGTTTAATTTAAAAATTTTCCAACATGATTTTTTTCAGAATCCGCCTACTTTTATTGATCATTTCCCTGACATGCATTTCATGTACGGAAGGAGAAAAGACTTTTACTTCGACCTCCAATCAAGAAGATTTCTTCAATTCGCGCTCCCCTTACAACAATGACTTTGGGCTTCAAGAGCTCCCTATTCTTGCTTGGTATAGTTTAAGGGGTGAAATGACAACTAAAGAAAATTACATGGATTTAAAAAATGCTGGATTCACACATAATCTATCTTTCCATGCTGGAGAAGAGGATTTGAAAAGAAGTTTAGAGTTCTCTAAGCAAGCTGGAATAAAGACATTCTTACATGTCTGCCCAATATACTGTTCAGAATCCGAGATGAAAAGACTAGTGGCAAAATATAAAGATCATCCTGCTCTTGCAGGATATTTTGTTTACGATGAGCCTCGACAAGATATGTTCCAAACACTCACGACTTGGATCGATACAATTCAAAAGATTGATTCAAACCTTATTCATCCCTGTTACATCAATCTTTTCCCAGGATACGGAGATCCAGACCATGTATATACAAATTATATTTCAGATTTCATTAATTCAATACCGAATGCTCCAATTATCTCATTTGATCATTATCCAATTTGCCAATTCAACAATAGCCCTGATCTTGTTTTGAGAAAATGGTGGTATCGTGATTTAGAAGTAATATCTAGAGCTGCAAAAAAATCAAATAAACCATTTTGGGCTTTTGCTTTGTCTACAGCTATGATCCCTTTCGATTCTGAAGAGGATTATATACAACCAATTCCTACGCTCAGCAATTTGAGACTTCAAGTCTACAGCAACTTAGCATATGGAGCAAAAGGAATTCAATACTTTTCTTATTTAACGCCCAATGCACCAGGATACCACGATGGTCCTTTAGATCCTTTTGGGAATAAAACACAGACTTATGAAACTGTTAAAGCAATGAATATGGAGCTAAAAAAAATTTCATGGCTTTTTTTCAATTCTCGCGTCATAAAAACTTTGCATACAGGCGATAATATCCCATTAGGGACAAAGCGACTGTATAATTGGCATTTGCCGAAAGCTTTTGATAATCTTGCTACTAGCAACCACGGTGCTGTAGTTTCGTTTTTAAGAGCAAATGCTTCTTTCAGTAATTCTGTATCTCCCAAACCCATAAAAGAGTATATGGTCATTGTTAATCGGGACCCAAATAATTCCATAAGTCTCGGTTTTTGCTTAAACCCAGATCCTAAGTATAAAGTATATAGATTAAATAAAGAAGATGGATCAACATGGCACGAAATAGCAAAATACAATATGCCTACAAAATGTTATTCTACGAACATAGCACCTGGTGATATTGCTATTTTCTCTTATACTCCTGGTTGGAAAAATGATTCGCATATAATCCACGCTAACAACTAATTTGAGCAGAAAAGATATCCTAAAATGTTTTTCGCTACGCTTTGCTGCGTCTGATAAACAGGGCAACCGCATCAAAAATTTCGGGAAAATACAAGTTGCTAATTTTCAAATGATTGCATTTCGGAGATTATACCCAAAGATAAAGAATGCACTCAAAACTATGATTGATAATCAGGCACTTATATTTTGATGCGGTTGCCCTGTCTGATAAAGCCCTCTTTTCATAGGACGAAGAGACGCATAGACTAAAGCAAGCGTTTTTTCTTGCTGAATACAAGTAAATTAAAGATATATTGTACTGAAAATGATTACACGATTAGAGACTTCAACTTTTGCTGTTAATACATACTCGGCAGACAATACAACTGCCCTACTCTCCCACTTTACACCTAATCATAATCCGATATCCTGCAAGGGTCTCAGACAAAAGATTTCTCATGCTATGAGGAGTAATCCGGAATAAGGCCTCGATGCCATCTCAAACTCATAAGGCACCCGCTTGATTCGCCTACGAATCAAGCGAGTGCCTCTTTTATTTCGGCTCTCGAAAAAGCCTTTTTCGGCCTGCGATTTATATACAAATCACTTTCAATCTATATATAAATGGAAAACAATTTATGTATAAATCAAAAACGATATCTATATAAATTGAAAATGATTTGTATATAAATCGTTTACTTATCTCTCTTAGATCGAAATTCAAACTAAAAAAGCACGTTTTCTCATCCATTTGACTTCAAAATCCACTTCCATTCAGGTGCTTATTTGGAATCATTCCAAACTCATCTTCGTTGTTGAAAACTTTTTTGGCGCGTATTTTGATATTGCAAAAACATAAAGGAGAATCGTTAGTCAACGAGAAAAAAGCGCGAACAAGCCTCATACACAAAGGAAAAGAAAGCTCAAAGACCTTAATTTTGCATATAAAAATCGACAACAAGGCACATTATGCCCTCCGATAAAGGGCTATGCAAGAAAACTTCCTAAGAACACTCCGGTTTTGACTATTGAAGGAGGTACCGAAAGGAAATTATCCTTTAATCCTACAGAAAAATCAATGAGGTGAAATGATTTTTATCAGGTTTGTGGGAAAACATCTGCAAAAGACAATAAGATGACCAACAAATGGCAAATCCCTGAAGAGAATCTTTGGAATATCAAAAAAAATCATGAATATTGCAGCTGAATATGCATATTGCGATCAACAAACCGCATGCTTACCCGGAATATCAATCAAATGAAATAGATTCACATAGGAATTACAATCAATAATATTTGAAGCTATTAATACGACAAATAGCCCTGATGAATTTCTTAAAAAAAGAACCGTTTAAAATATTCTCTATGATTTATCTGCTGTTAGATACGATAACAAACCGTGCCGGTACAGAACGCGCCGTGATCAACTTGGCTAACAACCTACATGCCAATGGTCATCGCGTATCATTAGTCAGCGTTTGTACAAAAGAAGGAGAGCCTTCCTTCCAAGTAGAAAAAGGGATAGAAGTACACCACCTCGGAATTAGGTTTTATGGCAATGCATTGGCTCGTAAAACAGTGTACCTCAAGGCTTATAGAAGAATAAAAGCCCTATGCAAGAAGCGTGAACCGATTTTATTGATAGGAACTAATATTTTTATCAATACAATTTTGTCTCAGATCAGTAACCGAGGCAGAATATTTACGATCGGATGCGAACATATTTCTTATGATATTGCCCGCCCTATTACAAAACGCATAAGAGGGTTTCTGTATTCAGGGCTTGATGCCGTTGTAGCACTGACCAAAAGAGATCAGCAATCATTTAAGGCGATTTTGCGTGGACGCTCCAAAGTATATGCCATACCCAATCAAGTTTCATTTACCACAGTCCAAAGGAATACTACTGATCAGAAGCAAATGTTAGCGATTGGAAGGCTTACCTACCAGAAAGGTTTCGAGTTTATGATAGAAGATGCATCACGAGTGCTGCGTGAAAGGCCTGATTGGAAGCTTATCATAGTCGGAGATGGCGAAGATGAACCGATGCTACGCAAAGAAATTGCATCTCGCAATATGGAGTCGCAAATAGAAATACATCCATCTACGCCCGAAATTCGCAAATACTACGAATCATCTGCTATTTATCTAATGACTTCCCGTTTCGAAGGACTACCAATGGTACTTCTCGAAGCGGAAGCATATGCACTACCTATAATCTCATACGACTGTCCGACCGGCCCGAGGGAACTGATCGAAAACGGCCGCAATGGTTTCCTTGTGCCAATGGAAGCACATGAAGACTTCGCGGATAAGTTACGTTTATTGATGGACGATGAAACTCTTCGCAAGCAAATGGGACGAGAATCAGAGCTGATGGTCAAGTCTTACTCTCCGGCAAATATCTATGAATGTTGGAAGAAACTATTCGTCGAAATCGGCTACATGAATTAACCCTCTTATTTAATATCCGAATATTTGAGCATTAAATAAAAGATCTCTGAAAACGCCCATAATTTACATCTGATCTAGACCTTCATCACTTGGAAACACCGGCATATGCAATTCTTTACATTGAAAAACATGTTTTCCCGTATGATGAAGAATTTGCTATCTTTGGAAAGATGGGCCGGAACGACATTTCACCGGCTATAGACAAAAAGCATATTCATCATGAACAATTTTAAGTTTAAGAATCCTACCGAACTTATCTTCGGACAAGGGATGATCAAAGAACTACCCAAACGAGTGCCGGCCGGTGTTCCTGTCTTAGTCACTTTCGGAAGTGGTAGCGTTCGATACAATGGCGTATACCGGGCCGTAAAGGATGCTCTTGATGGCTATAATTTGGTGGAGTTTTGGGGTATCGAGTCCAATCCTAAAATAGAAACTCTTCGGAAAGCGGTGGCCATGGGCAAAGAACATAATTGTCAGTTTGTCCTTGCCGTCGGTGGCGGCTCTGTAATAGACGGTAGCAAGCTGATAGCAGCAGCCATCCCCTACGAAGGAGATGCCTGGGAACTGGTACTCAAAGGTTACAGCCGAGACACGATACTCCCACTTGGGACGGTGCTGACCATACCGGCTACGGGATCGGAAATGAACAGCGGGGCTATCATCTCAAGAGAAGAAACGAAAGAGAAGCTCGTTTTCCGAGGCAATTTTCCCGTTTTCTCCATTCTCGATCCGGAAGTGACTTTCAGCCTTCCTCCCTATCAGATAGCTTGTGGCCTGGCTGACAGCTTCGTCCATGTCATAGAACAGTATATAACGACTCCGGGACAAAGCCGTCTGATGGATCGATGGGCGGAGAGCATTATGCTTACGCTGAAAGAGATTGCCCCTCTGATCCGTGAGAATCCGCACAGCTATGATCTGATGGCCGACTTTATGCTCTGTGCCACGATGGCACTGAATGGATTTATTGCCATGGGTGTCACACAAGACTGGGCTACGCACATGATCGGACATGAGATAACGGCGCTGACCGGACTCACGCACGGGCATACGCTGGCCATAGTGCTACCGGGTACTCTTCGCACCTTGGGACACGATCACAAGAGGGAGAAGATGCTCCAATATGCCGAACGAATCTGGGATATAAAAGAGGGAACGGAGGAGGAACGTATAGATGCTGCTATCGTTCGTACAGAGGAATTCTTCCGCGAACTCGGACTGAAGACGCGACTGGAAGAGATGCACATAGGAGCAGAGGTGATAGAGGAAATAGAGCGTCGGTTTATCGAACGAGGGGTCAGCTATGGCGAAGCATTGGATGTCGATGGGCCTATGGCTCGCCGCATACTCGAAGCATGCCGATAAGCTTCTCGACAGATCTGTGATTAAACTCACAACAAAAAAGCGAATCCGACTGTTATAAGGACGGTTGCCAAAATCAGCACTGATTGCTATTTAATGGTGATACCGTGACTCAAAACATTAAAAACAATAAGCAAAGAACAATGAGAAAGATTGTAGTTACAGCCCTCATGGGTATCGGTCTCTTGGTAGGCACGACAGTAAATGCTCAAACGCAAAAGAAAGTAGAAGCCGCTAAGACAGAACAAACAGCAAAGAAACAAGAGTGTGCGCGTCACCACGACAAAGCTTGCGACGCGAAGAAAGCCGGCGAGAGCTGCAAAGACAAGGCCAAAGACGCCAAAGGCTGCTGCAAGGATAAGGCTAAGGATGCCAATGCAAAGGGTTGCAGCAAAGACAAAGCCAAAGACTGCAAGAAGAGTGACTGCCACAAATCAGGAAAAGGCGAGTGCAAGAGCAAACACGGCCACAAATCTTGCGAAGGCAAAGACAAGGCTAAAGCAGGAAACTGCCCGCACGCCAAGAATCACGGAAAGACAACTGACAAGCAATAAGAAAGAGAGTCAAAAAAAGACTCATTAAAATATAGCTGCTTTTTAGCAATTTACAAAACCGATTGGATGGACTTAATTTTAGAGTTCACCAATCGGTTTTTTATATATCTTTGTCCGCATAGCATTATAATTTTGAAAAATTAAGCGGCAATAATAATTATGACTATCAGCAAGTTGTGCAACGGGATTTTCGATGAGGCCATCAAAGCCTATAATGTCACTGACAGCATAGACGCAGCCTGCAACAATCCATATCGGCCTCAAACGATCGAGCATTATTTGTTTTTGAAGAATTGGATCGATAATGCCCAGTGGCATATGGAAGATATTATTCGTGATCCCAACATCGATCCGGCTGATGCGTTGGTGATCAAACGCCGTATCGACAAATCCAATCAAGACAGAACCGATCTTGTAGAGCTGATAGACAGCTATTTTCTCGATACATACAAGGATGTGAAGGTACTGCCCGATGCTACGATCAACACCGAAAGTCCGGCATGGGCAATCGATCGCCTTTCGATACTGAAGCTCAAAATCTACAATATGCGCTTGGCTACTGAGCGTCCCGATGCCGACGATGCACACCGAGCCAAATGTCAGGAGAAGCTCCGAGTGCTTATCGAACAGGATGCCGACCTCTGTACGGCTATCGACCAGCTTGTGGATGATATAGCAGCCGGTCGCAAGTACATGAAAGTCTACAAGCAGATGAAAATGTACAACGACCCCACTCTCAATCCGATTCTTTTGGGCAAGAAGTAGAAGTAGAAAATAAAGGCCCTTCACTTAATCCGCTCTCCATACGGACAACCACAAGTTCCCCGTTTATTTCCTTTCTGTCGTTCTCCCATGGCTCGTTATCTGATAGTCCGCTTGTCGGCAATAGGCGATGTGGCAATGACAATACCGGTTTTGTATGCAGTGGCCAAGGCATACCCACAGCATAGTTTTACCCTGCTGACCCAGCCTTTCCTGACATCGCTACTGATCAACCCTCCGAACAATTTGGAGGGAATGGGGATCGACATTAAGCACGAGGAGTCTTCCCTGATCGGCCTTCTCACGTACATCAGACGGCTCAAGGATGAGCAGTTCGACTATGTCATCGACCTGCACAACGTAATCAGATCCAAGATTATTCGCTTCTATCTTCGCTTTTTTGGAGTCAAAGGGTTTTGTCTGAAGAAACCGCGGCTACAACTTCGGCAACTTACGGCCAAGCCACCCAAAAAGCCAACCCGATTACCTTCCGTAATAGAACGATATGCTCAGGTTTTTCACAAAGCCGGGCTTGAAATACATCCTCCCTACCCCATTCTTCTGAACGACTCCGGCCATATCTCTACCGAACTTCCGATAGTGGAGATAGGCTCCGGACACCACCTCATTGGGATAGCACCATTTGCCGGCCATGAAGCCAAGACATATCCGCCAGAGAAAATGCATGAAGTAGTACGCACGCTGGCCGAAAGAGACGATGTGCAGATTTTTCTTTTCGGAGGTAAGGGGAAAGAGAAAAAAATATTGGAGCAGTGGGCAGACGAATCGCCGCGCGTCGTATCCGTTGCCGGTCTGCTATCACTGCCGGAGGAGCTATCCCTTATTCACGCCTTGCACTGTATGGTTTCGATGGATAGTGCCAATATGCACTTCGCATCATTGGTAGGCACACGGGTTATCTCTATCTGGTGTGCCACGCATCCGGCAGCAGGATTTCTCGGATATGGGCAATGCATAGAAGATTGTATCGGAGCAGACCTGGATTGCCGGCCTTGCTCCGTTTTCGGCAATAAACCCTGCTTCCGCAAGGATTATGCCTGCCGTACTCAGATTGAACCTCAACTTATCATTAACAAAATAGTTTCCACACTTACTGATTTGAATTCAGATGAAACTGAGAATTAATAAGCTGATTAGCGATGCCGGACTCGGCTCCCGCCGCGAAGCAGAGAAATACATCACCGAAGG
The DNA here is from genome assembly GCF_000378065.1 of Porphyromonas gulae DSM 15663. Lineage (GTDB taxonomy): Bacteria > Bacteroidota > Bacteroidia > Bacteroidales > Porphyromonadaceae > Porphyromonas > Porphyromonas gulae. The sequence continues at coordinate 764 of NZ_KB899170.1, read as the reverse complement.
AAGAGTGAAAATCAATGGCCGAATCGCTCGCTTAACGGATTTGGTCTGCGAAAAAGACATTGTTCTTCTTGATGATATTGACATTCCTATCAAGGATCTCATTCGTGAAGAAATCTCCCTGCGCAAATATGAAGAACGGCTCGCACCCTCCGCCTCCAATCAAGGCGGCAGACAGGATGAAAAGCGAAAAAATCCGAGACCCAAACAACACAAGGAAGCTCCATCGCAACGCAATGCTGGGAAGCCTCGTTCCGAAAGCAGGACCCGCAATCGTTGGGACGACGATGATGACGATGACTTCGGCTTCGATACGGGACGCGGTTTTCGGAAAGGAAATAGAAAGAACGACTCATCTGTGAAAAAATTCCGACACTAAGCAGAGCCTAAAAAGTTGAGGTTCAGAAAAAAGAAGGCGCAGACTCCTACATCCAAGGGGTCTGCGCTTTCGCTATAATTTCCCTTGTCAAAATCGTATCTGCGGTAAGATTGCTGCACGGGAGTTTCATTGTATTCTTTTGCTCAGAGCAGATTCTTAGTTCTCTTCGGGCAAGGTCAAACCTCCGGTACATGGGCACCGAGCAAACAGAAATTTCACCGAATTTCCATCAGAGAAGTATTCCTTTCCTCGTCAAATCAATGCTTGTACCGATAGGCGAGAAATAAGGAATGATTGTCGGCTGTTTCTTGCTTCTTGCTTCTTGCACGATGCAGGACGCGATTGTCAGCTGATTCTTGCTTCCTGCACGATGCAGGACGCGATTGTC